>CAJOEN010000009.1 GCA_905233475.1 uncultured Bacteroidales bacterium
GCCGACTGCATTCCATGCTTTTCTGGGATGTGAACAACGGCATAAGCCGTCGCAGCTGGGCTCGCAACGAGGGTGCGGTGTTCGCTATAAAACGTGCCATGGAGGCCGAACCACGACTCAAAGTCACCCTGCCCAATATGGTTGATGACAAGATTTTGGAAGGACTGTTTTAATAACAGTCATATATAAATGATAACTCCTTAGGTTTAAGAAACTTAGGGAGTTGTCGTTTTTTACGGAGAAAAAGATAATATAATTTTACCCATACAAAACAGGGTAGCCCAACAGTTCCCCTACAGGGGGGAGTAAAAAAACTCTCTGAGGATGGTGAAGAAAAGTCCAGTGGACTTTTCGATAGCGAAGCGGAGAATAAATCGGGAATTTTTAACATCTCCGAAAAAAAAACATACAGTATTAAAAAAAATCGTACCTTTGCATTTTGTACTAAAAATACATAGAATGCATATAAATTCTGATAATCAAGCACTTATAAAAAGTACGCGTGCTATAAGCATGTGTAAATGTTTGATTATTAAGGATTTCCCCCCCCCCCCGAAATCGCTGAGCCACAATAAGTTACGTATTCATTTAACTGCTTTTCCGTGTGCCGGAAACGGTGTGGAATTTACTTATTGCCTTGCGGCGGACTTTTGCCGTAATATAAATACGATTTTTTTATATGGAACAGGGATGTCCAAGCTGCGGACATCTCTTTTTTATTATTCTTTTGCCGTCCGCCGAAAGGAGGGTGAGTATATTTTGACAGCACAAAAAGAAAAAAATAAACAAACTTAAAAGTTAATAACTACAAAAAAATAAATTTCATGACAAAAACAAACCTTAAAACAATGACAAAGCTTATGGCCGCATTTGCGGTTGTAGCAGCCTTGGGAGGCGCATGCACCAAGGAAATGGCTCCCGACCCGACAACAATACGTTTGATACGTAACATAAACGCCACTGCCACCATGCCCCGGCAGAGTGCTAATAAGGCATATATGCACACAAGCGACAGGAAAGTGTTCTGGCAGCCGAACGACACAATTTCCATCAACGGCACCGCTATACGGACACACTCCATCGATCCAAACGACAGCACCAAAGCCGAATTTACAGGTACTATCGGGGCTTATACGCATAGTGGAAAAGACTGCTATTGGGCGGTTTATCCAACATCGATACGCAATAGCGAATCAAGTAGCGGAATTACCGTTAATCTACCTAATACACAGACCTACAATTCATTAAAACCGCTTTCGGGTACTACATACATGGTTGCACATACCGACGCAACCCCATCATCGTACTACTTAGGATTTGAAATGAAAAACCTTGTAACCGTACTAAAACTTGCCCTAACCAGTACAAATGGTAGCAACGACAGTCTCAGCAAGATTGTTGTGTCCCACTCCGCACAACAGCTTTACGGTACATTCACCACAGCAGCTCCAACCACTGCTATATCGTACAGTTCTTCAGGCGGAACGAGCATTACAGTAAATTGCACCGACGGCACACATAGTTACATAGATATTTCATCGGCCAAAGAAGTGTATATCGCTCTGCCTCCGCTTACAAATAGTGGCACCCTCACCATGCAGTTCTACAACACCGACGATTGCTATACTACCAAAACCCTTGATATGGGAACAGGAAGTATAGCCCTCGCCCGCAATACCGTATATGCCGCTACTATAGATGATTTGGCGTTTGAAAGAGTTGTCGGCAAGTTTTCTGTGGCTGGTAAAAGAAAGGTGATATTCTCCCCGGGCAACCTGCAGTACCAAGCCTCCACAGGTAAATGGCGTTTTGCCCCCACCCAGTACAACTATATAGGCAGTGCTACGGGCAACAATACCGCAACTGCAAACCGTGCCACACAAGATGGTTGGATAGACCTTTTTGGTTGGGGTACAAGTGGCTACAACAATACCTCGAAGGACTCTTATGCTACTAATTATCAGCCGTGGGCAACCTCTATTACCAGCAATCTAAATGACACAAATAATGTTTATGGTTATGGTCCTTCTACAAATATGACCGACCCCAATCTTGTAGGTACAAGCGCTAATTACGACTGGGGCGTTAATAATTCAATAGGTTCCGACATAGCAGGAACATGGCGCACTCTAACCAAAGATGAGTGGGTTTGGATTTTGGGTCCATCAAATAGTCCGATTCCGGGTTCAGACTGTCGCACATCATCCACGGTGAACGGTACAGCAAATGCTCGTTACACGGAGGCTACTATCAACACTGATGGTACGCCTGTAAATGGCATTATAATTTTCCCTGATAACTATAATGGAGGCACACCTTCAGGTGTTACATGGGGAACCATAAATGAGGGTAGCACTTGGAGTACAAAATGTACATCTGCCGGATGGCTTGCGTTAGAGGAAGCTGGTTGTGCCTTCCTCCCTGCCGCATACTACCGCAGTGGCATTTTTGTATATGCAATTTCCCGTGGCTACTACTGGTCGTCCACGCACAGCATTAATACCCACTCGTACTACCTGTTCTTCGATAATGGGAATGTTAATCCGAGCAACAGCAACAGCCGCTACTTCGGGTACTCAGTGCGCTTGGTGAAAGATAATTGAGAGTTAAGAGTTAAGAGTTGATAAAGGTGGATTTATGGCAGTGTGGCGGAACTTTCGGCTCCGCCGCACCTTTTTTAAGAAAGCTCAAAAGTAGTATCTGCGACAAAATGGATGAAAAAAAAACTGTTTTCTATTTTTTTTGATGTGTTTGACCACGAAAAAACAATTTCTTATCACCGCATGAAATCTTTTTCTTATCTTTGTATTTATGAAGTTACGTTTGAGTTTGGACTTTATCCATGATACGCCAAAGTTTTTTTCTTGTTTATTAGCAAATAATAATGTATCTTTGCAAAACGTTTTTAAACAAAAAAATAGTTTAATAAGTTTAAAATCATATATATACTTAAATTATGACCATAGAAGAAAAACTAAAAACAGTTCCTAAAGTGGAGAAGGCTCTGTCGCAAATTCGTCCGTATTTGCAACAGGACGGCGGCGATGTTGAATTTGTAGAAATGACCGACGACGGAGTTGTTTACGTAAAACTGCAGGGACACTGTGGTTCTTGCCCGCACGCCATGATGACACTCAAACAAGGCATAGAAACAGCATTGAAAGAAGCTATACCCGAAGTAACCGCTGTTGAACGTGTAATATAATAATACACAATGATTTACACGAAAACTGGCGACAAAGGAACCACATCGCTTGTGGGTGGCACGCGGGTGCAGAAGTGCGACGACCGTGTGGAGGCTTACGGCACAGTGGACGAACTTAACTCCTACATCGGTTTAGTGGCCGAATTGGCACAGCCTTTGAGTGATAAATACTACTCTGAACTGAAACGTATTCAGAGCGAGCTGTTTACAGTTCAGACACTGCTTGCCACCGAGGATCCGCAATGGATTTCAAAACTCCCCCAACTGCCCGACAATGCTGTGCCCGATTTGGAGAAAAGTATTGACGAAATGACCACAGAACTTCCTCAAAACAAGGCGTTTATAATTGCTGGAGGCAGTGTGATTTCTGCACACACCCATGTCGCACGCACAATATGCCGTCGTGCAGAACGTTGCTGTGTGCTACTAAACAACTCGCAACCTATTGACGAACAGTTACTAAAGTATATCAACCGACTTTCGGATTATCTTTTCGTGCTTTCGCGTATGTTTTTGAAATTGGAAAACAAAAACGAACATTATTGGCAATCATCCAAATAAGCAAACATAAAAAATCCTATAAATATGTATTGGACATTAGAATTGGCATCAAAATTGGAAGACGCTCCTTGGCCGGCAACCAAAGAGGAACTTATTGATTTCGCTCAACGTAGCGGAGCTCCTATGGAAGTTGTTGAAAATCTGATGGAAATAGAAGACGAGGGCGAAGCCTATGACGGTATTGAGGATATTTGGCCCGACTACCCGACAAAAGAGGACTTCTTTTTTCAGGAAGACGAATACTAAACCCTCAGGAGGCGAAAAGCAAATTCCTACGGCAATCAACCTTTTTGATTGCAACTGATTGTTATGAAAATAGTTGTAATTGGTTCGGGAAACGTAGCAACACATTTTGCACGTGCGTTGCATAAAGCAGGCAACAATATTTTACAAATATATTCGCGAAATATAAATTCCGCTCAAGTCCTTGCTAGTCAGTTGAATGCGGAATATACCGACCAACTTTCCGAAATTTCGGACAATGCCGACCTTTATATTTTTGCCATCACCGACGACGCTCTATACGAACTTGTAACACAAACATCTTCAAAATCAGGTATTTGCGTGCATGCTTCAGGTGCCGTGCCTATGGAGGTTATGAAACCGCTATCACAAAAAATAGGTGTGATTTATTCCCCCCAGACTTTTGTTAAGTATTTGGAAATGAACTACTCCGAACTGCCATTTTGTCTGGAGGCAAGTAGCGGTGATGTGCTCCAGCAACTGAAAGACCTTATTTCGCCTGTGTCGAAAAAGATTTACGACATCAACAGCGAACAACGACGAAAATTGCACCTTGCCGCAGTGTTTGCAAACAACTTTGCGAACGCTTTAAATGCTGTGGCACAAGACATAAGCGAATCCGCGGACGTGCCATTCGAGATACTGTATCCTATAATAGCACTCACCGCCGAAAAAGCCACATTGGGCGATTTGTGGCAATTGCAGACAGGACCAGCCGTGCGTGGAGATGAAAAAACCATTGCCAAACACAAAAAAATGCTTGCCAATAATGAAGAACTTCTGGGGCTTTATACTTTGATTACCAATATGATACAAAAACACTGCTCCAACTAATGCAACTAATAGACACACACTGTCATTTATACGACGAGGCTTTTGACTCCGACCGTAACGAGGTCGTGGAACGCGCTGTAAACGCAGGAGTTAAACGTATGCTCCTTCCCGCCATCGACAGCAGTAACATATCCGATTTGGATAATCTTTACAATACCAACCCACTGGTGTTTCGCAAAATGGCGGGACTGCACCCAACTTCGGTCAAAGAGAATTATCTATCTGAATTGCAAATAGTTGAACGTCAGCTAAACGACAACCCCGACGATTATGTTGCTGTTGGCGAGATAGGTTTGGATTTCTATTGGGATGAGACTTATCGCAAGGAACAAATGCAAGCTATTGATTTTCAGTTAAATCTTGCAAGCAAACACCACAAGCCTGTGGCTTTGCATGTGCGTAAGGCTTACAACGAAATGTTTGAAGTGCTTAAACAGCACAGAAACAATAATTTGATTGGAGTTTTCCACTGTTTTGGGAGTTCGGTTCAGGAGGCCGAAAAAGCTATAGATATGGGATTTTATATTGGTGTGGGCGGAGTGGTGACTTTCAAAAACGCTACTCTTGCCGAAGTTGTTCGACAAATACCTATAGAACACATACTTATAGAAACAGACGCACCTTATCTTGCCCCTGTGCCTTATCGTGGCAAACGCAATGAGAGTGCCTACTGTACCTTGGTGGCACAAAAAATCGCAGAACTCAAAAACACTGATTTAGAAACTGTTGCCTCTATTACGACCGCCAACGCCGAAAAACTTTTCAATTTGTAATCTTACTTTCAATGGGCTTGTGCGCAAGGCAAAGCTCCTCAAGGAATTATTCATCACTTCGCTGTTGTTGAAAAAAAAAGTAGTTCGCAAAAAAAAAACGTGAATTTGCAAGTCTTAAAAAATATTGTGATATGACAGGAAAATTCTTAACGAAGAGAATTATATCCTAAAATCCTTGTATTTGTCGCAAAAAATCAGTATCTTTGCAGTTTTAAGAAAAAAAATCCAAGGTTTTGGATTTTACAATTAAAGTATTGAAACAAAGATATTTATATAAAAACAACTGTTATGAACAAAAAGGTAATTCTGCTCTCGTTGGCGTTGTCGCTTGTTTTTTCGGCAATGGCTCAAAAAATGCCAAAAGGAGCAAAATATTGGATTAGAGGTAATTACACTCTTATGGTGGAGGACGGTAAATGGGTGGGCAAACTATATGACCTGCAAAGCAAAAACATCGAATTTGCCAAGACCGACACTCTGCGCGGCACGGCTATCGAGGACAACTACCAGCGTTTTGTGTTCCGCGACGTGAAATGCGAACAAGACCTGAGCGACAAAGGCCCCGGACTGAAGTTCTACAAAATGACTTCCACCGGCTGGGAACCCGACAGCGAGGTGAAAAACGCAAAACTCGACAATGTGGCCACGAGCGACATGGTGGTTGTGCTTACCCTCGATTGCAGTAACTCGCTGGGAAACAACTTCAACCGTGTAAAACAGAGTGCCATCAACTTTATCAACATACTGGAGAAGGCATGTCCCGAAGGCAATGTAAAACTCGGCCTTATCGCGTTCAACTCGATGAACTACGCCGACAAAAACACCGTTGCTATCCAGCCGCTTACGGCCACCAGCAAGGAAAAACTCAACGATTTCATCACCAACTTGCAGATGGGCAGCAACACGGCTCTTTACTACTCCATCGACAAGGCAAGCCAGATGCTCGACAAATATGTGTCCAAAAACTATAAAGCTGGCAGCGATTTGTACGAAGGTGCTATAATTGTCTCGTTCACCGACGGTTACGACAACGCTTCGCTCGACGCCAATCTGGGCACCAAGGGCGTGGATTTCGAAAATCCTTATTTCAAGCACGTCAACGGCCTCGTGCACGAGAAAACCATTGGCGGCAAAAAGCTTGAAAGTTACCTTATCGCCATCAACAGCGACGACGCCGACTCCAAGGAGAACGGCAAATTCGCCCGTCTGCTGAAAGGCGTTTCGTCGAAGGACGAGAACTTTATGATGGCCAAAGATTTCAACGAAGTGGACCAGAAATTCCGCGAGATGGGCGAATCGCTGGTTCGCCGTTGGGAAAACCTTGTGTGCATGGTTCCTCCCGCCCACGAAGGGCAGGTGTGCTGGGTGCTTGGCGGAGCCGCCACTCCTGCGCCTACAACCAAAGCCTCGCGTTCGTCAATTAGTAGCGACAGGTATTTCATAGGTGCAAACGCTGGTTTTGGACTTTCGTTCAATACTAAATTAGACCATTTTCTTGTGTATATAGGCGGTGAAGCTGCGGTACGTTTCAACGAACAAGTGATGGGCGGCGTGTATTTTTCCACTAACACATTGCTGGACATCACTTTCGGCCCTTTGGCAATTGTGGACTTATATGGCTGGAATTGCCTCTTTGGTGCAGGATTAAACTATCGCCCGGGGGTTATCGACTATTCAAAATCGTGGGAACCGCTGAATCTTCGTGCCGGCTTCACATTCGAGAGGTTTTACGGGTTTGTTAGCACCGATTTTGGTTGGAACAATAGCAAATTGCGTTCCGCAGTGGCCTTGCACGTGGGATACAGATTTTAGTTAATAATTAGTAATTAGTAATGAGTAATTAGTAATTGATAATTAATAATTAACAATTTAACCACATTAGTTAATAATTAGTAATGAGTAATGAGTAATGAGTAATGAGTAATTGATAATTAATAATTTACAATTCACAATTTAACCACAATCTTATCACTGATCACAGTTCACTCATAAATCAACAATTCAACAACAAAAGACATGACATCTCAGGAGATTAGACAACAGTTTCTTGCATTTTTCGAAAGCAAACAGCATCACATAGTTGCATCGGCACCTATGGTTGTGAAAAACGACCCCACGCTGATGTTCACCAACGCCGGAATGAACCAGTTCAAGGATATCTTCCTCGGCAACGCCCCCTCGAAATATCCCCGTGTGGCCGACTCGCAGAAATGCCTACGTGTGTCCGGCAAGCACAACGACCTCGAGGAGGTGGGACACGACACCTACCACCACACTATGTTCGAGATGCTCGGCAACTGGTCGTTTGGCGACTATTTCAAAAAAGAAGCCATCGCTTGGGCGTGGGAATTCCTTACCGAAGTGATGAAGATAGACCGTAACAACCTGTATGTTACCGTTTTCGGCGGCGACGAGAAGGAAGGTCTTGATAAGGACATGGAAGCCTACGGCTATTGGAAAGAGCATATCGACGAAAGCCGCATCCTTTCGGGAAGCAAGAAGGACAACTTCTGGGAGATGGGCGACCAAGGTCCCTGCGGACCCTGCTCCGAAATACATATCGACCTGCGCAGCGACGAGGAAAAACAGCAAATCGCCGGCAAGGACTTGGTAAATAAAGACCATCCGCAAGTGATTGAAATATGGAACCTTGTGTTTATGCAGTACAACCGTTTGGCCAATGGCACTCTGGAGCCGCTCAAGGCCAAGCATATCGACACAGGCATGGGGTTCGAGCGTCTGTGCATGGTTATGCAGGGCAAACGATCCAACTACGACACCGACGTGTTCCAGCCTCTTATTCAGGAACTTGCAGCCAAGTCGGGCATAGCCTACGGCAAGGACGAGAAAAGCGACATTGCTATGCGCGTATGTGCCGACCACCTTCGTGCCGTGGCTTTCTCCATCGCCGACGGACAGCTGCCTTCCAACGCCAAGGCCGGCTACGTGATACGCCGAATTCTGCGTCGTGCCGTGCGTTACGGCTACACTTTCCTCGATTTCAAAGAGCCGTTTATCAACACCCTCGTGCCTACGCTTGTGGCGCAGATGGGCGCACAGTTCCCCGAACTGAAAAAACAGCAGGAGCTGATACAGCGCATCATTCTCGAGGAGGAACAGTCGTTCCTGCGCACCCTGTCGAACGGTATTATCAAATTCGAGAACTATATTGCTAAAAATCAAGGTAATACCATTGACGGAGCTTTCGCTTTTGAACTTTTCGACACTTACGGTTTCCCGATAGACCTAACACAGCTCATGGCCTCGGAAAAAGGCTGGACGGTGGACATGCAAGGTTTCCAGAAAGGCCTCGACGAACAGAAACAGCGTTCGCGCAACGCCGCCGCCGTCGATACCGACGACTGGGTTGTGGTAAACGGCGAACAGGAAGAGAAATTTATCGGCTACGATGCCCTTTCGGCTGACATACAGATAGTTAAATACCGCAAGGTAAAGACCAAGGACAAAGAGTTCTACCAACTCGTTTTCGACCAGACACCATTTTATGGCGAAAGCGGCGGACAGGCTGGCGACAAAGGTTTGATTTTCAACGATAACGACAAGATTGCGGTGTTCGACACCAAGAAAGAGAACAACCTTATCGTGCATCTCGTAAAGTCGCTGCCGTCGGACATCTCCGCCGGTTTCACCGCACAGGTGGATGCCGAAAAACGCCACAACACCGAAAACAACCACACCGCCACGCACCTGCTGCACAAGGCTCTGCGTCAAGTACTTGGCACACATGTGGAACAGAAAGGCTCTTCGGTGGACGACAGCCGTCTGCGTTTCGATTTCTCGCATTTCGCCAAACTTACCCCTGAGGAGATAAAGCAGGTGGAATGTCTTGTAAATGAGGACATACGCAAAAATATCGTCTTGGAGGAACACCGCTCAATGCCTATAGCCGAAGCTCAGAAACTCGGCGCCATGGCCTTGTTCGGCGAGAAATACGGCGAGTTTGTGCGTGTGGTGAAATACGGCGACTCCGTGGAGTTCTGCGGCGGCACTCATGTGTCGGCGACGGGCAACATCGGCAGTTTCAAGATAGTGGCAGAGACCGCCATCGCTGCCGGAATGCGTCGTATCGAAGCCGTTACCGGACGTTATGTGGAGGAACAACTCGACAACCTGCAGAGCCAGTTCGACAGCATAAAAGAGATGCTCAAAGGTCCGAAAGACGTGCTCGCCGCCATTCAGAAACTGATGGACGAAAATGCCGAACTGCGTTCGCAAATCGCTGATTTCCAAAAGGAAAAAGCCAACGAGGTTTGCAAGGACATTGCCGCCAAGCTGGAACAGTCCGCCGTGCTTGTGATGAAACTTGATTACGACATCAACCAACTGAGGGACAATGTTTTGGCTTTGCGTGCCAACCATCCCGACAAGGCCATAGTGCTCGGCAGCGTGGCAGGTGGAAAACCCGCGCTGATGGTGGTTTTGGGACAGAACCTCGTAGATGCCGGCAAAAACGCCTCCAACATCGTCCGCACCGCCGGCAGGGAGATGCAGGGCGGGGGAGGAGGACAGCCGTTCTTCGCCACAGCCGGTGGCAAAAATCCCGACGGTCTGGAAAAAGCCATGCAGGTGGCAGAAGAAATGGTAAAGAATTAAGAAATGCTTCTGTGTATCAGATATATAGGAATTGGGGCAAAATTCTAAAAAATAATTGATAAGGGTATGAAAGTATTGCGATTATTGCTTGTGGCACTTGTTGTTGCCGTGTTTGCATCGGCTTGCGACAACGATTTCAATCCCAATGCCGAATGGCGTGAAACGATGGTTGTGTACGGTTTGCTCGACCAAGATTCCGATACCACGTGGATAAGGGTGCAGAAATGCTTTTTGGGCGAGGGCGATATGCTACAAATGTCGTCGATATTGGATTCGTCCAACTATCCCGAAGGGGAACTCAGTGTAAAAATCGTTGAATGGGACGCTGTGGAGAAAACTTCGGGAGGATTGTCATTGCTCGAAAAGACTTCGGAAACGGGAACTGTATTTGATTTTCAATACAAACTGCTTACCAATAAAAGGGAGGGAGATTTCCATGCTCCTTCACAGCCGGTATATTTCTGTCCCACAGCAAATTTGTTAGACGATAGCAAAATTTACGAATTGCGTGTGACTAATCTGAAGACGGGAATGACTGTTACTGCCGAAACCCCGTTGATAGGCACTTTGGAGAGCAATAGCATAAGTGTGAACAACGGCAATTTGTCGATATTTACTTTCACATCTACTCCGCCGAGAGCATTGTTGCGTTGGCCAAATGTAGCAAGGGCGCGTATTTACCAGCCTATGATACGTTTCTTTTACAATAATGAAGGCAGCGACTCGCTTTTGCATGTAGATGTTCTGTGTCCCACCAAGGAGGCTACAAACGAATTGCAGATGTCGTCGCAGATAAACCGTTCGTTTTTCGGCAACGAGCTTTCTAAACTAATTACCGACCACGATACCCCCAAAATTATGGGTGATAGCATATCACTATACCTTTTTGTGGGCGATGAGAATTTGAGGATGTTCCGTAGCATTTCGGCACCGCCTACCACCCTTGTGCAGGAGAGGGGGATATATACCAACATCAACGGTGGACTGGGAATTTTTGCGGCGCGCCGCCTGCATATAAGCCGCACTATGGCCGTGCCTCCGGGAAGCGGTGATGAAAACTACCGTATGTTTATTAAAAATTTGAATATCGGTTTCTGAAGAAAGGCGGATACGCTACGGTAACCGTATTTTCGGCAAAAGGTTCAAAAACGATGGAAAAAGCACAGAAACAACCATTGGTCAAACGAATTCTCACCATTGCAGGGAAGACTTTGTGGGGAATTTTCATTGCCGTTTATGTGCTTTTAGCTTTGGCCAATTACTCCTTGGTGCAGTCTCTGGCAGGCTCGTGGGTTTCATCCTACCTGTCCAAGGAAACGGGTGGCGAATTGCATGTGGGGGCAATAGGCATAGGCATTTTCGACCATGTGCGACTGTACAATGTCCTGCTTTGCGACCCTAAGGGCGATACAATATTTGATTTTGAACGTATTTTAGTGAATTTCAATGGGATACCCGTCAGTTCCGAAGGATTGTCGTTGCAACATGTGTCGATACGTAACGGATATTATTTCCTCGGCATAGACGAAAACGGCATTAACCTCAAGTTTTTGATAAATTATTTCAAAAAGGATAAGAAAGAAAAAACGGAGAAAAATGATTTTATTGTAAGAGTTAATAGGTTGAATATCACAAATCTGCGTTATAAAATGCGTTTAAAGAACTATGGCAAAGAACGTAACGGATACGGTATCAACCCCAAGGCGATGGATTATTCGGACATCAATATTAGAATGCGGAATGTAAGGGTGCTCAACGACCATATCACGCTTAGAATGGACTCCATGACTGCGAGGGAAAAAAGCGGTTTCCGGATGAATGACTTTTCGGGTTATGTGTATGTAACTCCCTATGGGATAAGTGTTACTGATTTGGATTTATACACCGAAGGCTCCCATATAAAAGGTGATGTTATGTTGCGCTACAACGGATGGCATGATATGAGCGACTATATCAATAATGTGCACATGCTTGCCGATATAAAGGAAGGTAGCGTGGGTTGCCTTAAAGATGCCTCTTATTGGGCTCCTGTGTTGTGGCCATTGGATGAAAAACTCGAGTTTTCGGGGCTTTTCTACGGTCCTGTGGCCGACCTGCACGCCGAAAATGTGTCGCTGGCCTTTGGCACTCGTACAAACCTCAAACTTAACGGCTACATAACGGGTATCCCCGATATGAAAAACACTATCATCAATGGTGAAGTAATAGATATGGTAACCTGTGTAGAGGACTGGTTAAGAATACGTTATCCCGACCGCTTAGGCAGTGTGCAGCTACCGAAACAGCTATCGTTCCTTTCGCCGGTGGAGATTGGCGATATGGTGTTTGTCGGCACCCCCGAGGAGTTTATGGCCTCTGCCGAAATAAATACCGAGGCCGGTGGCATATCTGCCGACGCTATTCTTAAAAAAGATTCAAAATCAGATAATTGCCAATACATAGGCAGTATAAAATCGAACAATTTCGTAATAAAGAACTTATTTCCCAACAATTTTGTGTCGGCTTTGGGCTTCGACATCACTTTGCAGGGAGCGGGGCTTTCTTTGGATAGTATGCAACTTTCGGCGGAGGCTCTCCTTAATAATGTCGCCATGCACGGCGAAAGAATTGATTATGTGGAACTTAACGCCGAAATGAACGGACGTGCCATTGATGCCGACATGCGCATAGAAGACCCCTTGGCCGAAATAAGCCTTTCTGCGGCACTCGATTTTAACCGTAAGGCAAACAGATATGCAGCCACTGCCAATCTGGAAACTCTTGATTTGGCGCAACTTGGCTTGGTGAACACTTCCGATATAAACATGGTGCTGTCGGGACAGGTAAGTTTGGACATTAGCGGCAACACCCTTGATGAATTGGTAGGTTCGGTTATGCTAAACAATATGGATTTACGGCTCCCCGACCGCAATATACACATGAACAAGATTTCGTTGCTTTCGCGACGGATGGACGATTATCGTAACATAAGCCTCGATTGCGATATGCTACACTGTGTTGCCAAAGGCAAGTTCGATTATTCCGATTTTGGAATATGGGCAAAAGATTTATGCCACCGCTATGTGCCTGTGTATCATAATCCTTTCAAAGACGAAGATTACGAAAAAATACAGAAAGCCGTCGAAGAAAAGAATTTATACTGCGATTTGGAGATAGAACTTATTTACAATGACCCCAATAATGTGCTAAGTACCATAGTGCCTGGACTTTATCTCTCCGACAGTGCCAGAATATATTGCAAATACAATCCTACCGTGGACGAATTGGAAGCAAGTCTCAGGGGAGTGGATACCATTGCATACGGCTCCATCGTTGCCGACAACCTGCAAATCAGTGTTTCCGCAGATAAAGGCCATCTCACAGCAGTAGGCATTGCCAATGCATTGTCGTATAGTTCTGCCATTTCATTGAAAAACATGGGCTTCGGCATAAAAAGCCGAAGTTCCGACGCCAAAATGTTACTATGGTGGGACGACAAAGAGAATGCTCCCACCTCCGGCGACCTGCACATAGCTATGGAAAGCACACCGCAGGAAAATCGTGTAAGAATCGAGAGCTCGTCGTTCTCTGTAAAAGGAGAAAAATGGCAGGTGGCGGACAAAAACGAAATTATCTACGGAAATAAACTTTTGAATATCAAGAATTTGCTCGTGGAGTCCGACCAGCAGTCGCTTCTTGTAAACGGATATGTAAGTCCCGACAGCACAGACGAACTTAATGTTAGGTTCAACAAGTTCGATGTAGGTGTGTTCGACCTTTTTCTCGAAAATATAGGGCTTTCGATTGGAGGGTCGCTCTACGGTAACCTTTCGCTCAGGGATTTCTACAAAACCCTTTATTACGATGCCAACATGGATATTGAGGATTGGCAGCTAAACGGACGCAGTATGGGCAATACCAAAATCATCTCTCGTTGGGATGCCGATAAAAACAGGATTGGGGTGTTGCTTACATCCGTTATGGGCGACGACACCCTTGTGCGTTACCCCATCAATATGAAAGGTTTCTATTATCCCCAAAAGGATGGGAAACTTGATTTCGAGGCTACTTTCAATGGTTTCGACCTTACATCCGTAGCCCCGTATCTAAAGTCTTTCTCGTCGCAGTTCGAAGGTGGACTTCACGGAAATTTTGCCATCAACGGAACCTTAAACCAGCCGCGTATCACCGGCGAGGCCATTTTCGACAACGGTTTGCTGAAAGTAGATATGTTCAATACTATCTATCGTTTTTCTGATACTGTGTATCTGGATGACAACCAGATTTTTATGAAAAACTTTGAGTTCGTCGACCCGCAAGGCAACATGGCTTATATCAACGGTACGATAAATCACAATTATTTGAGAGATTTTGTTGTGGATTTGTCGCTTGTTTCGGACAATATAATGATTATGAACACTTCTGCCAAGGACAACGACCTGTTCTATGGCACGGTTTTCGCCAATATAAGCGGTACGGTGAAAGGACCCGTGAACAATATTACTGTAGCAGCCAACGCAACCACCAACCAAGGAAGCACATTCTTTATATCTCTTAGCGACAAGCAACAGATTTCTGAACAGAATTTTATCAAATTCGTAACCAAGGAATTAGGAAAGAACTCCTCCATGCGGCGTATCGAAAACGACAACAACTCACGCTACAAGTTGCTTATCAACATTGCGGCCAATCCGAATTTGAAATTCTCTATGCCTATGGATTTCAGTCAGATGAATGCTTCAGTGGCCGCTGTGGGCAATGGAAACCTGCAGTTGAGTATAGCTTCGGGAAGCCCATTTTCGCTCTCGGGCGATTACATTATTCAGTCGGGTTCCTTCAAAATCGACCTTATGGATTTGATTTCGAGGGAATTGACCTTGGAAAACGGCAGTTCGCTTTCGTGGTCGGGAAGTCCTACCGATGCCAATATCGACATAAAGGGCGTTTATTCGCAACGGGTAAATCTCGCTTCGCTTTACTCCGCATCTTCGTCGATGGAACAGACCACGAAAACAGTGAATGTGGAGAGCATAATTGCTTTGAGCGGACAGTTGCTGAACCCTACAATAAAGTTCGATTTCCGCCTGCCCAACGCCGACCAGTCCACAGAAGAGGAGGTGTTTGCCATAATAGACCGCACCAACGAGCGAGAGATGATAAATCAGACCATGTCGCTTTTGGCATTTAGCCAATTCTATTCCTCAACATCCTCGACAATAGGTAGTTTTAATGGTATTTCAAGCGGTTTGGATATTATGGCCAACCAAGTGAGCAGCGTGGTGTCGAGCATGGTTGAGTTTGTGGACGTAAACATCAACTATAAATCTGGCGACGAGCTGGTTACCGATCAATTGGATATTGACATAAGCAAGGAGTGGAACCGTTTCTATTTTGAAACCACCTTCGGCATAGGCGGCGACGCACGTACACTAAACCAACTCGACGACGGCAGTGCCAGCACCATAATCGGAGACGTGCTTCTCGGCTACAAAATATCGCCGAATTTCCACCTTATAGCTTTCAACCGCTCCAACGCTAACGACTATACCAAACAAGACATGCCTTATACTCAAGGAGTTGGTATAAAATACAGCAAGGATTTCGACACATGGAAATCACTGTTCACACGAAGGCGAAAAGCAAAGAATACTGAACCTTCGGCAAAACGTAAATAACTATGAGACAGGTGCGTAAAATATTGGTGATTAGGTTTAGTTCCATTGGCGACATTGTGCTTGCAACACCTGTGGTGCGTTGCTTGAAAAAGCACTATCCTAATGCCGAAATACATTTTCTTACCAAAAGCAAGTTCGCCCAAGTTATTGCTAACAATCCGAATATCAGCAAGATACATTCTTTTTCTGACAATCTTTCCAAAACCATAGCCGAGCTGCGGGCCGAGCGTTTTGACTTTGTGGTTGATTTGCACCGCAACCTGCGTTCATTTCGCGTAAAGCTTGCCCTGTGCAGGCCGTCGGGTACATTTCCCAAACTTAACTTGCACAAATGGTGGTACGTACAAACAAAAAACAAGTCGGTAATGCCCAATATTCATATCGTGGACAGGTATTTCAATGCTGTGGCAAAACTCGGCGTGTGCAACGACAAACAGGGACTTGATTTCTTCGACACTCCCGAACCTGATTTCAAATCGCCGTTCGATAAGTACGTAGCCGTGGTTTGCGGAGCCACCTACACCACCAAGCAGATACCGCCGGAAAACATTTGCCGTATTACCGAAAACGCACAGTACAATTTTGTTCTCCTTGGCGATATCAAAGACCGGCAACGCATTGAGGCTACGGGATTTGCATTTGGCGATAATGTTTATAATGCTTGCGGAGAGACTACCCTCAACCAGTCGGCACTGCTTGTGAAAGAAGCTGAAGTGGTGGTTACCGCCGACACCGGATTGATGCACATAGCCGCCGCCCACGGCAAAAAAATAGTTGTGATATGGGGCAACACCACTCCGCAAATCGGAATGTATCCATATATGCCGCAGTGTGAGGGGAATTTTGTGAGTTTGGAGAAAGAAATGCCGTGCCGTCCGTGCAGTAAATTGGGCTACAACAAATGTCCAAAAGGGAACCTCGCCTGCCTCAAAAACACCACACCAAATGAGATACTTGCGGCAGTAACGAAAATGATGGAGTGAATGTAAAAAAGAATACAGACACGTGGTGCCGTGTCTGTATTCTTTTTTATAATTTTGATTGAATTATTCTATTTCTTTACAATTCGGAATACTGTGGTATCGGCTTTAAGAACATAAATACCGTTCCTTAATTCGGACAGGTTAAGGGTTGTGTAACCTTTTTCAGTGTTGCTTTCCATCAGCAAGCGTCCCGACATGTCGAACAACTGTATCTTTGTGCTTTTGGTATTTCCCGTTTCTACAACTTTCAAAAGTCCGTTTGTTGGGTTGGGATATACCAGTATATTTGTAGTCTCCTGCACTGCTTCATCTATTCCTACCACATGAGGAGCGGAATAGGGCATATAGGTGAATGGTTTTCCACTGTCGGTTGTGTCGCGGTTGAATTGGCGAAGCACGTTGTCGGTGGCTATGCCGAGAACAACAACTGCATCAAAAAATTGATTATTTGAGTCAGCAGCAACAAAAGAAGTAGTGTATGCTAAATCAAGTTGTTGCATTGTTCCAGCCTCGAAAGTAAAAGGTCCGCTGGCTCCTATACCTCGGCGGTCGCCGAATGGATTTGCCGAAGCACCTGCAGAAGTGTCGGTAAGACTTTCGCTCCAGTAGAAACCCGAAACAACTCCGTTGGTGCCCCAGTGCCAAGGGTCGCTGTTGTGCGGGAACATAAAGTTGCAAGGCAAGGCAGAAGTGTTGGTACCATTTCCACCGTAGGTTATTTTTGTGCCGTTTTTCCAAAAACCTCTCATATAATTGTAAAAATCTGATACTTGAAAGGGATCTCCATTAATGCCAGAAGTAGAGTTGTTGTAATAAGTAAAGTTCGTCATGCCCATACGCTCGTCATCGGCAATGCCGTTGCCAAAATTCATTCCGTTTATGCCACAGTTTCCAATAGTGTCGCCATGGATTATGGTGTCTCCCATGCTTATTGCAGGATTATCCGTATTATCGGCAGGCAGATAGGCACCGCCAAGGAAAGTGCAACTTTGGGCAGGCCATTTGCCATGGAACATATTTGCAGTTTGAGATACTCCGTCATAGCCTTTATATCCATAGAACATACCCCTTGCCACATCGCAACCAATATAGTCTGAATGTGAATAACCTACGTCGAAATCGGCAAAAGCACCAAGATATGTGTTGTAATAGTTGCTGTCGGAGCGGTTGTAAATATCGTAATGAACAAAAACAGTGTTGTTCAGTGCAGTGTCGGAAGGCTCGTTGAAAGCGTAGAACATTGCGTGAATCTCCACACCCATTGGCTCTCCTTTGCTTACTTCGTGTGTAACAGTGTTGTCGTTGAAAATTGTGAATACAGCTTCGTCTCCTCTAATTATGGGATAGTCGCCGGCATAGGCGTTGTAACGACCATTGCTGTCGGCATCGTAGTATGGGGCAAGCTGTGCCGCATAACCATCAGCAATATCACCGTTGCCCGGCCATGTAAGGATATCCTCAGGAACGGTGTAACCAGAAGTTCCCACACGGGCTATATGCTCATCAATCATAGCACGCGATATGTGCCACGTTTTGTTGTAACGCATTGCTGTTTCGTATGTTGTACTTCCGTTACTTGTACGCAGTGGGCCTGGATAGTAATCGTAGCCATAAGAATTAGTGAGATATTTGCTGGCGGCCAAGTGTAGCTTGTTGCTATCGGTTTTGCCTCCAATCCACAGGCCGGTGCTGAATATTGTAGAAGCCGTATCTTCTACAATCATATACTTTTCATTAGTCCGCCACATATACATATTTGCTATTACCGAGACGGGTGTAGAGATGTTGTTGGCGGCAAGATGGCCAAATGCGGGAAGACCGAAATATCCTATTACTGTGTCGGGGCCTTGAACAATATAGCCGTGGTAGCCTATAGAATTTTTTATAGATTTGTCGATGGCAATGAAAGGCTTGTTCCAGCCGAAAAACATTGGTTGTATAGAATCATAATTATTTAAGATTGTACATACTAAAGTTACAGTGTCGCCAATTTCGTAAAAACTGTTGTTGTATATTCTACTATAAACATTACGGTAAGTGATACCGCCGCCACCAACTCCTACGCCAGAGATTCCTTCTATTATTTTATATCGTTCATCTATAATATCATCAAATTTTAGATAGTTATGCATTGTGGAGTCAGCTGGCAATACAATTATTTGGTGTGAGCATGGCGACTTGAGCTTGCGGAAACAGCCCCAAGGACTTTTGCGGTAATCGGAAAGATGTCCGCACGGTACAATTACACTTATGTCGGGGCGGGTGTTATAGTTGCTTCTATTAAATAGGTATTCGGCACGATAACTGTTTGAGAGTGCTTCTCCAGCGACAGGTGGAATAGATGAAAGAAATTCCAAAGTGTCTAAAGTTGTGCAGCCTAAAAAAGACCACATTCCGACTTTGGTCAATGTCGCAGGAAAGCATACATAAGTAACTGTGGAGTTCTCAAAGGCATAGCGGAAAGTGTTTATTACGGCATAAGTGTCGCCATTGAAGGTTACTGAATCGGGTATCACCACGCGGCCTGTGAGTGGCCTGTGTCCACGCCAACAGTATGGTCGCTTGCCGAAATCACCTGATAGTTGATGTTTACGCCATCCCTATTGGTGGCTGTGAATGTCTGTGCCGACAAATGACAAAATACAAATGCGGACAGCAATAGAGAAAATAGTTTTTTTTCATCATTTTCTTAAGGTCTCTAGTTACTATATTTTTGTTTTTCTGCATAGAATCGCCGCCGAGACCCAATTTGAACGGCACAAACTATTACAAAAAGTGTGCAAATATACGTTTTTTTCTGAAATGGAAATTGCTCAGGATTTTTTTATCAACAGATTGTTTATTTTCGATTTTTCTTGTGTCACACTTGTTGGTAGCATAGCACAGAATTTGTCGATTTTTTTTCGTAAATTTGCAAGTTTTAAAATTGATTTTATGCCAATTGTTGATAAAACCAAAGAGCTTGAGACAGAGAAGATTGGACGTCTTTTACTGGTGTATGCGCTACCGGCTGTAATCAGTCAGATTATTGCTTCGGTTTACAATCTTGTGGACCGCATGTTCCTCGGACAGTGCGTAAGTGCGCTGGCCATAACGGGACTGGGAATTACCATGCCAATAATGAACATAATACATGCTTTTGGCTCGCTTGTGGGTGCAGGTTCGGCAAGTCGTATGAGTATTGTGTTGGGACGCAAAGACCAGCGTTGGGCAGAGAAAATATTGGGCAACAGCGTTATACTTACCTTTATTTTCGGCTTTCTGTTCGTAGGCGTGGGATACCTTAAAATGGACGACATCCTCGGTCTTTTCGGAGCTTCCGCCGACACAATAGGCTACGCCCGCGAGTATATGATAATTGTGCTGCCGGGCATGTTTCTCACCACACTTACGTTCAACCTTGCGGGACTGATACGTGCCTCGGGCTATCCCATAAAAGCTATGATAATACTTGCAGGAGGGGCGGTGCTCAATATCATTCTCGACGCACTGTTTATATATAAATTGGACTTGGGTATAGCCGGTGCGGCTTGGGCAACGACCATCTCTATGGCGGTGTCGGCATTCTTTTCGGTCTTGCATTTTATTCAAAATAGTTCGTTCATTCGTTTCCATAGGCATGTTTGGAAACCAAAGGGCTATATCTTTCGCAACATACTGATGATAGGCATAAGTCCTTTTTCGATGAACCTTGCTGGTTCGGCGGTTGTGGCGTTGCTCAATGTACAGCTTTTGCGCTATGGCGGCGACCTCGCCGTTGGTGCCAATGTGGTGGTGAACTCCTATGCCATGCTCATACTTATGCTTATGTTGGGATTGTGCCAAGGTATGCAGCCCATAGCAGGCTACAACTACGGTGCGGGGCACAACCACCGCCTTAAAGAGGTGTACATTTTGACCATGAAGATTTGTGTGGCAGTAGGTGTTTTCGGCGCCATAACATCTGTGTGTTTCCCCGCTTTTATATCAGGAATGTTTACCAAAGACACAGAACTTATCAACATATCGTCTATGGCAATGCCGCTGCTCCTTGTAATGGCTCCGCTGATAGGTTTTACAATCACCAACTCGCAGTTTTTCCAGTCAATCGACAAGCCTTGGATAGCCATAGTAACGAGCCTTTCGCGTCAGGTGTTATTTCTTATACCGATGATGTTTATAGTACCCGATATATTCACTTATTTCGGTGGCGACGGGCTTACAGGCGTTTTTGCCTCATGCACTATCTGTGATGTGTTGGGTGCCGTTTTGGCGGCTATACTGCTGTTTTCGCAACGCAAGGTGTTCCGTCCGGGCTATGTGCCTCCTGCACGGCGACCCAAAAAAGAAAACAGCCCGAAACAAATGGATTGATTCAGAGCTGTTCATGCGTTTTTTTTATGAATTCTATCGTTAGGATTGTCTGCTGATGTAATCCCTTGTTAATCAATTACTTTCGGGTAGCGATTTGAAACCGAATCCCATTATTTCGCTACTTTCTATGATGTTGATAAAAGCGTCGGGGTCGAGGCGGCGTATGTTGGATTTCAGTTTTACAAGGTCGGAGCGCTCAAGGGTAACGTATATCATCTTGCGTTCCACACCTTTGTACAAACCAGTACCCGCAAAGCAGGTGCCTCCGCGCTCCAAGTCGTTGATTATGAAATCGCGTATTGCCTCGGTTCTGTCGGTTATGATAAACACAGTTTTGTACGTCTTAATACCGTCCACAACAAGGTCGATAACCTTACTTTCGATATAGATGAGTATAATGGAGTATATTGGCAGACGAATGTCGTCGAATGCGATAAGTGTTGTGAGCGATATAAGGCTGTCCACTATGAGCACGAGGGTGCCAAGCGATATATGGGTGTATTTGTGCAAGATCATTGAGATGATGTCGCTACCGCCCGAGGTGGCTCCGGCACGGAATATCACGCCAATGGCAACGCCGTAGATAAGTCCCGACACCACTGTGTTGAGAAAAAAATCGGGCATAAAGAAACGTTGCACCTCGCCGTCCATAAAGAACAGCGAAGCATGTGCCTGTACATCAAAGAAATCCCCGTCGTGGATAAGTGGAGCGTATCCCCAAAAAGTCTCCATTACAAACGTAAAAACGGGAATCAGTACTACAGAAACCACCGTCTTTACTCCAAATTTGGGTCCAAGTATTATAGTTCCTATGATAAGCAATGGAATGTCCATGCATACACCGGCAAGTGATATTTTCCATCCCCACAGCGAGTTGAAAACGTTGGCCAAGCCGTAAACGCCTCCGGGCGCAAGGTGGTAGGGATTTACGAACATCACATCGCCAACAGCGAACAAAGCGCTGCCAAGTATAAGGTAAAGGTATGAAATGATTTCGGTTTTTAGTTTGTCGTTTTTCATGCCGTTTGTTGATTTATAAATTGTTATGGGTATTTGTCAAAGCGTTTTCGTTTGTGCAAAGGTACGAAATTTTTGTTGATTGTTTTATTGTTTTTTGTTGAGACGCGCCATGGCACGTCTGTACATTTTTATTTAATATGTGGCGCGCCGCGTCTGTACATAAATCCGTGTAGACGCGCCATGGCACGTCTGTACATTTTTTTTCTGTGTATAGACGATGTGCACATCGTCTATACAGGATAGCAAATAAAAAAGACGCCATAAAACGGCGTCTTTTTTTATTATTATTTATATTGTATAATTCCGAAATCATCAGTCGCCGAGGGTAGCCACCATAACGGCTTTGATGGTGTGCATACGGTTTTCGGCTTCGTCGAAAACGATGGAGGCTTCGCTCTCGAAAACCTCTTCGGTAACTTCGATGCCGTCGAGACCGAATTTTTCGTGCACGTCGCGTCCCACCTGTGTTTCAAGGTTGTGGTAAGCGGGCAGGCAGTGCATGAATTTGCATTTTGGGTTGCCTGTGTTTTTCATCATCTGTGCGTTCACCTGATAGGGTTTCAGCATCTTGATACGTTCTTCCCAAACTTTTTCGGGTTCACCCATACTTACCCAAACGTCGGTGTAGATGAAATCGCAGCCTTTAACGCCTTTAACGGGGTCGTCGGTAACGGTAACAGTGGCACCCGTTTCTTTGGCTATTTCCTTGCATTGTTTCACAAGTTTTGTGTCGGGCTGTAGTTTCTTGGGGGCGATGATACGCACGTCCATGCCCATCTTGGCGCCGCCAACCATCAGGCTGTTGCCCATATTGAAGCGAGCGTCGCCTACGTAAGCGAAAGTGACTTGGTTGAGCGGTTTGTCTACATGTTCCTGCATGGTGAGGAAGTCGGCCAAAATTTGGGTGGGGTGTGACTCGTTGGTAAGACCGTTCCAAACGGGAACGCCGGCGTAAGCGGCCAGTTCCTCGACGGTGTCCTGCTTGAAACCACGATATTCGACACCGTCGTACATACGTCCGAGAACGCGGGCGGTGTCTTTCATGCTTTCCTTGACGCCTATCTGCGAACCTGTGGGACCAAGATAGGTAACGTGTGCGCCTTGGTCTTTGGCGGCGACCTCGAAAGCACAACGTGTACGGGTTGAGGTTTTCTCAAAAATAAGGGCGATGTTCTTGCCGGTCATTTTGGGTTGCTCGCATCCGGCATATTTAGCGCGTTTCAGGTCGCGTGCCAGGTCGAGCAGATAGTTGAGTTCCTTGGGACTGAAGTCTAAAATCTTCAGAAAATTGCGGTTTCTTAAATTGTAAGCCATGTTTTTCTTGTTTTAATTTATAAATATTATTGTTTGTTTGAATTCTTTTTTAGTAACGAATAAAACCATATCCACAATATGGCACAAAAAACTAACCCTACTGCTCCGACAATCAACATTAAACTGCTACCAGACCAATGCATTATGCTGAACAGTAATCCAATAATTGCAGCGCCCAACGAGTATCCTGTTAGTTTCATGACAAAATTCCAAACACCGTGGAAGTTTTCGTATGGACAGGGTATATAACCAGCGAAAAAAGCCACCAAAGCGAGGGCGCTCATGGCGGAAACGAGCAACGTTTCACCTTCTTTTATGCCATAAAGTTTCATAATAAGTCCGATAATTGTTATGATAACACCCATCACAGCCAATTTTTTCAAAAATAGCTTAAACTGCGGCGATGATGCAATTTTGCCTATGGGTGATAATGTGTTTCTGTCGTCCATATTATGTTTCAACTTTCAACTCCAAGTTCCCGAACTCCTACTTTCTAACTATTCTCGTTCCGCAATAGGGATTTTCTAATTGTCCGGCCTCGGTTATTACACATTCCCTGCCGCCGTTTTCGAGGAACATGATTCCCGCACGTATTTTCGGTGCCATAGAACCTTCGGCAAACTGACCTTCTTCGAGGTAGCGTTTGGCTTCGTCGATGGTGATGGTGTCGAGAGCTTTCTCGTTTTCCTTGCGGAAATTGATGTAAACCTTTGGTACATCGGTAAGTATGTACAGTTCGTCGGCTTCTATCTGTATGGCGCACAAAGCCGAGGCAAGGTCCTTGTCGATAACAGCCTCAACGCCACGTACATAGTCGCTCTCCTCGACCACAGGTATGCCGCCGCCGCCTACGGTTACAACCACATTGCCGGCACGTACCAACTGCTTGATAATCTTAATGTTGTTTATGCGTTTGGGTTTTGGGGAAGCCACCACTTTGCGCCAGCCGTTGCCTTTGGGGTCTTCGCGGTATATTGCACCTGTTTCGTTGTGCAGGCGTTCAGCCTCTTCCTTGGTGTAGTAGGGACCCACGGGCTTGGTGGGGTTCTGGAATTTGGGGTCGAGTTTGTTCACGGCCACCTGGGTTACTATAGTCACCACATCCTTGTAGATGTCGTTTTTGGCAAACATATTGCGCAGTGCTATCTCGATCATGTAGGCAATGGAGCCTTGGGTTTCGGCCACACAGTAGTCCATAGGCATGGATGGTATGCCAAATGCTTTGGCACCTGCTTCGTGTTGTAGCATTACGTTGCCCACCTGAGGGCCGTTGCCGTGTCCGATGACGATGTTGTAACCACGTTTGATAAGGTTGCACAGGCACTCGCAGGTCTGTTCCACGTTGGCTATCTGCTCTTCAAAAGTCCCTTTTTGTCCGCTTCGTAGAAGGGCGTTTCCGCCGAAAGCAACTACGGCAAGTTTTCTCATATATTTATTATCCTTTTAATTGTCAGTGTTTTATGTAAAATGCTGTTTTTTTTAGTAAGTTGCAAATATAGCAAAAAAATGGGATATTGTCAAAAATAGAATATGCGAGTTGAAAAAAATGTCCTATGTATCAGTGCCTTACTACGATACGTTTTACGGAAATTCCTGTGCTGTGGTGGATTTTCAGTATGTATATGCCGCTTTGGAGGTGTCGCACGTCGATTTGTGCTTTTTTTGCGTCGGACTGCAATACTTTTACCTTAATGCCTTTGGTGTCGAAAATCTCCAAACGGCTCATGGGCAGACTTGAGAGTATGTTGATTTTATCGTATGAGGGGTTCGGAAATATCAGAGCTTCAGCTTTTTGTACAGTATGTATGCCCTGCGGATTATCTGTCGGGGCTATTACTACGGAGTCGTAGACAATAAGGCTGTTGTCGGGATAAATAATGCGTAAATACTGTGATGAATTGGAGTAGAACGCACCTGCTGGATAGCGTATGTAGGCGTTGTGCAAAAGCATCTCGTTGAAATTCGCTATGTTTTCGGTATTGGACGAGATCGGTGTTATGGATATAAACGAACTGTCCACTTTGAAAGTGGAGGGGGAATTAGTGTCGTATCGTCCGTTGATTCCCCTGCCGGATATTTCTATTTTGCATCCGCCACGTACTGTCAGGTCATTTAAAGCGTATATGGATGGTGATACACGTGATTGTATCTGTAGTGCGCTGCTGTGGCTGCCCTCTATCACGGAAGTGGTGCCTTTGAGTAGTATGCCGTATTTTTGTCCCTGGTTGATAATGGTGTTTATGCCTGTAAGGTTAATAGTGATATTGCTGTCGCAGACAATTCCGTCCAGGGATGTGGATGGTGTTATTTGGGCGTTTCTTAGGTACAGAGTTTTGCTGTCGGGGTCGTATCTGATGCTGCCCGTGCAATAGTTTCCCGTAAGCTGGTTTATATTGCCACTGTGGAATACAGTGCCGGCCACAGTTACCGGATAAACGCGGAAGGGAATCTCGCAGGGATTTATAACAATGGAATCGTAAAAACTTCCGCTGTTCGAATAAGTCCTGAAATTACGATAAATGGTATCGAAATGAGAATATGGCGGATATACTATGCAGGAGCGGTTGAGCGATACACTGGGAAAACCGGTTATTGGCATTCTGTTGTGCATGTAGTGTGATACAAACACTTTGCAGGAGTCTATAATAAGTTTTGACATCGGATTGTAGGTTGTTCTGTGGCAAACTATAGCTCCATTGACACGTATATTGCTTTCTCCCGTTATATGTAAGTTCTTCGAAGAAATGGTGTTGTATCCGCTGTCGACTTGCAGAAAACTGTTGGCAGTACCTTCTATTACCGATTGCTGGCCGCCTAAATATATAGCTGAACAATAACCGGTGTTACCCGAGCGGATTACATGGTTGGAATCCACAATCAGTATGCGTATATTGCTGTCGCACCAAATTGTGGCCTCGTTTGATAATCGAGATGAAAAACTCAATGTGGCATGGTTTAGCAGGAGCGTCTTTACGGAGTCGATATATTGCACTTTGCCGCTTACGATTTCCGGCCCTACAATATCGTTTGCGTTTTGGTGTGTAACAAGGGTTTTGCCAATGCGTATTGGGTAGATTGGAACAATGCTTGCAGTGTCCCGGATAACGGTGTCGTTGGCATATACCAAGCGTTGGGTGGTGGATTTGTAGTATGCTCCTGCGGGCTTGTTTATGGCTGTGTGTATGAATACCAAATTTGCAAATCCTCCGATGGAGTAGTCGGTGTGTCCCTTGGCGTTTACGAAGGAGTTGTCTATGGTGAACAGCTCTCCCGTGCGCGAGCCGGTTGCTGTAATGCCGTAGTATCCAAAGGCGTTGAGGGTACAGCCTCCGCGCACTATCAGGTGTGTGCCGTTTGCCGAATTGGCACCGCTACAAAACACCACGGCGTTGAGCGAACTTGAGCCAGGACCCTCTATGACAACGGAGTCCCCTTTGGCGTAAAGGGCATCGCCGAGGCCGGAAATGTTTACCAATGAATTATGTCCCACCAAATGTATGAAAATCGTACTGTCGCAGTCTATTATGTGCTGAGTGTGGGTTATGGTGGCGTTGTTCAGCGTAAGTGTGCGGGTGGTGGGATTGTAGCTTACCGTGCCGGAAATGCCCTGCCCGGTGATATTGGCGGCGTTGGTGTCGGTAACACGTATCCCTGCTATGGTGAGAGGGTAGTTGCGGGCAATTGCGATGTTCGTGGCAAAGGCCAACAATGCTATTATTATAAAAGGTATTGTTTTTTTCATATTCATATTTTTAATAGTTCTTAATCAAGATCAACAAATTCATCTTCATCATTATAAAAGTCGTCGCAATTGCATTCTTTTTCCTCTTTCCAGTGACACTGTGTGTAACCTTCAGATGAGAACTCGTACCAGTCACCGCATGGTTGTCCATCTTTAAAGAAACCAAATAATTTAAGTCTGCTATTGATGTACTTTTTGAACAAGCCGTTGCGTTTTCCGTTTTTGAAAGTAGTTTCGGTACGCCAGTCGAAACGTTCCACCACGCACAGGGCGTCGGCTGTAGTGTCGTAGGGCTCGCGGGGTTTCAGGTCGGCACGGTTATAAACGTTATATTTGTTGTTTGTATATGCCCCGGCGTTTCTAAGGTATTGATTTTTCTCGAGCAAAAGCGGCGCTTCTTTTCTCCAACCAATTTTTTTTGTATCGTACCTGTTCGTCGAGGCAGTACAGTCTGTTGTCTTTATACAGAAAAATAATTTTGTAGTTGTGCTTACCATCGTTTGCTTCTTTGAATTTTGATTTTGTGTCTTCATTATAAAAAGAGAATGTGAAAAGACAAGTAATGAGTTGTCCTTCAATGCTATAATTTCCAGTCTCGTCAAATGGATATGAATCTAAGAAATCTACGGTACTGTCGCTGTTGAATGCGAAATATAGATTGTAATCACATAGAGGATATTTCAGTGAATCGGGGATTTCCCCGGAATAAAAATCTTTAGCCCCCCATTTTATATTGACAATACTGTAATACACATCTTTTTCCTTCGTTAAGACTTGTCCTTTGTTGTCAGCAGGGTTTTTGCCGCCGCACGAAAAGTTTAGAAACGCCATTATTACAGTGGCTATCGCAATCGTCGTGGTTATCAAATTATTGCACATAATTAAAATTTCATGCATTATTTTTAGGTGCAAATATACGTTTTATTTTTCAAATGTACGCTGTGAATTTCTTTTTCATTTTTATATAATTAAATGGTGTAACTTTGCAAAAAAATATAATTTGTTGTGAGTTTTTTGTAAATAATTAAAAAATAACGACATATATGAATTGGTTGGATTTGATATTGGTTGTGCCTTTGGCATGGTTCATATACAAGGGCTTTAAAAAAGGGCTGGTATTTGAGTTGTGTTCGCTTTTGGGACTGCTTTTGGGTACCTACGTGGCGGTGCATTTTTCGTCGTTTGTGGCGGAACTTATTGGCATAGACGGTAGTAGTGCCATACTTGTAGCCTTTTTCGTAACTTTTGTCGGTGTGGTGGTGCTGTCGTTTTTTGCGGGCAAGTTCGCCGACGGAGTGCTGAAAGTCATGAAACTCGACGTGCTGAACAAACTGCTGGGAGCCCTTTTCGGGATGGTAAAATGCGTGTGCATACTTAGCGTGTTGCTGTACTATATAACTCTTGTCGATTTCAAAGATGCCATAATCACTACTTCGGTAAAAGAGCATTCGATGCTATATGAACCCGTAGAACACACCGGCAACCTTATAATAGGAGGTGTGAAACAGTATGTGGCTACACATAAAGCAGTGGAGTGATTTGGCTATCAACGAATTAACAGAATGTTGATAAAAAAGAAAAACTATTTCTTCAATATCTTTGAAAAAATATCTAACTTTGCAAAGTGTTTTCAAAGAAAAAAACTATCGAACAATGAAATTTATAATTAACAGTCAGTTATTTGCAAAACATTTGCAAGCGTTAAGCGGAGTGCTAACCACAAACAACAACGTTCCGATCATAAGTTGTTTCCATTTCCATTTGGACGACAAAACTTTGACCGTCAAGGCTACCGACATGGAGACCACCCTGATGGTTACCATGGAACTCGAAGAGGCTAAAGTGGAGAATATTAGCGAGATAGCTGTACCGGCAAAAATGTTGCTTGACATACTGAAGAGCTTGAGCGACGAACCCATCACATTTGCTGTTGACGAGGGAAACTACAGTATCGAAATAGTGTCGCGCGAGGGTAAATATCACCTTGCAGGCCAAAATCCGGAGTCTTTCCCCGCAATGCAGGACAAAGGCGATACAACCAAAGTGGTTCTGCCTGCCTCGGTTTTGGTAAACGCCATCACAAAAACTACTTTTGCGGCAAGCAACGACGATATGCGTCAGCAGATGTCGGGAATTTTCTGCGAACTCACACCCGAACATACAACATTCGTTGCCACCGATGCCCACAAACTTGTGCGCTACCGCCGTTTGGACGTGGTGTCCGATGAGGCCAAGAGTTTCATATTCCCCAAAAAACCAATAAATTTGGTTAAAAACATACTTTCGGCCAACAAAGAGGAATGCGACGTTACAATGGAATACAACCAAACCAACGTATTTTTCTCATTCGGCAATATGTTTGTGGCCTGCCGCCTTGTAGATGGCAAATATCCCGACTACGAGCGTGCAATACCGAGAGAAAATCCTTTCCGCCTCACTTTGGACAGAGCTTCGTTCCTCAATTCGCTTCGTCGTGTGTCCATTTTCGCCAACCAAACCACACATCAGGTGCGCATAAAAACTGGTGGTAACGAAATTATTATCACAGCCGAGGATATTGACTACAGCAACGACGCCCGCGAACGTCTGTCGTGCGAATACGAGGGAGAACCTATGGAAATAGGCTTCAACGCCAAGTTCCTTATCGAGATGGTGTCCAATCTCGACACCGAGAACATACTGATGCAGATGTCGCACCCGAGCCGCGCCGGACTGCTCACACCTGTAGTTGATGACGAAAACTCAAAAGAAGACATTCTTATGCTTGTAATGCCTGTTATGTTGGCCAATAGCTAACATGGCAACATTTATAGAACATCATCATTTTTTCGTTGCGGAGCGGAACTTTTTCGCTCCGTCTTTTTTTATGCAAAAGACCAAGGTGCGCGAAAGTGTTTTGCCTTGCCGGACAATAAACACCGCACGTGTGCCGTTATGCGTTTTTCGAAGTATGTTTTTGCAAAAACATGGAACAAGTACGGTATATAAACCTTTTTACGTCGTTTTTCAAAATCGGCACCTTCACCATAGGCGGGGGCTATGCCATGATTCCATTGATGGAGGAGATTATTGTTGATAAACGTCATTGGCTTGAAAAAGAGGAGTTTGTGGACGTGATGTCCATATCTCAGGCCATGCCCGGGGTGTTTGCCGTAAATATGGCCACCAACATAGGCTACAAACTGAAAGGTGTGCGCGGTGCTGTGGTTGCCGTAGCTGGCAATATTTTGGCGCCTGTGTTGATAATACTTCTTTTGGCCGTATTTTTCCGTACGTTTCGCGAAAACCAAGTGGCAGAGGCAGTTTTCAAAGGTCTGCGTCCGGCTGTGGTGGCACTTATAGCCGCACCTGTTTTCAATATGGCCAAAACTGCCAGAATATCTTGGAAAAATGTTTGGATTCCAGTACTGTCAGCCTTGCTGATATGGCTTTTGGGAGTGTCGCCGGTGGTAGTTATTCTTGCAGCTGGCGTAAGCGGCTTCGTTTATGGTAAATTAGCGGTAGGGAAGGAGGGAGGCGGACAATGATTTTTGTACGTTTGTTTTTGATATTCTGCAAGATAGGAATTTTTACCTTTGGTGGTGGCTATTCTATGGTGGCGTTGATACAAAACGAGATGGTGGAGAAATACCATTGGCTCACCGCCGAGGAGTTTACCGACTTGCTTGCCATAAGCCAGATGACCCCCGGACCGGTGGGCATAAACACCGCCACATACACAGGCTACACGGTAATGCTCAACAACGGCTACAGTCCGTTGATGGGAGTGGCCGGTTCGTTGGTGGCTTCGTTTGCCGTGATACTTTTGCCTTTTTTGGCAATGCTGTTGATGTGCCGTTACCTTGCCAAACATCGCGACAATCCCGTTGTTGAAACAATTTTTCGAGTGTTACGACTTGTGGTTGTGGGACTTATAGCCGCTGCCGCACTGTCGTTGGCCTCGCCGCTGAATTTTGGTTTTTGGGAGCAGTCGCAAAAACAGGTGATAGTTAGTGCGGTGATATTTGTTGGCGTTTTCGTGGCTTCGTACAAGTTCCGAAAAAGTCCCATTATGCTGTTATTACTAAGTGGAGCAGTGGGATTTGTGGCGTATTATGTGTTGTAGGAAAACCATTCCTGCTGTATCCAGAAAAGGTCTCGAAAAATGATATGCAAAAAGGCCCTATTCCATTTTGAAAAACATTACGTAGTAAATTGGCAAATAAGTGATACCTTTTTCTGTGTGGACTTCCGGAGAATTTGAAAGTACAAAGGCTTGATTTATATTATATTCCTTGATTTTCAGGAAATGCGACAATGCACTATGTATAGTGTAGTCCTTGCCCGATTTTACTTCTATTGCCATTACCGACATATTGTCTGTGTCATCGATAAGGTAGTCCACCTCTCCGTTTTTTTTTTTATCGTAATAATATAAGTTAAAGCCGTGTGCATGCAGTTCCTGTGCCACCACGGTTTCGTAAACCGAGCCCAGATTGATACTTCGGATGTCGTTCATAACAGGCAAAATATTGTTTCGGTACAATGTGCTTGTCAGTAGTCCAACGTCATTCATATAGAGTTTTAGCAGGTTTTTGCCACTGTTTTCTACAAGCGGAAATGAGGGCTGGCTGATAGCTTTTACTTCGAGAGTGATCCCTGAAGAGATTAGGTAGTCGAATTCATCAGCATGGTCTGTCATGCGTTTGCCTTGCTTTTCTTCAATTTGTTGTGCCACAATCCGTTTCTTTTTGTTTTCCATATTCGATGGCACCATGTTGTAAATGCGTTGTATTTTAAGGCGACTGTTTGATGACTCATATCTGGCGGCATCCACCCCGTATAGATGGCGTATGTTTTTCTGTATGTCGCGCATTGTCGCGATATTTTGTGTCGAAACAAAAGTGTTTACGGCGTCAGGCATGCCTCCAGTGAGTAGATATTTCTTGAAAAGATCCAACATTCGGTTGTGAATGGCTTCCGGTAGCGGTTTGCGTTGTTCAAAAAGAGAACGCATATCGTCTATAAAAGGCTTGCCCACATTGTTGGCAATAAGGAATTCCTCCAAATCCATCGGGTACATGTGCATAATGTGTATGCTTCCGAGCGGTATGGACGACGTTCGCACAAGGGCAATGCCAAGTTGCGAACCGCTGGCAATATAGGTAAAGCGGTTGTCGTCGCGAAGGAATTTCAAAAGGGTTAGCAGATGGTCGTATGCTTGTATTTCATCGATAAATACGAGGGTAGAGTCTTTGTCCCCCATTTTATCGCCGGCAACAACACTCAAAGCCATGTAAAAGTCATCGGTCGTTTTTGCTTCGGCAAACAGCCTGCGTCCAACCTTGTCGGTCTCCATATTTACCTCTATATAATTTGGAAAAAGACGTTTTCCTACGTGGCGGATGATATACGACTTTCCGATTTGTCTCGCACCGTCTATTATTAGTATTTTATCGTTGGAAGATAATAAGTGCGTTTCTATCTGATTTTCAATCTTTCTATAAAGCATAATTACACTTTTCCTATAAAAAAACTGTTAAAAAAATACACTTTTCCTATTTTCTGTGCTATAGGAAGAAAAAATATGTTTTGTTTTTTGCCTTTCGGTCGGGGTACAAAGTGTCCCCGACAAGCCACCGTGACGCCGGCACGGGCTCTCAAAAATGTAAAACAAAAAGTTTTTTTTATTTGTTTTAAAAATAAAATGTATCTTTGCATTGTTGTTTACCCGAAGCCCCGACGGGTAAGCGGGTGGACAACAGTGGATTATAAAAAAGACGTTGAGCTAAACGTTTTATTTGCGGCTTACCGAATCTCGCAAGTTCGTTTGTCCTGCTGCATGGTAAAGCAATAGCCTTCGTCCATGGCTGTGTAACACTATATATATCTTATAGTTCGCACATAGCGTGGGCTTCGGCATTGCTTATCTTCGGCAGGATGGCAGTGCGAGAGCCTCGGTAAGCGGGATAGGCAATGAGCTTGGATACCCGCGCTTTTTTTTATGTCTTTTCACTAACTCAAGAAAATTTTTTACGGCTACAGGTATCCAGCCAAACCAAAAAACACATAAACAAATGAAAAAAGTGATTTTTATCGGAGCCACAATGCTCCTTGGAATGATGATGGTTTGCACATCGGTTGATGCCCAAACGCGTAAAGAGAAAAAAGCCGCCAAGGCCGAAGCCTACAAAAACGAGCAGCGCAGAATACAGGAAGAGAAAGAACTTATCCACCAAGTTAGGATGGACAGCATTGCCAACGCAAAAAAAGAACGCGAGAAAGCCGAGGCTAAACGCGAAGCCGAAGCCCGTGCCAAAGAGGTATCTGTGGAAATGCCCTGCACAGGGGACAAATATTTCTCCACAAATGAAATTCTAAGGGCTTCTGCCAACCGCCAGAGCCAAAGCAAGGATGTGGCAAAACGCATGGCTACAACTTCCGCATTGAACGAATTGGCTTCAAAAATTGCGGTAACCGTGAAATCTCTTGCGAAAGACTATCTGAAATCAGTTTCTATCGATATGGACGAAAGCTTGGGACAGGTTTACGAGAGTATGACAAAACAGATTGTAAATCAGAGAATAAACTCATACAAGACAATTTGTGAAAAATACACATCTTCGTATAATGCCAACAAAAAAAAATCATCAACTGCTACATTTGTGTAGAGGTTTCCAAAGACGATGTGCTGAAACCTATATATGAAGAAATACAGGCCAATGCCAAGACAAAACTGGAGATTGACTACGAGAAATTCTCGGCAGAGTTTGAAAAGGAATTTGCCGAAAACGAGAGAGACAGTGATGACGAATAACAAAAGGAACTTATAACTTGAGTCGTGAAAAAGCTGATAATCATCTGTTTTCTACTACCGATATTTGTTCTGGCACAGAAACCGGCTTGGGTTGATGCAAACAGCCGCAACCTCAATTATCCTACTAACAGGTACAAAACAGGTTTCAAGTCGGACAATATGCTGCGTGGCGAAACGGCAGGGGGAGCTAGGTCGCGCATGGAACGCGGTGCAAGGGAAAACCTTATGGCAACTATACAGGTGTCGCTGCAAAGCGTGAGCGTGGACAAGCTGCACAGCTACCAATACACCGACGGCTATGGCGAAATCGACGAAACCCTTAATATGGAATTCCAGTCGGTAACTGTTACCCAAGTTGATATGAAGGATGTTCCCGGCATAATTGCCGAGTCGTGGATAGACAACGCTTCAAACGAGGTTTACGGCTTTGCATACGTCAGTGTGTCCTCGTTGAAAACGCATTTCAGCGAAAAAATCAACCTGACTTTGGCCAGAGCCGAGTCGGTTATCGACAACATAAACACCCTTGTTGAATACGGCAACAAAATAAAGGCCCGCGAAAAAGCCAAGGATGCCATGCCGTTGTTTGCCACAGTGGAGTATGCGCAGAGAATGCTTGTGGCCTTGGACAACAGCGGCGGTGTACGCGATTTGTTGCAGACAGACCGCACCTACAGGCTCAAAAACAGCATAGCTCAACTTGTGGTCTCGCTAAGACACGCCACCTCGATCTGCCTGCAATGCAGGGCAACGACAGTGGGAGGGAAACAATATCCCACACTGGCGAACACAATAAAAGGCCGTTTGTCCGAGATGGGCTGCAATTTCGTTTCCGACCCAAGTCAGGCAGACTGGGTTGTGAATATAGAAGCCTCTGTAACCAAAGTGTTGAATCCCGGCATGGCTTTCGCATACGTAAACGGAAGTGTTTCACTCACCAACAAAGCTACAGGGCAGACGGTGTTCGAGGAAACAATATCCTCTATCGAAAGCGGACACACCGCCGACGGCATTAAAGGCGGTGGCACAACAGCAACTGCCGCCACATCCGAAGCCTACAAGAATGTGGCACGTATTGTTGGAAACAAAATTTTGGAAATAATTAAAAAATAGATACGCAAATGAAAAAAAGATTTTTTGCCATCGGCATTGCAATTATTGCCTTGTTTTTTGGAAACGCGTACTCGCAGACAGAAACAACAAATGTCAAAAAAGTGGCCATATTGGATGTTGTGGATAGAGAGAACAACGTGGAATATGGCGCTGAATTTGTTGTGAGGATGAATTTGAGCGATGCGATAAACAAAACTCCGGGCTATGAGGCTTACACTCGCGTCAATATGAAAGAAATTTTTGGCGAATTGGATTTCCAACGTTCAGGCTATGTTTCAGACGACCAGATAAAAGCTATAGGCAAGCAAACTGGAGCCGAATACATATTAATATCAGAAGCGACAAATATTTCATCAACAGAAATAGCGATAGGCGCCCAGCTGATACTTGTTGAAACAGGTAGGATAACCAATTCCACGCAAGGGGAGTTTACAAAATGGCAGGATAAAAATGATATAAAGAATGTAACAGCAAGCATTATATCCCAGCTTTTGGGTGCAAGCTCCAGTTCCAATGTCCAAGGCAGGGTTACCCGGTATTCCAACTCCAACACTCTCTCTTTCACTGTAAAAGGTGTTAATTTTACTATGATAAAAGTGCAGGGCGGGCGTTTCCGTATGGGGTGCACTGCCGAGCAGGGCGGAGAGTGCTATAACGACGAAAGTCCGGTGCACAGCGTTAATTTAAGTGACTACTATATAGGAGAGACGGAAGTCACACAGGAACTATGGCAAGCTGTAATGGGAACTAATCCATCAAATTTTAAAGGGGCGAACAGACCTGTGGAGATGGTGAGTTGGAATGATTGTCAGGCGTTTATTGGCGAGTTGAATGCTATTACTGGCAAAACGTTTATGCTACCAACCGAAGCCCAATGGGAATACGCCGCCCGTGGTGGTAATAAAAACCAAGGTTACAAATACAGTGGTAGTAATTATATCGATGCTGTAGCCTGGTATACTGACAACAGTGGCTCTGCCACACACCCCGTGAAGCAGAAACGTGCCAATGAGTTGGGCATATACGACATGAGCGGAAATGTTTGGGAGTGGTGTAGCGACTGGTATGGTAACTATGGTGGTGGAGAGCAAAACGACCCAACCGGTGCTTATTCCGGCTCCTACCGCGTTCTTCGTGGTGGTAGTTGGAGCGGCGTCGCGAGGGGCTGCCGGGTGGCGAATCGCGACTCCAATACCCCCGGCATCCGTAACGACAACATCGGTTTCCGCGTTGTGTTGCTCCCGTAGCTTAGCAGAGGGCAACAGAGTTGCACTGGTAAACAGATTCTTGTCCTGATTCGGAAATTTTTCCGAACAAAACGAGTGCCACTTTATGGCACCACAGCAGCTGGCGTTGTTAGGGTATATATTACCTGAAAACTCTGGCTGTTTTTATAAAAAAAGCCTCGTTGTTGTCGCAACAGCAAGCAGTTAGGTTATTGTATTGCAACCCCTTGTGCGTAGAGATATTCGGGGGCTATATCTGCACCGTTGGCCCAAAACAGGGTTTGGTCAAGGCCGAACTGAACAAACTGTTTTTTGTCTTTAAGTTCCTCAAAAGCAGGGTACTTTAGCAATGGGGTCAGGTCTATTTTTTTACGTATGCCGTCACTGAACTCGCACACCAAAGTGTAATCGCCTATGTATTCAACATCTTTTATTGTCAGCATAATATTTTATCTTTTAATTTTTTCTATTTTTTCACCACGTTGGGCTTTTTCCCAAATTTCTTCCAATTCTTGTAAATGTTCATCTATAAATTGGTTTACAATTTGTATAGTCCTTGTGCGGGCTTTGCCCTCGACTTCCCTGCTTTGCAGGGTTATTGTAAACTCCCCGTCGCCACTCCGCACATGAATGTGTGGCGGGTTGTGGTCAAAAGCGTAGATGTATATCAGAATGCCTTGTATTACAAAAACAGAACCCATATTTTCGATATTTGTCTGTGCAAAGTTACAACTATTTTTTTATTTCACAAAATAAATCCCATCTTTTTGCGTTTACGGAACATTATACAAAAACATACATTATGCAGATAAAATTCATGGGTGCGGCCAAGGAAGTTACCGGCAGCAAGCACCTTATCACCACAAAAAGTGGACTTAAAATACTCCTCGACTGCGGTATGTACCAAGGCAAGGGGCTTGAAACCGACAGCATGAACCGTAATCTGGGCTTCGACCCGCAGGAGATTGACTATCTGATACTTTCGCACGCACATATCGACCATTCGGGACTGATACCGTATATCTATAAGATGGGGTTCAACGGCACGGTGCTTTGTTCGCCTGCCACCCGCGACCTCTGTTCCATACTCCTTGCCGACGCGGGACGCATACAGGAGGCCGATACCCACACTTTCAACAAGAAAATGCGTGAGCAGGGCAAGGACGAGGTGGAACCCATCTACACCCTCGCCGACGCTCAGGCTTGTATGCAGTGCTTTATAAGTGTGCCGTACCACAAGAAATTCAACATAGAAGGCGAGGTTACGGTGGAATTCTACGACACCGGCCATATCCTCGGCAGTTCCGCCGTGTTGCTCGAAGTCAAGGAAGGCCGCAAAAAGATACGTATCTGCTTCACCGGCGACATAGGACGTTACAATACCCAAATTTTGCGCGACCCAGAGCCGTTCCCGCAAGTCGATTACCTGATAATGGAATCCACCTACGGCGACCGCAAGCATAAAAGTTTCGACAATGCCGAACAAGACCTCCTTCAGGCTGTTTTGGATACCTGCACCAAAAAACGCGGCAAACTCATAATTCCATCCTTTGCCATAGGCAGGGCTCAGGAGATTATCTATACACTCAACCAGCTGAAAAGCAAAAAGTTATTGCCGGATATTGAAGTTTTTGTTGATAGTCCTTTGAGCGTTTCGGCAACTAACATAATGCGTCTGCACACCGAGTGTTTCAACGATGTTATCACCGAACAGATTAAGAAAGACCCAGACCCCTTCGGTTTCGACAAACTGCAGTACATACAGTCGGTGGAGGCTTCCAAAGCGTTGAATGTCAGGAATAAAACCTGTGTCATCATATCCGCGTCGGGCATGATGGAGGCAGGACGTGTGAAACACCATCTTGCCAACAATATCGAAAATCCCCGTACCACAATACTTTGCGTGGGCTATTGCTCGCCAACAACCCTCGGCGCTCGCATTATGCGCGGCGACGAGCATGTGTCGATTTTCGGACATCAGTACACCGTGCGTGCCGACCTGCGCCGTATCGACTCCTATTCAGCACATGCCGACTACGAGGAAATGATACGCTACATCAGTTGTCAGGACAAGAAAAAACTGAAAAAGATATTCCTTGTGCATGGCGAGGAGGAAACACAGGTGAATTTCCGCGACACTTTGCAGAAAAACGGTTTCAAAGATGTGGAAATACCATCGTTCCGCGAAGCATACACTTTTTGATAAATCATTGAAATATAACAATATGTGAAATTATTGAAAAATAATCAAAAAAAAACGCAATTTTTACAATTAAAAATAGTAATTTTGCAGGCTGATTTGTTACAAATAAGAACGATAATAAAAAAATAAATCACATAAATCATGAAAAAGATATTTTTAGCAAGTCTGCTGACTATATTTACATTAGGAATAGCCAGCGCACAGAACACCGCAAGCAACGACAAAGCACAGGCCGAAAATCAGAACGGACCGAAGATTGAGTTCTCCAGCACCACCCACGACTACGGCGACATCAAAAAGGGCGGCGACGGAAACTGCGAATTTACATTTACCAACGTGGGCAACGAACCACTGATACTCTCCAACGTAAGGGCGTCGTGTGGCTGCACAACACCCAGCTATACCAAAGAACCTGTAATGCCGGGCAAGACAGGCAAAATCAAAGTGCGCTACAACACCAACAACCTTGGCGGTTTCAGCAAACGAGTTACCGTAAACTCCAACTCAACAACCAATCCTACAGTTACACTTACCATAAAAGGTACTGTAAAACAGTAAAATAACAGAAAACAAAAATAAAGGTTAAACATAGGAAAGTATTTTCGGAACAAGCGGAAATACTTTCTTCTTTTTTTCAAAAATAAAAAAATATGCCAAAGATTTCACAAAAAGGTACAGAATTGCCGCAGTCGGCTATACGCAAACTCGTTCCCTTTGCCGATGCAGCCAAAGAAAGAGGTATTAAAATATATCACCTCAATATCGGTCAGCCCGATATAGAAACCCCGAAAGGTGCGTTGGAAACCCTCTCCAAAACCAAAATTAACGTGCTGGAATACAGCCATTCGGCAGGTATTATGTCGTACCGCAAAAAACTTTGCGAATACTACAAGCGCAACAATATCGACGTTACCCCCGACCAGATTATCGTTACCACCGGCGGCAGCGAGGCTTTGCAGATGGCCTTCACCGTGTGCCTCAACCCGGGCGACGAAATCATTATCCCCGAACCTTACTACACCAACTACAACACTTTCGCAAAACTGTGCGACGCCAAGATAGTTACCATCCCCAGCGACATAAAGAGCGGTTTTGCACTGCCTCCCATCGAGGATTTCGAAAAAGCTATCACACCGCGCACCCGCGCCATTATGATATGCAACCCAAACAACCCCACAGGTTACCTCTATTCCAAAGAAGAACTGCTTAAAGTGGCCAGCTTGGTTAAGAAACATGACCTTTTCCTCTTTGCGGACGAGGTTTACCGCGAATTCTGCTACGACGGACACGAACATTTCAGCGTTCTCAACCTCGAAGGTTGCGAGAACAACGTTGTGCTGTTCGACTCCGTTTCGAAACGCTACAGTGCCTGCGGTGCACGTGTGGGATGTATGATTACACGCAACACCGAGGTTTACAGCATAGCCATGCGTTTGGCACAGGCACGTCTGAGCCCTCCGAGTTTCGGTCAGATTTTCGGCGAAGCTGCCATCGACACCCCGCAGGAGTATTTCGACAAAGTTCAGGCCGAATACATAGCTCGCCGCAATGTGGTTGTTGAAGGTATCAACAAGATACCCGGTTGTTTCTGTCCCAACCCCAAAGGAGCTTTCTATACGGTTATAGAACTTCCTATCGACGACAGCGACCGTTTCTGCCAGTGGCTGCTCACCGATTTCAACTACAACGGCGAAACCGTTATGCTTGCCCCGGCAACCGGCTTCTACGTAGATCCCGAACGCGGACGCCATCAGGCACGTATCACATATTGTATCTGCATAGAAGACCTCAAGAAAGCCATTAAATGCCTTGAAGAGGCTTTGAAGGTTTATCCGGGCAGAAAATAATAAAAAAATGAAATAATTTATAGGGCGGGAGGCTAAAACCCTCCTGCCTTTTTTTCACATATAAGCCGCTATGACAAGAGAAGAACGACGCCACAACGTGATTGCCGACAGCATAGCACATCAGGAAAAAGTTGCTGCCACTGCAAAAGCCGAAATGGATGCCGCCCAACAGCAGGCCAACGACTACGGTCCCAACAAAGACCGCTACGACTCGTTCCGCACCAAGATTCTGCGGTCGCGCGACATGTTTGCCAAACAATACTCCAACGCTGTGGAAAGCATACGCCACCTGCAGGAACTTGCCGACTCACAGCCGCAGGACACCGTGGACTACGCCTCCATAGTAGTTACCGACAAACAAAGAATTTTTATTTCGGTGGGAATGGGAAAATTTATCTCCGGAGGAGACACTTATTTCGGGATTTCAGCACAAGTGCCGATATTTCAAGTAATTAAAGGTAAGAAGAAAGGGGATGAATTTGTGTTCAACGGCGTAAGACAAAAGGTGTTGGAAGTATTTTGATACTTTTGTCCCCCATAAACTATAAACTGTAAAAAAATGTTTTTGCTGATAATCTCATTTTTTCTTACTGTAGCTGTGTCGTTTGCCTGTTCGATAATGGAATCGGTTTTGCTAAGCACGACCTTCCCTTATATTGAACGGCTTAAGCAGAAAAACGTGCGTGGTGCGTATCGTCTGCACTACTACAAAGAGCATTCCGACCGTTCGCTGGCGGCTATACTGTCGCTCAACACCATAGCCAACACCATCGGCGCCTCGGTGGTGGGAGTGCAGGCCACAGCAGTATTTGGCGAGGCGTACTACGGCCTTGTTTCTGCCCTGCTCACAATCTTTATCCTTGTATGTTCCGAAATCATACCCAAGTCCATAGGTACCAAATACTGGCAGTCGTTGGCCTTGAATGTATCAAGAATACTATCTGTGCTGACGGTAATAATGTATCCTTTCACCGTTTTTTCGGCTTTTATAACCAGACATATCGTTAAAAAGGACAAAGAGGAGAATTTCAGTCGCGAGGAGATTTCGGCTCTTGCCAACTTGGGGGCTAAAGAGGGTGTATTCGAAGAATCGGAAAATAGAATCATACAAAACCTTTTGAAACTCAGAAATATACGTATTGCCGAGGTCATGACACCACGTACAGTAATGGTTACCTGCCAACAGGACGAGACGGTGGAGCGGTTCTTGGCCAACAAGGAGATACTACATTTTTCGCGCATACCTGTGTACGACAAGACTTCCGACGACATC
>CAJOEN010000010.1 GCA_905233475.1 uncultured Bacteroidales bacterium
TTACTCCTCCCGACCTCCTCAGAGAGGAGGAGCTTGTTTGGACTACCACGTTTTGCATGGGTTTGTGTTTAGGCTATGAGGGAATTTGCGTCTGGCAAGCTCCTCCTTTTATGGAGGTTAGGAGAATTTAGGGCTTGTGTAAGGAATTGAAACTCCCCTCTGCTTTAGGCTTTTGTAAGTTCCTGGAACACGTTTTCCATCGACTGTTCGTCCTTTTGAATGGTGAGGATAGTGAGTCCTTTACTTACTGCCCAATCAAAGAGCGGCTTGCGTATGTCGGTGTCGCCGTCGGCTTCTATCAAAAAACGAGTGGGATTTTGCACACTTATCTTCTTTATGTCCTTCAGTAGCCGCAGTTCGTCGGCAGGTGCGGCCTTGTCAAACTCCACGTGGTAACGGTTGGTTTTCAAAGAGTGGAGCTTTTCTGTGGAACCATCGGCCACAATATGTCCGTGGTTTATTATTATTGCACGGGAACATACGGCTTCCACTTCCTGCATTATATGTGTGGAAAGTATAACAATTTTTGTTTTGCCCACCTCGCGTATAAGGGAGCGAATTTCGGTTAGCTGGTTGGGGTCGAGGCCGGTGGTAGGCTCGTCGAGAATCAGTATTTTGGGGTCGTGAATAAGAGCCTGAGCCAATCCCACACGCTGGCGGTAACCCTTGCTGAGTTGTCCTATATGCTTGTCGGCTTCGGGTTTCAGACCTGTTTTTTCGATAATTTCTTCAACTCGGTGGCTTATTTTGTCAAGCGAATGCAGTCCTGCCACAAAACGCAGGAACTCACGCACATACATATCGGTGTACAGAGGGTTCTGCTCGGGCAGATAGCCTATAAGTTTGCGTATGGCCAAAGGATTGTCGAAAATACTGTTACCATAAACGGTTACATTACCGGAAGTCGGCGGTATAAAGCAGGTTATGATTTTCATAATGGTAGATTTGCCCGCGCCGTTGGGTCCGAGCAGCCCCACTATTTCGCCCTCGTTTATGCCAAAACTAACGTTTTTCAGTGCGTATTGCGTCCCATAAACCTTTGATACGTTATCTGCTATTATTGACATTGGTGCGATGTTTTTAAAATACTGAAACTTTGATGTATTTTTTGGGGTTCTCCTTAATGTCCTTTATAAGGGCATCAAGGTCGCCTATAGATTTCTGCAGGTTATCGTACAGATTGTCGTCGTTTATCAACTTACCCACATTGCCTTTTCCTTGTGATATTTTCTCCATGGACGATGAAAGGTTGCCGATGGTTTTGTTGAGTTCCGACAGAGTTTCGCCAAGTTTGTTTTTGGCTATGGTGTCGGAGATGTCGGAGATATTGGAAATTATGTTTTCAAGCTTCTGACTGTTGCTGTTGAGCGTTGTGGCAAGGCTGTCCACATTGGTGACAATTTCGTGAATCCTGCCTTTTTCGGTACTTACAATACGGTCGAGGTTGGCCGAAACGGTAGTCAAATGGGCGGATATATTGTTGATGTTAGCCAAAGCGGAACGGAAATTGCGTTTGGCTTCATTGTCGGTGATTTCTTTCAAGGAGGCGACCACGGTATCCACGTTGTTGAGAATATTTTCGAGCTTATCGGTATAGGGTTCAAGAAATTTTCCGACTTCGTTGAGTACTGAGCCTTCGGCACCCGACAGCATAGTGTCCCCCGGATTGAAATATGTGGCCGCGTCGCCGATAACAACACGCATGGCTTTGGAACCAAGTATATCGGAGTTGAACACCTCGGCCACAGAATTTATTGGCAAAGACAACTTCGACGGAAGTTCGAAACGGACTATGAACTGTTTCATCTGAGGGTCGGAATAGGAAATTTTGCTCACCTGCCCCACTTTCATGCCATTGATGAATACATAACTTGTTGGCAACAGCCCCCCAATATCCTTATACACAGCGTAGTAAGTATTCTGTCGGCCAAATATATCCTTGCCTTTGAGGAAATTAACACCCCATACGAATATGACTATGGTTATTATTGCAATAACACCTACTTTTGTTTCTATTTTAAATTTCATGAGTACTTTTTTTATAATTATCTGGCAGTATTTATGCGCCGAGCCTCGTCGAAAGATATTCTCTCGCCTTTGAAGAACGGCACTATGAAAGCGTCTTTGAAACCTTTGGCCTGCATTTCCTGTTGCAGGACTTTTGCCTCGTCGAGGTTAGCTGCCACAGCTTCTGTAAAATAGCGGTACAGACGGTCTTTGTAAACAACAAATTCCGTAAAACCTTTCAGATGTGGCGAATCTTTCTTCAGTTCCTTGTCTGACGACAAAAACTGTATTCGATATATTGCACGTTCCTTAATTTCTGTAGTGGCTGTGGATGTAATCCCTTTGGGAGTGTCGGCCTTGACAGTATTTTTTTCGCTGTTGTCGATTACTACAACAGTGTCTCTTACAGCAGGAACGGTGTCTTTCTTTTCCTCGGCCTTTGCTACGGCAGGCTTGTTTTCGGCAGCCTTGGTCTTTTGATTTTTCTTATTTTTGTCGAAACCGGGAATATCAAATTTCGGGTTGGCAGGCTTTTTGGTGCCTTCCTCTACAGCCTTGTATTCGGCAAAAGCGTTGAAAAGACAATATACTATGTCGGCCTGTCCCTCTTCGGAATTGATGTAGTCCTCTTCGGTGGGGTTGCTTATGAATCCCACCTCGGTAAGCACCGAAGGCATTGTTGTTTTGTACAACACAAAAAGCTCTGCCTGCTTAACCCCCCTGTTGGTAGTCTTTATTTTGATATTATATTGGTCCTGAATAAGTTTGGCAAAATTAAGGCTTTTGTCCATATAGGCATTTTGGTACAGGGCAAACATGATGTAACTCTCGGGGGAGTTGGGGTCGAAGCCGTTGTAGTCTGCATTGTTTTTGTAGTCGTTTTCGAGCAGAATATCAGCGTTTTCCTTTTTGGCGACCTCAAGGTTGGCTTTGCTTGTGGACAATCCCATAACAAATGTTTCAACACCTCTGGACTCGCATTTGGGGTGCGAGTTAGCGTGTATCGACAAGAAAAGGTCGGCTTTGGAGCGATTTGCAAGTTTGGCGCGTTCCGCCAGCGATATGTCCACATCGGTGGTACGGGTGTAAATTACGGTAACATCCTCATAGTTGTCGGTTATCACCTTGCCCAATTTCATAGCTATGGCGAGGGTTATGTCCTTTTCTTTCGATTTTTTGCCCAATGCTCCCGGCTTGGCACCACCGTGTCCGGGATCAATCACAACTGTTTTAACCTTACCAACGGCTATTTTTTGCGAAAAAACAGCTCCGTTTACCAACATCAAGGCAATAATCAGGATTGTTAATCGTTTCATACTCAAAAATATGTGATTTTTGTTTTTATATTCGACTAATAATTTTTATTTTTGCAAACTGAACTGCAAAGATACGTTTAAATTTTGAGATTTTGAAGATAAAGGATATTATAAAACATATATTATTGAAATATAATATTTTACAAGAAAACTTCATGGCTTTCGGCAGCTGTGCGGTATTCTTGGTTTTCCTTTGTCTATCGGCAGTTCAAGCCAATACACATTGTCACGCTTATTTTTACAAAACTTTTCAACACGAAAAAGTTGTTATCGCACTGTCTCAAGACGATACAACAAAACGTGGGGCACAACCCACATTGGCCACACCCGACAGCATTGCCGGCACTATGAGCAAAAGCCTTTCCGACACCCTTGCAAGCGACACTATATCAGACACTTCTGCCAAGGAGAAGTATATAGGCTTGCCGTTGTCAAAAAACGCCATTACCGACATTGTGAAATACAAGGCCAAGGACTCTGTGGTTTTCCTACTAGACGAACGCAAGGCCACTCTTTTCAAGAACGGAAGCATTGATTATCAGGACATATATTTGGAGGCGGACTCCATAAGCGTAAGTTTCAAGACACGAATGCTTTACGCCAATGGCCTTACCGACAGCACGGGTGCCGTATATGGGCGTCCCAAGTTCAAGGACGGCAACTCGGAGTACAACGCCAACGGCATTACCTACAATTTCGACTCCAAAAAAGGAATTATACGCAGCGTAATCACTCAGGAGGGCGAAGGATTTTTGCACGGTAGTTTGGTGAAAAAGATGAACGATTCGATAATGTACCTCAGTAGCGGAAAGTTCACCACCTGCAACTACGCCCATCCGCATTTTGCATTGGAATTTTCGCACTCCAAACTCATAACCAAGGACAAAATTGTTACCGGTCCCGCGTATATGACCGTAGGCGACGTGCCCACGCCCTTGGCTTTGCCTTTCGCCTTTTTCCCATTCACCAAAGGACGTGCTTCGGGCGTGCTGATACCCTCATACGGCTGGGCAAACAACCGCGGGTATTATCTGCGCAACGGCGGATATTATTTCGCCATCAACGAATACATGGACCTCTCGCTGATAGGCGATGTGTACACCAATCTCAGCTGGGCTATAAACCCCAAATCAAACTACTACCGCAAATACAAATATCGCGGCACGGTGGACATACGTTACGAGCAAACTCGAGAAGGACTTGAAGGCACCAGCACCCACAAACGTTTCAACGATTTCAAGGTAACCTGGTCGCACCAGCAAGACGCCAAGGCCAACCCCAACTCGCGTTTTTCGGCCAACGTGAATCTCGTAAGCCGCAACTACTCCAAATGGACAAACAACTCCAGCGACTATTTCAACAGCACAACTACCTCGAGCATAGCCTATTCCACCACCATTGCAGGATTTTTAAACTTTTCGGCCAATTTGGGCGAGTCGTACAACATCAACACCCGCATGATTGACCTCAAATTACCCACTATATCACTGAGCACCAATCAGTTTCATCCTTTCAGGCGTAAAAATCCGCAAGGTTCATACCGATGGTACGAAAATATCACCGTGTCGTATGCCATGAACGCCATTAACAACATCAATACCGTTGATACACTGCTGTTTTCCAGCAACATTATGAGCCGTATGCAAAACGGCATATCGCACTCCATTCCTATTTCCAGTTCGGTGAAAGTGCTGAAATACTTCAACTGGACAAACTCCATAAACTACAACGCCCGCTGGCATTTCAACAGCATACGCAGATCACTCGACGCTACTACAAATCAAGTAGTTACCGACACCGTTTGGGGATTTGTAACCAACCGCGACGTATCTTTCTCATCGGCACTGAACACACGCCTATACGGAATGTTCAACTTCAAAAAAGGATTTGTAAAGGCTTTCCGGCACGTGATAAATCCGAGTGTGTCGTTCAATTTCCGCCCCGATTTCGGCAACGAGGCTTTCGGTTTTTGGCGTTCCTACACCGACACAGCAGGCATTAAGCACCGCTATTCCATCTTTGAACAAAATGTTTACGGCGGACCTTCCGACGGCAAAATGGGAAGCGTGGCCATGAGCATTGCCAACAACTTGGAAATGAAGGTGAAATCGAGTAAAGATACCGTTACAGGAACAAAAAAAATAGTATTGCTCGAAAATTTGTCGTTCTCCATGTCATACGATTTGGCCAAAGACTCCCTCAACTGGTCGTCGTTAGCCGTATCGGGACGCACCACTCTGTTCAAAAACTGTGTGATAAACTACAGCGCGTCGTTTATTCCGTACTACATTAACGAAAAGAACGTAGTTACCAACACTTTCCTTTGGGATAAGGAAAAGAAACTCTTCCAAAAACAGAACTCCCAGTGGAACGTGCAACTGAGCTGGTCTCTTAACAACAACACGTTCAAGCGCGGCAACAAAGGCACATCGCCTGCCGCTGCCAGTCCCGTGGCTACGGAATTCCAAAATCCTTTCAACTCGCCGCAAACAATGGGACAGGTGGTAGATTTCTCGGTGCCGTGGAACCTATCGTTGGCCTACACCCTGAGCTATGTAAACCGCTACTACGCCTCCATGTTGGGATATGAGTCGTCGGTGGTGCAGACACTCTCGCTACGCGGCGACATATCATTCACAAAAAACTGGAAAATCAGCTTCACCTCGGGATACGATTTCCAAAGCAAAGCCATGTCCTACACTTCCATCGACATACACCGCGACCTGCACTGCTGGGAGATGCATTTCAGCTGGGTACCGTTTGGATACTACAAAAGTTGGAATTTCACCATCAACGTGAAAGCCAATATGTTGCAAGACCTCAAGTACAACAAGCGAAACAGCTATCAGGACAACCAAGGGTATTACACCAACTAAACATCCTTTCAACACTTGGATTTTTGATTTTTTGCACATCTCCAATTTTTTTCGTATTTTTTGACAAACTTTTTGAACTATGGAACAACAACGTTATATACTTCCATACACAGAATTCGGTTTCAAGCATTTGTTTGGCTCATAACCGAACAAGGACTTGCTTATCAGTTTCTTGAACGCTATTCTGCAAGGCGAGCAGGTAATTGCCGACCTCACACACCTCAACAACGAACCCCTCGGCTCCACGCAGTGGGAACGCAAAGACATTTTCGACGTATATTGCAAAAACGACAAAGGCGAGTATTTCATAGTTGAGATGCAGAACACCTACCGGAAGTTTTTCAAGTACAGGAGCGTTTTCTACTCCACTTTTCCCATACGCGAGCAGGCCAGGCAAGGCGATTGGGATTTCGAACTGAAAGCCGTGTATATCGTTGGTCTGCTGAATTTTGTCTTCGACGAGGACAAGGATTCCACAGAGTACTTCCACCATTACGTGCAACTGATGGAGAAAAACCGCAAGAAAGTGTTTTACGACAAGTTCACATTGATGTATCTTGAATTGCCGAAATTCAACAAAGCTGAAAATTAGCTTGTTACAATGACAGACAAGTGGATGTACGTCTTGAAAAACGTATCGCGCCTGCTCGACAAGCCTGCAAGTCTGCAGGAGCATATTTTTACACGTTTTTTCGAGGTGACCGACATCAAAAGGTTCTCCCCCGAAGATGTGATACAATACGAAGCCTCTCTTAAAGCCTACAGGGACAACAACAACACTATTACAAGCGCCATCGAAAAGGGTACAATAAAGGTAAAAAAAAAAGGACGTAAGGAATGGCATGAAGAAGGCCTTATGGAAGGATTGAAACAGGGCTTGGCCGAAGACGAGAAAAACAAAGCCTTTGAAACTGCCCGCAACCTTAAGCAGCTTCATTTACCTACCGAGCAAATACAAAAAGCCACTGGCCTCACCGCCGAAGAAATAGAGAAATTGTAGAACTTCTTTTATTCGGCAATAAAATCTTTCATAAGTGCCTCATTCAATGTGATATATTTAAGCACTTCGACAGGTTTTCCGTTTTCCGAAAACATTATCAATGGCATAACGCCTCCCGTTACCGTAAGGAATATATCAACCGGAAACACAGCGTAGTCCAAAGGCGGCACTCCGGCTCGCTCGAAAAAATTCTCAACAGGTACCTCATCGTTTACTTGCCAAAAGACAATCTTTACATTTTCGGAATTTATATTTTCCTTTTCCATTGCAATGTTTATTTTTTTCGCGGCCTTTTTGCAGTATTTGCAAGCAGTTGAATAAAAACATATTATCTGCTTACCTTGCAAAAATTCTTCTTTGCCACTGTTTTTCACGGCTTCGGCGTAGAGGTCGCCATCAATGCTGGCAGTATTGCCATACAGGGCGTTGTTTATCACGGACGGGGTATTGATTGACATTGTGGCAATTACAGCCGCAAGCGACACCACAAAAAACACTGTTTTGTTGTACCTTACTGCAAATCCGACATCGGGATTTATCGGCAAAACAATGGCTATCAGAACAATATTTTTTATTAAAGATTGTATCCTGTTAAGTGTAAAATTGTTTCCAAAGCAGTGGCAGTTGGTTGTGTCAACACCAAAAACAGGTTGTATAACAAGATATACCGTGAACGCGGCCAGCAAACCGAGCATTACATACTTAGTAAAACGCAAAAATACACCTGCTATAATAAATATTCCCAAGCAAAGTTCTGCGGATATGAGCAGGCGAGAGGTAAACTCGGCAGCCACAAACCCCAAAATTCGGTGCTCATATATGTACATGTCGAAATCCTCTATGGAAAGGTACTTCATTACCGCAGAAAATATGAACACTCCTCCGGCCAATATGCGAAGTGCCACCGACATATATTTGTTTTTTGCCACTATCTTATCCATAAAGGGCTATTTTATCAAAAAAACAAAGGGGCATCGCCTGAACTTTGCCCCTCTCTTCTGTTTTTTGTCGGAAGTTATTTCTCCGTGCATACTGTTTTTATAGTCATGCCCATTGTAGTGGAAGATGTATTTGCATCACTACATTCACCATCTTTAATGGTAGTTTCGGTTGTTGACTGCAAAGTTTCACCCATGTAACTTTTGCATTCACAGGTTTTTTCCTTTTTGCAGGATGTTGCCAATCCTACCATAGCGATAACGCCGACAATAATTAAAAACTTTTTCATTTTGTTATTGGTTTTTAAATTTTGCGGACACTGTAAATTTCTATTCCTCGCATAGCAGTATCCGCATAACCTATGCTTTGGACTTGTCTTTACGACGGTGCAAATTTACAACGATTATCTGGCACAATCCACGCCTTGTGCGGGCATAGTGCCCATATCGGGCGTTGTTTTCAATGTTGAAGTATAGTGTTCGAAAAAGTTTACACCCAAGGCTTGGCTTATCAGCAAAAGTTGCTGGGTATCTATAGCCCTTTTGAGAAATATTTTCTGCACGGTGCGCGGATGCACATGTATCTGTTCGGCAAGCCATTCGTTGGTTTTTCCCTGCCGACGCAATTCGCGGCGTATCTCCTCCCCTATGTTGATTTTCTCGGTCATATCGTACTTGTTTTACAAAAATAAAAATAGCGTGGCATCCATTACTTGCCTGACTCCCGGGTTTCCACGCCCATCTATCTAACAAGTTATTCCACACCGCATCAAATACGGCATTCGATAACTAACCTTGATAAATTGTTCTCAAATAAAGAGGACGTTGTGGAAAAAGGGGGGCAAGGGTAGCTTCAAACGCTAACTAATTTATTTATCTGTTACTCTTTTAGTGTTTGATGGTTTGTTTATATTCTTTCATTTATCCGTTACTCTTTTAGTGTTTGATGATTTATTTATGTTCTTTCATTTATCTGTTACTCTTTTAGTGTTTGAGGTTTATTATCGTATGTTTTGTACTGCAAAATTACGAAAAATTTTTGATATGGCTATCTCCCTTGCCGGCCATAGTTTAAAATTTTAACAAAAAACCTATCTGATTCATTCACCAAAAATCAGATAGGTGAAACGATAAAAAACATCCCACCTATCCTATTAAAATTTTTACAAAGATTTCTTCCTTTACAGACTTCCCTATCTTGCTTTTGTGGTTCAAAAAAACAGCTGGAATTTCTTGAAAATCCGTGTTGTGGATTTGCCGTTTTTTGATGGTGTAAAGTTACAACCTTTATATGGTTCGCGCCATGCCCCATGCAGGCATGACGCCCATATAGGGCGTGGCTTCCCTGTGTCGGGATACTATATCCGAAAAAGTAAAATTCTACGGAAAGGACTTTTTACTTCGGCCTTTAACGGATATTACATTCCGCTAAACTTCCTTTCAACACCTTGGGATTCTGATTCTTTTTTGCATATCTCCGTTTTTTTTCGTACTTTTGCAAAAAAATCAAGCTATGGAACGACAACGTTACATCAGTCCTTACACGGATTTCGGCTTCAAGTACATCTTTGGCAGCGAGCTGAACAAAGAGTATCTTATCTCGTTCCTCAACGCCCTTTTCAAAGGCCGACACAACATAAAGGACATTACTTACTGCAATCTTTGATGTTTACTGCGTTACCGACACCGGCGAGCATATAATTGTGGAGATGCAGAACGTTGATCAAGACTACTTTATCGACCGCATGGTTTATTATTCCACTTTCCCCATACGCGAGCAGGCCAAGCGCGGGAACTGGGATTTCAAGCTGAACCACATTTACACCATAGGCATACTCAACTTTGATTACTACAAAAACAGCGACGAGCCTCACCACGAAGCCAAGCTGATAGACACTGCAACCTACGAGATTTTTTACGAACGCCTGACTTATATTACAATTGAACTTCCCAAATTCAACAAGACTGAGGACGAGCTTGTTACGCTATACGACAAACGGCTGTTTGTGTTGCGCAACATGTCCAAGCTGATGAGCAAGCCTGCGGCCTTGCAGGAAAATGTTTTCGTCTCTCTCTTCCGTCATGCTGAGATAGACAGGATGAAACCCAACATGCGTATGCAGTACGAGAAAGCCCTTTTCGACCTCAACGACATTAACAACAGTAATATAAAGTGTTTCCGCGAGGGCAAAGAAGAAGGCTTGAAACATGGCTTGGCCGAAGGCGAAAAAAACAAGGCTTTGGAAATTGCCCGCAATCTAAAAGCCTCAGGTGTAGCTACTGAAATAATAATGCAAAGTACTGGCCTCTCCGCCGAAAATATTGAAAATCTGTAAAATATCCTCCCATCGTTGCAGATTTGCATTTACGAAACAAAAGCGACAAAAAATGTTACAGTTTTATTTGTTCATATAGTTGCTCAAGTGGTTTCAGGTGGGGTTCTCTCCAATCTTCAACAAGCAGTTCTGCCTCTGCAACTTTTATTCGTCCGTTTTTTTTACAATAAGGGGGCTTCTATAAATTGCCTCGGAGAGGCAAACTCTCAATAACCTCACATGCTAATGTGAGGTATATCAGGCAAATAAAGAACAGGCGTGTCGAACGGAGAATAATAACGCTCTCAAACGAATAAATAGAAGTCCCCATAATTATAAATGCATTCTCAATTTTATCTCTCGAATATTTCATAATCTTTAATTATCCTTTGTTTTGCATTACAAAGACACTTTTTTTGAGATTTCAAAAACGACAGTAATTCAATCAACAAAATTCATCAATCGTTGTTTTTGTCATATTTTTTGCGTAAATTTGCAGTTTGCTTTTTTTGCGAAGAAAAGGCGTGTAAATTATTGCTTTTTGACAAAGATTAAATTGGTAAATATATGAAAAACAGTGATATGGATTCCGTAATTCTATCGGCTTTGCGCGAAGACATAGGCGACGGCGACCACAGCACATTGGCCTGCATTTCGCCCGACAACACGGGCAAAGCACGTATGATAGCCAAAGCCGACGGCATTATTTGCGGCATTCCGGTGGGAAAACGTGTGTTCGAGCTTGTAAATCCGCAACTCAAAGTTACCACTTTCAAAACCGACGGCGAGGCCGTTGCCAAAGGCGACCTTATCCTAACCGTGGAAGGCTCGTCGGCATCTATACTCACCGCCGAACGCACAGCGCTCAACTTTATGCAGCGCATGAGCGGCATTGCCACACAGACTCACGCCATGACCGACATGCTCAAGGGCATGCACACCAAGCTTCTCGACACCCGCAAAACCACTCCCAACCTGCGTGTTTTCGAGAAATATGCCGTGAAAACCGGCGGCGGCGAAAACCACCGTTTCGGTCTGTACGACATGATAATGTTGAAAGACAACCATATAGACTTTGCCGGAGGCATAGAAAACGCCATTGCCAAAACCAACGACTACCTCAAGGCCAAAGGCAAGAACCTGAAAATTGAGATAGAAGTACGTAGCCTCGACGAGCTACGGCGTGTGATGGCTGTGGGGAACGTGCACCGCATTATGCTCGATAATTTCACTCCCGAACTCCTAAAAGAGGCCGTGGCTATCATAGGTGGACGCTACGAAACGGAGGCTTCGGGCGGTATCACTGCCGAAACGCTGCTGCAGTACGCCGAAAGCGGAGTGGACTATATTTCGGTGGGTGCACTCACTCATCACATCAAAAGTATGGACATCAGTCTGATAGTGTAAAACACAATCCCCTATTAAGTATGAAAAAGAAGTTCGAAAGGATAAAAGAATATTTTATTGATTTGCCGCGCAAAATGCTGTTCAAGCGTCCGGTGCGCAAATTCCTGCACCTGATACGCAATATAACTTTGCCGGGATTTCAAGGTGTACCCATTTTCGACGTTCTCGAGTTTTTTATCCGCAACCTGCTCAAGGAATCCATAGCCAACCGCGCCAAAGCCATGGCCTTTTCGTTCTTTTTAGCACTTTTCCCGCTACTGCTCTTCCTTTTTTCGCTACTGCCCTATTTCCCAATCGAAGGAATACAGCACGAACTGTACTTTACTTTGCACGATATGCTACCCAGCAATATCTACGACAAAGTGGTTGCCACAATGGACGAGATACTTACCCACAAACATACGGTGCTACTTTCGGTGGGTTTTTTTGGTACCCTTGTGGTAACGGTAAACGGTATGGACTCCATAATGCAGGCCTTCAACCAGTCGCTACACATCATAGAAACCCGTAGATTTCTGAAACGCAAACTGTTGTGCCTATACCTCGTATTTCTACTTTTCCTGCTTGTAGCCGTAGTACTTTCCATAATGATGGGGTACAAACACCTGATGTTCTATCTGCTTTCGCAACACATTCTTTCCAAAAACTTCCTGTTCTACGTTATGAATATCGGACGATGGATTCTTATGATTATCATAGCTTTATTTGTAATTTCGTCCATATACTATGTGGCACCCGTAAAAAAACAGCGGCTCAACTTCTTTTCGGCAGGAGCCACCCTATCCACAGTACTTTTCTTTCTTGTAACCAGCGGTTTCCGACTGTACATCGAAAATTTCTCGAAATACAACGCCCTTTACGGCTCCATAGGTACACTGATAATAATAATGCTGTGGATTCAGCTTAGTTGCATGATTCTACTAATTGGGTACGAACTGAATATCAGCATTGTAAGTACTAAAAACAAAAATAACCCGTTTATACACGGAAAAATAGTTTCCGACAAAAACAACAACTGAAATGGAAATAAACATACCTCAAGGCATTGAAAACGAACTAACTAAAACCGTGTCCGAAAGCGAGTCGGCCTCGAACTGCGGCTCGGGACTGCTACCGGTTTTTGCCACGCCGGCACTTGTGGCCTTTATGGAACAAACTGCACACGCAAGCATTGGCCAAGTTCTGCCCGAAGGATTAACCACCGTAGGTGCCGAAATCAATGTCAGGCACCTGAAAGCCACTCCATTGGGGATGCAGGTGCGATGCCACTCCAAACTTGTGGAATCCGATGGACGGCGCCTTGTCTTCCAAATAGAGGCTTTCGACGAGGTGGCCAAGATAGGAGATGCCGTACACATCAGATACATCGTTGATTCCAAACGTTTTATGGATAAGTTATCACAGAAATAAAGAACTACCGAAAAAACTATAAAGCAATGATAATCATCAAAGAAGGCAACAAAACGGTGGAGAACAAAAGTTCTGCCGCAAAATTCAAAATGATAGCCAAGACCATGTTTGGCTTGGAGGAAGTGCTTGCTGCCGAGCTGAAAGAGCTTGGTGCCGAGGACATCACACCCGTAACGCGTGCCGTAACGTTCACAGGCACAATGGAAACCCTGTACAAGGCCAACTACTGCTGCCGCACGGCTTTGGCGATACTTAAACCTTTTGCGGAATTTGAGGCCAACAACGAGCAGGAGCTCTACGACAACGTTTACAAAATACAGTGGGAGAAGATTCTCGACGTGGACTGCACCTTTTTCATCGAATCGGCGGCCAACAGCAAGATTTTTACCAACTCGTACTACGCCGCACTAAAGACCAAGGACGCCATTGTGGACCGTTTCCGCTCCATGTTCGGCAAGCGTCCCTCGGTGGACACCGAAAATCCTACGTACAAGTTCAACATACACATATTCAACAATAAAGTAACCTTGCTGATGAACAGCTCCGGCGAGTCGCTGCACAAACGCGGCTACCGTCAGGCGGTGGGCATAGCCCCCATCAACGAGGTGCTTGCCGCAGGAATGATACAGCTCAGCGGCTGGAAAGCCGACACTCACTTCTTCGACCCCATGTGCGGCTCGGGCACCATACTCATCGAAGCAGCCATGTACGCCAACAATATACCGGCGCAATATTACCGCAACAGTTTCGGATTTATGCGGTGGAAGGAGTTCAGCCGCCCCGACTGGCGACGTGTCAAGGAACAGGCCGACCGTCAGATTCGCGAGTTCGATTACGACATCTGGGGCTCAGACATTGATATGCGGGTGCTCGAACAAGCCGAAACCAACCTCAAGTTTGCCAAGCTACACCACGATGTAATGCTTTATTGCCAATCGATTGAATTTCAAGAACCTCCCGAAGGACCTTGCATGATTATAACCAATCCGCCTTACGGCGAGCGTATTGCTGTGGACGACCTAAACAGAATGTACAGCATGATAGGCAACACTTTCAAAAACCTTTACGGCGACGACAAAACGGCTTGGCTCATCACCTCCGATTTCGAAGCCATGAAAAACATCGGCCTGCGTCCCTCGCGAAAAATACACCTCTTCAACGGTCCGCTGGAATGCCGTTTCCTGAAATTCGACCTGTACAGCGGTTCGAAAAAGGACAAGTTCAAACAAAATGACGATAATCAATAATCTAAACCATAATACATCGACCATCAAAACACTCATGCCATAAAGATTATGAAAAAACATCTTTTGCTTGCATTGGCACTGACTGTATTGCACGGCCTTTCTGCACAGATAGGGCACGGCGGCAGTCCCTACGCTTTTGGCAACTCCCTTATTACAACCAACGAGATTGTCATGCCATACGTGGACGTGGAGAAGTATCTACTTGAGGATGAGCAAAATGTAGGCACAAAAAAGCCTTTCCGTTTCGGAGCCGAGATAGACACCTCCATAACGCTACACAATGCAGGGACATGGCAGGAACTCCCCAATGGCGACCGTGTGTGGCAACTACGGATAAGCTGCCGTGAAGCAAAAACGATGAACTTCATCTTCGACCGTTTTTTCATTCCTCAGGGTGGCAGAATGTTTATCTACACTCCTGATAGAAAATATGTTACAGGGGCTTTTACCGAACAGAACAACAATCCGGAACACGTGTTCTCCACATCGCTCTATCCGGGCAGTTCTGTAATAATGGAGTACTACGAACCTGTTAGCGTGAAAGATATGGGCGAAATATCGATAGCCACAGTAGTGCACGGCTACCGCGACATATTTTTCAAGACCGACAAAGGCAACTACGGCACCTCGGGCTCATGCAACATAAACATCAACTGCACCGAAGGCCGCGACTGGCAGATGGAGAAACGCGGAGTGGCATTGATACTGCGCGGCGGTAGCGCACACTGCACCGGAGCTTTGATAAACAACACCTCCAACGACGGCACCCCATATTTACTCACAGCCAACCACTGTGTGAACGGCCACAACCCTTCCACTTTTGTGTTTGTTTTCAAGCACGAGGCCGAATCCTGCAACGGCACTACGGGTCCAACCATATATTCCATTAACTACTCCTCGCTTATAGCCAAGGGTTCCAACTCCGATTTCGCACTATTGCGGCTAAGCGACACTGTACCACGCTCATACGAGCCTTTGTACCTCGGCTGGTCTCGCACCTCAACCGCCCCCACCGCCATGACCTGCATACATCACCCCAACGGCGATCTGAAAAAAATATCCCTTGCCGGTGCTGGCAGGAGTTCATCGTATCTGGACAATACCGACGATGGCACACACTGGCGCGTGTCGCGATGGCTACAAGGTACTACCGAGAGTGGCTCGTCGGGCTCACCTCTGTTCAACCAAAACCACCAAATAATAGGACAATTGCATGGCGGCGACGCCTCTTGCTCCGACCCACAAGGTTCAGACTACTACGGGAAATTATATTATTCGTGGAACAACAACAATGCCGTGACCTCGTCGGCACGCCTCAGAGATTGGCTCGACCCAACAAACACGGGTGCCACCTCTTGTCCTGCTTACGACCCCTGCACTTCGTCTTTGTCGCGCGATGCGGCAATGTCTAATTCTAACATCGACACCGTATATTGCAATGTGTCGCAAACAACACCCGAGATACGCATTACCAACCGAGGCAACGACACAATACGTTCGCTCACTATAAAATATCAATTCGATACCCTGTCGCCACAGCAGTATTCGTGGAGCGGAATACTGATTCTAAACGCATTTACCACCATAACTCTAAATCCCATCACCTTATCATCCGGTACACACACACTTACCATTTGGTGCGAAAATCCAAACGGCACCACCGACCAAAACACCTCCAACGACACCATTGTTTTGCCAATTTCAGTAAAAAGCGGAAAGGAGGTAAGCTACCGCATAAAACTCCCCGACCGCTATTCGAGCTTTATGGATGGAATTAGTAACAATGTTTCGTGGGAGTTTCTCCGCGACGACAGCACGGTAATTTCGAGCCACAACGAACTACCTTCCATAGATTACAGTGAATCGTTCTGCACACAACCCGGGTGCTACACCTTGCGTGTCACACTATCGTCGTATATATCGCGTCTGCGTTCCGAAATCACCCTCGAAGGCTACGTAAACGGAGTTCTTGTGCGCTCTGTAACGGCCGCCGAATCGCTACGTTTCTGCACCAACGAGGTAGATATTGACAATGCTTCAAAGACAAACGATTTTATGGTTTATCCAAATCCCACAAATGCCGCCGGCAGGGTGGTTGTGGAGTTTGCCGAGGCCGCAGAACGACAATATTTGATAGCGGATACCAAAGGTAAAATTTGTGCCAAAGGTAGCTTTTGCCAAGAACGCAACGAAATTTCCATTCCATATATGTCATGCGGAATATATTTCGTTCAGGTGCTCGACGACAAAGGAATTTATGTTAAAAAATTGATAATCAACTAATAAAAACAACTGGATGGCTGTTACGGAAAAACAGATAATAGCGAGTGTAAAAAAGGGCGACGTCAAGCCGGTGTACTTGTTTTTCGGCGAGGAAAACCACACTTTGGACGTGCTTTCCGACTTTTTCGAAAAGGAAGTGATACCCGAAGAAAATCAGTGTTTCGACCAAACCGTGGTGTATGGCCGCGATGTGGAGATGAGCGCCATCATAGACATCGCCAAGCAGTATCCCACCATGCCCACCTCCACACACCGCCTCATTCTTGTCAAAGAGGCTCAGGACATACGCGATTGGGCACCACTCGCCACATATCTCGAAAAACCGTCCGAAGCCTCGATAGTGGCATTTTGCTATCGCGACAAGAAATTTAAAAACGCCAAAGTACAGAAATCCATAGCGGCAAAGGGTGTGGTGTTCGAAAAGGCACGCCTGTACGACTCGCAGGTGCCCGCTTGGATTGTGGGTTACATCTCCGAACAGGGATACACCATATCGCAACAGAGTGCGGCCATTATTGCCGAAGCACTCGGCAACGACACAAGCAAGATTGCCAACGAACTTTCCAAAGTTTTTATCTCGCTCCCAAAAGGTGGTGCCGTAACCAACGAAATTATCGAACGCAACATAGGCATAAGCAAGGATTACAATGTGTTTGAACTACAAAACGCCCTCGGACACAAGGACGTGATGAAATGCAACCGCATTGTGAACCACTTCGCGGCCAATCCAAACGACAACCCCATTCAGGCAATACTTCCCAATCTCTATTCCTATTTCATCAAGGTGATGATATACCAGCAGTTGCCCGACAAATCGCAACAAGCCGCCGCCTCCGCTTTGGGGGTAAACCCTTTCTTTGTGCGCGACTATCAGACAGCGGCTCGTTACTACTCGCTGCCCAAAATGGCCGCCATAATAGGCTACCTAAAAGAGGCCGACCTAAAATCGAAAGGGGTGCACAATACAGGCACCGTAACCAACGGTGAAATTCTTAAAGAACTTGTTTTTAAAATATTACACTAACAGCCAATGCAAAAAAGATTCTTCACAACACTGTTGTTTATAACCCTGCTACCACTGTGGGCAACGGCGCAAAGCACCATCAAAGGATTTCTGTACGACGCTGACAACGGCGAACCGATACCTTTTGCCCACATAATACTGCAAGACACAAAACTTGGTACGTCCACCGACATCAACGGTTTTTTCCTCATCAACAAGATTCCCAACGGGGACTATACCATTGTGGTGAAATCCATCGGCTACAGCAACTATTCCGAAAAAATCTCAATAACTACCACAGGACAAACTTTGCAGAGACGAATCGAACTGAAACCGACCATTACCACTCTGGAAGTGGTGAAAGTGTCTGGCATAAAACAAGAACGTACCGACGATACCAAAGTGTCGGTAGAAAAAATCTCCGCCATGGAAATCCAGCAAATGCCGTCCATAGGCGGACAGTCAGACATAGCACAATACCTGCAGGTGCTTCCGGGTATCAACTTTACCGGCGACCAAGGCGGACAGCTGTACATACGCGGCGGCTCCATGATTCAGAATAAAACCATACTCGACGGCATGGTGGTTTACAACCCTTTCCACTCGATAGGACTCTTTTCGGTGTTCGAAACCGATGTAATACTCAATGCCGACGTATATACCGGCGGTTTCGGGGCTGAATACGGCGGACGCATATCGTCGGTGATAGACATAACCACCCGCGACGGCAACAGCAGACGGCACACCGGAAAAATAAACGTAAATACTATGGGTGCCGGACTTCTCATAGAAGGACCTCTGAAAAAAGAGTCCCCGGACAGCAAAACCTCTGTAACATACCTAATTACAGCAAAGAACTCCTATCTTGCCGAATCTTCGAAAAAAATATACTCATATATTGACAACGGACTGCCCTACGATTTTCTCGATATTTACGGCAAACTTAGCATAAAATCCGAATCGGGCAACAAACTTAACGTGTTTGGATTTGGATACAACGACTGGGTTAAAAACTACCAGTCCATAGCCGATTTCAAATGGAACAACTACGGGGCAGGAACCAACTTCGTTATAGTACCGGGCAACGATGCTCTCGTGGAAGGCACCATAGCCTACTCCGACTACAAAATAGAATTCAGCGACGCCACAAACCAAGGCTTCGACCCTCGTACAAGCGAAATCGGCGGACTCTCGGGCGTACTCGACATAGTTTATTTCTTGGGTAAGGACAAGCTGACCTACGGTATCAACGTGGAGATGTTCCGAACCGATTACGCTTTCCAAAACCAATACGGACGCAAGTTTTCGCTAACCGAAAACACCAACGAATTGGCAGTGTTCGCCACTTACAAGATGAACCGCACCAAATGGATAGTAGAACCCGGCCTACGACTTGTGTACTACGCTTCGGTTGCCGAATTTTATCCCGAACCCCGTTTGGCAGTGAAATACAAAATCAACGACAATGTTCGTTTGAAACTTGCGGCAGGTCTCTACAGTCAGAACTTCCTCGACGCCCGCCCCGACAACGACGTGGTGAACCTTTTCAACGGATTTCTTACTGGTTCCGAAAATTTAGGCATAACCGAGAAATACCGTGGCGAGGAGATGAACAGTTGCGTGCAAAACGCTCAGCACCTGATACTTGGCGTGGAATATGATGCCAACGACTGGCTGTCGTTCAATATGGAACCATATTTCAAAAACTTCTCGCAATTGGTGAACATGAACCACAACCTTATATACGACAACTCTCATGAGTATCAGGAAGGTGGAATTTATGAGCAGCCCGAATATCTGCGCAAGGATTTTATCATCGAAAAAGGTCGCGCTTACGGTGTCGATTTCAGCACACGTTGCACCTACGGAATGTCGTATCTTTGGATTGCCTATTCGCTGGGCTATGTGGAACGCACCGATGAACGTGTTGCCTACAACCCTCACTACGACCGCCGACACAACATCAACGTGCTGTTTACCTACAAAGCCGGACAAAAACTCGACTGGGAATTTAGTATGCGATGGAACTTTGGTAGCGGATTCCCCTACACCCAAACCCTCGGCATATACGAAAACCTCACCTTCAGCGGCGGCCTCAACACCGACTACCTTGTAGAAAATGGCGAAAGGGGCATATACTATGCCTCTGTAAACGGCGGACGGCTTCCCTCCTATCATCGCCTCGATGCCTCGGTAAAAAAACGTTTCGCTTTCGGCAAACGCTCCGTTCTCGACATAAGCCTCAGCGTTACCAACCTCTACAACCGCAGCAACATGTTCTATTTCAACCGCCTCACTTTCGAACGCATAAACCAGCTACCCATCATGCCAAGTATGGGATTATCGTGGTCGTTCTAAAAATATTTTTACGCAAAAACCGTTGTTATAACATAAAAAATTATCAAACAATGAAAAAAGTAATATTGGCAAGCGCATTGTTGGCACTTACGGCAATGTTCCCGTCGTGCTTCAAACCCTCCAACCCCAACCAAAAACGTGGCTCGTCGGGCAAAACCCTCGAACTACTCGTTGTAGCAGACAAAAACGTGTACAGCGGTAGCGTAAAGGACAGCATTTTGACAATACTCCACCAGCCGCAAAAGGGGCTAAATCAAGTGGAACAGATGTTCGACGTGGTTAATATTCCTGTGTCGTCGCTACAAAACACCGACATGTTCAAAGCACACCGCAACCTGATAATCATTACCATTGCCGACAGCAACCGCAACAAGGCACGAATGTCCCACAACCATTGGGCACAACCACAGATATTGTTCGAGTTCCAGCTAAGCAGTCGCGATTCAGTAGCCCCATTCCTGCGACGCTACCTGCCATTAATAAGAGACGAAGTTTACAAATGTGAACATGCACGTATTTTTAGAGCCTACAAAGGTGTTGAGAACCATGAACTCATGCAAAAACTCCGCAACAATTTCAGTTTCGAAATAACCGTATCCAACGAATATTACATTTGCAACATGACCTCCGATTTCGCTTGGCTACGCAAGCAAACCAACGATTTCAGCATAGGCGTAATAATACATACCAAACCCTATAAAAAAACCTCCGATTTCGACCAAGCCGTAATTCTCGACCAACTCGACAGCACCATGAAAGCCATACCCGGCCCGGTGGACGGCTCGTACATGGGCACCGACCGCCGCGTTGATGCCGAAACTCGCCGAGTGGAGTTCAACGACAGGTATTGCATGGAAACACGAGGTTTGTGGCATGTGCTGGGCAAAAAAGCATTCCTTAGCGGACCATACGTAAACTACACCATCCTCACCCCTGATGGCGAAGACATCATTATGCTTACAGGCTATGTGATGGCTCCAGGCAAAAACAAACGCGACTACCTTATGCAGGCCGAAAGCATCTGCTACACTATACGGTTCACCGAAAAACAAAGCAAAAAATAACCATTGGCCCTATGTACGGCTTCAAACGCATAGCAATTCTTCTGATGGCATTGTCGCCACTGATGGTGCATTCGCAAACACTGCGGAAAGACGCCGAAGCAGGGCTACTGCTTGGGGCAATGAACTACATAGGCGACCTCAACAACCAAAAAATCACCGGAAAACTCAACTACGCCGCCAGTGCTTTATTCCGCTACGATTTCCATCCGCGTTGGGCGGTGCAGTTTGGCTTGGCCTACGGCAACGTGGAAGGAGGCAATCCCGATGTTATTGAGGCACGCAACCTCAGTTTTCGGTCAAACATAATAGAAGGCTCACTTACGGTGCAGTTCAATTTTGTGCCATACCAAAGAGGCGCATACGCACAACGTCTTACTCCCTACATGTTTGCAGGCATAGGAGTTTTCGGATTCAATCCAAAAGCTCAGTACAACGGCGTTTGGTACGAACTTCAACCTTTGTGTACCGAAGGACAGGGACTTTCGCAATATCCCGACCGTAAACCCTACAACCTCATACAGTTGTGTGTACCTTTCGGACTTGGACTCAAATGCCGAGTAGGAAAATATTTCACCATCGGTGCCGAATATGGCTTCCGCAAGACATGGACAGACTACATAGACGATGTAAGCACCACCTACGTGGACAGCAAACTGCTCACAGACAACACCGAAGAGTTGGCCGCCATACTCTCCGACCGTAGCGGCGAAATAGAACCCAACCATGCTTACACCGCAGGTACACAGCGCGGCGACGACAGCCTCGACGACTGGTATGCCTTTTTCGGACTTAGTATTACAGTGAAACTTAATGTTTTCGACGCATTCCGCAAACATCAGAAATGCGACGCATATTGATAAAAAACAATAAAATCATGGAAACAACGGCGATAGATCTGAACAACATCCCACGGCACATAGCCGTAATTATGGACGGCAACGGACGCTGGGCAAAACAACGCTCGCACGAACGCATATTCGGGCACCAGAACGCCATCGAAGCGGTACGGCAAACCGTGGAACGCTGTGCCGAACTTGGAGTGGAATACCTCACCCTCTACGCTTTCTCCACCGAAAACTGGAACCGTCCGAAAGCCGAAGTGGACGGACTTATGAGCCTGTTGGTGAAGTGCATTCGCGACGAAACCCCTACCCTACAGAAAAACCACATACGCCTGCAAACCATAGGCAACACCGAATCGCTTCCCGAAGCCACACGCTCCGAACTACAAAACTGTATATCCGACACCGCCGCCAACACCCGTATGACACTGATTTTAGCACTCAGCTACAGCTCCCGCTGGGAAATAAAACAAGCTTTGCGCAAAATAGTTGCCGATACCAACAGTCATACCCTCGATGCCGACGACATAAACGAAGACACTCTACGGCAGTACCTCGCAACAGTCCAATTTCCTGACCCTGACCTACTTATCCGCACCAGCGGCGAATATCGCATAAGCAATTTCATGCTGTGGCAATTGGCCTACACAGAACTTTATTTCACACCTACGCTATGGCCCGACTTCCGCAAACAAGACCTCGACAACGCCATCATCGATTACCAAAAACGCGAACGGCGCTACGGCAAAACCGGAGAACAAATAAAAAAACAGAAATAAACGCATAATAAAACGGCGAGAGCGCCGTTATTGCTTTTTACGAACAAATGTTTTTCACAAAAAAACGACAATGAAAATTAAACACATTATACTCGTGCTGCTAATTGCAACGTGCACAGTGCCAACGGCTAACGCGCAACTCGTTGTAGGCGGCTCCAATGGTGGAAACTACGACATCGATTACCTAACACCAAAAAAATACGAAATCGGCGGAATTACACTGCAAGGTGCCGAAAATTTAGACCAACGCATGGTGCTCATGGTTGCAGAACTGCATGTGGGCGACAAAATACAAATTCCGGGCGACAAAATCTCAGGAGCCATAGACAAACTGTGGAAACAGGGACTTTTCGAAGATGTAAAAATACAGGTAACCAACATTCAAAACGACCTTGTTTTCCTTAATATCGAACTTGTGGGACGGCCAAAACTGTCGAAATTCCAGTTCAAGGGAGTGAAAAAATCCGACGCCGACAAACTGCGCGAAAACATAAACCTTATGGTTGGCGATGTGGTTACCGACAACCTTATGATAACCTCCAAAAACAAAATAATAAGCTACTATCTCGACAAAGGCTACAACAACATTAAAGTCGATGTAGTCTCCATAGCCGACACATCTCGCAAAAACAACGAGCAAATACTTGTGTTCGACGTTAAAACAGGCAACAAAGTACGTATCAAAAAACTCACTTTCGAAGGCAACGAGGCCATTTCCGACAAACGCCTTGCCAGAACCATGAAAAACACCCACGATGTAAACTATTGGAAAAAATTCTATTTCTGGACTTCAGGATTCTGGAAACGCTCCAAATACATCGAAGCGGACTACAATAGCGACCTCGAAGAGATAGTAAATCTGTATAACGAAAAAGGTTACCGCGACGCAAAAATACTTGGCGACAGCATATATTACGGCGACGACGGCAAGCTTCGCGTGAATGTGAAAATATATGAAGGCAAGCCATATTATTTCCGAAACATCACCTTTACGGGAAACACCATTTATTCATCGGAAGAACTTGCCAAGCACCTGCGTATAGAAAAAGGATCCCCTTACAACAAGAGCACCCTCGACCAAAACCTGTCGTACAACCCCAGCGGCACCGACATCAACTCGCTGTATATGGACAACGGTTACCTGTTTTTCAGGGCTATACCCACCGAAGTAGCTGTGGACAACGACTCCATCGACATTGAAATCCGCATACGCGAAGGCAGTCAGGCTCGCCTTAACAAAGTGTCGGTAAAAGGCAATACCATGACCAACGACAAGGTTATAATGCGCGAGATACACACCCGTCCGGGCGACCTTTTCAGCCGCGACGCCGTAATACGTAGCGTGCGCGAATTGGCCACCCTACAGTATTTCGACGAACAGAAAATAAATCCCGATGTGAAGCCCAACCCCGAAAACGGCACTGTGGACATAGAATACCAACTCGAGGAAAAACCCACAAGCCAAATATCGCTCTCCGGTGGTTGGGGTAGCGGAATGATTATCGGGACTTTGGGACTTTCGTTCAACAATTTCTCGGTACGCAACATCTTCAACAAAAAAGCGTGGTCGCCACTGCCTACCGGCGACGGACAGAAACTGTACCTCAGCGCACAAACCAACGGCACTTACTACTATTCGCTCAGTGCAGGATTTACCGAACCGTGGCTTGGCGGCAGCAAACCGCAGTCGCTCGGGTTTTCAATCTACCACTCGCTTTACAGCAACGGCTATTATTACGACAAAACGAGTCCCAACTACTACAGCTTGCGCATAACGGGAGCCGGACTGTCGCTGACCAAACGCCTATCGTGGCCCGACGACTATTTCATACTCTCGCAAGGAATAACCTACCGCCTGTACAGGGTACAGAACTACTCCAGTTTCATATTCCCCGACGGCTACGCCAACGACATAAACTATGCCCTAACACTAAGCCGCAACTCCCTCGACTCACCCATCTATCCGCGTTTGGGCTCCGAAGTGTCGGCAGGAATTCAGCTTACACCTCCATACTCCCTCTTCAACGGCAGAGACTACAGTAATCTTGACGCACAGGAACGCTACAAGTTCCTCGAATATTACAAACTGAACATACGCGGCTCGTGGATGTTCAACCTTATAAGCAACGTGGTGTTCAATGCTCGTTTCCGTTTCGGCAGCATGGGCTACTACAACTCACAGATAGGACTTTCGCCTTTCGGACGTTACTATGTGGGTGGCGACGGACTGTCGAGTTTCGCCCTCGACGCACGCGAGATAATACCCATGCGCGGATACACCACCTACGCCCTTACTCCCGAAGATGCCTCGGGCAACTATGTGGGCGGTTCGATGTTCGACAAATTCACCCTCGAACTGCGCCAGCCCATTACCCTCAACGCCACAGCCACCATTTATGTACTTGGTTTTGTGGAAGGAGCCAACGCTTGGTCTGAATTCAAGCAGTTCCAACCCTTCAAAATGTACAACTCGGCAGGCTTGGGAGTGCGCTTGTACATGCCTATGTTCGGCCTTATCGGTCTCGACTGGGCTTACGGCTTCAGCGACAAGGATACCGGTGGCTCACATTTCCATTTTTCTATAAACCAATCGATTGATTAATAATAAGTTTAACCATTAAATATTCAATGATATGAGAAAAACATTTTTAACTTTGGCACTCTGCCTTGTGGCTGCATTTGCGGCTAATGCACAAAAATACGCCTGCGTAAACACGGAATACATCCTGAGCAACATTCCCGACTACGAGCAAGCACAGCAAACCCTCGACAAATTCTCCGTTGATTGGCAGAAAGAGATCGAGGCCAAATTTCAGGAAATAGACAAACTGTACAAAGCCTACCAGTCCGAGGCCTACCTGCTTCCCGAAGACCTGAAAACCAAACGTCAGGACGAAATAATAGATAAAGAAAAGGAAGTTAAGGAATTGCAGAAAAAACGTTTCGGCTCTGGCGGCGATTTGGAGAAAAAACGCGAAGACCTGCTTAAACCCATTCAGGATAAAGTGTACTCAGCCATCGAGAAATACGCCACCGCCAAGGGCTATTCCATCATTTTCGACAAATCCGGCGAATCCACCATTATCTACGCCAACGCCAAATCCGATGTGAGCGACGACATACTAAAACAAATGGGATATACGGCAAAACAATAAGGCTCTTTCGATAAATAGTGTATAAATCAAAAAAATAACGTATATTTGCAAACGGCTGTAAAAAAGTCATACTTTTTTCAACCATTTGATTGATAAATACATAATTAAAATAATTTTATAACCTACACAATGAAAAAAACAATTTTCGTATTAGCAGTGGCATTATTTGCATCGGCCACTTTGTTCGCACAAAAGCCTGTAAAGCTGGGACATATCGACACCCAAGAGCTATTCAAAATCATGCCGGAAGTTGATTCGGTGCAAAAAGTGTTACAAGCCGAACAAGAAGAGGCTGAAAACATGCTCAAAACCATGGCAACCGAACTCCAACAACTTCAAAACGAGTATATTGCAAAAAGAGACCAAATGTCTGACCTTATACGTCAAACCAAAGAAGCCGACCTTCAGGACAAGAACAACCGTATCCAGCAGTTTCAGGAAAAAGCTGTAAAACGTCTGCAAGACCGTCAGGAAGAGTTGTTTACACCCATTCAGGAGAAAGTTAAGAGTGCAATAGCAAAAGTTGCCAAAGCCAACGGCTACACTTATATCTTCACTGCTGGAGCAACCCTCTACGAAGGCGGCGATGACGTTCTTCCTCTGGTAAAAAAGGAACTCGGCCTCAAGTAAGAATTGCTATCATCTTGTAATATTTTATACGTGCCGTTCTTTATGGAACGACACGTTTTTTTTGTGCTATTCCATCGCTCAACGGATTGCCTTGCCGTTTAGTATGGCAGCTGTAAGAGTGTCGCCGTGATAGGTGAGTTTGAGGGAGAAAAACGGCACGTCGCCGCGCAGGAGGTCGAGAAAGATTTTATCCCCTTCCCAAATATTCAGTTCGGAAATCCTGTCCTTGCCAACCCATTCCAACACCCCCTCGTCGCAGGGCTTTTGTTCGCCCTCCCATTCCGTACAGGTGAAAAGGTGCATGTGTTCGCTACCGTAAATATCTGACACAAAAGTCACTATACCCCTGTATCGCCAGCGAGTTACGGTAAAGCCCGTTTCCTCGCGCACCTCGCGCAACATACATTCCTCGGGACTTTCGCCTTCCTCAAATTTGCCACCCACGCCAATCCATTTGTCGTGGTTTATGTCGTTGGACTTTGTGGTGCGGTGCAGCATAAGATACTGCCCGTCGCGTTCCAAGTAGCAGAGAGTGGTCGGTTGCAGCATAGTGTTTGTTTTTGGTGAAAAACAGCAGGTTATGTTCTTTATATACTTTTTTGTGTGTTTTTAAATCGGTCTGCAAAGATAACACTTTTTGACCGATTATTTCTCGAAAAAAATTCAACAGCAGGGGTTGTTTCTTACTGCTTTATTGTAGATTAACAAAAAAATGGACACGTTTTTGAAAAAAACAGTATATTTGCAAAAATCATTCGAAAAAAATGAAATACCTTAGTCGTAGCAAATATATAATTGCCGTACTGCTTTTTTCGGCGGTGATGTTCTCACTTATATCCCTTGTAAATCACTACCAGTTCCGTACATATTGTTTGGATTTAGGTTTGTACAACAAAATAGCATACGACTATGCCCATTTTAAAGTAAATGATTTTCAGGTATTTGCAGAGTTTGGCGATAAGCCCACCCCCTGTTTAGCCGACCATTTCGACTTGTATCTAATGATTTTTTCGCCTCTGGTTTATGTTTTTGGCACATATACACTGCTTATCGTCCAAATATTGGCTCTGCTGCTGGGATGTTTGGGTATGTATAAACTGATTTCTCTTTATACCGAAAACAAACTGTATTCCACCTTGGCTGCACTTAGCTTCTCTCTATTTTTTGGCGTTGTCCATGCGGCGGCCTACGATTATCACTCCAATGTGGTTATAGCCTCGGTGCTACCGTGGTTTATGTATTGTTTCAAAAAGAAAAGTTACGCTTGGAGCACATTCCTGCTGTTTTTTATGTTCATAGGCAAGGAAAATGCAGCCTTGTTTGTGCTTTTTGTGGTTGCGGGATTGGCATGGGACCACCGTAAAGACCGCAAGTCGCTGATATATTTGGCAGTATATGCAGTTTGTTGCCTTGTTTATTCGTATATCATACTGTCGATAGTAATGCCATCTTTAAATACCACAGGCGAATATCGCGGTTTCGCACGTTATGCGCAATGGGGCGACAGTTTCGGCAGCATGTTCGTTTACCTGATAAGCCATCCTTTGGAAACAATTGCCGCATTTTTCGACCATCCCAACAAAGTGGAATTCTTTGTATGCCTGCTACTTTCCGGAGGTATAATCTGTTTTGCAAAACCGAACTACCTTATAATGTTGATTCCGCTTGCGGCACAGAAAATGCTTGCCAACGACCTGTATTTCTGGGGAATAGAGTTCCAATACAATGTGGAGATGGCACCAGTTCTGGTAGCCGGCGTTTTTATAATCCTTTCGGGATGGAAGAAGCAGAAAATCGCGGGTATAGCGGCTGTGGCAAGTACGGCGTTGCTTATTTTGGTTTCTGTTTACACAACCACAAATCATACCTATTGTGGAATCCGAAAGGAGCAGGTACGCCTTTTCAGCCATAAACATTACACAAACGATAATATCCCTGTACGGGAGGCATACAAAATGATAGAAGCCATACCCGACACCGCTTCGGTGGGAACCGCCATGCCCCTGCTTCCGCACGTGTCCCTGAGGGAGCATGTATATCTTATCAACCACTATTACGAAGAGCATCTCGCCGACTATCTGTTCTTGCTAAAAACAGATGTCAAAGATTTTGATGCCGTTTTAGAGAATTACTCTATAGTAAGCAACAAAGACAACCTTTATTTGCTGAAAAAAAGGTAACACGCCAAATGTTGCACACATCACTACAACACTTTCAATTTTAGCAAGTTATATATTTTTCTCCAGATTCTTCCGCGCCTCGGGATTGTTGGCGTGAAGCGCAGCAACAATCTGACAAACATCGAGTTCCGAACACTGGCCACAGTTCTCCACCCCTTTTTTCAAGGCACATTGGCGGATTTGGCACATACTCTCGCAAAAAACGGTCTTTACCCCGTCTGCACGGCAACCCCCGCAGTTGATATGCTCCGGCAAAATATGTACGTGGTTTAGTTCCGACCACAGCTTGGCAGTCTTCTCGCGCAAGGCTTGGTCGTTGTTCTTGGTGGCGATATAGGCGTCGCACTTGGCGCAATCAAGGCCACAGTAGGAGGTCATATTTTTTTTCTCCATATAAACCCAAGTTAGTCCGTGCCTTGCGTCCTCGGTCATAAAGGGCTTGAAACCCTCACGCATATAAAAATCGTGCGCAAATCTTTCCTGCTGTAGCACACAGAGCCATGCGCGCTCGTGCGGCAGGAGTCTTTGAATCTCACGAAACAGCAGTTTACCTATGCCTTGCCGCTGATATTCAGGCAGTACCATCAAACGGTTCATATACAGGGAGTCTTTCTCCATGCTGCCACGGATGGAGGCTATTATTTGTCCGTCTTCGTTCTTTACCACCAAAGTGGTGTTTTGAGCAAATTCCTCCAAGGCATGATCCTCGGTCTCTGTCATAGGCAGGGCGTCCTCCCAGTCAAGCAACTTGCAACGCGAGCCGAACGCCTTGCGCTGCAGGTCGAGCAAGGCCGGAATATCCTGTTTTACAGCAAGTTCTATCTGCATAAGTCTGTAGTTTTATAAACACCTATTTGGTATGCAAAAGTACGTTTTTTTCGCGAAATACCCTAAATTCCAGTTACAAGTGCAACTTAGGGGAGGCAAAAGAATGGAATCTTGGCGTGCCGAAGTGAAGAAAACGCCAGTGGTTTTTTCGATAGTGAAACGGAGAATTACAACGCTCTCAAAATGGAAATATGTGGCGTGCTTTCAGCACGCTTGTTTTTGTGGGTGATATCCTTTAACCCCACTCTGCGTTCCTTGAGTGGAGTTATTGAGAACTCGTGCCGCTGGCACGAATTTACCACGGTCGAAAACAGAATTTGAAAAACAAGCCCCATATATAACATAACCTGTCTCTTACACTTTATACATACATTTCTGTGACATTTATGAAAAAGATTTATCGGACACCAATAAAATATAACAATTATTTGTCATACAACAATATACACAGACATGTTTTTCTAATGACCATCATTAGAAACCAACAACTATCGCAACCAAAAAATTCCTAATGACCGATCTGGGGATAAAATAAACATCAACTTCAAAAACTGCAAACTCTTTTAACAAAAAAACGGACTCGCTTCTTATCTTTGCAAGTTTCTAGCGTACATTGACTTTAACCCCTTCTACCTCAACTCTCTGCATCACGGGATTAGGGTCTTCGGTATCTATCATAAGTGTCACGGGACGTACCACATCAGTTTCCATCATAGGATGTGCCTTTTGCATTTTTATTGGTGCCAATGCTATGTTTGACCCACAGTCTGCCCCTTCGATAATAAGAGGATTGTAATTTTTATCCATAAACCTGATGTCATATTTACCCAGCCGTGTCGTCAGGCAATATTTTCCAAGAGAATCCGTCTGTCCCGTGGCAATAGTTTCTCCATTTTCGCGAATTTCCACTGTAACCAACGACAAGGGTTCACCTGTCTCTCTAAACAAAACCGTACCTTTCACCTTGACACTCTGTGCAGAGACGGCAATAGCGAACATCGCTGCAAATAGCAAAAGCATTTTCTTCATTTGTGTTTGATTTTTTCTTTTCAAACTAACGCACATCATCCGTTTTACTTCCCATTCGGGAAACGCCATCAAGACCTGCGCATACTACTACGGCACACATCGTATTCCTCGCCTGTAGAGATGACATAAACTGCCAGTTGGCCGTTCTCACGTGCAAACTGTAAAGCCTCCTCCAGCTGATTTTCAGGAAAAAGCCTTGTGCTGTCGAAATAGTACAGTCCGCTGTCGCGGTCGAGCCAGCCTCCCACGTATCCGTCGTGCTGCAAGGCGTGTGTTACCACAAACACAAGCGACTCGCGCGAATGGCAGCCCTGTGTGGCGGCGTAGGCCACGGCAATACCCTCGTCGGGCTGCTCCAAAGTACGCACGTCAATAGTGAAACCGTCGGGGCGAAACTGGCTGAAATTCCACAAGCGTTCCGCAATGGCTTCCGCCGAATCGGCACCGTTGTCGCTTTGTCCGCGCAACACAAAAATCCCCGCCACCGCTCCTGCGGCAACTACAACGATTATCAGCCAAAGCCATAGTTTCTTCATTTTTACTTTTTTTGAAATTGCAAAGTTACGCAAAATATTTGAATTTTCGCTAAAAATCAGCAACAACAACCGTACCGACAAAAAACGGACTCGTTTATTACATTAGCATGCTTTTAGCATAGCTTGATAATGACTGACAAGAATTACATACGATTACGAAAAAGATTCCAGACATTTGGAAATAAAGCTAAATGATAGCACTTATTCCCTGTTGGAAGTCCCGAAAAACTTTTGTATAGACGATATTAGATGTTGTGACGATAATAATTTTGCTATAAATAGTGTCCGATAAAACGGAGCATGTATCCTTATTCGTGATAGTCGCTCTCTTTCCATTCGAATTTCACCGTCTCCGGCACAAGATAGCGGCCTATCTTGTAGTCGATGTTGGCCTTGTGAGCCTGACTGAGCTGGAAGCACCTTCGCACACGGTACAGTTTTCCGTCTTTTATAAAACGGGCTCCCGTCTGGTGGAACCGGAAAGCGACATCCTTCGACACGCACTGCTCGCGCAGGGCCAGAATCCAGTCGTAGTTACATGGACGTGCCTTGGCTCCCGACTCCCCTCCTACCGACACCTCCTCTATCATTTCGTTAAGATAAGGCGTAAGGTCCAAGGCGGTGAGCAGCGGAGAGGCTATGATGCTCTTATGCTTGATAGGCAGCGAAAGGAAAATGGGCAGACGATAGTCCGCCATTTCCTGATTCTCCACCGTGCAGCCCACCATGACGTTGGGGTAGCCGTCGCCCCAGTCGTCGGGCACACACTCCATAAAACGGTCGATGCGCTTGGTGAAGAAGAAAAACCACAGATCGCTGCGCTGTTTAATCATCCGCCAGCATTCGGGGCGCCACTGATCCGCGTCTTTCAGCAGGAAATCGGAGGTGAAGCAGGTTAATACAATCTTGCCGCCCGCTATCTTCCACGACTTGTCGCGCTTTTTCTTTATCGGGAGCTCGAAATTGGCAGTCTTTCGGCATTCACTGCTGGAAATCTCGCAACCGTACATCTCGTCCTGACGGTAAACATAACAATACTTACAACCCGGGCTTATCTTGGTACAACCATGCCACGGATTCCAGTCGGCGTATATCTCCCAGTGCTCGGACATAAATACTCTATTACAAAATCCTAATTTTCAACTTCTAATATATCCTTTACAACAAACTAAAACAGTGCAGAGATTTCTCTTTGCACTGTTCTTATGAAAAAAACAACAAATTTTATTTCTATTTTGTTACCACAACCTGTTTTACGGAGCGGAAGTTACTATTTGAAACCTCCATAACGTAAAGTCCTGCTGTAGGCAGGTTGAACACCACCTTACCTGTGCAGTTGCTACGCTGTGCCACAGTTTGCCCCAACTGGTTGAAAATGCGCACATTCACCGATTCGTTGCCATTCACATCAAGGTAAACGTTACCTTTGCTGGGATTGGGATATATGCTGAAATTGGGTTCGGAGGAAGCTGTGGCAATGCTTTCGCTACCGTCGGAGAGTTCAAGTCCGTCGATGCAAAGTTGCGAACCTTTGGTTACAGTACCGCCGCCAGACGAAAGTACCAATATCTCCAATTTGTCGGGAACGATAGATGGGTCGTTGGCAAAGGAAATGTATCCCACTTCAAAATCGGTATATGTGTGAGTATGGGAGAGGCTGGTGTTGAACCCGCCACCAATAATCTTGCGTTTTCCTGTGGATGGGTCGTTTACTGTGCCTATGAGCAAAACTCCTCCCATATCTGCCGAATGTTCGGCGGGTTCATATTTGTATTTTCCAGTGAGTTTGACAACATTGAAACCGTTGAGGTCCATACCGCCCGTAGAATAGTTGTTGAAATCGAGGGTGTCGAGCATTGTAAGCGCCGATGGGTCGGACATGAGCCGGGGCAACATTGCCAGAAGTTCCATCACAGGTTCGGTGTTAAATTTGCCTATCGAAAGGATGGTGGGCATAACCACGGTGTCATTGTCGCCAAGCTTGCTACGAACAGTACTGTTGACAATTATATCACCAATTTGGAAAGTCTCCAAAACAGCAGCCGTATTGCCAACCGGAGCTGTGGTGCTGTCCTTGTACATTTTCTGTAAAGGAATATCTGTCTGAATAGGAATCTGTTGTGAGAAAATTGTAAATGTCGTATCTATCGACCAACTCATTGTGTGCCATCCTGTTGGAGTAATATAATCGTCGAAAACTTGAAAAATAGAAATAGAATAGCCCGGTGTGGCAGTCCAGTTTTCGAAAGAGCCGTTGTTTATGCTCATTGTACGTTGTGCGTTGGCCATGGTAATGGTCAGAAAGCAGGTTGCCAAAAAAGTAGTAATTTTTCTCATAATGTATAATTTTTAATGATTTTTATTCTAAATAATTTTTACAAAAATACAAAAAATTTCTGAATCATTGTGATTTTTGTTTATGTAGTTCGTCATATTACTGATTATCAGCTCTATAAATCCTTAACAAGGTTTTTTACAAACTTGGAGTTACTCCAAAATTCCTTAACAAATATGCGAATAAGGGTATATGCCGGTATTGCGGCTATCATGCCGAGCACTCCTCCTATCTTGCCCGCCACAAGTATCACAAGGAAAATCTCCACGGGGTGTGCCTTGACGCTTTTCGAGTAGATGAGGGGCTGCATCACAAAGTCGTCTATCAGTTTCACCACAATGAAAATGCCGTAGAAAGTGAACAGCAGCTGCATGATGTTGACGCCCTCGGTGGAGACGTTGAGCGTGGAAACCAGCAGTATCACAAAGCTGAATACCGAGCCTATCACCGCGCCGAGGTAGGGTATTACCACCATCACACCGCAGATGGCGGCGATAAGGAAAGCGTTTGGGAATCCGAAGATGGTGAAACCTACGAACAGCAGCAGCGTTACCAGTATCATCTCGCACAAAAGTCCTATGAAATAGCGGGAGATAAGGCGGCGCGAGTTGGAGAAGATGTTATGCACCTCGTCGGTGTATTTGTCGGGCACTGCCGAATACAGCAGGTCGCGCCAGTAGCTGCGGTCGCGCAGGAAGAAATAGGTGAGGAACAGTATGGTGAGCATTCCCATAAGCAGGTTGGCGGTAGTGGACACGGTGCTTGTCATCACCTTTTTAAGGTCGATGGTGCGTATTATGTCGAGCAGGGTGTTGTTCACCAGCAGCTCGAAAGAGTTCTCCGTGTCGTCGATAATGCCGTAGTCGATAAGCAGATGCCGCAGCTCCACGCCGTAATTGTTGGCGTACTCCACAATTTTGGAGGTGTCCATGTTCACCAGCTGCATTATCTGCGATATAAGCAACGGCAGGACAAGGTACAGCAGCAGCGTTACCACACCCACTATCACCGCCAGCACCACCCCTGCCGCCAGCGAGGGCGCTATGTGCAGACTGCCTATGCGCACCTTGCGCAGCAGCGACATCAGGTGGCCGCCGATAAGCGCCAGCACAAACGACACCAAGATGCAGATTACCAAGAACTTGAAATAACCTATCAAAAAGGCGGCGAGGGCCACGAATATTGTCAGTACGAGTATTCCGGTGAGTTTTCTAACGTTCAATGCCATGATGTGAGTGTTTTTTGGGGGTGTGGCGGCGCTATACTTAGTGCCGTGTTATTTCTCGGGATAGCCTACGGGCTGAGCCAGAAGCAGTTTGCCGTTCTTTATTTTGAGAACCTTGTCGGCACCCTCGCGGTTGAAGCTGCCGCAAATAACGGTGCTGAGGCCTTGTGTGGCGCAGTAAAGATACACGTTCTGACTTACAAATCCCACGTCGGTGGCGCTGTAGAAATTACGTGCGTCCTCGTCGAAGCCCTGCATTTTGTCGAAATTGCCCACATAGACGAGAATCAGCGGAGCTTTGTGGAAATCGCCGCGGTCGTACACGCCTTGACGGGAATCCTTGTCGGAGATGCGTTTCAGCTGATGGTTTTCGGCATCGTAGAAGAAAACGCCGGAGGCCGTGAAAGCGTAGATGTCTATCTCCTGCGCGTTGCGTGCCGAGGGGGCGGTGCGCTTGCCGTTGTCGGGACGGTTTACGCCGTTGGCAGCCCACAGTATGTCGGAGAGCTGCTGCCACGAGAGTTCCTGCGACGAGAAACTGCGGTTTGTCTGACGCTCGAGCAGGGCGTTCATAAGGGTGGCGTCGTTGCTGAAATCGGGTTTGTTGAGCTGGATAGCCGTCTCTTTTTTAGCCTTTGCGGCCTGTTTTTTCTGTGCCGATGCCGACAGATTGATGCTTAGTGCGCTTGCCATAATTACTGTAAGAATTAAAATGCGTTTCATTTTTTATTGGGTTTAATTTGTTAATATTCAAAATGTTAAATCTATTTTTCTATTGCACTCTTGCTTTTATGTCCTAACTTTTTAAATATCATATTAATAACGGCAGTTGGTGTGGTTTATCACAAGATTCTATAGTATTTAGATTAGTTTTTTTCTTTATCGTTTTCGTTAACAACTTTGTCAACAAACTGTTTGAGCAGTTCTTTGTCGGGCAAGTAAAGTTCATATTTTGAAACAAACAAATTTGTATTCATTCCGTATGTGGCATATTCCACAAGCAAATCGTCCTTATAGTGCGAAAGAATTATACCAATAGGTGGATTGTCGTCGGGCATGTTTTCCTCTTTTGCAAAATAACCTAGATACATATTCATCTGACCGATATCTTCATGTTGTACCCCATCTCGTTTCAAGTCGATTAGCACAAAACATTTGAGTATTCGATGATAAAATACCAAATCGCAGTGATAGTGTCGGTTGTTTACTGTTATTGGATATTGTCTTTTTACAAACGAGAACCCTTTGCCCATTTCCAATAGAAATAATTGCAGATGGTCTATTATGCGTTGTTCCAATTCTGTTTCAGAAAAACGATAATCCTCGGGAATCCCTAAAAACTCCAAAGTATAACTGTCTCTCACAACATCTTCGGGTTTCTGCACGGATATGCCCTCATTTGCCAATGCCAGCACGCCTTCTTTATCCCTACTGGAAGCCAGACGCAAGTAAAGGGCGGATTTCATCTGACGTTTTAATGTTCTTACATCCCATTTCTGAGCTATGCACTCTTTTTCGTAGAAACTTCGCTCCAAAAGGTCGTCTGCTTTAATCAATTCACCAATATGCGACCATGTTAAATTGTCAGACACTGTCTGACAATTGGGGTAGTAGAGGTAGAATTTTCTCATATTCACCAAATTAGGGCGACTGAAACCTCTTCCAAAACGAGCGGTTAGTTGTTTTGACAATTCGGTCAGAGTAGAGGTACCGTATGCAACTTTTTCCTGACCTCCCTGTTCGTATTCCACAATGTATTTTCCTATCTGCCAATAAGTTTCAGTCATTGTAGAGTTGATATGAGACACCAAGCGTTTACGAGCCTTGTTTATGGTTTCCGCAATGCTTTCTATCAGGGGCATTAGACTATTATCCAAAGTGGGTTTATCCATTTTTTCTCTATTTTGGTTTCACATTTTTCCGCCGCCGCGGCTAGTGCTCTTGCTTTTATGTCCTAACTTTTTAACATCATATTAATAACGGCAGTGCGGGTGGTTTATTGTGTTGAGTATTGAAAATCAGCAGTGATGGGTTTATTAAATATATCCGTTATTCTTAGCCCACCATAAGCCACAAACTATTAAAGGCATCAATATAGTTAAAACATAAAGAAAAAAAATCCAAAACCACTTTCCTTTATTGCCCACTATTATTTTCGACAAAGTCACCATTCTTTTGTAATCATATTTATATTCTAATAAAAAGTAAAAAACACAAACAAGAATAATAAACGCCAACAATAATTGATAAAAAGGTATTTGTGGAATAGATGGGAAAAAAAATGCCAGCAAGTAGTGGATACTCATTAAATCCATTGTTGAGGCTATTCCCATAAAAAAAATAGTCTTATAGGCAGGGCCGTAATTCCATACTTTCTGTTGCCAAGAACAATTATGATAGAAAATCAATTTCAAATATTTATACTTCATATTTCTGTCGTGTGGAATATGTAACCCCGTTTTTATGTCCTAACTTTTTAAACATCATCCTCCTGCTTTTTTGGCTTTGTATCCTGCTTTGGCGAGCAGGTCGAGCACTTTGTCGCGGAAATCGCCCTGAATCATTATCTCTCCGTCCTTGGCGTTGCCACCCACGCCGCATTTGGTTTTCAGTTCTTTGGCAAGGGCCGCAAGGTCGTCGGCAGTGCCTACAAAGCCTGTTACGAGGGTTACCGTTTTTCCGCCGCGCTGTTTGCGGTCGAGCCATACGCGCAGGTCCTGCTGCTGGGGGGGCAGGGTGGCGACTTCTTTCTCCTCGTCGTATTGGTAGTCGAAATCGGGATTGGTGGAATAAACCACTCCTATTGCGTTTTTATTTTTTTTCCCCATGGCATATTATGTTTAATGACTGCGGCACTATTTTGAAATGCAGCTCGGTGTCGAGTTTCAGTGCTTCGCCGTCGAAATTTATCCATTTGTAGTCGTTGTTGAGTATTGTAACCTCCTTGGCCTGAATCAGTTCCACGTGTTCCGATTTTTGCAGGTCGTGGCTCAGCAGTAGCAGCTCGGCGGTGATGGGTATTTCCAGATAGGGCACTTTTTCCATAATGCAGATGTCCAGAAGTCCGTCCTGCAGGCTGGCGGTAGGAGCTATGGCGGCGTTGAAGCCGAACTGGCTTGAGTTGGCCACGCTTATCATCAGCGCTTTGCGGGTGTACTCCTTTCCGTCGATGACAAGGCGGTACTCTTTGGCTTTGTAGCGCGGGTATTCGGTGAAGAGAATCCTGGCGTAGCCTGCAAAGCCGCGTGTCTTGGTGAATTTGAAACGTCGTGCCACGTAAGCGTCGAAGCCCACCCCGGCGATGCTGGCGTAGCTGTGTCCGTTCACGTCGATAGTGTCGATGGTTTCGGTGTGGTAGGTGTTTATCACTTCTATGGCTTTTTCGGGCACCAGCGGCAGTTTCAGATGCCGTGCCATGCCGTTGCCCGAGCCGCAGGGTATTATGCCCATGGTGGTGTGGGTGCCTATAAGTCCCGCCGACACTTCGTTGATGGAGCCGTCGCCGCCCACGGCAATAACGGCGTCGTAGCCTTGCGCCGAGCCTTCGCGGGCGATGTCGGTGGCGTGGCCGGCGCGTTCGGTGTAGCGTATGTCGTAGTCGAAACGGCTGTGGTCGAGGTGCTGTTCAAACACCTTTTCGATGGTCTTTTGCCGTCCTACCCCGGAAATGGGGTTTATTATTACCAAAAGTCGTTTGCGGTCGTTCATGAATTCGTTATATTTTCTTTATCTTTGCCAAAGGCAGAAGTTATATACAAGATTTACAAGATTTGTTCACAATAATTGATTTATTTTATAAGAGTTCACGAATACTAACGTATTTACTTCGTAATTCGTGAGCGAAGCGAGAAAGAGAATAAAATAGCATGACTTGTTATTTTTTTCCAACCGTAAGACGGTTTTCAATCATGCGGTTGTTGTATTGCTGTATAATGGCTTTCAGGAAGTTAAAATGTGGCAGATAGGCACTGTCGTCGCTTTGCGCAAGGTCGTTCTTCAGTTCGGGGTCGGCAATGCGGTCGAAAACTTCAAGTTTTGTGCCGTCGTAGCGGATATAGTATTTGTCCTTTATCAGCTGGTATGCGCTGCAGCCATAAGATATATGATATTCAGGATTTTGCGGATTCAGTACGCTTTTTCCAAAAGAAAATGTCTTTTCGTTTATGCCTAAATAATCAATCACGGTAGGCATTATGTCGGCCTGTTGCATTATGCGGTTTTTGACTATATGGGTGTCGTTGGACGGGTCGAAAATCAGCATTGGCACTTTATAAACATTGTATCCGGTGGAGTATTTCGACGAAATCGGCGGTGCAGTGTGGTCGGCGGTAATGATGAATACGGTATTTTTGTACCATTCTGTCTGCGAGGCGGTTGCAAAGAACTGTCGCAGGGCGTAGTCGGAGTATGCCACCACCTGCAATATGGGGTGCTTGCCTTGCGGGAACTCGCCCACATGCTCCTGCGGTACGGTGTATGGGTGGTGCGACGAGATGGTGAACACCGAGGTGAAGAAAGGCTGCTGGAAAGTGGACACCTTTTTCGCCATAAACTGTAGGAAAGGCTCATCGAAAATGCCCCATTTGCCGTCGTATCCATTATTGCCATATTCGGCAACATATTCGTCTTTGCCGTAGTAGTTATCCACGCCCACCGACTGCACAAAGGCGTCGAAATTCATGGAGCCGTTGTAGGCACCGTGGAAGAACGATGTATTGTAGCCGTGACGTTTCAGTACATCTGGAAGTCCCTCTATTTTGTTGGTGGCGTAGGGCGAGATTATGAAAGGCTCAAACATGATGGACGGCATTCCGGAGAGTATCGTTGGAATGGCTTCGATGGAGCGTTTGCCGTTGGCCATGCCCTGATAAACGGTGCAGTGCTGCGAAAGCGAGTCGAGGAATGGCGTAAAGCCTTTGTTGTCGGGGTTGAGGAAGCCCACGTATTCTTCCGAAAAACTTTCGAGAATAATAATTACAACATTTCTCTTGCCGTTGTGCGACAGGCTATCATCAGTTGTGGCGAGAGTATCGTCATGCATGGCGACCATCGGTATGTTGATCGGAGAGAAAACTTTGTCCAAAGCCTTTTCGGAGAAGAAATATTTTTTGGGCTCAATGCCACTGTTTTTGCCGTAGGTGCGTATTATAGAAAACGGTGTGTTAAAAACCAATGATGTATTGTCGCACGAAGCGTATTTGCTTGCGTCGATAGGTCGGAGGGGTTTGTAGATAAATCCTCCGCGTATGATGAACACGGCAATGGCTATCACAAAAATAGAGAGCAGGCTGTCCTTGAAAATTGTGGTGCCATAGGGGTGCGGAATACGTTTGGCAAGAACTATGCGTCGGTTACACCAGAAAAATATCCAAATAAGAACTATAAATATTATCAGATACTGCCAATAGTCTTTAAGAAACTGCGGTATTAGGCTACCCATGTCGCCGCCCACGCCGAGGTATCCGAAAATCTCCGATGTCATGCGGCGGAAAGTGAAGGGGTAGTATGCCGCATCTATCATATTGGCAATCAGCATTACAAACACCGGAACGATGTAAAACACTTCGGCTATGCCTTTGTAAATTTTGTTCCAGCGCAAGCCCATTGGTATTACGTTGAGTATCAAGTATGGCGACAGCACCATAGCGGTGGTGGACAAGCCAAACACTATGTTTCCCCAAATAATTTTCATAACCCCGCCGAAATTTGTGGGCGAAAATAGGTTATGGTTGGCTATGAAGAATATCAGCTGTGTTACGAGCAGCAACACAAAGGCGAGGACGAATTTGGCCGCCACATACGAAAAAATCTTGTTTGTCTTTAAAATTGTAAATTTTTGCATATTGTCAGTTCCTTTGTGGTTTGTATTTGGATTGTGTCAAAATTTTTTGCGAGTCGGTATTGGCAAAAAGTTCGGGCAACGATACTTTGTTGTTTTCCATGTAGCAGGTAATTATCTGCAAACCAATGAAATCGGCCAATCGCGGTGCCGAGTTGCTGAACTGCGGTGTTTGCGGACCCTCGTTCACAAAACCGCGTATGCGGTTCCAGTCGGTGTCGTAAAGCAATTGGTTTTGAAGCAGGTATCCCCAAATATTGCTTTCGTTTTCCACACTCCAGCGCCATTGGTCGGCAGTGTAGCGTATTTTCAATTCCGGTGCCAAGTCGGGAAGCACTATATTAAGGAAATACAGCACCTTGCCGTTGATTATCATATAGTCGAGCATGGACTTAGGGGTATAGTCGGCGGGTAGCAGGCTTATGCCCAAAGCCGACATGCAGTCGGGCAATATGTGGGCGCTGTCGAGCATATTAACCATGTACATAGGCATGTTGTAGTAGTTGTAAACCTTCAGTTCGCCAATTACGTACTGGCTTATGTCGATGGCCATAAACGAGTCGGTGCAAAACACCCTCATACCGTAGTCGAAAGTGCCGAGAATAAGGGTGTAGAAATCGTTTACAGCGAGGTCGGGGAAGTTTTTGCGGGCTTTGTCCATCGCTTGCGAAAGACTTTTTTCGAGCCAGCCGAGGTCGGGATAACAACGGCACACTGTGTTGTACACGTCCTTCATTTGCGGGTCGGTGGCAAAATCGGTGAGATTGCGCATAAATACAGGGTCGCTTACATCGCCGCTGACAAGGTAGCGGTATTCGTATAGATTTTCTTCCAGCGTTTTGGACAAATTGTCTGCCGGCGTGCCGAAAATCACCTTTTCGAAACGTTTTATATGCACTCCTCCACCATCGCCATTATGTCCGCAACTCGTGGCAAAAAGGACACAAAGCACTGTTAATATGATAGTTGTAAATCGTTTTATCAGCATCTGCAATTATTCATTTTTTGATTATATAACAAACTACAAAGATACAAAAAATATCTGACATGACAAGTTTTATATTTTTTATGAATAAAAAATGCAGCAAAAATCTTTTGATACACCTTGTTTAGATTCCGATAATTATTTTTTTTGTACTTTTGCAAAGTGAAAAATTTTGGGGATAAAAACGGACAAAAAGTCTCAAAACTGTCTCCAAACAATATTTTTTTAATCTTTATACATAGAATGAGAGTTGTAATACAGCGAGTTATGGAAGCCGGAGTAAGCATCTCTGGCAAAGAGACAAGCCACATCGAAAAGGGGCTTATGATACTGTTGGGCATTGAGGAGACCGACAGCGAAAGCGACATACAATGGTTGTGCGGCAAAATAGTGGGCCTGCGTATATTCGACGACAGCGAGGGAGTTATGAACAACTCCATACTTCAGATTCCCAACGGCGAAATACTTTTGGTAAGCCAATTTACGCTTCTGGCGTCCACAAAAAAAGGCAACCGTCCGTCGTACATACGGGCGGCAAAACCACAAAATGCCAAGCCTCTTTACGACAAATTTGTCGAGGAACTGTCGATAGCCTTCGGTAAATCCGTTAAGACAGGCGTTTTCGGAGCCGATATGCAAGTGTCGCTTGTAAACGACGGTCCGGTAACGATAATCATCGATTCCAAAAACAAAGAATAAAAAAATACAGCACTCACACAATTTACAACAAAACCCCGCGTTATAATTACCGTACAAAGAAAACAAATGTTATGAGAAAATTAGTGACAAAGCTCTTTTTTGCAAGTATTGTAGCCACACTCGTTGGTTGCATAAGCAGCGGCGAAATAGCCTCCGAGTATCTGGAAAACCTACCGAAAAGCCAAAACGGAAAGGTGGCAAAGATTTATGTATGTCTGCCCACCGAAATAATACATACCAACCAAACACTCAACCAGATAGAGAATTTCCTATACCTTTCGGGAAAAGTACAGGATTCCATTATAATAGCCAACACCAAATTTCTTAACCTACTGAAAGACAGCATATATCTCCGTCAGTTCTCCGACAACCTTATCTATCACCTTAACCGCACAGGAATGGAGGTACATGTGGTTGGTAGAGCAAGCGAACTACCTGCCGCAGGCGAAAGGGTGTTTATCCTCAACATACCTCAAATAGAAGCGGAGGAATTTATAAAGAAATCCCGTTCCGAATTTGCCGAAAAAAACGGTACATACTATCATTACGACTATGACCTGCACGGCTTCAGCACCAACATTTGGTATGTGTTTGGCAACAACGACACCACAGGGGATGTTTATTACAAAAATTTTGAGATAATGGACTCCTTCAAGGGTCAGGTGGAGGAGATAAAAGGCAAAAAAGCCACCGTTACAGGAAAATTCAACCGTATCAATATCAATGATATATACAAAAACGCGGCCTCTGCAGGAAAGAATACCGCCGTACTTTTTGTGGAAAAAATCATTAACGACTATCTGATAAGCCAAGGCCGGCAGGATAAATACTTCATATACAACCCAGTACAAAACAAACTGTACGACAATGGAATATCGGCACAGGCCGGCAAAAAACGTTCTTTTCAGAGAACAGACAATAAATAAACATAAGCGACAATAGCTCAGTTGGTAGAGCGGCGGCTTCCCAAGCCGCAGGTCGCGGGTTCGAGCCCCGTTTGTCGCTCAAATAACACAACTAATACTAATCATTACGACAGAAAATCGGGAACTGTTTGTTCCTGTATGTTGCACTGTTTCCATCCTCGCCCTCCACAAAAAACAATCCTTTTGCGCATAGCCTCTGGACGAACAAATAGCAAAGAAAAAATATTTTCTGTCAAAAATTGGGAAAAACAAAAATTTATATGTAAATTTGCAGATGTTTTGCAGAGGTCATTTTTTGACTTTCTGTAAACACCTGGCACTACTAACAAAAAGAATGTCAGAATATTATATACATATTGAAAAATGTTTATAAAAAAAGAAAAACGCGTTTTAAACAATAAAAATATGAAGAGAATACTATTTGCACTGGTTACAGTTTCCGCCATTGTACTGACAAGTTGCGGCGGATTGTCCACAATGAAGAGCAAAAGCAACACAATCCGCTATCAGGCCACACCCAACCCGATGGAAACCCAGGACGGCAAGGTGCAGGTGAAATTTTCGGGTGCCATACCCGCAAAATATTTCGACAAGAATGTGGCAGTGTTCATACAGCCCGTGCTCAACTGGGAAGGCGGCCGCATACCCCTCACTCCCATGCAGTTGAAAGGCGAGAACGTCGGCGGTGAAGGCACAACCATAAGCTACAACAACGGCGGCAGATTCACCTATTACGACAATGTGGTGTTCCGCGAAGGAATGGAATTGGCAACGGTGACCCTTGTGCCCGTAGGCTACAATTGCCAAACCACCGACGACGGCGTGCAGTTTGCTTCCGATGTTATTAAAAACCTGAAAGGTGTTGCATTTGATTCGGTAATACTTTCCGACGGCATATCCAACATCTCCGCAATGGTTTCGCTACAGGGCAACATCGCCATAGCCCCCAATAATTACGACAAGCACCGTGGAACAACAGTGTCTGCCGACATCTACTATCCGGTAGGACAATCGACACTCAATTGGAATTTCCCCGTAAACCAGCGCTACAACGCACAGCACAACTTCAACAACCTTAAAGAAGTTATGCTCCGCGACGGACTGCCCAAGCAGATAAACATAACCGGATGGGCATCGCCCGAAGGCGAGGAAACGAGGAATGTGGGTGTTTCCAAAAACAGAGCCGAAAGCGCCATTAACATGATAAACAACATGCTTGATGAAGTTATGCGCCAGATGGCCGAACGCGCCAACGTTAAAGCCGAAGACTACGAATATTACAAATACAAAAACCTCAAGGAAGTGGTGATTACCTCCACAGCCGCCGGCGAGGACTGGACACATTTCGTTACCATGGTGGAAAACTCCAGTATAGAAGAGCGCAACGCCATCATCAATGTGGTGGAAACCCAGCGCAACCTCATCAAGAGGGAACAGATGATACGTAATATGTCATTGGTTTACCGCGAGTTGGAACGCGATATTTTCCCCGACCTGCGTCGTAGCCAGATTGCCCTATATTATCCCGAGGCTCGCAAAACCGACAAAGAATTGGCAAAAACTGCTACCCTTACACCCAACAAACTTACTTTCGACGAACTTATGTACGCCGCTTATATAAACTACAGCTACCCCACCAAACTGAAATACTACAAATGGGCTACCGAAAACCACAGTTCCGAATGGGCTGCATGGAACAACTCCGGAGCCATATCCTACTACCTCGGCGACTACAGCGAGACAGAACGCTACCTAAATGTTGCTAAAGAAATGAACCCCAACAACCCCTGCGTGCTTAACAACCTCGGTCTGCTGATGGTTGCACAAGGCGACTACAGCAACGCCAAATATTATTTCGACGAGGCCATACAGGAAGGCAGCAAGGAAGCCGAAGAAAACCTCATACTCCTCAACCTCAAACGCGGCAACTACGAAGAAGCCCTCGAGATGATGCGCAAACAGACCTGCACCTACAACCTCGCCTACTGCCAGCTGATGACCGGCAACAACGGCAACGCCATCAAAACCCTCGACTGCTGTCTCGACCAAGACGCACAGGTTTATTACCTGCGTGCCATCTGCTACGCCCGTTTGGACGATGCCACAGGTATTTATGAAAACATAAAACAGGCCTGCATATTAGACCCATCGTACAAAGCCAAGGCAAAGAAAGACATTGAATTTAAGAAATATTGGGGTACAGTAGAATTCCGCGATGCGCTGAAAGGCATAGAAGAATATTAGAATATAACAACAAAAACGAAAAAGAATCTAAAACAGTGTATCTGCTTTAGGTTCTTTTTTTTACAAAAATATTTGACTTTATGATAAAAAAACAGATTCCCAACATTATAACCCTCTCCAACCTTGCGTGCGGAACGATAGCCATAATGAGTGCCGCCCTCGGCGACCTTATCACCGCCGCAGTGTTTGTGATTTTGGGTGCCATTTTCGACTTTTTCGACGGCATGACGGCCCGTCTGCTGCATGTGCAGTCGCCTATGGGCAAGGAGCTCGACTCGCTGTCCGACGTGGTTACTTTCGGCGTGGCACCCGGATTCATCGCCTTTTCCATGCTCACCAATGTAGCCCGCGGCTTTTTCTGGTGGCTGCCGTTCATTGCCATACTGATACCCGTTTTTTCGTCGTACCGTCTGGCAAAATTCAACCTCGACGAACGTCAGACAAGCTCGTTCATAGGTCTGCCCACTCCCGCCAACGCGCTGATATGGCTTTCGTTGGGGGCAATGTCCCAGCTGAAAATGACCAGCTGGATGTGGTCGTTCTGCGGATGGAATGCCTACGACCTTCTGAGCGGGGTACTCGAAAGTCCGTGGTTCCTCACCGTGCTTTTGCTGCTGCTGTGCGTGGCCCTCGTTTCGGAACTGCCGTTGTTCTCGCTCAAATTCCACAATCTTAGCTGGACCGACAACAAAGTGCGTTTCATTTTCCTTATCATCTCCTTTGTGATGATACTTATAACGGGCATTCTGGCAATACCTTTCGTAATGATTCTTTACATAGTGCTTTCGATATTCTTCCCTCCCACAAAACAAAACATCTCCGACCATGATTGAAAAAATTAAACAGCTTGCAAGCGACAATTTCGAAGACATAGTGGCTGTGCGCCGCCATCTGCACCAGTATCCCGAGCTTTCGCAGGAGGAGTTCAAAACCATGGCCTTTGTTGCCGAAAGGCTCCGCGACTACGGTCTAAATCCCGTTACCGGAGTGGGCAAGACGGGCGTGGTGGCCCTTATCGAAGGCCGCAACCCCTCGTCGTACTGCATAGCCCTGCGCGCCGACTACGACGCCCTGCCCCTCGAAGAGTGTACGGGACTGCCTTTTGCTTCTGAGAACAAGGGAGTTATGCATGCCTGCGGACACGATATGCACACCTCGTCGCTGCTGGGGGCGGCTAAAATTCTGTCGCAGCTCAAGGACAGTTTCGAAGGCACGGTAATGCTTATTTTCCAGCCCTCGGAGGAGAAATACCCAGGCGGCGCGTTTATGATGTTGCAGGACGGCATTTTCGACAAGATAAAGCCCAGCGAGATATACTCGTTCCACTGTCTGCCCGAGATGGACTGCGGCAAGATAGGCATGCGCAAAGGCAAATACATGGCTTCCACCGACGAGCTGTACCTAACGGTGAAAGGTCGCGGAGGACACGGCGGCACGCCCAACCTCGACATCGACCCAATTGTGATAGCATCGCACATCATTGTGGCAATGCAGCAGATAGTGAGCCGCAACGCCAATCCCATAATGCCCACCATACTGTCGTTTGGCAAGATGATAGGCAACGGCCGCACCAATATCATCCCCGACGAGGTGAAGATAGAAGGCACCATACGCACTTTCGACGAGGAGTGGCGCCTCGACGCACACCGCCGCATAACCCGCATAGCGCAAGGCGTGGCCGAGAGCATGGGCGGCAGCTGCGACGTGTTCATCGATTTCGGATACCCTTACGTCTTCAACGACGACGACTGCACACAACGCACCCACGACAACGGCGTGGAATACTTTGGCAGCGAAAATGTGGAATGGCTCGACATGCGTATGACCGCCGAGGATTTCGCCTTCTTCGCACAAAAAGTGCCTGCCTGCTACTACCGCATAGGAGTGCATATCCCCGGCACACCCATCACCAACCTGCACCGTCCCAACCTTATGATCGACGAAAAGTCGATAGAGTACGCCATGGGATTTATCGCATACAACGCACTTAAAGCATTGAAAACCAAATCAAAATTATCAAAATAATGAAAAAGACATTTTTATCCCTTTTGCTTTTGGCCGCCTGCCAATTAACTGTAGCCCAGACACATATCAACGCTTTGTTTGTGGGTAACAGCTACACGCATGTAAACGACCTGCCGTCGTTGATACAGCAGATGGCCGCTTCGGGCGGCGACACCCTTACACACCAGTCGAACACACCCGGTGGCTGCACTTTTATACAGCATTGCACCAACACTTCGATGACACTTATCTGTCAGGGCGGATGGGATTTTGTGGTGTTGCAGGAGCAGAGCCAGTACCCCTCGTTTCCCGACAACCAGGTGCAAAACGAGGTTTTCCCCTACGCCAAACGGCTGGTGGATTCCATTTACGCCAACAATCCTTGCGCCGAACCTTTGTTTTATATGACATGGGGACGAAAATACGGCGATACGCTAAACTCACCATATTTTCCGCCGTTAGGCACCTACAACGGCATGGACAGCCTGCTGTATCTGCGCTATATGACGATGAAAGAGGACAACGATGCCTCCGTTTCGCCCGTGGGAAGGGTATGGCACTACATTCGCGACAACTATCCAAGCTTGGAACTGTATCAGTCCGACGAAAGCCACCCCTCGCTAATAGGCTCGTTTGCAGCGGCTTGCAGTTTTTACGCAGTGATGTTCCGCAAGGACCCCACAACGGTAAGCTACAGCTCCACCCTCGACTCCGCCACTGCCGCAATAGTGAAACAAGTGGCAAAAACCGTTGTTTACGACAGCTTGGATAAGTGGCTGAGACCAAGACCGATAGCCGACTTTGCATTTGCCGATGCCGCAAGCGGTGTGTCGTTTACAAACAACTCGCAAAAGGCCGATTCGTACCTTTGGGATTTTGCCGACGGCACCACCGACACCGCCGCCAACCCCATACATCGTTTCCCCATGCAGGGCACTTTCAACGTGAAACTTATAGCCATGCGCCACTGCAACGTTACCGATACCATCACACAAGCCGTTACTGCTATGGCCGGTGCAGGCATGGACGAGATTTTCGGTGAAACAATAAGTCTTTACCCCAATCCTGCCACTAACTATCTTAGAATAAGCGGCTTGTACAACGCCACACGAATTGCCGTACTTTCCGCCGACGGAAAAAAAGTGTTGGAAACGAACATTTCGGGCAACACACAACAAATTGATACCAAGAGTTTTGCGCAAGGAATCTACATTGTGGAGATAAGCAACGGACAGGGCTTGGTAGCACGTAAAAAGTTTATAAAGAAATAGTTATGACAAAAAAAGGATTTTTGGCATTTGCCCTTGTCTTTGCGTTCTCGGCACAGCTGCTGTTTTCGCAAAGCGTTTACGACAGCAAGGAACTGGAAAAACATTTGTCGTACCTCGCCTCCGACGAGCTTGGCGGACGCTATCCCGAAACCGAGGGCAGCCTGAAGGCATCGGAGTACCTTCGCGACATATATGCTAAACTCGGACTTAAACTGCTTTGCGACAGCGGTTTCCAGCATTTTCAGTTTATCACGGGCTGGACTTCCGGCGACTCCAACGAAGCAGTGTTCAACGGACGTAAGTTGCAGATAGAGAAGGACTATGTGCCTATGGACTATTTCCAGACACGTCTTGCCTCGCTCGATGCCGAGGTGGTTTTGATTGAAGGTTATATTGACCAAAACGTTTGTACTAAGTTGGAAGAGCATATTAAAAACCGATGGGTGATTTTAGACAAGCGTTATGATTATGATAAATCTCTCAGCCGTCAGCAGAGCGTTGTAATGCTAATGAGGGCAGGGGCTGCCGGTGTGCTGATAGTAGCCGACACTCTGCGGCCTGAGATAGACAATGTGTATAATATTCCTGTACATAAAACAACCAATATGGGTCCTGTGGTCTGTATCAGCCGAAGCCTTGCCGACTCTTTGGAGGAGTCCTTTAAAAATAGAGATACTATCGTTGGTAATATGTATATAAATAGAGGTCCTGTATATATTGGAGAAGCTTACACAGACTCCTCTTACGCTTTTATAGCATCTTTGCACAAAACCATCAGCATTACCACACATTTTACTCCCATCTACACCAACGCCAAAAACGTGGTAGCATACCTCGAAGGCTCCGACCCGGTGCTGAAAAACGAGATAATTGTAGTGGGCGGACACTACGACCATCTTGGCACCAAAACGCGCATCAGCCGCAAGACAGGGGAGCCCGTAACGCGTATCTACAACGGCGCCGACGACAACGGCTCGGGCTCGGTGGGAGTGCTGGAGCTGGCACAGAAATACGCCCGCTCCGAAAACCGTCCCAAACGCTCGGTGATTTTCGTGAATTTCGACGCCGAGGAACTCGGACTGATAGGCTCCTCGCACTTTTTCGACGACACCAACGCCATAAATCCGCGCAACGTAAAGGCAATGATAAACCTCGACATGATTGGCCGCTACACCGACGAAAAAGGACTTAGCATTATAGGCACCAACACCTCGAAAGAGATGAAAGAGATGCAGAAACTCATCAAAAAATCGAACAAAGCACTGAAAACCATGGATTTCCCGCAAAACACCTTCCTGTTTTTCGGCTCCGACCACGTAAATTTCTACAAACACAACATTCCGGTGATGTTTTTCAGCACCAACCTGCACCCCGACTACCATAAACCCACCGACACCCCCGAAAAGATTAACTATCAGGCTATGAGCGACATACTACAGATTGCCGACAAACTGCTCGACAACCTTGCCAACCGCAAACGCAACCTCACTTTCAAGGAGTTGGAGTTTTGAACAACAGAGCAACAAAATGAAAAATTGTTTTTTTTGCTGCTGCATTTTTTGTCTATTATTGACAACAACTTGCTCTACCACTTCAAAAAAGGAAGAAGCACAAGTTTATTATTATGAAATGTACACCGAGATGGATTCAATTCCATCATCATATCAAATAATTAAAATTATAGATAGTAATTGCATTAGGAAACAATTTACTTTTTATTATTTTGTTACTACCGGAGTAATGGTTTGTTATCCTATAGAATATTACAAGATATTGGGGGACGACATTTTTAAATTAAGTAATATTAAAGATAACGGAGTTTTGTACTTATCAACAAAACATAAAGATTCATGCATAACATATAGCACCGGGAATGTAATAATGGACGTAGTGCTTGCCGAAACACATTGTTTTCAAGGGAAAAAAAGCATAATAGTGAACAACAATGAATTTAAAACAGCTTATGAATTTTACAAGACTTATGGCAAGGGATTGGACAATGTTATGTGTAGAGTTTATTATGACACATCTCTTATTCCTATAAAAGAAGAATGGATTTCGGGTGGTTATACTCCGATCGATTCAATCCGTAGAACCAATGGTATCCCTTATGAATACATATCGCGTTTAAAATGTATTAATTACAGAAAATACACATTTTATATTCGGGATTCTTTGAAAACACAACAAAAATATTTCAACGTTAAAACCATTTTATCATGTTATTAATCAAAAGATTTAATTATTATATTGTTGTTTTACTTTTTTTTACCCAATTGGGATGCAGTTCGCACCAAAACATTAATAATCAAGACTATCAAGATTCTATAATATATGACGAAGATTTTGGTTTTTGTGGATATATATCATGTGTAGATAACCATAATGTTGTGCAATACAAATTGCCTTGCCACAAAGATTTTCCGAATCAGAATAAATATGATTCGATATTGATAGAAATAATGGGATATGCAGATTGGAAAATATCTAATGATCGAATTCTTTTCCTACAAAAGGCTCCAGGACATACGAATATAAATATGTTTTGCTATAAAGGAAACGAATGGGACACAGTATTCACTTATTATGATTTGGATGATGTACAAGACATCATCGTCAAACATAGTTTAGATACCATATATGAAATGGCTTATCCTTATATGAAGCAAGGAGTATTCTACTTATACTCCTGTCGATATGATCATGAAAAATTATCTTTAAACAATCTTGAAGACTTATATTCATCTTATAATTATAGAGAGCCGGGAATAGCAAAAACAGAGTATCAATATAAAATACGATTAACGCAGTGAAGTCCTTTCCCGTTGCACCCTAAATTCCAGTTACAAGTGCAACACTAGGTAGAAAAAAAGAGCACCAAATATTTGGTACTCTCAGGTAAAATGACTACTTTTGTGTTGCCTTATGAA
>CAJOEN010000011.1:0-37746 GCA_905233475.1 uncultured Bacteroidales bacterium
AAAGTACAACCTTTTCGCAAAATGACAAAATTTTTTTTGCACTTTTTTTGCTCCTGCAACACAAAATACTGTGTATCAACGAGAAAAAATTTATATTTTTTTTGAAACAAAGATAAAAAAACATGTTTTTTTGCATATTTTTTGTGTATTCTGGCATGTTTTCAAGTATTATTTATGTATATAATCTCTCTTTTTTTATCTATTGAAATTTATTTGCATATATCCATTATAATATATATCTATTTTTAGTATATTTGCAAATCGAAAAAAAACTCAAAATGAAACATAACATTTTTTTATTCAAATATATACAAATAATTATAGCATTGACTGCCGTGTTATTTTGCTCGCCAGCCAAAGGTCAAGTGAGGTGGCAGGACGCTTTTAGCAAAATAAAATTAGAGGTTCGTGCCGACGGCGAACTAACAACTACCGACAGCACTCCGAACCTCGGCCTGCAAGGAAAATATTTCAACTTTATGTTGGGTGGTGAACTTGGCGGTGGTTTCAGCTATTATTTCAAGCAGCGCATTGTGGCAGAGAAAGGCTCGGTAGCCTTTTTCGACAACACGGATTTCATATACCTTGACTACAAGCCCACAAAAAACTGGCGCATTCGTTTCGGCAAGGAAGCCATGGCGCTGGGCGGATTCGAATACGACGCTTCGCCTATCGACGTGTATTTTCCGACAAACCTCTGGCGCAATATCTACTGTTTCCAGATGGCCGCACACGCCGCATATATCAGCAACGACGGCAACCACACACTCGTTGCTCAGGTTTCCAACTCGCCTTACGTAAACTACGAGGAGCTGAACTACGACGCCGGACTGGTGTCGTACAACCTGTACTGGGCCGGACAGATAGGCCATTGGCACACACGATGGTCCACGAGCATGATGGAATATCGCTGGGGGCATTTCCTTAACATGACGATGATAGGCAACGAACTTGTGTACGACAAGTGGGACCTTTACATCGACGTGATGCACCACGCGCTTGACCGGGACGACTGGGGAAAGAACTTCGGTTTCGTGAGCTGTGCGAACTATTATTTCACGCCAAGGTTCAACATATTTGTGAAAGGAATGTACGAACAGAATAAATCGGTCGAAAGCATTGGCTCGGCTGTTTCGCCCGGACACCAGCTTGAGGCCGGACACACATCGGCCCGCTACGGACTTGGGCTTGAGTATTTTCCCAACGAGCAGAAAAACGTGCGTTTGCACGCATACGCCTGTCGCATGACCGACCAATACACCGATTTGGCCGGAGAAAGCCATCTGGACGCCTCGTGGAATTTCAACATCGGTGCCACTTGGACGGTGGACGTTCATCACATTTTGAAAAACATCAGTGAAAAATAAATCACTTTAGATATGATGCTATATATGTTCGCTTCGCTCACAAATTACGAAGTATTCGTGAACACTTTTAAAATTAATCAATTATTGTGAACAAATCTTTTTAATTATGTATATTCTTCCTGCCTTCGGCAGAGAAACAAAATAACACACATACATTATTACAACCTGCTAACACTCAAAGAATAATGAACGAAAACAAAGAAAAAAAATACCGCAAACACAATCTTTTATCTGTTTTGAATCCGTTTGAGACGTTCAAACACCACGAAACGGCCACTCCGAAAAAGGAGCGCAAGTCGAAATTCACCACACAACGCAGTTGGGAAGCAATGATTTTCCTTGTGTGTTTCTTTGCATTTTTCGGACTTCTGGCGTTCAAAATGACATTGCCGAACATGCTCAACACCTTTATGCAGACTGCCTACCGCCTGCTTTTGGAGACGGTGTTCTATATTATGGCCATCTGCGTGCTGATGGGAGCTGTGAGCAAACTCATGACGGAGTTCGGCGTGGTGCGACTTTTGGAGAACATCCTTCGTCCGCTTATGAAACCGCTGTACAATCTGCCCGGAGTTGCCGCCCTCGGCGCGGTGATGACTTTCCTGAGCGACAATCCCGCCATCATCTCACTGGCTAAGGACAACAATTTTGCACGTTATTTCAAAAAATACCAGCTTGTATCGCTGACGAATTTCGGCACGGCTTTCGGCATGGGACTTGTTGTGATTGCCTTTATGACAGGCCTTGGCTTCGGCAAAGGCGCTGTGGTAGGACTTTTGGGCGCTGTGGTGGGGAGCATTATTAGCACCCGCATAATGCAACTTGCCACTTTGAAATCCTTTCCCGAGATGGACAGTCCCGTTACCGAAGACAAAGGCACCGAGCAGAACATCTCCTTCAAGAGCGAAGGTTCCGTTTTCCAACGTTTTCTCAACGCCATGCTCGACGGTGGCAAGAGCGGCGTGGGCATAGGCGTTGCCATCATCCCCGGAGTGCTGTGCATTTCCACCGTTGTTATGATGCTAACCTTCGGCCCTGCAACAGGCGGAGAATACACCGGCGCCGCATACGAAGGTGTGCCCGTTATTACTTGGCTCGCCGACAAAATCAACGTGGTATTTTACTGGCTGTTCGGTTTTGAAAGCGGAGCCCTTGTGTCGTTCCCGATAACGGCTTTGGGAGCTGTCGGCGCGGCGATGGGACTTGTGCCGCGCTTTGTGGGCGAAGGCATTATCGACGGCAACGCCATAGCCGTGTTCACCGCAATGGGAATGTGCTGGAGCGGATACCTGAGCACCCACACCGCCATGCTCGACAGTCTGGGCTACCGCAAACTGATAGGCAAAGCCATAGGTGCGCACACCATCGGAGGGCTTTGCGCTGGCATTGCAGCACACTGGATTTGGATACTGCTTTCGATGATTTTTTAGGGTAAAGTCTCTGTATTTTCCTACTTAGGAGATTTCTTAACACCATGTTTACAACGGATGTAGGCAACATGGTGCATTGAAACAAATAACGGAAGCTTTTTGGTTGAAAGGCAATCGAAAAGTCCACCGGATGTTTCTTCACTCATTATGATAAGGTTCGTTGCGAAGTATAGTGAACGCCCTATATAGCTGTTCTACAAAGAAAAGCCGCACCATCTGATGTGAGAAAGTCATCTGCGAAAGTGCAATTTTGCCGTTGGCTTTGGCGTAAACTTGCGGCGAAAATCCGAAAGCTCCTCCCACCACAAACGACAAAGTACGCAAACCGCTGTTCATCTGTTTTTGCAAGTATTCCGAGAAAAGTACCGAGGTGTACTCCTTCCCGTGTTCATCGAGCAGGACAACGGCATCAGATTTTTCCACGGACTTGAGTATCAAAACACCCTCGCGCTCCTTTATTTCGGCCGGCGACAAATTCTTTGTATCTTTCAAAGCAGGAATAACTTCAATCTCGAAATTAATATAATGGCGCAAACGTTTGATATACAAATCGATACCTTCCTGCAAATACTTTTCGTCGGTTTTCGCCACCACCACAAGACGTATATTCATTGTCTAAAAATATTTTTGGGAAACGTCATTTTCTACCTAATTTGTTTCTCATGGACAATAAAAGGCTAAAAATCAAATTATTGCACTTTACTATCTGAAAATAAGGTGTCTGCACAGCCCCGTACAAACGGTACGAATGTTCTATGCCTTCATCCATACTTCCCTCAAAATCAAACACTTTTGTTTTCGTTGAAAGCCTTTGTATCACTTTCCAAAAAAGGAGCCCGGATAGTCCGTTGATATTTATATCGGGAGCTATGGCCGACATCAGCGAATATGCGGAATGGCCGTCGTAAACGACAAAACGCATAGCCACCTTTTTGTGTGTGATGTTGTCGGCAAGACCAATTATAATGCCCTGTCCGCGTGCTATGGCAACATTGCAAAGGTTCACAACAAAATCTTTGGCAAACAAGTCTTTAAAACCTTTTTCCTCCCAATATTTTCGGTGAAAATCGTAAAACTCCTCAGGAGAAATGTCAGTGGTTTCGTGGTAGTCTTTTTCGAGGCGAAGTATCTTTTTCTGACGCCGGTCGCGGTCGAAAGCGGAGAACACCTCGTAAAGGTTGGATAGATTATTTATCTGATATGTGTAACGAGTTGTCTGAGAAAATCCCTGCCAATAGAAAGGCAACCAATTGGTGAAATGTGGTGTGAAATTCTGATTGAAATAACTGATATTCAAATTTTTCAAACATTCAGCAAAATAGGTACACACTTTCTTTTCGAAACTTAGCCGCTCATTTTCGCTTTTGAAATCGTTTCTTAGATACCAAACTCCATTGAACTGAGTAAGTTGCGGTTGAAGTATATACTTCATTCCCAGCTTTTTACCAACAAGATAAGGCAGAACGGCCTGTATTTCGCCATCGCCGTTTCGGTAGAGAAAAACATCCCACTGCTTACCCTTGCACACGGCATCCATCCACCAGTGCTGCAAAAAGAGCGGCACTTCGGAATGCGTTTCGCAAAGATACTTATATTGTTCTTTATCAGTCATTCGCATTAAAAAAGAAAAAGCAACAGAAATTATCCCGTTGCTTTTAATTTCTTCATTTCCAGTTTATTGTATTACAACATCCACACGATTGTTGGCCACTTTGCCTTCGTATGTCTGGTTGTCGCCGATAGGATTTTCGGAGCCAAGAGCCTCTATTTCAACACGATGCGGTGCTATATTGCGCTTAACCAATGCGCTGCGTATTGCCTCGGCACGTTTTTTGGTGATAGCTATGTTGTAAGTCTCGGTGCCGTTGTCGTCGGAATAACTCTTCAGAAGCACCTCAAGACGCTCATTGTCTTTCAGATAGTCGGCAAGTTCGTCCAATTCGGTATCGAAACTATACATAAGTTCAGTGCTATTGGGCAGGAACTTGATGGTTTTGAATGTCTTAGCGCCATCGGCCGCATTGGGGAAGAAATCAATCTTTTTGCTTGCGAAAAACAGCACCTCCCCAACAATTATAATGTCGTCGGTAGGTTTCTCCATATTCAGGTAGTCCACGCCCCACCAGTAACGGTAGTCGATTTGCGCCACCTGAATATTTATTTTGTTGCGGTAATTGTGGCTTTTCATCCAATCGGAGAAATTTTCGAGGGCTACCTTTGCGGAGTCGGCTGCCTGCTGTTCGAGCCGCATACGTTTAACCTTGTCGGTAATGGACGGATTGATGGCGTATATGGCACAGATTTTAACCGGCACACGAGTGTTTGTCTCCAAAAAGTTCATCACCGGTTTGAAATCCCCCCAGATAAGTTGCTTGGAATCCTTTATAGGTTTATCCTTGTCGTTTATCGAGTTGAATGTAAGATAATTGAACTTACAATAGTATTTCTTTTTGGTGTTGAAAGTTGTGAAACGCCACACGGAATCGTAATCGGTCTTGCGGACTTTCTTCTTGCCTTCCAAAATTGGGTTCACTTCTTTTTTGCCTTTTTTCTGAGCCATTGTAACCGAAGGTGCTACGAGCAGAAAGGCGGCTATCAGAATTATTATTCGTTTCATGACTGTATTTTTTTTTAATTGTTATCGGTATTTGGTTCTAAAATTGAATGATTTTCGCAATAAAGCAGGCGTGCCTTAAATTTGTCTATCATTATATAGTCGTGGGTGGAGATGAGTATAGTGGTGTTGTAGTTGCGGTTTATGCTTACAAAGAGGTTCATTATTTCCTCGGAAGTTTGTGGGTCGAGGTTTCCTGTGGGTTCGTCGGCGAGTATAAGTTCGGGGTTGTTGAGCAGTGCACGCGCTATGCCCACACGTTGTTGTTCGCCCTCGGATAGACGGTGTATTGGATACAGCACCTTGTCGGGAAGCCCTACGGATTCTATCACCTTGAGTATCCGCTCGTCGATTTCCTTTTTGTTTTTCCAGCCGGTGGCACGCATGACAAAAAACAGGTTGTCGTACACGTTGCGGTCTTTCAGTAGTTTGAAATTTTGGAACACTATGCCTATTTTGCGCCTGAGCATCGGTATTTTTGATTTTCTTATCTTAGTTACATCAAAGCCGCATACGTATGCTTCGCCCTCGGATATCCGCGTGTCGGCGTACAACGAGCGGAAAAGGGTGGTTTTTCCGGCTCCGCTTTTCCCTATCAAATACACAAATTCGCCTTTGTTTATGCTTACATTGACGTTTTGCAATATAGGATAGTCATCGTTTTTGATGGTGGCGTGCTGCAATAATATGATAGGTTGTGTTTCCATCGTTCCTGTTTGGTTACAATACGTTTTTTTGTCGTTTTTATTGCCTTATTATTATGCTAAAAGTTATTTTATTCAATAATTTCCATAAGTTGGCGGTCTATATTGACAACAACCGTGCTTGACACACATTCGATACGCACTGCAAAATTGCCGTCCTTGGCTTCGGATATAAGTTCGCCTTCCATGCCCTCGAACACTCCTCCTGAGATAAGCCGGACGCGCGCGCCTTTTTTTAGTTGCGATATATTGTGTACAAAAAGTTCTTTTTCGGAGGCTATCAAACGGCGCAAGGTGTCTATTTCGGTTTCGGAAATCACTGCTATCTCGTCGCCGAAACGCACGTAGCGTGTAATTCCCGGCTGCTCAAGTACATGATATAGTTGGTTTAACCTAATATGTACAAAGATGTAGGAATTGAACAGCGGTGTTTCCACCCATTTCTTGCGGTCGTGCCATTTGTGCAAACTCCGTTGCAGAGGTAGATAAGGCTCAAAACCGTTGCGTATGAGCAGTTCGTTTACTTTTTTTTCGGCACGCGGCTTGGTATTGAATGTAACCCAATGTAAATCCGTATCTTGCGACATCTATCCGTTTTACTTTTTTATGTACGACAAAAATTCCAAATCCAGCGAAAGTGAGAAAAATAGCGTAACTTTCCACCTGTCCACAATCTGGTCTTTTATTGAAAATCCACTTGTAAGTATATCGCCCTCCTTGTAATCACCAGCAAGAACTTTATATTCTGCCACATTGGCACCAGCCGTGAAATGGAAGAAATCCATAAATTTGAAACTTGGCCCAAAATAGAAATTTTTGAACAGATTGGAACCGCCGAATCCCACATAAAATCCTAAATCATAAGTGAAATCTTGGTCAAAACGTTTGAAATTTATACCATCGGTCTGTTTTTTCGATTCTTTGTGAAAATATGGTGTCAAATCCCACAACATGACCGAGGCTCCGGTTATGAAATCGAACTCCACATTACCCGAATTTTTATTGGTAATTCGATAAACCACCTCTTGTGTCGCTGCTCCATCAACCATTTTCGTTACCACATCCGGCCTTATATACCAGTCGGGAGTGCGGTAGAAACGCATTGCAATACCCTGAATTACACGCACTTTCTTCTTTTTGTTGGTTGATTCCCTGATTTTTGCTTCGGCTTCTTCGGCACGTTTACGGGTGTATTTCAGTTCCTCCTCACGCTGAAGTATAACTTTTTCGGCTGCCACAAGGTTGTTTCTCAACGAGTCGGCAAGGTGCAGATAATGGTCGCGGTCGTTGCGCAAGCGGCGGTAGTTAAACTTTTGGTTCACTATTTCGGTGTCGCGCATATCCAGTTCGCGGCGCAGATATTCCACCTCACGTTTTTTTGCCTCTATATTCACCTCCTGAGCTTTTATAAGTCCCTCCAAACGTGTTGTTTCCACGCGCGTGTTGCCTATGGAGTCGCGATAGGAACTTTCGTTGCGTGTAAGTTGCAACTCCTTTTCTTGCAACATACGCACTTTTTCTATCAGTTGGTTGTTTTTTTCGTCAAGTTGGTGTATAAGTTCAGAATTGGCACTCAGTAAGGAATCTTTAAGTCTTATGGAAGAACGCAATCTGCCACGAAGGGTTTCTATTGTTGCGCGCTGTTTTTCAAGTTCCTGCGACATCCGCTCCACGCTGTCTTTTTCGATTTGTACGGTGGCAAGACGGTTTTGGGCTTCGTTTAGCAGATTTTGCAATGTTTCTATACGTTTGACCATAGCCACAGAGTCGTCGCCGTACATGCGTTGCGCCTCAAGCAAACTTTGTTCCGCCTCTTTCTGCTGACGGCGTGCCTTAGAAAGCTCCTCTTCGCCATCATTCTGTGCCACAACGTTTTGCACAGCAAACACCAAGAGCAGAAACATAATGGTGGCACAATGTCTCGAAACAGTTTTTGCGGCAAGAAAAGCAGTTTTATTCATTTTATTTTGTCATTTTTGACGTTGCAAAAATAATATTTTTTATAATATGAGGCATTTTTAACGTAGCAATATTTTTCAACAATGCAATGTTTTAATCGTCTCTAATTGTTCGCTATTATTGCAAGCAAGAGTTTTTCAATCTTTGGTCTTACTACCGAAAGCTGGGCTGTTTGGTTGTTCACTAATATCGAGAAACAAATCTTATCGCCGTTGGAACGTGTGGCATATCCCGCGTAAGAAGTGACTCCCGTCATAGTACCTGTTTTCAGGTACATTTCGGCGTTTTGCGGAACAAGGTTTTTGAGCATATTACGTACCGTTCCGTTTTCACCAACCTTTGGCAATGTTTTGCGAAAATCGTTGTAATAGTCGGTTTGAAACACCGCCGCAAGGAAATCCGTAAAGAAACGTGCCGTTGCGAGACCATTTTTCGAAAGTCCCGAACCATCGACGATATTCACAGCCGAGACATCCAACTTTTTATCACTCAGATATTTATTCACCGCCTGTGTGCCATTTTTAAAATTGCCCTTGCCATAGAGCTTACTGCCAAGTAACTTGAAAATGCTTTCGGCGTAAAGATTGTTGCTCGCCATATTGGTATATTGTGCTATTATGGAATAAATCACTGAGTAATAATCAAATATAACGGTTGTCTTTTTGGCGTCGGATTTTTCCTCCGAAGCATGGAAAGTTACATTCAGACCTTTGTTGCGAAGATATACCGAAAATAGTTCGGCACAGGTTTTACCCGGATTAGGAAGAGCGCCGCGCACCTTGAAATTATTTTTGCCCAAAGGCACTGTTCCGGTATAGTAACGCATTGAGGATGTGGGAGTACCGTAAATCACTACTTGGTCGCCGGAGTTGGCCGGGCCTGTAGTTACCATGTTTTGTGCCCTCACGTCGATACCTTTCGGCTGCAAGTGGTCAATGGTGGCCGCATAGCCCTCGCGCTTATCGGGATTGAAGAATACGAAGTACATGTTTTCGTGGAAGTTAAATCCTGTGGCACCGCAACCGTAGTAGTTGCCCACATCACCCCACAGCCACGAGTCGTGCAACTGAGGCCCGTCGAAAATCGAGGCATCGCAAACCACTTTTCCGTTTACGCTGTTGATTCCCACTTTTTTCAAAGCCTTGTACCACAGGCGAAAAAGCGTGTCCATCGACGTTTGGCGGTAACGGTACGAGCCCAGCAGGGGATCGCCGCCGCCCACGAGCACCAAATCGCCGTTTAGCACACCGTCGGAAGTGATACTGCCCGTGTACCCAAGCGAGGTTTTGAAACGGTAACCTTTGCCGAGATACTCGAAACCTGCGGCAGTGGTGAACAATTTCATAAGTGAAGCCGGGGACAACAAACGGTCGGCATCGTATGAGTACTCTTCCTTGTCTTGGGTGATATTGTAAACGCTCACCGCTACGGAGGCGTGTTTCAACTGACTGTCGGAGGTGATTTTCTTAACCTCGTCGGCAAGTTTCTTGTTTTGTGCCAACACCGTTCCGCAAGGTAGCAAAAGGGTGGCTAACGATAATATCAAAGTACTATAAATCAGTCTTTTGGTCATCATTCCAATAATTTTTGTTCATTTTTTCGATGGTGTCAAGAATTGTGTCGCGGCCATAGCCCGTTACCGAGGAGGAAAGCAACATTTCCGGCAATTCCTCCCAATCCTGCAACATACGCCGTTTGAATTTGGCAATGTTTTGCATTGTCTCACCGTGTTTCTGTTTATCGGTTTTTGTAAAAACAATCATAAGAGGAATACCGTTTTCACCAAGAAAGTCAATAAATTCAATGTCAATTTCTTGCGGTGGTATCCGAGAATCAACGAGCACAAAAACGCACATAAGGTTGGAGCGGTTAAGCAGGTAGCCTTTCATCATTTTTGTCCATTTTTCGCGCTGGGCTCTGGAAATTCGCGCATAGCCGTAGCCGGGGAGATCCACAAGGTACCATTCGCCATTTATTTCGAAATGGTTGATAAGCTGCGTTTTACCGGGTTGCACGCTGGTTTTTGCCAATTTGCCATTGCCTGTGAGCATATTTATCAACGACGATTTTCCAACGTTGGAGCGTCCCACAAAGGCGTACTCGGGTTTTTGTGGCGGCGGACACTTGCGGTAATCGCTGTTGCTAATGACAAATGTGGCGTTTTTTACAATCATTGTTGCGATGGATTTTCGTTGTTGGCAGGGTCGTTTTTCTTCGCACGACGAGCACGGCTACGTTTGCTTATCTCGGTAAACTTAAGTTTAGACCAATCTATATTGAAAAACAGCGGACGCTTGAAATAGCGGTTGCGGTCGCGGTACGAGAGCAAATGACGGTCTTTCTTTTCGGGATAGATGTCGCCCAAAGTAACAAGTATGCCCGTTTCATCGACACTGCCGAAAGGCTCGTTGATGGCGGTGCCAAACGAAATCATGGTGGACGAAAGGTTCATGTAGGCGTTTATCAGCGGCGGCACGGCACTTCCAAGTCCACGTACCTGACGCACAAGTATCTGATAATCTTCCTTGTAGTTGTGTCCGTCGAACATCTTTACAAGCTCGTTGTAGTCCGAAGAAATTTTCATCGGGTCGAAAGGCCATACAAGTCCGTCGCGGTCGGGGAAATGTTTTTGATAGAAATAAAGTACATAGTCCTTGGCCTTGGGGTTCATTTGCGGATACATAGTTACTTTGCCGAAAAAATATTTGGTGTTGGGCATTTCCACGGCTATAGTGCCAAGTCCGTCCCAAAGGTTGTCGAGTGAGTACATTCCCTTTCGCAAATTGTTGGACGGCTGATAGTCGGGTTGCACAAACGAGCGTCCAAGTTCCACTGTGTAAGGCAAATAATCTTCCACAAACTTGTCGGTAAAATGGAAAAGTTCGGCAGTAGGACTGAAAAAAGTGCCGTCCACTTTACGTAAGATATTGGAACCGTGTATGAAACGGTATCCACCGACGATTTCCTCATCTTCCGGATTCCAAACAAAAAGTTGCTTGAAGCAGTGCGGTTCGGGAGCCGTGTCAAAATCGTCGATGTCCACCTCTTTGCCCGTGCCTCCGCCCTCTTTGGCGAAGCTAATCTCGCGCAGGCGGCCTATCTCGCGCATAATGTTGGGAGAATGTTCGGCGGTGGTAACGTAAATCTCGTTGTTGCCGAAATTGGAACGCCGCAGAAAAATATCACGTTTCAGTTCTTTCTTTATCAAATCTTTATCAACAGGGGGGATTATATAACTAAGATCGTTCATAAGTTACTATTTTTCAAAATGTTTGTTGGGGTCATCGTTCAGTTGGTACACATATTCGCGCACTTTGGCGGCCCACTGTTCGGGTTTTAATGTTTTGTCGAAAGTGGTATGCGGTATGGTGGGGCCAAAAATCAGGCGTATCTTGCTGTTTCTCATACGAAACATCTCGCTCGGCAACAGCAGCTGCTCGAAATTGAAGCCTATGTGCAAAGCTTTGCGGATGTTGGCCCAGCGGTAGAAACGCTTGGAGTTTTGCGCATCTACGTACACCGGTGTAATGTCGCGGCTGTAGCGTATCGACTTTTTGACGAAAGTTTTTTTCCATTCCAAATCGCGGATAACGCCTTTCTGTTTGCGGGAACATAGTCCTGCAGGGAAATATAGCAAAGTGTTCTGTCCGGCAAAAGCCTCTTCGAGAGCAGCGACATTTTGACCATTTTTGCCGAATTTGTTGATAGGCACGAAACTCTGTCGCAGTCCGGGGAGATATAAAAGAATGTCGTTTACCGGGAAAAGAATGTCGGGACGTGTGCGTCCCACTTCGGCAATGAGCGCCATGCCGTCCACGCCGCCGAGCGGATGGTTGCCCACTATCATGGGGTTGGCCGATGTTGGTATGTTTTGCGGGTTAACAATCTCTATTTCCACATTGAGGTCGGCGAGAATATTTTGGGCAAACTCCGGACCGAACTTGTCGCGGTACTTATATATATAATAATTCAACTCATCCACATGCAACAGGCATTTGGCTCCATTGATTATAAAACGTGGCAAAAAGCGGTACAGACGCTCACTTTTGGACTTTATCACCTTGTCCAAATCTATGTAATGTTCGTCAATTTCAATATTTTCAGTGTTTGTGGCCATATTTTTCAGTTAAAAACAATCTGCAAAGATAGCATTTTTTACTGATTTATGCAATTTTTTTAGTACATTTGCAGTGTGGAGATTCTGTCGCCAGCCGAAACAAACTCCTAAAACAAAATACTTTATACAATTGCACGGTATGCCGAAATTGCATATAAAAATCCCGAACAACAATGTTGAAGAGCGCAAATACATCATCTCCACGCTCTTGGTAAATTTCTTGCATTTCCCCGAACCCGACTTCATTACTATCGAAAGTAACTGTACCACAATAACTTTCGGCGAAAAATCAATTATTTTCGAAGACCATTTCTGGAACACCCACCCCGAGCCGCTTTCGTATCTGAGCGCCGACAACCTCCCCCACCCCACCCTCTGCACAAACCCTTTCACTCCCGAAAAAGACATCGTTGCCATATATGGCGATGGAAAGTGCGAAATCTCTAAAAACACAATTGACTGTGGCATAGACATTTGGGCATCGGCTTTCTTTATGCTGACACGTTGGGAGGAGTACGTTTGTCCCGCCCGCGACGAACACGGACGTTTCCCTGCTACAGCAAGTACCACACTGAAACACAATTTCTTACACCGACCAATTGTAAATGAGTACGCCGAAATGCTACGGAATATGTTGGCCAGGCTCGGATTTGAAACTCCGACACAAAGCACTAATCCTCAACTAATTCCGACACACGACATTGACATACTTCAGGCCAACTGCCGACTGAAATCTTTTGCCGGCGACCTGCTAAAACGCCACGACCTGAAAATGGCTCTCTCCCGTTTCGGCGAGCCTCGCGACGTTTACGACACTTTCGACTTTCTGATGGACAAATCGGAAGAGGCTCGCACCAAATCCATTTTCTTTTTCATGGCCTCCGACCACCGCGAGGGACATTCCGACAACTATCTGAATACCAAAAAGTTTTCGCAGACCATCGAAAAAATCAAAAAACGTGGGCACGACATCGGTTTCCACGCCGGACACGGCACAGCCGACAATCCGCAACGCTATGCCGAGGAACTGCAACTGCTGAAAAAGCATACAGGCATTGTAAAATACTCCCGACAGCATTTTCTGAAATTCGACATGCCGCGCACTTTCAACATATTGGAAGACAATGGTATAACCTACGATTTCAGTCTCGGCTACAGCGACTGCGAAGGCTACCGCTGCGGCACAGGCAACAGCTACCAAGTTTTTGACTTTCTCAACCGCAAGACTCTGAATGTCCGCGAAGTACCGCTGATAATAATGGATACGACACTGAGATTTGCCAAAAACTTGTCACCAAACGAAGCCGAAAAACTAATTGACAGCTATTCGGAAAAAGCCCGTGCCTTCAACACAACAAATAGTTTGCTTTTCCATAACTCCAGTTTCGACAACTACCAATGGAAAGGTTGGAAACAACTGTATTCCAACATTATAGACAACATCGCCACACAGTCATGAAACAGCTTTTGATGATATTGGACCATTTTCCGCCCTCGTTTGCGCCGCGCATGGGCTATCTTGCCAAGTATCTGAAAGATATGGGCTGGGAGGCGGTAGCATTGTCTATGCCGCACCCCACACGCGACACTGGCATGGAATTCCTTGAGGGAAACATCGAAAGCATCGTCGTAAAGCCAAAAAGCCTCAAAAAATCGAAGCTAAGTACCTTATCCAATGAACTTTACGGACTAACAAAAGCCCGTCCGCTGTGGTCGCGGAACGATGAAACTATGTACCGCCGTGCAAAAGAAATTTGCAATACACGTCGTTTCGACGCAATACTCTGCTCCACAGCGAGTTTCCATCCTCTTTACTGTGCCTCGCGACTTGCCGAAGAACTTAACATCCCTCTCCTCGCCGACCTGCGCGACATCTACGAACAGGACGACAACCTTCAGTCGAACAACGCTTTATCGTCTTTACTGCACAAACGACAGATTGCCAAACGCAACAAACTCCTCGCAAAAGCCTCGGCAGTAACCACCGTTTCATCGTGGCACAAAGATTTTTTGTCGCAGTTCAACCCCAACACCACACTGATTTTCAACGGCTTCGATGAAAGTATGTTCTCTTTCCCCCAGCCACATGAAACCGACAAATTCACAATCACCTACACAGGCAGCATCAGGGTACACAAAAACCAGACACAGAGTCCCGAAATGCTTTTCGAGGCCATTGCCGACCTTGTGGAGAAAGGCGTTATCGAAAAAGACAATATTGCCCTGCGTTTCTACTCCGACGAGCCGTCGTTAGCATTTGTAAAACAGCTTGTTAGCAAATTCAACTTACTTTCGGTTGCGGAACTGCACGAATGGACTGCCGCCGAGCAAATCCCCGAAATCCTTGCACAAAGCAACGTTTTGCTATTGCTTTTGTCGGAAGAAAACACCCACGGCATAGTTACCACAAAACTCTTTGAGTATATGGCCTCCAACCGCGAGATTTTGTGCATTCCCAACAGCGGCGGCGAAATAGAGAATATCATTAATCAAGCCAACGCCGGTTGCTGCATAGACAAATACCCGGAGTTACTTAACTACTTGAAATTCAAATACAACGAATGGCAAAAGAAACACTTCGTGGAAACACACACCGAACGTAATTTTGTGTCGGCGTTTTCGCGCGAGCGACAGGCCATGCAGTTTGTGAACATCCTTAATAACATAATAAAGACCAACAACTTATGACACCATTAGCCGAACAGCTTCGTCCCACGTCGCTCGACAACTACATAGGCCAGCAACACTTGGTTGGCAAAGGCGCTATACTGCGCAACGCCATAGAAACGGGCAACATTCCGTCGATGATACTGTGGGGACCTCCCGGCATTGGCAAAACCACTTTGGCAAGCATTATTTCCAAAACACTGAACCGTCCTTTCCATGTACTAAGTGCCATCAGCTCAGGCGTTAAGGATGTGCGGGCGGTGATAGACGCAGCCGAGATCGAGGAAAACACCATTCTGTTCATCGACGAAATCCATCGTTTCAACAAAAATCAGCAGGACTCGCTGCTCGGAGCCGTGGAGAAAGGCACTATCACGCTTATCGGTGCCACAACCGAAAATCCGTCGTTCGAGGTAATTTCGGCATTGCTGTCGCGCTGTCAGGTGTACATACTGAAAGAGTTTGGAGCAGAGGAACTTACGCAACTGCTCAACTCGGCGGTGGAATACATACAGCAGTCGCTCGGACGCACAATGGAAGTGAAAGAGACCGAGGCGCTGTTCCGACTCTCCGGCGGCGACGCCCGCAAATTGCTCAATGCCATAGAGTTGCTACTAAACAGCACTGCCGAGCCTACCGTCGTTATCGACAACGACCGCGTGTTGAACGTGATACAGAAAAACCTTGCCATCTACGACAAAAAAGGCGAGATGCACTACGACATTATTTCGGCTTTCATCAAATCCATGCGCGGCAGTGACCCAAATGCGGCCGTGTATTGGCTTGCGCGAATGATAGAGGGCGGCGAGGACCCGCTGTTTATCGCACGCAGGATGCTTATTTTCGCCTCGGAGGACATTGGCAACTCCAATCCCAACGCCTTACTTCTTGCCAACACCTGTTTCGATGCAGTAAACAAGATAGGCTATCCCGAATGTCGCATCGTACTTTCGCAAACCGTTGTATATCTGGCATCTTCGGTGAAAAGCAACAGCACCTACATGGCCATCGACAACGCCCTTGCCACTGTACAAAAGACCGGCGACCTGCCCGTGCCGCTGCACATACGCAACGCCCCCACCAAACTGATGAAAGACCTCGGCTACCACAAAGGCTACAAATACGCCCACGACTACACGGGCAATTTCGTGGAGCAGGAGTTCCTTCCCGACCAACTGCAAGGCACTCGTTTCTACGAGCCCGGCGACAATCCCCGCGAACGCGAGACTCGTAAGCTCCTCGCCGAACGCTGGAAAGAAAAATACGGTTATTAAAAACGCAACACCTTATAAACCAAGGGTTTCCATAACAAGCTGCCACATATCGTTATACTTGTTTATCCGACAACGCTCGCATGTGTCGTCGGGCGAGTGGTAACCGCCGTAGGCACCGCCTTTGGTAAGGATGAAAATGGCGGGACAGCCCTTTTCGGTAAAAGGATAATGGTCGCTGTTGGCGGAATTTTTACGAGGCTCTATATCAGCCACATAGCCACGTTCAGCGTTCACGGCCTTCATCTTCTCGAAAATGGCCTTGGTGTTTTCGGCCTGGGCATTGAACACGATGATTCCGTCGTCGCCGCCGCAGAAAAGGTCTATGTTTACCATAAACTTAACCTTGCCGAGGTCGATTAATGGATTTTTGGCAAAATATTTCGACCCCATCAGCCCCGACTCCTCGCCACTGAAAAAGAGGAAAACAGTGGTGTATTCGGCCGGATGTGCGGCAAAATGACGCGCCAGGTCGAGCACTGCCGAAGCGCCGCTAGCATTGTCGTGGGCGCCAGGGTAATACACACTGCCAACCTGCCCCACATGGTCGTAATGCCCCATAAATACGATAATGCTGTCCTTGCAGCGTGTGCCGGGCACAAAAGCGGCCACATTTTGAGTGTGATGGCAGGCATAACGGTTGTCGATACGCACCTTTATTTTTTTCGGCTGTGCCGACATCAGGTCGTTTTTTACGTATAAAACGCTGTAATCCATAGGCTTTACGTTGGCAGGTATCGACATTGCAGGCATGGATTTCACGCCAAGCACAACGCCCGCCGAGCCGAAAGGATTTGCACCGCGTTTTATCTGATTTACAATGCGTAACACAGTCTTACTCAGTTCTTTATCTTCGCCAACATCGAGATATACGAAACTTTTTTGCAGGCCTCGCTTATGTTCGTTGCAAAATTGTTGAACCTTGTAGCTGTCGTCAATCGCTTTTACGTTGAAATACAACATTTTGTACTTGCCGTTGCAGGCTTTCGAGGTTGCTACCGGACTAAAATCCACACCTTGGACAAGATTTTTGCCGTCAAGACTTAGCTTCACCTTGCCGTCCAAAATACAGGTATTGAAAGTGTAATGCTGTTTGTAGCCTTCGGCAAGAGGCTGAGCACCAACATTTTTCAGTTTTGCGGCAAGATAGTCGGCGGCGAGGCTGTCGCCACGAAAAGCGGCGCTGCGGCCATGAAACTGCGGCGAGGTGAGGTCCCTTATGGTGTTCCTCACAAAAACACTGTCCTGTGCTTTAATTGGAAGCACCGTAAGCAAAATTGGCAAAAGAAATAATATCTTTCTCATAGCACATTATGTTTCAATAATATAAAAAAGGAAGCTGTATTGCAGCTTCCTTGATACAAATCTTTAAAATAAAATTTATGCTCCGATAAGAGTTTTGTATGCTGCGGCATCCATGCAAGCGTTGATTTCCGAAGCGTCGGAGATTTTAATCTTAACCAACCAGCCTTCGCCGTAGGGGTCGCTGTTTACGATAGCGGCGTCGCTTTCGAGAGCGGCATTCACTTCCAAAATCTCGCCACCAACGGGCAACATGATGTCGGAAACGGTTTTAACGGCCTCAATGGAGCCAAACACTTCGCCACGTCCCAAGGTCTCGCCTTCGGTGGTGATGTCAACAAATACGATGTCGCCAAGTTCGTGCTGTGCGTAATCGGTAATTCCAACGTAAGCAAATTCGCCTTCTACACGCAACCATTCATGGTCTTCGGTGTACCTTAAATTTTCGGGTATTTTCATTTTTTGAGTTTGTTTTTAATTATATTTCTTTTACGATTTATTTCTGCATTACATTATTTTTCAACATCTTACACCATCACCATCTATCTTTGGCACGGTGTCAAATGTTTTTCAAAAATACATTTTTTTTCCGAATTTTCAAAATTATGACACAACTTTTAATTACCTTTTAATAAAACACTGTTTTCCAACAACTTACTCTTAGCACTTTTTAATCATACGTTTTTTACTAAATACATCTAACAGTAATTGAAGTCCTTGAACAACAGTAATGACGAACAGTGGCGAAAAACAGAATATATATCGTGCCCGAGCCTCGAACAGGGCTTCGAAAACAGTAAAAAGAATCAGTGCCAGCATAATGGCACGTTGCCGTCTGCCGATTTTTCCGAAGGCCGCGAACAAGCTAAGTATCAGCACTCCCATCCAAACAATCTGTGCGTAGTTCGACCAATACTTATAATATTTTCCCCTTGGCCATGTGGTATAGTAAACATCGCGCAAAAACGGAGAAAGGGTCTCGTTTTTTTTGGGAAGAATGTTTTTGTAAAAATTGCCTTCCCAGCCCCAACCGAAAGTGCCGTCGTAAAAGTTTATAAGTGTCTTTTCTCCAATATGTTGGAAAAATCCGCCAAGACCCATCTGCTGTAGTCTGCGGCCTGTTTCCTCGAAATTGGCTTTGGCACGCTGAATTTTTTTAGGATATGTGCGCGAAAAATCCACGTCCTCTCCTGCGTAAGAACCTATCGACTTTGTATTCATGCCCATCATAAGATAGTGCGGCATACCAAAAGCCGGTTCATTGCGGGTTTTCATGCCAATACTTTTTATGCCCACCACGCACACCACAACTCCTAAAATCAGACCTGTTGATACTGCAATAATAGTGTTCCGACGTTTTCTGCGACATACTTTATTGATTGCTTTTTTTCGCAAACGCCAATACTTAAATCCGTAAACAGCTATCAATGAGACGAGTACCAATATCGTCTGCGGTTTTATTTTATAACCCACAACTGCTACAAGGCATATAAGCAACAACCTCATATTTAGCCGTTTACATACTGAAGTGAAAGCTAACCAAAGCATTGCCAAGGGAAAAACCAAGGCCATTGTGTCGGAATAAGGTATTGACACCCAAGGAGATATTGTTACCAACGAAAAATAAAGGAAATATCCGACCCAAGCCATTTTTCTGTTGTGCAGTTTGCAAAGCAACTGAAAAAGCATTGCCCCCGAAAGCCACACCAAGAGGCATTGCAGCACAAGCATAAGAAATACATCGCTCTGTCCTATTCCAAGCCAATGAGCAATTGAGAAAACCCATATAAAAATCCTGAGTAACAATAGGTTGTTGGGATTTTCACTAAAATACCATTCATGGACGTTTATGTCCTTGCCCGCCACCGCATCGCGAGCGACTTCAACCAAAACTCCCACATCCCAATTGGTTTCAATATAATAGTTCCAAATGAAAAGTATTTGGAGCACGCACAATAACAAGCTTATTATCAAAAAGATAAGTCGTCCACTCCCCGCTTTGGCACTACTACAACACCTGTTCGCAACAATCCACAACAAAACAATAAGTGCCACACCAATCAAACCCGACAAAATGTTTGGCAATGCTATTTCGGGTTTAAAAACGTTCTCACATTCAATTACATGCGAAAAAAAAGAGGAAAAGGCACACAGCAGAACAATTATCAACATCATCAGAAAAAAGATGATTGTCAGAATTTTTCCTCTATGTCCAAAAAATGCAAAACGCTTCATTTTCAAAGAATTAAAATTATCTTACCATTCGTAATCCCATTCGGCATCGTTGTCCTGTTCTTCCTCCACGTAAACCTCCTCGCGCTCCTCGCGCTCCTTTTTGCTGAATAGTTTCTCCAAGCCTTTCGAGTTTTTGTTTGACTGCACTGCCTCTACTTTTTTATCGTTGGCTATAATTTTCTGAATTTCATCAGCATAAGTTTGATACTTAGGTTCTACGAGATTCATATCGCGGTATATTATAGCCCCCTGATAGTAGTGCGAAAGTATTTCCTGATACTTGTATCCGAGCGCCACCATACGTATCGTCCCTTCTTGGCTTAGCCCAACGCCATGCCCGTAGCCACGACCTTCGAGAGTTACTTTGTTGCCATTGGTGGTTACGGAAAAGAAAGTGGATTTCAACTTAAAATCAGTACGTATGCGTGTGAGCGGTATGTTCATTATACGGGCTTTGCGCTCGTCCTGAGTGAAATTGAGCAATTCGTTGCAAATAGCTGTGTCTGCAGTATTTATCTTATGTTTTTTTGCAAAATAGCCAAGCCATTCCGATTTGGTGAGTTCACGTTTCCAAACAGACTGTTTCATGCGGTACGAAAAAGTGTCGGGAACGGAGCGTAGATAAGGAATTTTGGCCGACCACACGTCCTCGGAGTTGGCCGTTTGTCCGCCGGAATTGGAGTGGAAAGGCGTGTCGATGGGCTTTCCGTTCTTGTCCACAAGAATTTCGCCAACGCTTTGCAAGGTGCCAAACACAATTTCGGGACGAATGCAACGGTTGTAGTACGCCTGGCAGTGAACGTCGTCACAAAAATTGAAGCCGTCGGCCTTGTGCTTGTTCTGGTTGCGCAAAGCCCATGTGCGCGAGATGATGGCCTGCACGCGGAAAATATCGGTCTGGTCGGGTTTGCCGTAAATTTCGGACTGCACCACACCTGCAATATAAGTTTCAAAATCCACTTCGGTTACGAATTCCAAAGAATTGTTTTTCAATACCTTAATATAAATATCACCTTCGTAGGTCCTTTGTTTCTTACCCGTTGGGTTTATGCAGAATAGGCATGTAGAATCTACCGAAGTGAGCGAAATTTTGTCGTAAGTACCTAATTCATACGCATTTGCCGACACCCAAACTTTCCCCCCCGACACTTTCACCTCCACGCTACGGTTAAGGTCGAGGGTGTCGGAAATTATTTTGCCCGAAGCGTCGCGAATAACGTAGCGTCCGACATCGAACGAAAGCACGGCCTGCGCAATTTTTGAAGCAGAATAAATCCGCACTTTCACTTTTTCGGCACGCACAGAAAAAATGGATAGAAGCAAAACAAACGACAAAAGATATTTTTTAAGCATCGGCAGTATTTTTTAATGTTTCAAGTATCGAATTTACAGCACGTTGCGAGGCTCCTTCGCCTCCAAGCATTTTCTTTATACTGTCGTACTCTTTAAACAGGTTTCTACGGTAATCCTCATCTACAGTGATTTTGTGGAACTCCGTTTCAAGGCTATTGATATTTAAATCGTTTTGTATCAACTCTTTAACTACAGGTTTATCGGCAATGAGATTTACCAGCGAGATGTAATTAACTTTGGCAAAGCGTTTTGCAATAAAAACGGTTATTGGGTTGGCCTTGTAGCAAACCACAAGCGGCAGGTTGAACAAGGCTCCTTCCAAAGTGGCTGTACCAGAGGTAATTACCCCTGCAAACGAAGCTTGCAGCAAGGGATAGGTCTGGTCGTAAACGATGGACACGTTGTCGGAATGGATGTATGGAGTGTACATCTGGTTGCCAAGTAGTTTCATCCCCGCAATAACAAACTGATATTCGGGATGTTGCGCGGCCAAATGGCACATATCGGGCATCATTTTGCGTAGCTCCATTTTGCGGCTGCCGGGCATAAGTGCCACTATAGGACGCTCGTCGAGACTATTTCGCGAACGGAAATCATCGGCCAGCTGTGTATTTTTTTCAAATTCGGCTACAGCATCCAAAAGCGGATGGCCTACAAACTCCACGTTTTCAACATTGTAGCGGTCGTAGAAAGGCTTTTCGAATGGCAGAATGACGTACATCTTATCCAGCACCTTGCGCATGGTTTTGATACGTCCTTTTTTCCATGCCCACACCTGCGGGGATATGTAGTAAAAGTTTTTAAATCCCTGAGTGTGAGTATATTCAGCTATTTTGAGATTAAAGCCCGGATAGTCGATGAAAATCACGGCATCTGGACGAAAATCGGAAATATCTTTTTTGCATAAAGCAATGTTTTTCAGCACTGTACGCAGATTGGCCACCACTTCCACAAATCCCATAAAGGCAAGATCGCGTATATGTTTGACCATAGTTCCACCAACGGCCTGCATCAGGTCGCCGCCCCAGAAACGGATTTCGGCCTGAGGGTCGCTGCGCAAGATGGCTTTCATAAGATTGGAGCCATGCAAATCGCCCGACGCTTCGCCTGCTATTATATAGTATTTCATGTATTTTCGGATTTTCGGATTTTCGGATTGTCGGATTGTCGGATTGTCGGATTGTCGGATTTTATACTTAACTTATTATCCCAAAGCAATATCTTTACTTCGTACAAGAAAAACAATAAAAGCCACAAGCACCAGCGAAAGCGTTATCATCATAGCCTTGGAAGTATGCATAAATTGCAGATTTTTAGCATAATAGCGTAGCAAAACGATTGCCGGGACAAAAGCTGCCAGAAAATATTTCAGGTTTCCTACAAAGGGTATGCTAAAAATTGCGAAAACGCCCAATACAACTATTGCCGTGAGCAATATCGAACCCAAACACACCAAGACCCCAAAAAAAACATTATCTTTTTTCATAACTCACTGATTAAAACGCTTTTGCATATCCTTAATATTATTATAATCGGTGTAATCGAAATGTGTGGGCACAACGGAAACATATCCGTTGTCGAGGGCATGGATGTCGGAACCGGGCTGGCGGTCGTCGCAGATGAATTCGCCTGTTAGCCACCAATATGGTCTTCCAATGGGGTCGATTCGTTTTTCGTGGCTGTCGGCCCAAAACGCCTGCGACTGACGGCACACACGAATGCCTTTTATCTGTTCATACGGCATGTCGGGGATGTTCACATTGAGCGAAGTGCCTTGCGGCAAGCCGTTTTCAAGCACATCGGCAACAATATTTTTTACAATTGGAACGCAGAGCGAAAAATCGGCTTCGAGATCGTAGTTGAGCAACGAAAAACCTATTGCGTCGAAACCTTTCATGGAAGCCTCAATCACAGCACCCATCGTGCCAGAATACACCACATTGACGGAAGCGTTGCTACCGTTGTTGATACCCGAAAGGACAAGGTTGGGGCGACGCGGGCAGAAGTATCCCGCCCCCAAATCGAAACAATCCACAGGGGTGCCGTTGCAGGAGTATATCCACAGCCCTTCCTCCTCGTGCACAGTTCGAGTACGTAACGGAACCGCCGAGGTTATGGCGTGCGACATACCCGAGCCGTTCACATCGCTCGACATCACCACTATATCGCCAAATTCGCGTACCGCATCCACAAGTACCGTAAGTCCCTTGGCATGCACCGTGTCATCGTTGGTGATTAGTATCAGTGGTTTCATAACTTTCTAATTTATATATATTTATCTATTTCAATAAAGATTTGTCTTTTCCCAGAAAGAAACTTGCAGGTTGCAGTATGTTGTCGAATACAAAATACTGTATAAGCACGGTATCATTGTTGTCAAGAATGGCATATTGTCTGTCCACATCGAAGAAATCGGCCATACTTTCGTTATTTTTCATTGTAAGTAGGGCGTCGGGGTCATCAAATTTGATGTAGGTACGCAAACTGTGCACGTTTTTGGCAGTGTCGGTAACGGAAAGAATAAATCCCGGCTGACGCGAGAAAGTGGTGTCGAGTTCCACTTTGGGAACCACGCTTACAAACTGGTCGAAACTCAGATTAACAAACGACGACAGGAGCTGTCCCACACGCATTGTGTCGAACGAAGGCACAACCTGTCCTTGATACAGAAAATCAAAAGCCTCGCCGTTTCGCACTACCTCAAACGACTCCTGCGGCTGGTTGGGGATTTCCACCTTAACAGACTGAATTGCCGTAACAGGCAGGTCCATAATCCTATGACTGCGCCAAAGCTCCGGCACAGGCTCAAAACGCGGACCGAGGTATCCACGAAATCCCGGTATATAAACGATATACGGCTCGTCGTCGCCCTCGCGGAAGACGTATGAACCCATATTGTCCTGTGTTTCGTGCCCTATGTAATAGGTTGCTATAAGCTTCTCTCTTTTAAATAGTTGCAAACGGCCACCAAACCAATTTATAATCGGTGCCATCTGATAGACCTCCACTTTGGTATGGCTTACCGCAATGTTGTTTACAATATTTTTCTTTGCCGCTCTATTAACTTTCTGACGGATACGCATTTGATTGAGGGTTTCGAGCAACATATCCATCTTGCCCTGACTTGCGGGGTATTGTCCGTCCACTATCCAAGTGCTGTCGGCTGTGCGTTCGAGCAGAACCTTGTTGTCGAGTTTGTCGGACATGAAAATTTTGGTTACAGCATTAATGTCCTCAATATGATAAACCACATCGGATGTTGATGTACGGCTACCATGCCTAACAACAAAAAATGCACATACGGCCAAAACCGCAACCACAGCAATTATTATCAGATTACGTTTTTTCATATCTAATTAAAATTTAATGTTTTACATTGCGAAAACGACGTACCAAAAGTATCACCGCACCTGCAAGGACAAGTATCAATATCGGCACAATGATATTTATTAGCTGATAACGCAACCTATTTTCCTTTACGGACATTGGGTCGAGTTTGCGGAGTTTTATTTCGCGCGAACGCAACTGCAGCACGTCCTCATCGCCACAGAGGTAGTTTACCGCATTTAGTATCAGGTTTTTATTGGCGTACATGGTACGTGTATAGTTGTCATAACCCAATGGATAAGGCTGGTTATATTGATAGTTGAAGCGGTTGCGAATAATGTCGCCGTCGGCAATAACAATCATTTTTGTGGTGTCGCTTATGTCGCGGTAGCCCATCTCGGGTATTTCGGTGAAATAGGGCGATAGGCGGCTTCTCCAAGCGGAACGGAACCGACCTTCGAGCAGAACGGCCACAGGCAGGTCCTTACGGTTGAACAAACGCTGGTCGGGTTCCACACGCGCCACATTTAAATCCACTCGCACAGGGGCGTTGGAAACATGCACATAGCTGGAGGTAGTAAGTAGCACCGTTTTTTGTATATCGTTATCTATCAGGTCTATAGAACTCACAAATTCGCCCTTTATCAGGTCAAGATTTTTGACAATGGGGTGGGCTTGTTTGTCGGGTGGTACAAACTCGGGAAAATAGTACCATGGGTGGAAATTTATGGTTGGTTTGCCGCCCACAGTGCCGTCCTGCATTGGTATCGGCATACAGCGTATGTCGAGCAAAAGGTTGGGATTGACACGCACTCCGTAGGTAAAAAGCATATCGTCGAGGTTTTCGAAAGGGAAACGCACGGCAATGGCGGCGTCCTTGCTTTGCAGACTGTCAATATCCATCGCCACAGGGTCGATAAGCCAGAGTATGCGTCCGCCATACATCACAAACTGGTCGAGAATGTACAGGTCTTGGTCGCTGAAAGGCTGTGTGGGCTTGGGTATTATGATAAGGTCGAAACGGTTTTTGAAAATGTATTTTGTTGAATCCTTGGCATCGATTCTGCGTTCGGTAAGTGCGTTCACATTACCGTCGATAGTGACGTTTTCGAGGCTATAGTAATCGACAAGTGTCATCTGAATGTCGAAAATGCTCTCGCGTTCCAGTTCGCCATGCCCTTGCAGGAACCCCACGCGTGTACGCATATTTTTCGACAATCTGCGAATTGCGTCGGTGAGGTTGTATTCAAGCGTTTGTACAGCATTGTTGAGTTCTTCGTCCTGCGACACCCATTTCTGTCCGGGCAACAGGTTCACAATGGTTGAACGACCTTTGTATGTCACCTCGACAGCCGGAATTATTATCTGCCTTTGTACCGAACCTTCGCCCTTGTTTTCGATAACGGTGGGCTGTATGCCCTTGGAGGCGAGCTGGCGGTAGAATGTCTGCTGTTGCTCTTTGTCGTCGAAACCGTTGGGGTCGAAGAACTCGTATTCCACATAGTCGTTGTACGAGCGGAACTGGTTGAGCATGTCCTTGGTTTCGTTTTGCAGACGTTTGAAATCGCCCGGGAATTCGCCTTCGAGATAAACCCGGAACAACACCGTTTCGTCGATGTTGCGGAGCAGTTTTTTTGTGGATTCGGAAAGGGTGTAGCGCTTCTCCGAAGTGAGGTCGAAACGGGTGTAAACATATCTGCCAATGAGGTTTACAAACACCACTATAAGAATGGCCGCACCAAGATACAGCAGATTGCTAAGTTTTATGTTGCGTTTTGCGGAAGAATGATTATCCTTACGTTCTATATTACTATGTTTCATATATTTATATCAAAAATAAGTCATACATCGGTTATTTTTGCCATTTGCGCGACTGCAACACCGTGTAGGTGAACATCAGGAATAAGAAAATTACACTCAGGAAGTAAAGCACATCGCGTGTATCTATTACTCCGCGGCTCACCGACTCGTAGTGATGATATATCCCCAACGACTTGACAAACAGGGTTGGCAACATCATATACAGCATTTCAAAGCCCTGATAGCAGAAGAAGCAAAGTACTATGGCCACAATAAAAGCAACTATTTGGTTTTTGGTTATCGCCGACGCGAATATGCCTATGGCCACAAAAACGGCGGCCAACATAAGAAGCCCTATATACGAGCCGAACACCGCGCCACTGTCGATGTTTCCGACAGGTACGGCAATATTGTAAATAGTTATGTAATAAACAATTGTAGGCAAGAGGGAAAGAAAAACCAAAGTAAGCCCTGCCAAAAATTTCGCCATTATTATTGTTGTGTCGGAAAGCGGTTTGGTGAGTAATAGTTCCATAGTACCGCCACGTTTTTCCTCGGCAAACATACGCATTGTTATGGCCGGTATCAAGAACAGAAACAACAGTGGCGACACGAGGAAAAAGCCGCTTAAATCGGCAAAACCGTAGTCAAGGATATTGAAATCGGAACGGATAACCCAAAGCAACAGCCCGTTGAGCAACAGAAACACAAAAATTGTGAGGTATCCTATCAGCGAGGAGAAAAAAGCCCCCAACTCTTTTTTATACAGTGTAAACATATATTATTTATTTTTGTTTCAACGCTTATAATTAGCTACATACCGCAAAAATACCGGTATGTGCCAATTTAAAAACCAAACTGCAAATATACGAAAAAAAAATCACAGTTGAGTATCGCTTTTTGATATTATAACGTCTTCGGCGAAGGATTTTGTCATAAAGTCGCCAATACAATAAAAAAACATGCGGACTGTTCAGCCCGCATGAAATATATTTTTTTAGAAAAAGTTCGTTTTATTTCTGCATTGCTTTCAGCTTTTCGGTGAGCATAGGCACAATTTTGTGCAAGTCGCCTACTATGCCGATGTCTGCAACGTTGAAAATGGGAGCAAATTTGTCCTTGTTGATGGCAATGATAAATTCGCTCTCTTCCATACCTGCAAGGTGCTGAATGGCGCCGCTGATACCGCAAGCCATGTAGAGGTTCGGACGCACGGTCTTACCTGTTTGTCCCACCTGACGGCTCTGTTCCATAACGCCGGCATCCACCATGGCACGGCTCGACGACACTTCGCCGCCCAGTTCCTTGGCAAGAGCCTCGAGTTTCTGGAATCCTTCTTTGTTGCCAACGCCACGACCGCCGGAAACGAGAATTTTGGCTTCCGAAATGTCGGCGACGCTCTTTTCTTCCTTGACGGTTTTGAGCAGTTTCACACGGTTAATCTTAGCCATGTCGAAAGATGCTGCAAAGTCCACCACTTCGCCTTTGCGGTTGTTGTCGACGGGTATGCGCTGCATAACGCCCGGACGCACGGTGCTCATCTGAGGACGGTGTTCCTTGCAAAGGATGGTAGCCATAAGGTTGCCACCGAAAGCGGGACGAGTCATCTGCAGTTCGCGGTTTTCGCCAATTTCCAGCTTGGTGCAGTCGGCGGTGAGGCCCGTAACGTTACGAGCGCTCAAACGAGGACCGAGGTCGCGGCCTATGGTTGTGGCACCCAAGAGGAAAATGCTGGGTTTCTGGTCTTGAATTATTTGTGTAATTGCCTGGGCGTATGGCTCTGTGAGATAATCTTTCAACAAATCGTTATCCACCACAAAAACCTTGTCGGCGCCACTGGCTATCAGTTGCTGGGCTTTGTCTTTAACGCCGCTGCCAAGAAGAATGGCAACAACTTTTTCGCCAAGAGTGTCGGCGAGGTCGCGGGCTTTGCCAAGCAGTTCGAAAACAACATTTTGAATTACGCCGTCGCGCTGTTCGGCGAAAACGTAAACGTCTTTATATTGTGATATATCCATTTCTCTGTCGTTTTAAGGGTTAGATAATGTGTTTTTCTTTCAGTTTGCCAATTATCAGATCCACAGCCTCTTCGGGCGACACTTCGAAAGTTTCGCCGGCGGGTTTGAGGCTTTTCGGGAACGATTTGAACACACTTGTCGGCGAGCCGGCTTTGCCGATACGTTCTTCGGGCACGTCTATTTTGTCGGCGTTCCACACTTCCACTTCGCGGTTGTAGGCGTCGACAATGCCGCTAACGCTCATATAGCGCGGTTTTACGGCCGAGGCAAGAACGGTAACGAGGCAGGGTGCATCCATTTGGAGCATCTGGTAGCCCTCTTCGGTCTGTTTGCGGATGGTGAAAGTCTTGTTGCCGTCGTATTCGAGATGTTCGAGGTAGCTCACCTGCGGCAGGTCGAGGTGTTCGGCAATCTGCGGTCCCACCTGAGCGGTGTCGCCGTCGATAGCCTGACGACCAGTGATGATGAGGTCGAAATCCATGGTGCGGAGAGCACCGGCCAAAGCGCTGGAGGTTGCCAGGGTGTCGGCCCCGCCCAGTTTGCGGTCGGTGAGCAGGATGGCACGGTCAACGCCCATTGCCAGAGCCTCGCGCAGAATGGCGTCGGCCTGCGGCAAACCCATGGTGATGACAGTAACGTGTGCGCCGTACTGCTCTTTCAGTTGCAATGCAAATTCCAATCCACCTTTGTCGTCGGGGTTCATAATGCTGGGAACGCCCTCGCGTATCAGAGTGCCTGTTTGGGGGTTTATCTTAACCTCGGTGGTGTCGGGCACTTGTTTTATACAAACTACTATTTTCATTTCTTTGGTATTTCTGTATTAAAACTCCTTGTCAGGGAATTGTTTTTCAATGAATTAAACGATTATTTGAACAGTTTTCCGGCAATCACCATACGTTGCACTTCGCTGGTACCTTCGTAAATTTCGGTGATTTTGGCGTCGCGCATCATGCGTTCCACAGGATATTCGCGGGTGTAGCCGTAGCCGCCGTGGAACTGCACTGCCTTGGTGGTAACTTCCATTGCTGTTTCGGCACAGAAAAGTTTTGCCATTGCCGCGTCGGCGGAATAAGGCAGACCTTTGTCCTTTTTGTAATGAGCCGAGCGAACGAGCAGACGTGCGGCCTGCACTTTGGTTTCGAGGTCGGCCATCTGGAACTGAGTGTTCTGGAACTGGCTGATGCTCCTGCCGAACTGTTTACGTTCTTTGGTATATTTAACAGTCTCGTCCATAGCGCCTTGGGCAATGCCGAGGGCTTGTGCAGCGATGCCGATACGTCCTCCGTCGAGGGTTTTCATGGCAAGGCCGAAACCTTTGCCGAGCTGTCCGAGCTGACGGTCCTTGGGAATGCGGCAGTCCTCGAAGATAAGCTCTGTGGTGGCCGAGCCGCGGATACCCATTTTCTTTTCTTTCTTGCCGATGCTGAAGCCCGGGTCGGTCTTTTCAACGATGAAAGCGCTGATGCCTTTGGTGCCGAGGCTCTTGTCAGTCATGGCAATTATGATGAACACGTTGGCGTAGCTGCCGTTGGTGATGAAAATCTTGCTGCCGTTGAGCACCCATTCGTCGCCGTCGAGCACGGCAATGGTCTGCTGTCCGGCGGCGTCGGTACCGGCGTTGGGCTCGGTAAGGCCGAAAGCGCCGATCCATTCGCCGGAAGCGAGTTTGGGCAGGTATTTCTGTTTTTGTTCTTCGGTGCCGTTTTCCATGATGGGGGCGCAGCAGAGCGAGGTGTGTGCGGAGAGAATAACGCCGGTGGTGGCGCAGGCGCGCGAGAGTTCCTCCACGGCCATGCCGTACATGATGTTGGTTCCGCCGGCTCCGCCGTATTCTTTAGGGATGGGAATACCCATCAAGCCGATTTTGGCCATTTTCTGAACGGTTTCGATGGGGAAACGCTCTTCCTCGTCAACTTCGGCTGCCAAGGGTTTTACCTCTTTTTCGGCAAATTCGCGTATCATTTGCAGAAAGAGTTCTTCGGTTTTTGATAAGCTGAAATCCATAATTTTATTGTTATTATTTTATTTTATTCCGTTATAATACAAACAGTTATACATACCATTGGTTTTGTATCGCCAATGAACTACTATCTTGCAAAGGTACAAAAAAAAATTGTTTTTTCAGTGTTTGCGATAAAAAACAATTCCGCTTTTTTAGAACATCATTCCTATTCATTTACTCACTTACGATGTTCTATATTGATTATCAATGATATAAGCATATAAGATTTCGTCTTACTAATCATATTTATTCACCGGAATTCTCCAAGTCACTGTCGTTCAATGGGGTAAGCGTTTTAGTGCGATACTCGCTTGCAGGTTCCAACATTGTATTTATGCTGTCGCGGATGGCGTTGTCCCGGGTAATTTCATAATAGCGCTGTCTTGCAACGACATCGGTGGGCGGTGCAGGTTTGCTTATCCGCGATGGTTGCGGTTTTTGAGGAGCTGGTTTTTCGGAGTTTTCCACAGTGACACTATTAACTGTAGCGCTATTACTATTACTATTACTATTAGTATTAGCACTATTAGTAGTCTGCCTCGACGATACCGGCTCTGTACCGAGCAGACGACGCGCCCCCACATAACGTTTTGCATAATAGGCTTCGCTAGAAGCACTTATACACACTCCTTTACTGGTTGATGAGTGTATAAAATTGAAAGAGCCATTTGCAGGATTTACGTCGGTAACAATGCCCACATGTCCAATGCTTTTAGATTGCCGGCGTCCGCCGAAAAACACGAGGTCGCCCCGTTGCAGCTCGCCTCGTTGCACGCTGTGTCCGTGATTATATTGTCCTGGGGCCGAACCCGCCAAATTGTACCCAAACTGGCTGTACACGTAGCGCGTAAATCCCGAGCAGTCGAACCCCCTCGGGGTACGTCCAGCGACACGGTAGGGAGTGCCTATGTACCTATGCGCCTCGCTTATCAACGCATCGGCTGTGGTCTGTGCCAAGAGTGTTTCGGCAAAAAACAATGCCAATACAACGAATGACAATATGTTACGAAATAATTTCATTTTCTATTCCTCATCCAATATTTTTCCGCTTGCCACGTACCTCCGCCATTTGTCCATCACTGCGGCAAAATCGTCGGGCAATGCCGATTCGAAATGCATTTTTTTGTGCGTGGCGGGATGTTCGAAACCCAAAACTACAGCATGCAAAGCCTGTCGTGGCATAAGTTGGAAACAATTGGTTATAAACTGTTTATATTTGGAAAAAGTAGTTCCTTTCAGAATTTGGCCGCCGCCGTATGTCTCGTCGTTGAACAGCGGATGGCCGATGTATCGCATGTGCGCCCTTATCTGGTGTGTGCGTCCCGTTTCCAGCACGCACTCAACAAGACTTACATAGCCAAAACGCTCTTTAACGTGCCAATGCGTTACGGCGTGTTTTCCTTCGCTGCCGTCGGGGAAAACGGTCATAACGCGGCGGTCTTTGGGCGAGCGTCCCAAATTGCCGTCGATAGTGCCGTCGTCTTCGGCAAAATCGCCCCAAACCAAGGCGTTGTACTTGCGTTCTATTGTATGTTCAAAAAACTGTTTTGCCAAAAATGTTTGAGCTACCTCGTTTTTGGCTATCAGCAGCAGTCCCGACGTGTTTTTGTCGATACGGTGCACCAAATAAGCGTTGATGGGGTTGCCATCTTTGTCCGTTTTTCCTTGAAAATGAAAAGCAAGTGCGTTGAGCAGTGTGCCGTCGTAGTTGGCAAAACCCGGATGCACCACGAGTCCCGGCTGTTTGTCCACCACCAGCACGTCGTCGTCCTCGTAAACGATGTTCAGAGGTATGTCCTCGGGGGTAATCTCGATCTCGCGCGGCGGATTGGGCAGCAGTACGCTTATCACGTCGCGTGGCTTTACACGGTAGTTCTGCTTTACAGGCTGCCCGCCAACAAGTATGCACTGGGCTTTGGAGGCGTTTTGTATCTTGTTTCGCGATGCGCCCGATATATGTTCCATCAGGTACTTGTCGATTCTAAGCAACGCCTGACCTTTGTCCACCTCTATGCGGTAGTGTTCGTAAAGTTCGCCGTCATCGGAGCGTTCTTCCAATTCTATGTCGGGATTTTCGTCTGTCATAGTAAATTGTCATTTGGTTACTATAAATTTTTCATTTGCAAGGACTTGTCCGTTGGCAGAGACAATCCTCATCACATACACTCCAGCTGGAAAATCTGATACGTTTATCTGTTTTTCAAGAGATTGTCGCTTGCAACATTTGCCATACATATTAAAAACAGTAATCTCGGCAGAAACAAGTCTAGAGTCGTCGTTGAAATCCAAAAACAGAACGTCTTTACAGGGATTTGGACTAAGTCTTATTGCAACGTTTTCTTTTTCAGCTGATTGCAACCCCACCACAGCCTTTTGTCCGAAATAAGGACGTATCATAAGCGAGCCTGCAAGTATGCCCCTTTGCCAATTGCCTGAGGTATAGTAATATATATTGTCGGAAGAGTTGTTGCTACGGTCGAAACCGAGATTTATGTAGTTTGTGGAATGTTGTTCGAAACCGATATAGATAGTGCCACTCACCACAAGCGGTTGCTCAAGCTGATAGCGACAGTATTGGTTTAGACTTTCGAAACGGGGATAAGCGTAAGCCGACGCCTTGTACAAAATACTGCCCGGCACACCGCCATTGTCGCTCCAAACACAGATGTAGAAAGGTATTCCGGCATTGCCGTTGTTGTAGGTGCGGTTGAAATACATATCTATAGCCGTAAGGGTATCGGTGGCGGAAAGGACAAAACGATAGGCCAAGGAAGAACGGCTGTTGTTTGAGGTTATGCCGTAGCCGTTTTCGGGAACGCCGTCGTCGTAGGCGTAATAGTTGTCGAACACCTGTTCAAAACTAATGGTGTCGTTCTGCGGGTGGTTGTCGCTGGAAAAACCTTCGGTAACAGTGTGTACTATCCTAAAAACATTGCGGGGATTGTTCATTGCCGGCCACGTAATATTGAAAGGCGGACGGGCATGTGCCGACGAAGTCTGATAAACATGGTTGGGCAGAAAAGCCGGAGCATTTTCATAACCTCCAGTATAAGAATGAATAAGGTTGCCGGCCTCATCAAAGACTTTATATTGGTAATAAGAAGCCAACTGTTGAGAATACAGGTTTGTTATTGTTGTTTGCAGAGTATCCCTCAAGTCGGTGGAAAGAAACTGCCGCGTGGGCATGGCATAGTAACGTTTCAGCACAGATGCAGCCTTGTTTACAAAAGCCACATCGCGAAAATAGGGAGCACGACGGCGACTGTAGTCAAGATAAACATAGTCGATGTTCCACATGTCGCAGTTGCCGGAAAGTCCGGGTTTTGTCAAATTATTGACACTTACATAATTGCGGAAACGGAATCGAAATCCCGACTTCATATAAACGTCCTGCGTTATAGGAATTGCCACATAACGGAAAAAGGAGCCGTCGTAAGCATAAATGGTGTCGAGAGGCAGTCCTCCCGTAGCCCACACCTTGTCCCAAACGCCCGTAGCCACATTGAGGAATTCCAATATCAGCGAGTCCTCGGCAGAGGGCGTAACCCCTACCCTTTCCCACATATTACCATAGCCGCCTCCGGGCTGGTAGTAGAAACTGAAATAGATGGAATCGGCAACCGTCAAAGCCCTTGGATATGGAGAAAACAGCGAATCCAAGCGTATCGGCAGAGATGTGAGGGTGTCGCCGGGGATTGACTCCAAACCAATGCCGCGATACAGATTGCCGTTGGCGTCGAGAGCGTCGAGAGTAGCAACGCCCACCGTTGGCGGAAACACGGCGTAGTCGGCATTTACGTATGCCTGATTGTCTGCCCAAAGGTTGGTGTCGGGATAGCCTTGATAGTTGGAGAAATCGTCGAAAAAAGGCAGAGTGAGCGGCTGCTGCGCCGACTTAGCCCTCGGCCTGCGGTGTTTCGAGAGCTTTTCCACAACGGGATTGCCGCACAAAGGCAAAAGCACCTCCTGTGCCACTACGCCGCCGAAAATCATCAGCAAAAACGTTATTCCAACAGCAATTTTCCGCATTGTGTGATAGATTTTCAGATTATCAGATTTTCGGATGTTCAGATTGTAAGATTAGAACAACTTTCAATTTTAAATTAGTTTTTACCAGTCGAAGCCTTCGTCCGACGAAGCGGAATTGTCCGAAGATTCCATAATTTCATCTTCCTCAGGTTCGGGAGTTTCGTCGCGTTCGTAGTTTTTAACACGCTTGCTGAAATCCGTTGAAGATTCGGAGCGGTACCAGAGTTCTATAACCGTACCAAAAGGCACGCGGGCAGTTTTGTTTGGCTGCATGTCGTACACACGCGAGTTGTTTTTGTCGTCGGGGTGCTGGTAGTGTTCCACGCCAACGTTGAGCGAAGCCGTTTGCAGGAGTTTACGAGCCTCACGTGGCGATTTGCCTATCACAAACGGTATGTAGGTTTTGGCGTTGAGTGCACAGCCCACAGTAAGGTCTATGCGCGAACCTTTTTCGAGCGTTGTGCCGGGACGTATATCGCGACCTTTGTGCATCTGACGCACCACGATATTATTGCCGAGTTCGCTTTCCTCAAAGGTGATGTAACCGCATTCGAGACCGGCATTTTCGAGTTGCGAAATGGCCTGTTTCAACGAAAGTCCGCCGGTAAGGCCGGGCACTTTGGTAGGGTCGGGATTATACTGGGTTACAGTAACATACACTTTGCGACCTTTTTTGATTTTGCTCAAGGCCTTTGGGTCTTGGGTAAGGATATTGCCGCCCGGGGTGTTTCCCACAAAGATGGAATCAACCACCACAAGCTCAATATTCTCCACACCTTCCACACCCGAAAGCTCGTCTATGTTTTTGCCCACAAGTTCGGGCATGTCGTACTCGGAGCCGTGACGGCTGTACAATCTTTGTATGAAATACACCACAAGCACAATGGCCACACTTACCAACAACATCATTATCAGAGTGGTGGCGAGAGGGTGTTTTTTGAAAAAGTTTTCCTTAGCCATAACGTATATATTACAAGTGTAATTAATAATAACTCAAAAAAGTTACCATTATTGCATTGCTTAAAATATTATTGTACGGTACGATGTGGCTATAGGTTACATTTTTCGCACTGACGTGTGGGGAGGAGATTGATGGTAAACCACGCTGTGGATATATATGACAAAACAAAAAAAGGACATCCATTTGGACATCCTTTTTTCTCTATTTTAAAAAGTTTGATACTATATAAATTATTTTTTAACGAGGCGCACGGATCTCCACTCACACAGTGTGATGCCACCGCCCATGTCCACTTCGTCCGAATAGAAGAAGATGCCCCAAACGTAGTCTGAAGCACTGGGCGTGGACGACCAATAACCGCCGTAGGAGCCCACACTTTCCACACGGCCTTTACAACCACGGTAGCCCGCTGCGGGCAGGAAGATAGATTTGCCGTTAGTTCCAACCACTTTATAACCTTTTTTTGCAACATCCCACGTCCATTGGCAATCAGCTATAAGTTCTTCCAACTGTTCCTTCGTTGGAAGTCCGGAACCAAATTTCTCTTTTGCTTCATCGTAAGTGAAAAAATCGCATGTGTCGTTTGTGTTGATTTCGTTAGTGGTTTTCCATTTAGTTCCGCTGGGCAAACCGAGATCAACATATCCAGATAGTGTTCTTGTTCCTGTACCTGTACTGTCTTTGTCACAGCTTGTAATTGTTACTGCTGCCATAAGGCACATCATGCTAAAAAAGAGTAATTTCTTCATTTGTTTTTTATATTTTTATTGTTTACTTCCCCGCCAGCACCAAATCAGGGTATTACAAAAACAAAGCGTGGCACTGATATACCACTTTTCTTTGTAAGAGGCTGTGAGAATACCTAAAGAGAGAAAGGAATATTTCAGTCCACGCTGTACACGTGAACTTTATACATCCATCTTGCTCTTTTTGGTAAAATTCTCACATTTACTTACAACAAGACCGAGGCATAACGCTTCGTGATTTCACTACGAAATCCAACTGCAAAATTACGAGAATTATTTGAATTGGCAAAATAAATTTTTCTTATCAAATTTTTATCGTATCTTTGCAATCTGAAAATGATAATTATATGAGTAAGACGTTCAACATATATTGTGATGAAAGTTGTCATTTGGAGCACGACCATAAGCCCTATATGTTTTTAGGGTCGGTAAGTTGTGCTTATCCACAAGTTCATATACACAGCCAGCAAATCAAAGAAATGAAGTTGCGCCATAAATTCAACCGAGAGATAAAATGGTCTACTGTTTCCAAGTCAAAACTCAAATTTTATCTAGAACTAACCGACTATTTCTTTGCGACAGATATGTATTTTCGTGCTGTTGGTGTTGAAAAAGCAAAGATACAATGTACTGAAACGAATACATATGATGATTTCTACTATAAGATGTATTACCAACTTATCAATTATCGTATTAGCAGCATGTATTCATATAATGTGTATTTGGATATTAAGGACACTTTGAGCGCATACAAAGTGAGGAAACTCCGGGAAATCCTAAACAACAAATATAATTCACAGTTATTCCGCACTATCCAAAATATACGGTCAGAAGAAAGTTTACTTATGCAACTAGCCGATTTTATAATGGGTGCCATTTCATATAACGCTAACGACACAAAAAGAATAAACACTGCAAAAGTTCAAATAATCGAAAGAATAAAGAAACATTCCAATATTATAGATTTAGGAAAAACTAACTATTCAGAAAAGCTCAACCTATTTTTCATTGAACTGAAATAACAATGCCTACCAATCTACTTAAACAATATAACACATTGCTCGAACTCGCAGCATTTAATGAGATGCAGCGAGACGAATCTTTGAAACGAATATTCTGTCGTGATATTGTCGAAAATAAAAACTTCAAGTTTCAAGCACGACAAATCAAGCCGACGACTGCAGACGGAGAAGACTCAATGGATCGTCTTTTCCGCCACTTGACCACCCGTATTACTGATAAAGCGACAAGACATCGGGAGTTTGATATGGCTCGTTCTGTTCGACTCCACTGGATTAGATATCATGTGGAAGAAAGAAAACATGATGAGATGTATGTTTTTTCTGTTAATGAGCCTTCCGGCATAAGGACATATATTTACGATAGGGTTGAGAATTATGTTATTGTGTTGGAACCACTGCGAAACGGCATGGAATATTATCTACTTACAGCATACCACATGGATGGTAAAGACAAAGCACGAAATAAAATGATGAGAAAATACAACCGAAGATTGCCCATTATCGCATAAAGCAAAAGACGCATGACTTCATGGTCATGCGTCTTTCGATTTCCTTCCCTAATGAGGGATGAACTCGACTGCAAAGTTACATCTTTTTTTTTAATTTATAAATACATATCAAAATAAAATTATCAACAACTTCCATATTACCTATAAATCAATGCTTTGACAAATCATTATTTTATAAAAAGAAAGAGTAATTTCCGAACTAAAAGTTATTTTTTATTATTGGTGTCCGAGAAAACTTTTGAAAAACCTCATAAAAGTATATGTAGTAAGCAAATAAATAGACGGTCTTATCTGAGGGGCTTGCTTTTTCAAA
>CAJOEN010000011.1:37892-46497 GCA_905233475.1 uncultured Bacteroidales bacterium
GCACGCCATTATTCCATTCTTTTGCCTACCCCAAGTTGTACTTGGGGTTATTGAGAGCAGCTCTCTCCAAGAGCATTTTTTTATCGGACACTAATAATTTTTTATCTTCAAAAATTATTTTTTGAAGTTTTTTTAACTGCACGATTTTTTTCACCATTTTATTATGCAAAAGAACAGGGGATTTTCAAAAAAATCCCCTGTTCTGTAAATGGTTTTCTTTAGTTTTTACATCTACTCGATCGGCTTAGTACATGCCGCCCATGCCGCCGGGCATGCCGCCTCCCATAGGAGCGGCGGGTGTCTCCTCCTTGATGTCGCAAAGGACACATTCTGTTGTGAGGAGCATACCGGCGATGGATGCTGCGTTTTCGAGAGCCACACGGGTAACCTTGGCGGGGTCGATAACGCCGCTCTGGAACAGGTTCTCGTATTTCTCGGTGCGGGCGTTGTAACCGTAGTCGCCTTTGCCGTTGCGCACCTCATTCACCACCACGCTGCCTTCCAAGCCTGCGTTCTCGACAATCTGACGCAGAGGTTCTTCCACAGCACGACGGATTATCTCGATACCGAGTTTTTCGTCCTCGTTCTCGGCCTTGATGGCACCCAGTTTTTCGATGGCACGGATGTATGCTGTGCCGCCGCCGGGGATGATGCCTTCTTCAACGGCTGCGCGTGTGGCGTGCAGGGCGTCGTCGAAACGGTCTTTCTTTTCTTTCATCTCCACTTCGGAGGCTGCGCCTACGTAGATAACTGCCACGCCGCCGGCGAGTTTTGCCAGACGTTCCTGCAGTTTTTCGCGGTCGTAGTCGCTGGTGGTCTTCTCTATCTGGGCTTTTATCTGGTTAACGCGGGCTTTGATCATCTCGGCGTCGCCTTTGCCGCTTACGATGGTGGTGTTGTCCTTGTCGATGTTCACCTTTTCGGCCTGACCGAGCATCATAAGGTCGGCGTCCTCGAGTTTGTAGCCTTTGTCTTCGCTGATAACGGTACCGCCGGTGAGTATGGCGATATCTTCGAGCATTTCTTTACGACGGTCGCCGAATCCGGGAGCCTTTACGGCAACGATTTTCAGCGAGCCACGCAGACGGTTCACAACCAAAGTTGCAAGAGCTTCGCTTTCAACATCTTCGGCGATGATAAGCAGCGGACGGCCAGTCTGTACGACTTTCTCGAGCACGGGCAGAAGGTCTTTCATGGTGCTTATTTTCTTGTCGTAGATAAGGATGTAAGGATTGTCGTAGATTGCTTCCATCTTTTCGGTGTCGGTTACGAAGTAGGGGCTGATGTAGCCGCGGTCGAACTGCATACCTTCCACCACTTTCACGCTGGTTTCGATGCCTTTGGCCTCTTCGATGGTGATAACGCCGTCTTTGGTTACTTTTTCCATAGCCTCGGCAATGATGTCGCCGATTCGGGTGTCGTTGTTAGCCGAGATGGTGGCCACTTGTTTGATTTTGTTGATGTCGCCGCCGACTTCCTGAGCCTGGGCTTTGATGTCGGTAACTATGGCGGCCACGGCTTTGTCGATACCGCGTTTGAGGTCCATGGGGTTGGCACCTGCGGTAACGTTCTTAAGACCGGTGTTTACAATAGCCTGAGCCAGCACGGTGGCAGTGGTTGTGCCGTCGCCGGCCTGGTCGTTGGTTTTGGAAGCCACTTCCTTAACCATCTGTGCGCCCATGTTTTCGATACCGTTTTCGAGTTCTATTTCTTTAGCCACGGTAACGCCGTCCTTGGTTACTTGGGGGGCACCGAATTTCTTGTCTATAACAACATTGCGGCCTTTGGGACCTAATGTAACTTTCACTGCATTTGCCAGCGCGTCAACACCTTTGCGGAGCTGTTCGCGGGCGTCGTTATTGAAAACTATTTCTTTTGCCATTTCTTTACTTTTTTTGTCGGTTAATCTTTTTTTTGTTTTTTTTTCCTGCTCGCTTCGCTCACGAGATCTTGTATGTTTTTTTACTCGCTTCGCTTGCGAAATCTTGGGAGATTTTCTGTTTTTGTTTTTTATCCTGCTCGCCTGCGGCTCGCGAAATCCTGTAAATCTTATTAATTAAAGATTGTGAGATTTCTGCCGCTTGCGGCAAGGGTGTTAAATAATTGCGTAGATATCGCTCTCACGCATAATAAGATAGGTTTTTCCTTCGTACGATATTTCGGTTCCGGAATATTTGCCGTAAAGCACGTTGTCGCCGACTTTCACAGTCATGGTAACGTCTTTGGTACCGTTGCCGACGGCCACAACTACGCCTTTTTGGGGTTTTTCCTTTGCTGTGTCGGGGATTATGATGCCCGATGCTGTCTTTTGTTCGGCTTCGGCAGGTTCAACCAGAACTCTGTCGGCCAATGGTTTAATGTTTAATGTTGCCATATTTTTTTGTGTTTAGTTTTATTATTTCTTTTTTTTTGTGTCTCTATTTTATTTTGCACAACAACAATTGTGTCAATTTTTGTGCCAAGTGTCATTTGTCAGTGTGCAATGACATTTTTTCAGCATTTGTCTGGAAATTGGCGGTATAAAAGAATGACACAGTATGACATTTTGACAGCATTAATAACAAAAAAAACGCAACTAATTGAAAATCAGTTGCGTTCAGCGGAGAGACAGGGATTCGAACCCTGGGACCCCCAAAGAGGGTCAACGGTTTTCGAGACCGCCCCGATCGACCACTCCGGCATCTCTCCTTTTTTACTTGCAAAGAACTTTAAAACGGTTTGCAAAAATACACTTTTTTTTCAAATTCAAGGCAAAAAAACAATATCTTTTTATGAACACACTGATTATCAATTATGTAAACACCATCAAACGACAATCTTTTGTGCCAACATGCTCTCACTTCTGTGGTGGTTGGCAGTAAAAATCGAATACATTTTACATGTTTTTTTGCTAAAAAAATAAGTACCACCAAAAAAATGCGTAAATTTGCATTTTAATTTCCAAACAGAAAACGATGAAAGAACTGAAGCAGATTTTCGAGAACCGCCGCATACTTATAGCGGGTTTTGGACGCGAGGGACGCTCGTCGTACCGCACCATTCGCCGACTTCTACCCACGCAACACATAGCCATTGCCGACAAAAACACATCTCTCGCCGATGACGCGACTCTGAAAAACGACAAAAAACTCAGCCTGCTACTCGGCGATGATTACCTGCAACAAGCTGGCAACTACGATATTATACTAAAATCTCCCGGAATACCCACTTTCGATTTCGAGGGCATTGTAGGCGACCTTTCCACAATTTCGTCTCAAACGGACATTTTTTTACAACTATTTGGCAAACAAACCGTTGGCATAACCGGCACCAAAGGCAAAAGCACCACTACCAATCTGATATACAGTATTTTGAAAGCACATTCATCAAACGTGATAATGGCCGGGAACATGGGAATACCGCTGTTCGACATTTTAGAGGACATCGACAGAGATTCTACAATAGTTATCGAGCTTTCGTCGCACCAGCTCGAAAACACCCACACATCACCGCACATCGCCGTGTTGCTCAACCTTTTTCAGGAACACCTCGACCACTATCACTCTTTCGAGGACTACCAACTGGCAAAAATGAACATAGCCAAATTCCAAAACGCAAAGGATGTCTTCATCTACTGCAACGACAACAATATGATACTCAAAAATTTAGAACAAGTAAATCCCAGCGGTATCCGTCTGCCCTACTCAATTCAAAGTCTGGAGCAAGGCTGTTGCCTCGAAAACGGATTTCTCACACTAAAACCCTCAAAAACAAAGATTTACGATATTTCACAGGCACGCCATCTGCAAGGCGACCACAACCTACTCAACATAATGGCTGCCTTCCTTGCAGCCCACTGCTTTGGTATTCCCGACGATGTAACAAACTCTGTTGTAAGCAGTTTCAAAGGATTGGAACACCGCATGGAGTTTGTTACAGAAAAAAACGAAATTCGTTTCTACAACGACAGCATTTCAACCATACCCGAAGCCTGCATATCGGCAGTAAAAGCCCTGCAAGATATTGGCACTCTTATTCTTGGAGGCTTCGACCGAGGTATTGATTACACATCCCTCGCACTTTTTTTGGAAGAAACCCCAATACAAAACCTTGTGTTTGTCGGGCATGCCGGCAAACGCATAGCCGACCTTATAAGTAAAATCACATTATCCAAGCGCAACATTCTGTTTTCCAACAACTACCACGAAATAATAGACTGGTGTTTTGCCAACACCCAAAAAGGGAAAATCTGTCTGCTTTCGCCAGCCGCATCAAGCTACGACCAATTCAAAAACTTTGAGGAACGTGGACGTTTGTACAAAAAACTAATCATTGAACATCAATAATTTAACCCCGGTTATTACATCATTATGAAAAAACTTTTCCAAAATATGGGGCCGGCAGGGAGACTTGCCATATTCATTTTATTCATTGTTTTAGGACTGATAGTAGCTACCATAGTTACTGCTGTGATGATTATTGGCTCTGGTGCCGAAAAAAAAGACCTTCTTATATGGGTGCAAGGCATATCGCAATTAATAATGTTCCTCTGTCCGGCACTATTTTTCGCATGGCTGTTCGAAAGCAACATAAGTGTTTTTTTCCAGACAGGTATAAAAAAATGGCAAACTGCTCCCATATTACTTGCCATGCTTCTGATAATCATTGCAATACCTATGATAGACTTTCTGACATCATGGAACGAGAGCTTGCACTTGCCCGAGAGTCTTAGCCAGTGGGAGGCGGGTATGCGCCAAAAACAAGCCACATCGCAAGAGCTTATGAAAGGTTTTCTTGCTCGTCCCGGTATTGGCAATATGCTACTAAATCTAATTGTATTGACCGCAATACCAGCAGTTTGCGAAGAATTTGTATTTCGTGGCGTAATCCAGAAAACCCTTGTAGGATGGTTCCGCAACCCACATGTAGCCATCGTTACAACAGCAGCGATTTTCAGCCTCATACATTTCGAAATGTTCTATTTTGTACCGAGATTCGTATTGGGAATATTTTTGGGATACATCTTCTTATATTCCAGAACGATATGGGCCTCGGTGCTGGCACATTTCACCAACAACGCCATCATAGTCATCCTCACTTACGCCAATTCCTGCGGAATCATAAATTTCGACCCTCAGAACATACAACTACCTAATTCTGTGCTATTTGGAATAATAAGTATCGTAATTTCGATTTTTGTGATTATACTTATAGTAAAATTGAGTAAAAAAAATCAAAAAAGATACTCCAAATCAGAACTTTCATAAAAATGAGCCAAATAAAAAAAACAATATTAAACTATTGATTCATAACACATTACTCATTTATCCACACAAAAAAACTGGTCTCGAAAAAGAATTACGATATTTTATTGATTAACAATTGATTACATAATAAAAGGAGAAAAAAAAGAAAATATTTGAGGCAAAAATCTGTTTTATTGGAAAAAAAAATATATCTTTGCAAATCAAAACGATAGAAAAAAAATCAAAAATTAGTAATAAATTAAACTTAAAAAACAATGACAAAGGCAGAAATTGTAGCAGAAATTGCTCAAGAAACAGGAATCGAAAAAGTTGCCATCCAAGCAACCGTAGAAAAATTCATGGAAAGCATAAAAAGATCCTTGGCAAAAGGTGAAAATGTTTACCTCAGAGGTTTTGGTAGTTTCATCATAAAGAAAAGAGCTGAAAAAACTGGCAGAAACATTTCCAAAAACACTACCATTTTGATACCTGCACACAATATTCCGGCTTTCAAACCTTCGAAAACTTTTGTGAACGACGTAAAAAAGAATGTAAAATAACTCAGTTAAGTTTAGACTATCATGCCAAGCGGAAAAAAAAGAAAAGGCCACAAAATGGCCACGCACAAACGTAAAAAACGTTTACGCAAAAACAGACATAAGAAGAAATAATCTTTCTTAAGTCTTGGGAAAAAGCATACAGATTACACAAAGACGCTTTGTGTAATCTGTTGTTTTTGCAGAAGAGTAAAAAACTTTTACACACAACCGTTTTCAGCATACGGTTAGAAAGTCCCCCCACAATAGGGACTGCGCTGAAAAAAGTGTTTTGTTTTTATTTGTTGCAACCTTAAACATAATACAAAGTATTGTGTTTTTGAGTTGTTTCTTTTTTTATACAAATACCATTACAACAAGCACTTACACGTGGAAAAAGAACTAATAATAAAAGCAACCGACAGCGAAGTGGATATAGCCTTTTTGGAAGACAAGAGGCTTGTGGAGTTTCGTACTGAAAAAAAGAACCAGTTATACTCTGTCGGCGATGTGTTTTTTGGAAGAGTGCATAAGATGATGCCCGGCCTCAACGCCTCGTTTGTGGATTTGGGTGGCGAAAAGGACGCTTTCCTTCACTACCTCGACCTTGGCTCGCAATTTGCCACACAAACGAAATTCATGCATCACGCCATGAACGGCGACCCGGCCATGCGAACTCTCTCCAATTTCAAATTCGAAACTTCCCTCGACAAGACAGGCAAAATTAGCGACATTGTAAAAAGCGGACAGTTTGTGCTCGTACAAATCGACAAGGAACCAATCTCAACCAAAGGTCCTAAAGTGGGCGGGGAAATTTCCTTTGCCGGACACTATCTCGTGCTTGTCCCCTTCTCCAACAAAATATCCATCTCTCAGAAAATCAAAAATATGGCCGAACGCAACCGCCTGCGTCGGCTGATACAAAGCATACGTCCCGAAAATTTTGGTATTATTGTGCGTACCAACGCCGAGGGAAAAAGTGTGGCCGAACTCGATGCCGATATGCGTTCGCTCCAGAACAGATGGTTGCAGATGGTGGACAACCTTAAAAACGCAACATCGGCGCGGAAACTTGTATCCGAAGAAGATAAAACTTCCGTAATATTGCGCGATGTGCTTACCGACGATTTCAGCTCTATATATGTTGATAATCAAGAACTTTACGAAGAAATTATAACTTATATACAGACACTGGCTCCCGAAAAAGCCGATATAGTGAAGCACTACAAAATGGCCACCCCCATTTTTGAGCAGTTCGGAGTGCAGAAACAAATACGCTCATCGTTCGGAAGAGTGGTCACTATACGCTCGGGGGTGTACCTGATAATAGAACATACTGAAGCAATGCACGTTATCGACGTGAATAGCGGCAACCACACCAAAGCTACCGAAAGTCAGGAAGAGACAGCAATGCGAGTAAATACCGACGCCGCAATAGAAATTGCCCGACAACTTCGACTGCGCGACATGGGCGGTATCGTAATTGTGGACTTCATCGACCTGCTGAAAGCGGAAAACCGCAAACAGCTTTTCCAAACTATGGTGGATGAAATGGCCAAGGACAAAGCCCAGCACACCGTGCTCCCGCTGAGCAAATTCTGCCTAATGCAGATAACGCGACAAAGGGTGCGTCCCGTAATTGATGTGGACGTGCAGGAACGTTGCCCTATGTGCGACGGCAAAGGAACCATAAAATCAAGCCTTGCCATTGTTGAGGAAATCGAAGCCAATATCCAATACCTGCTCAACGTGCAAAACGAACAAAGCCTGAGAATAACAACCCACCCATACATACATGCTTATCTCACCAAAGGCTTGTTTTCCAAACGTCTTGGATGGTGCCGAAAATACAGAAAAAACATTAAGGTAAGTCCCGATACCACCCTAAGCCTCGGCGAATACAATTTCTTCAACAAAAACGGCGATTTAATAGAAATGTAATTTTTTTGAAATAATGAACTATATCAACGCATATTGCAGAATCGACCACCAACAGCTTATTGTTAACAATGAATGTATTATACCAAATGACGAGGACAGTATTTCTGCATGGGCAAACTACATTTACAAATCGTTGGAAATACAGTATCCCAATTTTTTCAAAATGGACGACCTTTGCAAGTTCGGATTTTTAGCAAACGAGTTCCTCATGCGGCAGTTGGGCATTTCCCCCCGATGAACCGAAAAACAACTGGACTATAAGCCTCAACTCCTGTTCCTCCATCGACACCGACCGCCATATAATTACAAGCGAAATCGCAATACGCCACAAGATAAAGGTCGAAAACTCCTCCTGCACTTTCGAAAAACTGGATGTCGACAAGCTCTGTTTGCTTGGCAACAAGGCTCTTTCGGAAAGTCGTACCGAAAACCTGCTATGCGGATGGATCTATGAGCCTTGCGATGTACTGCTGTTCGCTGTGTCCAAGCAGAGAAACGCAACTCGTTTATGGAATGGTCCCCCGAGAACATAAAAAAATGCTTCATGAAGCAGACGTGGCGGGATTTCTATATATAAAATTTTACGCTCAGTAGTATTTTCGATGAAATAGATTTTACGCTCAGTAGCTTTTTTTTGCATAATCCAATAATTTTTAGCAACTTTGCATCGTAAAATAAAATAATGCAAATGTGAAAAATTCCCATCCCGTATAAATAATCGGATTTTGATTTACACCAAAGATTACAAAAAAAACGGAGAAACCACATTACTTCCAGTTTATTACACACCGTTTTTGTAAATAATTATTGGTGTCCGATAAAACTATTTAGAGCATCTGAAAAAAAACAGGGCTGACACTAACAAATGTCAGCCCTTTGGTTTATCTTTGCAAAATCAAACCA
>CAJOEN010000012.1 GCA_905233475.1 uncultured Bacteroidales bacterium
GCACTCGGTGTGGGTGCCTATGGACACAGTGGGTTTTTGGTTGCACGCGCTTACGTACAGCGACGAGCGTATGGGTTTTGACGGGTCGAGGTAGGATGTAAGCACGCACTTGAAGGTGTTGCACTGGTAGCGGTTGCCAGTGCTGGGGTCGTAGGGGAAATCCTCCACGTACACGTCCAGAATGGAGTCCTGACCGCGTGTGCCCGGTATTGGCTCGAAATTGGAAGCCACGTTGATTTGGTTGCTGCCCAGCTCCCCGTAGCGGCTTCGGTACCACTGGTATCCCGACAAGCCCGAAGGTGCTGTGATGGTGGCCACCTCGTTGGAAGCTCCGGGGGAACAACCGCTGGCAGAAAGAGTCATCGGCTGACAGTCGCCGGCTATGTAGCAGTAGCCGTAGTGTCCTGACGCTTGACAGTCGCCGACAAGCACTTCTATACGTATGGTTTCGTAAAGATAATCGTACAAATTTATTGCGGCCTTAGCCCAAGGTTTGTAAACGGCATTTCCTGTCCGTGTCCAAACACCAAGAGAACCTCCGGAGACGGGACTCTGAACCACATAAAAAAGAGTGTCGGAAATATTTGAAAAAGCATTGCCGTTTTGTCTTTTAACACGTATAATAAACTCGGGGTTTTGGGCGGCGGAGTGCAAGGCGTTTTCCAAAACTATGGCATAATAAATGAACACAAGAGCGTTTTGAGGGGTAACGGTCATTGTATAGTATAAAGCCTCTGCTTCGGCAGAGGAGCAGGTATTACCTAAACGTATTGAGCTGATATAATCGCTGTTTGGTAAATTCGGGAGCTGGCCTGAAGTATTTGGGTCGCTTCCGGAACCCATAATCAAAAATCGCCTTTGCTTGGTTTCTGTGGGCCAAGAGCCCGAACATCCTACACTGCTTTCTTCGTTAGCCAAACGAGTGTTAGGAATTATCGCACTTGTAAGGTTGATAAACGTTTGAGTATAGGTACTTACTCCATTCTCACGCGTACCTGTCTGCCCCGAGTAATTTTGGTACAACGAGAAATTTATGGGGTTCTTCAAACCCTGACACGAATTGCTTTGCGCTTGTACCAATATGGCACAAAACGTCAATATTGTGATTGTTAGAAACCTCTTCATAACGTATTGTGTTTATAAAATAACATATTACACAAACTTCGAATTCGCCTGAATATTATACAAAACTCAAAATAACGGCAAAAACGCACTTTGCTTTTTTACGCAACTTCCGAAAAAAAGTTGTGCAAATATACGCATAAATATCGAATAAAATACAATATTTTGCAATTTTTATAGTTTTTTGTATTTTAAATCATTTCAAATATCCGCAACATGGAAGATTCGGCACTATATCCGTTGAAATTTTATCCTCTTTTTAAAAATAAAATATGGGGGGGGAATAAGATAAAAAACGAGCTCGGCATCGACTATTCGCCATTGCCCAACTGCGGGGAGATGTGGATTTTGTCGGGCGTGGAAGGCAATGAATCGATGGTGGAGAACGGCTTCCTGGCCGAAAACAACCTTAACGAAGTTCTGGAGATATACAACGCCGACCTTGTGGGTGAAGCCAATTACGCACGTTTCGGCAACGAATTTCCGATTTTGGTTAAGATTATCGACGCCAACGACCGTCTTTCGGTGCAGGTGCACCCCGACGACGAACATGCCCGTCAGCAGGGCCTCGACTGCGGAAAAACCGAGATGTGGTACGTGATGGACGCCGAAAAGGACTCCATCATCATCGACGGTTTTTCGAAAAAACTTACCAAAGAGACTTATCAGAAAGTGCTTGACGAGGGTAAGTTGCTCGACAACCTCAACGTTGAACATCCGCAAAAAGGCGACGTGTTTTTCATCCCGGGCGGTCGTGTTCACGCCTTGGGCAAAGGCTTGCTAATAGCAGAGATACAGCAGACTTCGGACACCACCTATCGTATCTACGACTGGGAGCGCACCGACGAAAACGGCAACGGCCGCGAGCTGCACACCGCACAAGCCCTCGAAGTGTTGGACTTCTCCCCCGTGAAAAACGCAAAAACGCCTTACTCGTACACAAAAAACGCCACCGCACCCATAGTGAAAAGTCCTTATTTCACTACAAGTTTGTTGGTTTTCGACAAACCCATAAAAAAGGACTTCGGTAGCCTCGACTCCTTTGTGGCCTACTGCTGTATTGAGGGAATCTGTGCCATACGCGCCCTTAACAAAATTGTGCCAATGCGAGCAGGAGAGTGCATACTTGTCCCGGCAATAGCCGACATTGTTGAGATTTTTCCCGAAAAGGAAGCCAAAATACTCGAAATATTCATCGATAATTCAAAATTCGGAACTCAGAATTCGGAACCTGATTTAGTTTATAATTGATAGTTAAGGATTTAAGAGACTGTTTTTTATGTGGAATAGACTGATTTATATGTTGTTGATGGCCTCGGTGTTGGTAGGCTGCAAGAATTCGGCAAAAGTGAGTGAGCCAAAAGGCAAATACGTGCGCAACCCCATCACGGAGGTACGTATGAGCGACCTGCAGGCCGATGCCAAAGCCATAGACGCAAAAATGCAGGTGGAGACGGGAAACTACGGAAAAGCCATAAGCATATACAAAGAACTTTTAGACCAATATCCCGACTACGCTGTGGCATACTACGAACTTGGCAGTCTGTACTACTCCTTGGGCGAGGTGGGCAAAGCCATAGAATATTCGAAAAAAGCCGACCAGCTGTCGCCCGATAACATTTGGTATAAATTGCAACTTGCCGAGCTTTACAACATTACCCATCAGACCTCTGAACTGATAAAGGTTCGTTCGGAGATGGTGGAACTGGAGAAAACCAAACCGGAGTTTTACTACGAGCTTGCCAACGCCTACACTGCCGCAGGACGCTACAAGGACGCCATTGCGGTGTTCAACCGGGTGGAGAAAATAATCGGCTTTACCGAGCCTGTGTCCATGCAGAAACAAAAGCTGTGGTATGCCGTTGGCGATTCCACCAAAGCAATGAAAGAGATTGAGGCTTTGGCCAAAGCCAATCCTGACGAGCAGAAATACAACGCCATTCTTGCCAATATGAACATGGAGCGTCGCAACTACCCCGAAGCGCTGAAATACTACACCCGCATTGCCGAAAACAATCCCGACGACGAATACATACATGTTTCGCTGGCCGAATACTACAAAAAAGTGGGAAATTCCGAAAAGGCCTACGACGAGCTGAAAAAGGCTTTCCAAAATCCCAAGCTCGACATACGTTCGAAACGTCAGATACTCGGCACGTTTTACAATAGCGAGGAATTTTACACCACGCAGTCGAAATATGCTTTCGATTTGGCGGAGACTTTGATAAAGCAAGACCCCGATTCGGCCTCGTACTCAGTTTTTTACGGTGATATACTAATGCGTCAGGGCAAATACTACCGTGCTGCCAACTACCTTCGCACATACCTTGAACAAGACAGTAGCGATGTAGAAATATGGACAGCCCTTATCCATTGCGACTATGAGTTGAAAAACGACAGCCTTGTAATGGACGACTCTCGTCGCGCCAGCGATATTTTCCCCACCAACCCCATTTTTTACTATATGCAAGGCATCAGTCTGCACCGCTTGAAACGCACCGACGAAGCCATCGCTGTTCTTGAAAAAGGCTCAAAGAACGGTTTCGCCAACGTGTATCTCGAGGCCGACTTCTACCAGATACTTGCCGAACTGCACCACCAGCAGGGTAACAACGAGGTGAGCGACGCCTACTACGAAAAGGTGCTCAAAATTATGCCCGACGACATAAGTGTGATGAACAACTACGCTTACTCCTTGGCGGGACGCGGAATGAATCTCGACAAAGCACACAAGATGTCGAGGACAACAATCGAAAAAGAACCGAAAAACGCTTATTACTTAGATACTTACGCTTGGGTGCTCTACAAAATGGGCAACTACAAAGAGGCCGAGCGGTACATACTTTTGGCAATAAAATATTCCGAAAAGGAAGACCAAAGCACAAACTACGAACATTACGTGGAAATTCTTAAAGCTCAGGGCAAAACGTCCGAAGCTGAAACAATAATCAAGAAATATCTTGACAGAAAATAGCTTTATAACGACATGAAAAACAGACAATTATACATATTGCCCTTGGCTGTGGCTGTAGCGCTGATTTTTGCAACGGCCTGCAAGTCTACCAAACCATCCGCAACACCATCAACAAAAGTGAGGCCTTCTGTTGCGGATAACTCTATGGCAAACAACAAGATAGATGATTTGGATTTTGAAACCCTGTCAATGAATTTCAGTACCGAAATTATGGACGTAAGTGTATCGGGGCAGATACGCATGCTGAAAGATCGAATAATTTGGGTAAGTATCAGCAAACTAATAGAATTGGGACGTGTTAAGATGACGCCCGATTCGGTTTACGCTTATGTAAAAGTGAAAAATCAGGCTTTCCAAGGCACTTACGAGCAGTTTCAGAAAAAATTCGGCATAGCCATCAATTTCGACATAGCACAGGCCATCATAATAGGCAACGACATAAGCACTTATACCGAAGGAACCCCGACCTACAAAGTTACGGGCAATACCACTACCATTGCTTTCGACCAGCGTCGAAATCCCAAACAGCCACTTGTGGTAAAACACAGCATGGTTGTGGACCATAGTACACTTAAAATAGTGCGACACAATATGATAACTTCCAATCCCGACCAAAGACTGAATGTGGATTACTCACGTTTCGAGAGCTTTGGCAAGGCAACCCTCCCGCAGATAGTGGACATCAGTATTTCGGGCACCAATTCGGGTAATGTAAGTGCCCGACTGGAGTTCTCCAAAGTCCAACTGAACCAGAAACTTACATATCCAATAAGCATCTCCAGTCGAGCAAAAACCATAAGCCTTTGATTTATAGAAAAATATGAAAATTTCCGTAGTAATAATAACCAAAAATGAGGAACGCAATATCGTGCGTTGCCTTGAGTCGCTGCAAGGCGTTGCAGATGAGATTGTTGTGGTGGACAGCGGCTCCACCGACCGCACCGAGGAACTATGCCGCGGCTTTGAGTTGCGTTTCGAAAATCATGAGTGGGAAGGCTATTCCGAACAAAAGAACTATGCAAACAGCCTTGCCTCGAACGACTGGATACTTTCCATCGACGCCGACGAGGTTCTTTCGGAAGAGTTGAGACAGTCGCTGCATAAGCTGAAGCAGACGCAAGTTCCCGACAATCAGGTGTTTGCCGTAAACCGCCTTACCAACTACTGCGGAAATTGGATACATCACTGCGGCTGGTACCCCGACCGCAAAATCCGTCTGTTCAACCGAACAAAGAAACAGTGGACGGGCACAATACACGAAATACTTGCCGACACAGCTGAACCTACTGTTACACAGGTGCTTCCCGGTGATTTGCACCATTATTCCTATCACACAGTGGAAGACCATATCCGCCAAGCCGACAAATTCACCACCCTCACCGCGCAAGAGGCTTTCAATAAAGGCAAAAAGGCAGGTATCGCCGCCATTATTTTCCGTCCATGCTGGAAATTCTGTCGCGACTACATTTTCAAAGGCGGTTTCCTCGACGGCTATGCCGGCTACCAAGTGTGCAAAATCTCTGCTTTTGCCACCTTTTTGAAATACAGCAAATTACGAATGTTACACAAGAACAAAAATAGCAAATGAACTTTGAAAAATTAAAACAGTCATACCTTGCCAATCCGCTGAGATACATTATATTGGCTGCGTTGATACTGCGGCTGGTGTCGGCATTTTTTGCCAAAGGCTACGGCATGCACGACGACCATTTTTTGGTGATAGAATCGTCGTACTCGTGGGTGAAAGGCTACGACTACAACAACTGGCTTCCCAAGGACGACGGCAGCGCCCCTACACCTTCGGGACACTCGTTTTTCTATCCCGCCCTGCACTACCTCGCTTTTTCGGCAATGGATAAGATGGGGATAGCCTCGCTTGATGCCAAAATGTATATAATCAGGATATTACACGCACTTTTCTCGTTGCTTACCGTGTTTTTTGTGTACAAAATTACTTTTGGCGCGAGCGGAAGTCGGAAAGTGGCGTCGTGGGCCGGGTGGACCACCGCAATTTTGTGGTGTCTGCCGTGGCTTTCGGTGCGCAATTTGGTGGAAGTGTTCTGCATACCATTTCTGCTCGGCTCCACATGGTTTTATGTACGAAAAAACGACAAGCCTTCCGTTGCCGACGTGATAATATCGGGATTGCTGATGGGATGCGCCTTTTCGGTGCGTTTCCAAGTGATATTTTTCATCGGCGGTTTTGGCTTGGCGATGCTAATCTACAAGCGTTGGCGCGATGCCGTGCTCTGGACAGTGGCGGTAATTGCTGCCGTGTGCGTTACACAAATCACCGACCTGATAGTATGGGGCGAGCCTTTTGTGGAGCTGCGCGAGTACGTCAATTACAATTTCACCCACTCCGGCGACTACCTTTCGGGCTCGTTTTTCAAGTATTTCGGCGTGTTGCTGGGTCTGATAGTTCCGCCGCTGAGCATGCTGCTCCTGTTCGGCTTTTTCTACGGATTCCGCCGACTGGTACTGTTCCTGCCGGCATTCTGTTTCCTGCTGTTCCATAGCATTTTCCCCAACAAGCAGGAGCGTTTTATCTTTCCCATTATCGCTTCCGTTATAATACTGGGTTTTGTGGGATGCTACGATTTCTACAAAAAATACAAGGAGAAAAAAGGTGGCACTTGGCTGAAAACCTTCAAAGTTTGCGCAATTATTTCTTTGGTAATCAATGTTATACTGCTCGTTCCCGTAACAGTGCACTATTCCAAGCGGGCAAGGGTAGAATCGATGGTGTATCTATCTAAATTCGAGGATGTTAAATCGGTGATGATAGAAAATACCAACGGCGACAGCTACAAGATGTTGCCCAAGACCTATTCGGGATACAATTTCAACGAAGTGCCGCTTACAGCCGAAAACAAGGAAGCTTTCTACGCTTCGGCGGAGAACGGCGCCCCCGACGTGGATTTCATACTTTTCGACGGAACCCAAAACCTCGACAAACGTGTCGAAGAGGTAAAAACCATCTATCCCGAAATAACTTACGAAACCAACATCACTCCGAGTTTCATCGACAAACTTTTGCACCGCATGAATCCGCGACACATTGTAAACGAGGAAGTTGTGATATATCGTAACCCCAAAACACAAAACAAATGACGATAGGGAAAAACATACTTATCAGCCGTACCGACAGCATAGGGGATGTGGTGCTTACCCTCCCGATGGCGGGACTTTTGAAACGGAATTACCCCGACAGCCGTGTGTTTTTCCTCGGCGCCGAATACACCCACGCCGTGGTGGACTGCTGTAAGGACGTGGACGAGTTTGTAAGCTGGACTGATTTGAAAACCAAATCTTTACAGGAACAGATTGCTTTTGTCAAGGATTTGAATATCGACACAGTGTTGCACGTTTTTCCAAATCGTGAGGTGGCGGCCTTGGCCAAGAAAGCTGGCATAGCCAATCGTGTAGGCACCTCGCACCGCATTTTCCATTGGACCACCTGCAACAGGCTTGTTAATTTTTCACGCAAGAAATCGCCTTTGCACGAGAGTCAGCTCAACTGTATGTTGCTGCAGCACTTTGTGGAGAATATGCCTCCCGCCTTGGGTGATATGGCCGATTATCTGCATTTCCAAGCCTCCGAACTCTCTCCCGAATTTGCCGAGCTCATCGACACAAAACGTTTCAATCTGATACTCCACCCAAAATCCAAGGGCAGTGCCCGCGAGTGGGGAGTGGAAAATTTTGCAAGGCTGATAGAACTCCTTCCCGAAGAGCGTTTCCAGATTTTCATAAGCGGCACCCAAGCCGAGGGCGACCTTGTAAGGGACTCGCTTATAAATCCTTACGCCAACCGCATAACCGACCTGACCGGCAAGATGCCTTTGTCGCAGTTCATTGCCTTTATTGCCCGTTGCGATGCGCTGATAGCCGCCAGCACAGGGCCTTTGCACATAGCCTCGGCAAGCGGAGTGCAGGCCATAGGCATCTATCCCCCGATGCGTCCCATACACCCGGGACGCTGGATGCCGATAGGAAAAAAAGTGAAGGTTTTCGTTGCCGACAAGGAATGTTCGCTTTGTCGCAATACACCCGACCGCTGCCAGTGCATGCAGTCCATTACGCCGGAAGAAGTAAAGGAGTTTTTTGAGGAATAATTTTAATTATTCCTCAAAAAAAAACGATTTTTTTTCGTATTTTTGTAAGTTGTTATATTACATTGTTTTAACACATAAAAAGCGGTGTAACAACACTATACAAAAACAATGAACAAACTGAAGATAATAGATAAATATGTTCTGCGCAAGTTTATCGCCACATTCTGCCTCGCGATAAGCCTGATTATTGTCATCATCATTGTTTTCGACGTGTCAGAAAAGTTGGACGACTTTCTTGAGAACCATGCGCCGTTACATCTCATTGTTTTTCAATATTATCTGAACTTCATACCAAGTTTTATAAATCTTTTCAGCCCATTGTTCGTGTTCATTTCGGTGGTTTATTTCACTTCCAAAATGGCGGGCAATACCGAAATTATAGCTATACTTGGTAACGGCATAAGTTTCAAGCACTTCCTGCGTCCATACCTTATAGGTTCGGCAGGCATAGCCTTTGTGATACTAATCCTCGGCAACTTTATAATACCAATCAACAACACCTATGTAACCGACTTTGAACGGAAATACATCAAAAACGCTTACAACAACCGCTACACCAACATACACATACAGTACCGCACAGGCCATCAGGTGTACGCCGAAAGTTTCGACAACCACAACAACCTTGCAGTGCGCTATACCGAAGAGTTTTTCAAAGGCAAGGAGATGATTAAAAAAATTACCGCCGACCAAATTTCTTACGACTCCGTTCAGGACAAATGGCGTGCTTTCAACTACACCTGCCGCACCATGTCGGGACTAAAGGAGTCGCTACACCGCACCGTGGACACCATGATAAGCCTGCCCATCAAACCCAACGAGTTCAATATCAACTACGAAAAAGTTGAGACCATGAACTTTTTCGAACTGCGTGATTTTATAAAACAGGAAGAACTCCGAGGCTCACATCTTGTGGTGGGCTACCGTATAGAATACTACCAACGTATGTTCAACCCGTTGGCAATCATTATAATGACATTTATAGGCATTGCCGTTTCGTCGCGCAAACAACGCGGTGGCATGGGTCTGCACCTCGCCATAGGCATAGCAATAGCCTTTTTCTTTGTTATATTCATGAAAATCACCACGGTATTCGCCACAAACAGTAGCCTTGGTCCGATTATGGCAGTGCTTTTGCCAATAATAGTCTTCGGCATAGCAGCCTTAATTCTGATAAAAAAATCGCCCAAATAATTTCCGTTATGAACATAATAAACCAGACGGCTTACAGGATAATGAAAAAACGGTTCCGCAAGGTGGAACGCTATATCAACGACCCTGTTGGGGTACAACAGCAGGTGTTCGAAATGCTGATAAAAAGTGGTCGCAACACGGAATGGGGACATAAATACCACTATAGCGACATACGCTCGTGGAACGATTTCGACAAACAAGTGCCAATAAGCACTTACCCCGACCTTTACCCATACATAGAGCGTTTGATGAAAGGCGAACAACGCCTGCTTTGGAACCAAGATGTGAGATGGTTTGCTAAATCGTCGGGAACAACCGGAAAGGCAAGCAAATTCATACCTGTAACCCCCGATGCCTTATACAACTGCCACTACAAAGGGGGCAAAGACATGGTGGCAATATACTGCAATATGTTCTACGACACACATCTGTTTACCGGATACAACCTAGCCCTCGGCGGTAGTCGTCAAGAAAACAAGGACACCAAGGCCTTTTGCGGCGACGTGTCGGCAATACTTATGGACAACCTTCCAGCATGGGCGGAATACTTCCGCTTTCCGCGCAAAAACGTAGCCCTTATGCAGGAATGGGAGACAAAACTTCAGGCTCTGATAAAATCCACATACAACCGCAACATAGTGAGCCTTTCGGGTGTGCCGTCGTGGATGTCGGTGCTGTTGCAGAAAAGCCTCGAATTTACAGGAAAAAACAACATTATGGAAATGTGGCCAAATTTGGAGACTTTCTTCTACGGCGGTGTACATTTCGACCCCTACCGCAAAAAATTCGACCAACTTATCGGCAATCCCGATATGCACTATATAAACATTTACAACGCTTCAGAGGGCTTTTTTGGCGTTCAGGACCAGCCAAACAGCAGCGATATGTTACTGCTTCTCGACAACGGAGTTTTCTACGAATTTATACCTACAGAAGAACTCGACACTGCACAGCCCAAAGCTATAAGCCTTGCCGATGTAAAAACAGGTACCAACTATGCTATGATAATAAGCACTAACTCAGGACTTTGGCGATACGTAATAGGCGATACCGTAACATTTACATCGCTACGTCCCTACCGCATACAAATCACCGGAAGAACAAAAAACTTTATCAACGTGTGCGGCGAGGAACTTATAGTGGACAATGCAATTCAGGCACTGAACACCACCTGCGCCGAGACATCCTGCGAGGTAAAGGAGTTTACGGCGGCACCGTATTTCTCCGAAGATGGCAAACCCGTTGGACATCAGTGGCTTGTGGAATTTGAGACGGAACCATCTAATTTGGACGTCTTTGCCGAAAAACTCGACAAAAACCTCCAGACGGTGAATACCGACTACCGTTCCAAACGCTACAAAGACCTGATATTACGCCCATTGCAACTGTCGGTAGCACCCGAAGGCACTTTCTTCGAATGGCAGAAACAGCACAACCGATTGGGCGGACAAAGCAAAGTGCCGAGACTTAATAATTCCCGAGAAACAATAGACCCTCTTTTGGATATAGCAAATAAATTACAGAAATGACCATACAAGAAATTGAAAACCAGATTATGAGCGAGTTCGCGAATTTCGAGGACTGGCTCGACAAATACAATTACATCATCGAAATGGGCAAGAGCTGTCCGCAAATCGACGAAAAAGACAAAATCAATGAAAACCTCATAAAAGGCTGTCAATCAAAAGTATGGCTAAGCGCTAAATTAGAAGACAACCGCATACGTTTCTGTGCCGACAGCGATGCCGTGATAACACGTGGCATTGCCGCCCTACTGATACGTGCCTTGGACAACCAAACACCTGCCGACATACTTGCCGCCGACCTTTCGTTCATCGAACAAATCGGTCTCAAGGAACATCTCTCCCCAACTCGTTCAAACGGCCTCACAGCCATGATAAAACAGATGAAAATTTACGCCCTCGCATTTAACACTTTAGCACAGAAACAGCAATGACACCAACCAAAGATACCATACATTCGGCGGTAATTGACGCACTGAAATCGACCTACGACCCCGAAATTCCTGTAAACATTTACGACCTCGGCTTCATTTACAATATCGAAGTTTCGGACACACTTGCGGTTAAAATCCTTATGACCCTTACCGCCCCCAACTGCCCTGTGGCCGACTCGCTACCTATCGAAGTGCGCAGTAAAATCCTTAGTATTCATGGAGTTACCGATGCAGACGTTGAAATAACTTTCGACCCGCCTTGGAGCATGGACAAAATGAGCGATGTGGCAAAAATGGAACTCGACCTTTTTTAAATGTTATTAGTCAGACAAACCGCGGTGAAGAGTGGTAGTTGCAGTTTTGCAAAGTGTTTGAGCAATATTTTGGCACTCAGTGTGGCGGAATGAAATTCTAACCGCAGAAAAACGACTAAGGCAAACAATGGAAAAATCGGGATGTCACGAAAAAAGGCAATTACATGGTTGTCGTAATCTTTCCTACTTCTTCCACCGCAATGTTTCGAGGATGTGGCGGGCATCGTCCTGTATGTAGTTTATCACAGGCTCGAGGGAGTCGTAGTTGGGGGTGTTGTTGATATACATGGCTCCACGCACAAAATTCCTTACGCTGTCGGTAGCCCAGAATTGGAAAGTCGAGGCAACTTGCTGACCTTTAAGTCGATAGGTGTTGGCAAAAACTCGTTCTTCAGGGTTGTTGTACGCCTGTTCCTCCACTCCCGAGGCCTTTTGGAAATGAATTTTCAGCAACTGATAAGCCGTATCCACCTCCATAGCAAGGGCTGCAGGCGTTTTTAATTTCTTGTAACTAAGAAAGATAACTCCGTTGTATTCGGGATATGATATGTCTATCCATTTCACCGAGGGCAGGTCTTTTTTCATAGAAACCACAGCATTGGTGGGATATTCGAAAGTGATGCCCAAAGCGGCGGTGTCGTAGGTCTGGTACGACTTTTCGGGCAGGGTTATGCGGTAGTAGGTTGTGGGCTTGGGGGCGTATGTCTGTTCGCTGTTGCACGCCACAACGGCAAATAACAGCAGTATTGCGCTAATTGTAAATATGTTAGTTTTCATTTTCGGATGATTTGTTGATTGAAACTTTCACTTCCTCTATGCGGCGGTTGTCGGCCTTTTGTATTTTGAAGTTTAAGTTTTTGATTTTCACGTCGGTACCGGGATGAGGAATCTCGCCCACCACTTCGAGTATAAGTCCGGCAAGAGTCTCGGCGTCGCCGCGCACTTCGTCGAATTCCTCGTCGTCGAGGTCGAGGGTTTTGCAGAAATCTATTATGCTTGTCTTGGCCTCAAAGACGAAGGTGTTTTCGTCCAACTTGCGGAAAGCTGTCTCGGCTTTGTCGTATTCGTCGGTGATTTCGCCCACAATCTCTTCGATAATGTCCTCGAGGGTTACAATGCCTGAAGTGCCGCCGTACTCGTCCACCACTATGGCGAGGTGTATTTTCAGCGTCTGAAATTCGTGCAGCAGGTCGCTAACACTCTTGGTCTCAGGCACAAATAACGGCTCGCGCAACAGGCTTGTCCAGGCTTTTGTCTTGTCCTTGGCCATCACCGAAAGGAGGTCTTTCACATAAAGTATGCCCTTTATATTGTCCACCGAGCCGTCGTACACGGGGATACGCGAAAAGCCGGTGCTTTCGTACAGGGCCACCACATTGTCGAGACTTTCGTCCATTTCCACCGCAACAATGTCGATACGCGACTTCATTATCTCGTTCACCACAAGGTCGCCGAAACGCACAATGCCTTTCAGCATCTGGGCTTCGGTCTCCACATCCTCGCCGCCTTCGGCAATCTCTATTACGTCGGACATCTCGTCGCCCGAGAGCGCGTTGGTGTTGTTGGTGGTAGTAAAATGCGATTTCAGCCTTACCGAAAGCATAGCGAAAGGTTTGAAAAGCCATGCAAGGAACTGAATCGTTACTGCGTTGCCGGAGATAATCCTCGACTCTTTTTCCTTGGCGTAATATCTTGGCAACCAATACACAAACACGGCGGCGATAAGCAAATAAAACAGAGTGCCGGCCACCATAAGCAGCTCGGTGTACCACGGCCATACCTCGGGAAGGTTGAGGTAGCACATCAGCAGAAGCAAAAACAGGGCAAAGCTTTGGAAAGTGAATGTGGCAAACTCCAGTGCCGACAGGGTTCGGTCTTCGTTGTCGAGCAGTTTCACCACCCTTGTGGCGGCAGTGGTGCCGGTGTTTTTAATCTCGTCGTATTCGCTGTGGCTGAGTTCTTCCACGGCGTGGTAGAACATCGATGAAAAAACAGCAAGCAGAAACAGTATTACGGCTCCTGTGGCCATCAATATGTTTGTAAGTAACATCTTTACAGTTGCAAAATCTTTATTAAAATAATAGTGCAAATTTACACTTTTTTTATCGTTTTTTTGTGTTTATTTTGCAATAAATTGATTTTCAAATAATTAATCTCAAAACAAAGTGCTTACAGTTTTATGGTCTTAGGTAGTTTTGCCGTGTTTTACGCCGTTTTTGGCACAAGTCATTTCAGTTTTGTTGTGAATTGATATTTGCCTCTGCCCACATTTTGTGACTTCGACTGATACTGCCAGCTGAAACGAGGCTGTGCGGTTTGCAGTGCCTGCGGAATGGTTTTCATATGCAAAAATACTGTTTTCTGCCGACGTTTGGATTTTTTTAGGGGACTTCTATTTATTCGTTTGAGAGCGCGTGTCTCCGACACGCCTGTTCTTTATTTGCTTGATATACCTCACATTAGCATGCGAGGTTATTGAGAGTTTTTTCCGTATTTTCGCAGTCTTATTTTTTGAGGGAAAGGAGATGAAATTAAAATTTAAACTAAAGAAAATTAAAGGTTGGCCGAGGTACAAAAAAGTCATAGCTTTCACTATCGTGTCCATGGCTTTTGTTTCAGTAATTACGACTGTTGTTGCAAATATTTTGGTAAACAACTCGGCAAAGGGCAGATGTTACACCTCTGTTGATGATATTCCATACCGCCGTGTAGGAGTAATTCTTGGAACTTCGCGTTTTACCAAGCGAGGCGCCGAGAATTTATATTTCAAATATCGTATACAGGCGTGTGCCAACCTATACCATTGTGGAAAAATCAGTTACATACTTATAAGCGGAGACAACGGCCACAAAAGCTACAATGAACCTGCCGACATGCGAAACTCTCTTATTGCCGAGAGAGTACCCGATAGCGTATTTTTACTGGATTATGCCGGTTTCAGCACATACGACTCCATGGTGCGGACAAAAAAAGTTTTTGGACAAGATTCTGTTACCGTAATCTCTCAAAATTGGCACAACAAACGCGCCCTATTTATAGCAAAAAAATATGGAATAGATGCCGTTGGTTTCAATGCCAATGACGTTGCCTTTTCCTTGATAACAGCCATACGCGAATGGCTTGCACGAACGAAAATGGTCATCGACCTATTGTTTCAGAAAGAACCTCATTTCTTGGGAGACCCAATTGAGATATGAAAAGCGTTTGTAAGTTATTAAAACACAGCACTGTGGTATGGCTGTCAAGATAATTTTGTTTCTACCGCACTAATAATTCCTTTTATATCATAAAGTGTATATTCAACTCCGGCGGTGTGTAGGGCATCGTAATGGTCGATAATATATTGTCCGGCACCCGACTGTTCAAAAAGGCGAAACGTTTCCTTGCCGCTTATCCCGTGAAGTCGTTTGTATTCCTCGATACAGTATATCAGAAATTCCAGTTTTATGTTCATGCTTCTTCTGGATAGATGATTTTTCCTGTGGTATATTCGCTGTGCCATAGTTCGGCCAAAGCCAATGGACTAAGATGCCATAGTTTTGAACTTTCGCGTTCCAAATCGGAGTAAACTTTTGAATTGTAAAGCATACGCATGGCGTCAGTAGCTTCAAAGCCATATTCTTTTGATATGCTAGCAATTACCTGAGGCACTATCAATTGTAGTGTGGCTGTAAATTGTATCTGTTCCTGCTCTGTCATACAGAATAGCTTGTTACAAAATGAGTATAATCCAATGCTTTTTCCGTTTTGAATGTCAGCTGATTGTATAATTTTCGCACTTTTAGTCGTGCTAGGGTTTCCTCCTTTGTGAGCAGTCCGGCTTGAAAAGCTGCAAGAGTTCTGAAAACATCGTCGTTTGCCACGGGTCCGTAAACAAAATCGCATTCGGGAGTGGCAATGCCGTTTCGGTTGTCGCTCACATAGTCGAGCCATGCTTCGTCGGGATTGTCGAGCCAAATGTTTCTCAGTTCCGATTCCATTTTTTCGACATCTGTCTCGTAAACATTTACAATACCTTGTTCAGCGCCGTTACGGTCCTGAACCTTGCGCGCAAAGTTCTTGGCCTGCATTTCGTTCAGTGTAGTATAAAACCCCTTGCCGAAATCCAAAGCCCTGTTAGGCTCTAAAATTTTCGGTGTTTCAATTTTTCTGTCGCTTCCGTGGTAAGTAATCATATTATTTGCAACGCTGATGGTTGCGATTTATTGTCCAAGCATATCCACAATATCCTTTGCCACATCGGCTTTGGATTTGAGGGTGCCTTCGCGTACCGTTCCGTCGGCGGTGATGACGGTAACCTTGTTGGTGTCGTGGCCGAAGCCCGCACCAGCATCGTGGAGCGAGTTCAGCACAATCATATCGAGGTTTTTGCGCGTGAGCTTGGCTTTGGCGTTCTCCAATTCGTTGTCAGTTTCGAGGGCAAAGCCGATAAGCCGTTGCCCTGCCGTTTTCATCTTGCCCAAAGAGGCCAGAATATCGGGGTTTTGCACAAGGTGTATGTCGAGGGTCTCGGTACCTGCGGTCTTTTTTATCTTGTGGTCGGCCACGGTTTCGGGACGGTAGTCGGCCACGGCTGCCGAGAGTATGGCGGCGTTGCAACGAGGGAAAATCTCCACACATTTGTTGTACATCTCCCGTGCCGATTCCACGTTAATCTGCTCAATATTAGCGTGTTTTGCAGTAAGGTGAGTTGGCCCGGCCACCAAAAACACTTTTGCACCGCGTGTGGCAAGCTCTTCGGCAATGGCGAAACCCATTTTGCCGGTGGAGAAATTACCCACAAAGCGCACTGCGTCAATACGTTCGTAGGTAGGACCGGCGGTAACGAGGAACGTCTTTCCGCCAAGGGTGAGTTTTTTATCGAAAATACCGTTCACATATTCGAAAATAGCTTCCGGTTCGGGCATGCGTCCCACGCCGGAAGTGCCGCAGGCCAGCTCGCCCTCGGCGGGAGATAGGATATTCACGCCTTTGTCCTTTAAACAGCGTATGTTGTCCTGCACCGCCGCATTGTCATACATGGCGCTGTTCATGGCCGGACACACCACCACATCTTTGGCGAAAGCCAGAAAGAGGGTGGAGAGGGCATCGTCGGCAATGCCGTTGGCAAACTTGCCTATGATATTGGCCGTGGCCGGTGCCACAACCAGCATGTCGGCCCAGTCGGCGAGGGCTATGTGCTCGGTGCTGTACTCGTTTTTGGTGGCAAAGACATCGCTGTACACGGCGTTGCCCGACACAGTCTCAAGGGTGAGGGGAGTAACAAACTGCAAGGCGTTTCTGGTGGCAACCACCTTCACCTCGGCACCGTTCTTAACGAAGAGACGTATCAGCTGAGGCACCTTGTAGGCGGCAATTCCGCCCGTTATCCCTATTATTATCTTTTTGTCCTTCATTTTTCTTTTGTTTGTTTTTTTTCTGTCGCAGACAGAATCAATCGTTAAGATTCACCGGATTTCTTGAGCGAAGCGAGCAGGAGAATAAAAGAGTCTTTTCAGCGAGCAGAAAAAAATCTTGATTTATTCTTCGGAATCGTCGCTGTCGGTACCGGTCTTGGCCTGACGTTCGAGTTCCATCTTGCCGAAACGCAATGTAATGCCGGCACTTATGAAACGGCTGTTTACAGTCTTACGTGTAGATTCGGTCAGGTAATAGGGGTTTGTGTTCGATGAGCCTGTACCGTAGCGTCCGCCCCAGTTGAAAATATCCTGCACGTTGATAAATACCGACAGTTTGCGTTTGAAGAAATCGCTACGTACCCCCATATTCATGGAGTAACGCGCTTTGGTTTCGGAGAGCAGTCCGATGGTGGGCGAGTTGTAGTTTGCCGAAAGGTGTATTTGATAGTTATTCCAAACTTTTGTCCAGGCGTTCATCCTAACACTCCACGACAGTTTTTCCTCGGTAATATCCTGATGTTTTACATTGCCGAAATTGTCAATACGGTCGTATTCCATGTGGTAGCCGTAGTTGTAGAGGTTGGCGTACAAGCGCACGTTGAAAAATCCTGTGGGACGGTAGGTCATATTGAGCGATGTCCCGTAGCGCCACGAAGAACCTATATTATAAGGTATTGAATAGGAAACAATACGGTCGGTTAGGTATTCGTCTTGGTTGGTAGCGTCGGTTAGGGAGCTTATCTCGTTGGTGGAGAGGCGTCCGTAACCTTCCACACCTACATTGCCAAAATTGGTGAAATATTTTGTCCAGCCAGCCTCGGTAGAGTGGGTGTACGACTGTTTCAAGTTGCTGTTACCGATACGGTAGCTTTCGTCGCCGTAGATACGGAATGCGGTGAGCTTCGACTCGTCGGGTTGCTTCATGCGCATGGAGTAGTTGAGCTTGATGTTGTGCATGCTTTCGGTGCGGTAGGTTAGGTGTATCGAAGGACGTGCCACGAAGAAGTTACGACTGCCATTGTCAGCAAAATTCATTGCAGAACCGTAATTCCACGAAAGGCTTTCTACGCCAAGTCCCAAACCAGAGGAAAGGGTGAATCCGCCCCAGCGGTGGGTCCAGTTCACATCGGCGCTTACATTGCTGGTATAGCCTTCAAAATCGTAGGTGCGCAATGTGTCGGTAATGGCTTTGGGGTTGTCGTCGGTACGGAAATAGCGGTCGTAAATGTTGTGGGTGTTTTGGTAGTCGGCGTTGAGGCCGTAGCTCATTTCGCCATCCTTGCTGTAGGGACGGTTATAGCGGGCAAAGAGGCTTCCACCACCGTTGTTCTGGTCTGTAAGACGGTAGCGATATTCGTCATCGAGACTTACATATTCCTTGTAATCGCGGTCGTAAAATTCGGTGGAGCCGTTGTGCGAAAAACGTCCGTTTATGCCAATACGCAAATTATGGCCGTCAAGGTCGAACTTTTTGGTGTAGTCGGCACCAAGCATACCAAAATAGCTTGGATTACGAGTGCTGTCGTAAGTGGTGTAGGCCATCAGGCTGTCGGGCGAAAAAAGCTGTCGCATAACGCTGTTGCCGGAAACGTTGCAGTTGTACGAACCATTTATGCTCCCATGAATTTCGAGGTCGGACATAGAGTCTATCTCGTAATTGATATTGGCAAAAAGGTTGCCACCAAAGTTTTTGCTCCAATTCGACGAGGTATCGGTCTGGTAGCGTGTGGTATCGTAAGTGTCGGGGTTTGCACCGTCCACACGGGTGTAAGCCCAACTCGACGCTTCGTTTTCCTTGTAGGAATAGCGGCCGCTGGCGTATAGGTTGATGCTCAATTTCTCCTTAGCCCACATATATGATACCCAAGGGCTTACATTTGGCTGGCTACTGCCGTTGATACCAAAACTTACAAACTGGTTGCTTTTCACATGTGCCGAAGTAATTATGTTTATAACGGCTTCGGCATCGGTGGCGTATTTGGCCGATGGGTTGGTTATAGCCTCAATGCGGTCGAGGGCGTTGGCAGGCAGTGTCTCGAGGTAGGTTTTGAGGTTCTCTTCGGTAAGTTTCGACGGTTTGTCGTTAATCCAAATTTCCACACTCGACACACCACGCAGTGTGATGTTTCCTTCCACGTCCACTTCCACACCCGGGGCGTTCTGCAGGGCGTCGTTGGTGGTTCCTGTTTGTATGGAAGGGTCGTCGGCCACGTTGTACACTATCTTTTCGCCGTCCATAGCATAGAGCGGACGCTGAGCCTTAACGGTAACGGCTTTTAGCAACGACGCACCCTCTGTCATATTTATGCTGCCGATGGCAGTGTTGTTCTCCACTTTGGTGGGCAGAAAACGTGTGCCATATCCAATGCACGACACACGCAGTAAGTATTCGCCGGCAGGTACTTCCGTTACCTCGAAATATCCGTAAAGATTGGTGGTTGCACCATGTACGAGACTGCTGTCTTCCTTGTCGAGTACGGCCACATTGCCGTAAGCTATTGGTTCGTTTTTGGCACTGTCGATAAGGGTTCCCACCACTTTGAAAGTAGAGCCGCTACGAACTTTTTTCTGTTTCACTGTCTGACCTTTTGTTTGGGCGTCGCGCATATTACGGTCGAAACGCTCGCCGCGCGGGAAACCGCCTTCTGGTCTTCCGCCGCCCGGAGGTGGACCACCGGGGAAACCGCCCGGCCTACCACCGGGACCTTGTGCCAAAGTTGAAACGCTGATTATTACAGACAAAAAGAATATTGCTACTGATATTTTTTTCATTACAGATGGATTTTTTAACACTATTTTGTACAAAAAACGAGGGAAAACTTTCGCCTCGTTCTATTTTTTCTATTTCTTAAATTTTTCTTCGCCCCAGATGTCTTTCATCTCAGGATCTTGTGCGTTGTTCATAAATACGCATCGTTCGAGGGATGCGTTGCGGCACACTATGTCTTCTGCTAAGGCGTTGCACGAGGGGCTTCCGCACACACCGCAGTCGATTTGCGGCAGCTTGGCTTTGATTTTCTGTATCTTCTCCATCTTTTCCAAAGCCTTGGAAACGTCCTCGTCGAGGGCAAGCATAGAACGCGGTTTCACTGCCGACACACGCACGTCCTGCAGTAGAAAATCGCGTTCGGCGTCGAGTTTGGAGTCGTTGGTGGTTTCGCCGTTGCGCTCACGCTCGGCAATTTTGCGGGCGCGAGCGTACATGCATTCGCTTATCAGGAAACGGTTTTGGCATAAAAGCACCCCTCCGGCGCAGCTTTGGTCGCAGGCACGCAATTCCAGAAATTCTATATCCTCAATCTCTTCGTTTTCAACTTTTTCCAGAAATTCGGTAACGTTGTGTATTTCATCTATGGCCAGCGAGTGTTTGGCCAAGCAGAGACGGCGTTCGCCATTGGTGAGGGTGGAGAGCACCGCATCCGACGACAGTCGCGCCATCGAAAAACCGGGGACGGTGTAGTTCTTGCCCAGTTCTTTCATTTTTTTCTGCACACGGTTGTAAAGTTCGTCCATGTTGATAATGCCGTCCACCATGGATTTTTCCTCGCCAACCGGGCTTTTCACGGCGGCCACCTTGGCGGCGCATGGCGAGATGTAGAACAGACCTATATCCTTGCGCGGGACACCGCGTTCCACAAGGGTTTTGTATGCGTATTTGGCTACTATGTCCACAGGGGCTTTCACCGGAATTATATTATCCACCAACGACGGGAATCGTACCTGTATCAGACGCACAATGGCTGGACAGAACGAAGAAATTAGAGGTTTTTCGCCAAGGCCTTCAATGGCGTACTGGTTTTTGGCCTGGGCAAAAATCTGCACCGCCGATTCCACCTCGAAAACATGGGTGAATCCTATCTCCTTAAGCACGGAATACACGCGCGAGGCGGGGATGTCCTCGGCAAACTGACCGAGAAAAACGGCCGGCACCAGAGCTACGCGGCATTTGTAGTCGAAAATGCGGTCGAAATCGTCCTGTTTTATGTAGATGGCCTTTACGGGGCACACTTTGAAACAGTTGCCGCAGTCCACGCAGCGGTGTTCCGATATGGTGGCGTGTCCGTCAACAACACGTATTGCCTCGGTGGGACAGCTTTTCATGCAGCGTGCGCAGGCAATGCACTGGTCCTCATCTACCTGCAGCGCATGATAGAAAGTCTGTTTGCTCATTTTTGTCTCTATTTTTTTATGTAATCAATTGAAATTCACTTCCATCTCTACGGTGGTGCCTACGCCCACAGTACTCTGGACGTTGAGCTTGTCCACGTTGTTTTTGATGTTGGGCAGACCCATTCCAGCACCGAAACCCATGTCGCGCACTTCGGGACGGGCGGTGGAGTAGCCTTCCTGCATAGCGAGGTCAATGTCGGGGATGCCCGGCCCTTTGTCGGCCACCACAAGGCGTATCTTGTCGGAGTCGATGTCGGCGGTAACCGTTCCGCCGCAGGCGTGGGCTATGGCGTTTACCTCGGCCTCGTACAGAGCCACCACCACACGTTTGATGATGGCGGGAGGTATATTGAGCTGTTTCAGCGTTTTCTTTACCGAACTCGATGCTATGCCAGCGTTCACAAAGTCGCCTTCTATTACTTTATATTCAAAATGCATGGTATTGTAGTTTTGGTTTTAATTTTGACTTGTTAGAACAGAGGTTTTATGTCGTTGGCGTACAGCAGTCCGCAGGCTTTGAACATGGAGAAGTCGCTTTCTATCAGCACCATGTCGTTGTCCTGTGCCAATTCTATCATCTCTTCGGTGGCTTTTTTCTTGCGCACGAAGATTATGATTTCCAGCCCGGCCATCTCGCAGGTGCGGATGGTCTGCACATTGCACAGGCCAGTAAGGAGCAGGGGGGTCTGTTTCAGTGTAAGAACGTCGCTCATAAGATCCGACGCAAAAGCGGTTTTTATGTCCTCTGTAAGTTGTTCTTCGGTGCCGCAAACTATCTTTGCTTCAAGCAGTTCTGCTATTTCTTTTACCGTCATTGATGTAGGTTTTTTACGTTTTATAATTTTGTTTTTTTGCTATTTATAATAAGGTGCAAATTTACGAAAAAAAAATGAATTTTGTGAGGAGAGTGAAATTTCCACCCGTATTTTTCTTTCAAGAGAAAAAAGGGAGATGAAGAAAACCAAGGGAACTAATAACTGTGTAGTATATAACAATTTATCGGATATTAAGGGGACTTCTATTTATTCGTTTGAGAGCGTTATTATTCTCCGTTTCACTATCGAAAAAGCCACAGGCGTTTTCTTCACTCCGACACGCCTGTTCTTTGAGAGTTTGCCTCTCCGAGGCAATTTATAGAAGCCCCCTTAATAGAATTTTAATGCATTACAAGCTTTACGGAAGGCATGGCCTTGTGAAAGGATACGAAACTTTCTCAATTTATATCTTTAGTATCAAACACTTGCATATGTAGCCTGATTTTTTTATGGAGAAATTTTGTTTTATTGAAAATAAGTTTTATTTTTGCAGCAAGAAAATATCAATTATTACAGATAATACTATGAACTATAGCACCAACAAAAACATAAGCAATTCTGGAAGGCTGTATTATTTAGATGAAGCCAGCCCAACTAGAGGCATTCTTCTTACGGTGGGGGCAAAAAATATGACATAAGTGTATGATGAATCATTTATAAAAATAAATATATCATGAAAAAAGTAACATTAATTATTATTTCAGTGCTGTTTTGTGGACTTGCTTGTGCACAATACAAACCATCCAACGTCAAAGAACGCAGACCTATAATAGACAGCGTAGAGTTGAACGGCCATAAATATTTGACGGTATCGTTCCTTGCTAAAGACGACAAACTTATGTACGTTATGGAACAGATTGAAGAATGCGGCTGGGAATTTGCTGCTTGTCAAACAGAAGGCGATAATACACGGATATGTGCCAAATGCCCTATGAAAGGTAACGATCCAATACCAGTGCTTTGCATAGGAAAATTCGATTATCCGGATGGTTCATTCAACTTTGAGGGACTTTCGGCTTATGGAAAGAAACTTGTAACAACCTGCACTTTCAAAAATGGGAAGCTCGTAAGCGTACTTCGGGATGACAAAGACGTTACACCAAGGTTTGTCGTTTCGCCAGATGAGAAAGATGTGTGGTAGTTGTCCATATCCCATGTGAGAATAATAATTCTAAAGGCTGGCCTACAAGGGTCGGCCTTTTTTATGAAGTAGTGGGTGCTATTTTCTCCTCAAAAACACAATCTCTCCTCGGCATCCTGCTGTGTCGGGGCCAACTTTCTTGGTGGCGAGGCAGCGGCCGTTCTGCATCAGGCTTATGTCGTTGCCACATTCGGCCTTCACTACCACGGTAAAACGTCCGTTGCGTTCGTTGACGGGGAATTCGGTGCGTTTTTTTGTGGTGTTTTCCACAACGGCAACCTTTTCGCCAATGGCGTTCCCGTTTTTGTCTATGGCTTTGCCCTTGAGCACAATCATACGTTTGGGACGTGCCTGTTGGTAAAGCTCGAACTCGAAGATGTCCATCCCGCCCTTGCCTGGGTAGCGGTTGGATGAGAAATATGCCTTGTTGCCGTCGGCGGTGATGCCGAATCCCACCTCGTCGTAGGCGGTGTTGATGGGGTAGCCGAGGTTGCGTGCGGTGTCCTTGGCGCTTAGCCTAACGTAGAAGACGTCGTAGCTGCCCATGCCCATCCATCCGTCGGAGGAGAAGAACAGTGTCTCGCCATCAGCGCAGATAAAGGGGAAACGCTCGTTGCCGGGGGAGTTCACCCGCGGGCCGAGGTTGTACGGCTCGCCCCATTGTCCGTCGCTCTGTCGTTCGGCGCACCAGATATCGTCGCCACCGAAGCCCCCTTCGCGGTTGCTTGCGAAATACAGCCGTTTGCCGTCGGGAGTTACCGATGGCTGTGCCTCCCTTGCGTTGGCGTGGTTTATTGTCGGACCGACGCTCTCGGCAGGCTGCCAGCGTCCGCCCTTGAACTCGGAGACATATATGTCGCTGTTCGTATAGCCGTTAATCTCCTGTTTTGTAAGCGAATAATAAAGTTGGTGGTTGTCGGCGGTAAGGGTTACGCCGCTTTCCGTTCCGGTGCGGTTGAAAGGCGTGCCCATCACCTTGCCTTCGGAGTAGTTGCCGTAGGGCAGAAGGCGGCACTGGAAAAAACGTATCAGCTTTTCCTGCGCTGCCGGGTCGTAGCCGAAGCCCTCGCTGCGATATTTCGGTACAAAGCGATAGAGGAAAAACATGCTGCCGTCCACGGTCATGTAAGGCATTATGTCGTCGTATTTAGAGGCTATGTTTACCATCGGCGTGGGCGCGAAAGGTTTGGGGTCGTTGTACATCGCCGAAAGGAAAACCGACCACCGGCGGTAGGTCTTGGCGTCTTCCAGAAGGTCGGAATAGTTGGGAGAGGGGTTTGCCTCGGCAATCTCGAAATATCTGCGGAAACTCTTTGCCGCCGCCCCGAAATCGTCGTTACTGTAGTGTATCATACCGATGAAGAAATGGGCGCGGGCGTCCGGGTAGTCGGGACAGAGGGCGTTTACCTTCTTGAACATCGCCGACACTTTCATGAGATTTTCGCGCTTGGCGTAGATAAGCCCCATAAGGAAATAAGGATGAGGCGATTGCGGAGCCTGTTTCATCACGCCGCGTGCGAGTTTCACGCACTCGGTGTAGCGACGGTTGTTGTATTTCTCGTAGGCAAGACGTAGGTCGTCGGCTTGGCTGCTGCTCAGCTGCTGTCCGCAGGATACGGAGAGCAGGCGGTCGAAGTCATTTTGTGCTGTAGCAACGGAAAATGATACGATTACGAGTATTAGCAACAGCGTTTGGCGAATCATATAGCCGAAACATCGATGGTGAAATGACAGTTGTCGGTGGGACAGCTCATCACGCAGTTGTCGCACGACGAGAGTTCGCCCTGCAGACGGCGTTGCACCATCTCGCGCAACTGCTGTTGTAATGGGGCTATGCCGACACTTTTCAGCACCTCGTCGCAGAAAGCGAACATAAGCAAGGTGCGGGCAGTGTGGGGACGTATGCCGCGCTGCATAAGGTAGAATAAAGCCTGCTCGTCGAGTTGGCCTATGCTGGAGCCGTGCGAGCATTTCACGTCGTCGTTGTAGATTTCGAGGAAAGGCTTGGAGTTGATGGTGGCTTTGTCGGTGAGCAGTATGTTTTTGTTCGACTGCTGGGCGTTGGTTTTGGAGGCGCCGTCGCACACAAGCACATGGCCGTTGAAACTGCCGTGGGCGTTGTCGTCCATAATGCCTTTGAAAAGTTCGTAGCTGTTGCAGTTGGGATGGCTGTGTTCCACAAAAACGTAGTTGTCGATACGTTGTTCCTTGTCCATAAGGTAAAGCCCGTGAACCTGCACGTCGCAGTGCTCGCCGTCCATGCGTATCTCGTTGTGGTTGCGTATATTGCCGCCGTTGAACGAGATGCCGTTGGAAAGCAGTGTGGCATTTTGCCGCATCCTTACGAAAGTCTGGTTGATAAGTCCCGAATTGTCGTTGAGGTTTTGCATCTTGTAGTGGTCGAGACGTGCGTACTCGTCGATGACAATCTCGGTTACGGTGTTGGAAAAACAACGGTTGTGGTTGTACGAATCGTCGCAGTGTATCAGCGTAAGACTGCTGTTTTTGCCTACATACACGAGGTTGCGCGTCTGCAGGAAGATGGATTTTTCGTGGTCGGCCACGCCAAGAATCTGCAAGGGCTTTGCAACGTTGGCATTGTCAGGGATATAGATAAAAACTCCGTCGGTAAACATTGCGGTGTTGGCCGCCAGAAAACTGTTGTTTACGGGAGTGGTGGTGCCAAAAACTTTGGCCACAAGGTCGGGGCATTGTGCAATGGCTGTGCGCAGACTGCCTATCACAACGCCGTTGCCGAGTTTCTGCAAAGGCTCGCCGTCGGTTTGGTAAAAACCGTTGCGGATGGTGAGCTGAGTGGTATCCAGATTGGGTATTCCGCAGGTGAATTTGGTTTGCGGGGTGGGGGCGTTCTGTTGCGGCACAAGGAGTTCGTCGTTCATAAAATCGCTGAAATCCACGTTGCGCCACACCTCGTTTTTGGCAAAGGCAAACTTGTTGGCGTCGAGGAAGTCGGCGGCTTCTTTCTGCACCGAGGCCATGCTCTGCGGCAATTGCACCGTTGCGGTGTCGCAATGACTGAGTATCAAGTCGGTAGTGGTCATAGCCGAGGGTTTATTTGTTTGAGTTTTCGAGTTCTTCCTTAATCCAAGCGTAGCCTTTTTCCTCCAGTTCGAGGGCCAGGTTCTTGTCGCCGGTCTTCACTATGCGTCCGTCGTAGAGTATATGCACAAAGTCGGGCACTATGTAGTCGAGCAGACGCTGGTAGTGGGTGATGACGATGGTTGCGTTGTCGGGGCGGCGCAGCTTGTTAACGCCGTTTGCCACAATGCGCAGGGCGTCGATGTCGAGGCCGGAGTCCGTCTCGTCGAGGATGGCCATCTTGGGGTCGAGCATAGCCATCTGGAAAATCTCGTTTTTCTTCTTCTCGCCTCCCGAAAAGCCTTCGTTAACCGAGCGGCTGGCAAGGTTGGCGGTAAGTTCCACAATCTGTTTCTTTTCCTCCATCAGTTTCATGAACTCGCTTCCCGAAAGCGGGTCGAGGCCGCGGTATTTGCGCTGCTCGTTGACGGCGGTGCGCATAAAAGTGCTGATGCTCACGCCCGGAATCTCCACAGGATACTGGAACCCGAGGAACAGACCTTCGGCGGCGCGCTCCTCCACAGGCATTTCAAGCACGTTTTTGCCTTTGAAAATCACCTCGCCTTGGGTTACGGTGAATTTGCTGTTGCCCACTATTACGGCGGCAAGGGTGCTCTTGCCGTTGCCGTTGGGACCCATTATCGAGTGTACTTCGCCCTCGTTTATTTCGAGGTTCACACCTTTAAGTATCTCCTTGTCGCCTATCGAGGCGTGCAGATTGCGTATCGAAAGTAATGACATCTGTCGTTAGTTTTGTTTGTAAAAATCTAAAAATCAATAATGTGCGTATGGTAAAGAGCCACCGCTATTCCTTGCAAATATACGTAAAAAAAATGAGAGTCGAGCAGATATTTGTGGAGACGATTTGTGTATCGTTCTTTTATTGTGGAACAAATTACTTTTATTTATTAGTGTCCGATTAAAAAGTCGGATGTAGCGTGCCAGTTATTATTATGTGTTTTGCTTCGTCTCCCTTTTTTTCTTTAGGGGACTTCTATTTATTCGTTTGAGAGCGCGTGTCTCCGACACGCCTGTTCTTTATTTGCCTGATATACCTCACATTAGCATGTGAGGTTATTGACCCCCTTAAGAGAAAGAAGTAACAAAAAAGTTCAAGAAAGCTTTTTGGTTCTCCGCCCTTCGGGCTATCAAAACGGCCACTGGCAGTTTCTTCATCCCCTATCCACCTTGCAAGCCCGCGCTTCCCGGGTGAGCGTTCATGCCACTGCGCCACCGATTTTTTTAACAAAAATCGTTAGGTTAGTGTCCCGTTTTTTAGTTTTTTATCACAACCTTGAATTTGGGCATCTTTTGTTTAAAGTCAAAAATCAATAAACTTGTCAGGACAGCATTATGTCATATTGCGTTTTGTAGTTCCTGTTGCAGCCTAACCAATTGCATTTCATATTGGGATTTCAGCCTTACATACGACATGTAAAGGCTATATGAAGTGGCGTTCCTACCTTCCAGTTCCATCTTTTTGATGTCCCAATCCACTTGATTGATTTTGCTTTGCACATTGCTGATGTCAATTTGGATTTCAGTAACCGAGCGACATCTTCGACTACTGCCTTGTTGTTGAAAAGTTCCACTTGGGCCGCTCATGGGCTTCGGTGTTCTTCTTGGAATGTCACAGGTTGTGCAAATTCCTGTACCGCCGCAATAGGAGCATTGCGACACACCACTATTGAAACTGAAGGAATAGCCTTGTCCATTACAATGACGGCATTTGTGCGTTCCATGACATTCGGGACATTCACCAACCCAGTTACTGTCGAGAGACAGATGCTGATGTACTACGTAAACATCTTAAGTTTCCTTGAAAATCTGGAGCGTACATGGCAGAAAATCAATGAAGGTCGAAGTAGGAGTGCGACAGGGCAACTGGAGATGTGTTTTTGATAGGGGGGGGCTTACTTTGACAAATTGCTGTTTGGCAAACCACATCATTGCTATATATCAATGCTTTACATTTTTATTACGTTGCCTATGAGTCCGGGTTACCACGCCCACTCATCTAACAAGTTATTCCACGCCGTATCACAATACGGCATTTATAACCTATCCTTGATGAGTGCGTCCTCTGTGAGGAACAAGTGGTAAATGGACTTCAAGGATAGCAATAAACGCTATCTTATACTATTTAGATTTAATTGTTTACATAAGTCTTATTTTGTTTGAGATGAATTTTATTGTTTGCAAATATACACAAAAAAAATGAGATTGTGGTATTCAATTTTAATTACCCAAAAACGCAACATTTCCGAAAAAAACGGACTTGTCATTTCATGAGTTCCCAAAAAGTTACGGCAGAGGCGGCAGCTACGTTAAGGGAATCCACACCTCTCATCATCGGTATAGTGGCTATATAATCGGCTTGTTGCAGCACATTCTTTTCAAGACCTTCGCCTTCGGCACCCATTACGATTGCAATTTTTTCGCATTTTTTCAGTGAAGGTTCGGATATTGGCAAAGCATTGTCGGCAAGAGCCATTGCCACAACGGTAAAACCCTTATCCTTAAGTTGTTTGTACGATTCAAAGAATGTCCACGGCAGTTGAAACACCGTTCCCATGCTCACCCTGCATGCCCGTCGCACCAAAGGGTCGCAACATGTGCGTGTAAGCAATACAGCGTCTATGCCGAGGGCTGCCGCCGAACGAAAGATGGCTCCGGTATTCTCGGAATTCACCACCCCGTCGAGTACTGCTATACGTCGGGCACCGCTGAGAACTTCGCTCAACGGAGGCAGCTGCGGCCTACGCATGGCACACAACACACCACGACTTAGCTCGTATCCAGTAAGTTGCTTCAATACATTGCGCGAAGCCGTATATATAGGTACATCTACTTGCAATTCGCTTATTTGGGTATCGATAAACTTTTCTTCGCACAAAAACGACACCGGCACCATGCCATATTGCAAAGCTACACGTATCACCTTGATACTCTCGCAGATAAATATCCCCTCCTCGGGATGGAGACGGTTCATCAACTGAGCCTCGGTAAGGCGGGCATAAGGTGCTAAAGCCTCATCCGCTATACTATCTACATATATCACATTCATAATGCAAAGATACGAAAAAGTTTTTAGTTGGAACAAACCTTAAAAGGAGGAACTTGACACACAGGCCAACTTAGCCACTACGCAAAGCCAATTACTCCAAACGAAACCTAACCAAAACATGGAAGCCACTAAAAAACTTTATTTTGCGGTTTAATGGACAAAAAGTAGGCTAAAAAATCTGTAAAATATTAATAATTAGACTGCTATATTATTTCAAAGGTCATAAACAAAATGGGTTTCCTGTGTTCGTTCGATTGTCAATAAAAATGGTAACAAAAGCGGTCATCAGATGTACAAATGTCACTCCTGCACAAGGCAATTCCAAGGCAGTGACAGAAGAAATCCTCAAATAATTATTGTTGTCCGATAAAACTTTTTCGGACAGCAAAATTTCAACGAATTTTCGACCATTAATTTTGACTATCATACCCTGACTCCTCATCTAAAAGCAATTTTTGTTTCTTTTTTGTATAAAAAAACGTCATTTTCAAAAATCGCCTGTCGTTTTGCGGCCGTTAAATAATGTTAAGTGTTTTTATGTAAACCACTTATAATCAAGATGATTGATTGGAAAGGCGGTGCAAAATTTGTCTATATCAAAAAATAGTCGTATTTTTGCAATGCGCAATTGAAGTAAAAAAACTGTAAAGACAAGGTGCAGTTTGTGTAAACATCTGTATCTGAACAAAACTAGTTATTAACTAATTAAAAAACTGTATGAAAATATTAGGAACAGGAAGCGCATTACCGTCATTATCGGTTACGAACCACGAACTGGCGACATTTTTAGACACAAGTGATGAGTGGATTACCGAACGCACAGGTATCAAAACACGTCGCCTACTCTCCACCGAAACATTATATGACATTGCCGAAATAGCTGCAAAAAAAGCCATCCAAGCGTCGGGCTTGAACCCCGAACAGATAGATTTTCTGTTATGTTCCAACGTGGCCAACCGCCATGTTACTCCCGGCATCAGCTGCATTATGCAGGAACGCATCGGCGTTAAATGCGCCGGCTTGGACATCAACGTGGCCTGCGCCGGATTTGTAAATGCCATGATGTTGGCCGACAGCATGATAAAGGCCGGCAACGCAAGGTATATCATGATACTCTGTGCCGAGGAACCGTCGAAGTACTGCAACTGGGCCGAACGCGACTGCAGCATACTCTTCGCCGACGGCGCGGGAGCGGTGATTGTGGGTCCCGGCGACTCGTTCAAGGACGTGCAGCTTACCATGATTTCCAACCGCGACGTGCTCTACTACGAGCGTCCGCTGGAAAAGACACCCTTCGAGGAAAACCGAGTGGAAGGACAACCGCTGGTGATGAAAGGCCGCGAGCTTTTCCGTCAGGCTGTGTCCGAATCGTCGAAAGACATCATGAAACTCCTTTCCCGTCAGGGGCTTACCCCATCCGACATCGACTATTACCTTATCCATCAGGCCAACAAGCGTATCATTGACGGAATACGCTCGCTGCTCAAAGAACCCGAGGAGAAATTCCCCACCAACATCGAATACTACGGCAACACCTCATCGGCAAGCATACCCATTCTGCTCGACGAGATGCTGGCCAACGGACGTATCCACAAGGGCGACAAGATAGTGATGTCGGCTTTCGGAGCCGGTTTCGTGTCGGCAGCCTGCCTGCTGGAATGGTAGGTTTTAATTCGGAATTCGGAGTTCGGAATTCGGAATGTTTTGTCAAAGGTCAAAGCACCAGCGACCAACCAACAATTAAACAACTAAACACACAACAATTAAACATTAAATAAATGGAAAAAAGAGTAGTAATAACAGGAATAGGCGTAGTTTCGCCGCTCGGACACGACGTTGCCACTTTTTGGGACAACCTGCAGAAAGGCGTTTGCGCTATCCGCCCAATACAAAATATACCAACCGAAGGACTTAAAGTAAGCGTGGCCGCCGAAATCACCGATTTCGACCCCGCCAGTTTCGACGTGGACAAAGGCACCATGCGTCGTGCCGACCGCTATTCGCAGTTCGCCCTTGCCGCCGCTTCGCAGGCTATGGCCGACAGCGGACTGGAGTGTGAACCCGAGCGTTTCGGCGTTTACGTGGGCTCCGGCGTGGGGGGCATTCACACCCTCTGCTCCGAGCACGAGAAAATGCTCAACGAAGGCGTGGGACGTGTGTCGCCGCTTTTCGTGCCTATGATGATTTCCAACATAGCCGCCGGCAATATCGCCATACAGTATCACGCCGAAGGACCCTGTCTGCCCATAGTAACGGCCTGTGCCACAGCCACTCACTCCATAGGCGAGGCCTTCCGCACCATCAAATACGGCTATGCCGACGCCATCATCGCCGGCGGTGCCGAATCGGCAATAGTGCCTATAGCCGTGTCGGGATTCGCCAACAGCAAAGCCCTCTCGCTTGCCACCGACCCCAACGAGGCGTCGCTGCCGTTCGACAAACGTCGTGGCGGTTTCGTGATAGGCGAAGGCTCGGGCATCGTCATCCTCGAGGAATACGAACATGCCAAACGTCGTGGCGCCAAGATTTACGCCGAGGTGTGCGGCTTTGGCAACACCTGCGACGCCTACCACTACACGGCACCGCGCTCCGACGCCAAATCGCAGACCATCGCCATTGCCAACGCACTGAAAGAAGCCAATTTCAGCGACAGCGAAAAGCTGTATGTCAATGCCCACGGCACCGGCACGGCCCTCAACGACAAAACCGAGACTCTGGCACTGAAACAGGCACTCGGCGAGGACCTCGCACACAAGATAATGATAAGTTCCAACAAATCGATGTTCGGACACTGCCTCGGCGCCGCCGGAGGACTGGAGATGGTGGCTACGGTGCTTTCACTCAAAAACGGAGTGCTGCCGCCCACTATCAACCTCAACGAGTCCGACCCCGACTGCGACCTCGACTACATTCCCCATACCGCCCGCAAGGCTCAGGCCGACATAGCCATTTCGAACAGCTTCGGCTTCGGCGGACAAAACGCCTGCGTGGCTGTAAGGAGGGTTTAACGGTAGAGACGTGGCGTGCCGCGTCTGTTCTAAACAGAGACGTGGAGCGCCGCGTCTGTACATTTTAGTAAGTTGAAAGTTGATAATTGAAAGTTGAAATGGACAATGAATTTTAATTTAGAGTTTGCAGTTGAAAAATTCAGGCGAGGGTTAGACAGGCACACACCGCTTGCTATGCATTTCGGTGCCTGAGCTTGTCGAAGGCACATCCCCAGTCACAGTTCACTGATCACTTATCACTAATTACAAAAAAAAATCGTATATTTGCAATTTATTTTGCAGAGTAAAAAGTAATTAAAAAGAATAAAAACAAAAAATATATAGACATGAAATTATTAGAAGGAAAAATAGCACTGATAACAGGTGCCTCGCAAGGCATAGGACGCAGCATAGCCATTGCTTTTGCCGAAAACGGTGCCGACATTATCTTTACCGATATCCGCGCCGACGAGCGTTCGGAAGCAGTAACCAACGAACTGAAAGCCTTTGGCGTGCGCGCCGAGTTTTTCGCCGCCGACGCCTCGTCGCTGGAGCAGACTCAGGAACTTGCCAAGCAGATAGAAGAAAAATACGGCCGTGTGGACGTGCTGGTAAACAACGCCGGCATCACCCGCGACACCCTGCTTATGCGTATGTCCGCCGAAGACTGGAACCGCGTGATAACCCTCAACCTCACTTCGGTGTTCAACTACACCAAGGTGTTCTCCGGCATGATGATGCGTCAGCGCAAAGGCTCCATCATCAATATGTCGTCGATAGTGGGCGTTAACGGCAATGCCGGACAATGCAACTATTCGGCATCCAAGGCCGGTATCATCGGTTTCACCAAATCCGTGGCCAAGGAGCTGGGCAGCCGCAACATACGCAGCAACGCCATCGCCCCGGGTTTTATACAGACGGCCATGACAGGCAAGTTGCCCGAAGATGTTATCGATGCATGGAAGACACGCATACCCATGCGTCGTCCCGGCACCCCCGAAGATATAGCAAAACTCGCCCTGTTCCTCGCCTCCGACCTCTCGGAGTATGTTACAGGTCAGGTGATATGCTGCGACGGCGGCCTCGCACTCGGATAATGAGAGTTTAATTGTTGAGTTGTTTAAATTGTTAAGTAAAAAAACAAACAGTCCCGAAGGGACTACATCCCAATAACCCCGCACAAGCGAAGCGCAGTGTGGGGACAAAAGAAAAAAGACAATGTATAAAATAGTAGTACTGATAAAGCAGGTTCCCGACACACAGAATGTGGGTCCCGACGCAATGAATGCCGACGGCACAGTAAACCGTCAGGCGCTGCCTGCCATTTTCAACCCCGAAGACCTGAAAGCCCTCGAGATGGCCTTGCAGGTGAAAGAACAGAATCCCGGCACCGAAATCACCGTCCTCACCATGGGTCCGGACCGTGCCGCCTCCATCATACGCGACGCCCTCTCGCGTGGCGCCGACAAGGGTGTGATAATCTCCGACATGCGTTTTGCCGGTTCCGACACCCTCGCCACGACGTACGCTCTGGCTTGCGCCATAAAGAAGATAGGACACTACGACATGGTGTTCGGTGGCCGTCAGGCTATCGACGGCGACACCGCACAGGTGGGTCCGCAGGTGGCCGAAAAGCTCAACCTGCCGCAGATTACCTACGCCGAAAAGCTGGTAAGTCTCAAAGACAACACCATAACCCTCACCCGTCGCTTGGACAACGGCGTGGAGACGGTGGAAGCCACCCTTCCGGTGCTTGTTACCGTTACCGCCTCGGCAACCGACTGCCGTTATCCCCACGCACACCGTCTGCTGAAATACGCCAAGGCCGCGCCCGAGATATGGAACGCCGACGCCATCGACCCGGAGATGGAGCGTCTCGGACTTAAAGGCTCGCCTACCAAGGTGAAAAAGATAGACAATGTGGTGCTTGCCCACAAGGACGCCCAGCAGGTGGAACCCACCGAGGCCGCCCTCAACGACCTTGTGGCCGGACTGATGAAAGACCATATCATTGGGTAGTATTAACGAAAGTATGCGTTGCTGCGGAATACTTGTTGAGAATCACTGTTTTTGTCGCCTTGTTTTTGATGATATACAATAAAAACAGATGCATGGCGTTATAATGATATGATGGACAAAATTCGATACATCAACCTTTGTATTGTTGAGTTTGGCAAACGCTACGGGATGCCAGCAACTCAAGCGTTCAATTATTTGGATACTTACAAGGGTTTTGCATTCCTCGTCAAAAACTACGAAGCCGAACATTTGTTGCCACTCAACGACACCATTGCCGACCTTGCAGCATATTGTAAACGTCATGGAGGAACTATGGCATGATACTCTATCACGGTACTAACACGGATTTTGCAGAGATTGTCCTCGCTAAATGCCGCCCCAACAAGGATTTCGGTCAAGGTTTTTACTTGACGGATATACGTAGCCAGGCGGAGAATATGGCAGTGCGCAGATGCGAGTTCGAAGGAGCTGGAGTTCCAATAGTTCAAGAATATAGCTTTGATGAAAATCTTTTGAATAGTTGTGACCTCAAAGTTCTGAAATTTGATGGCGTTAGTGATGATTGGGCAGAGTTTATTCTGATGAACCGTATGGCAAAAGGTGAACGTAAACATGACAACGACATTGTTGTTGGACCAGTGGCAGACGATGGAGTGGTGTTTCAGCTGAACCTTTATTTGCAGCATCTTATCGACTTGGACACATTGGTGGAAAAATTAAGATTCCGTAAATTGAACAACCAATATTATTTCGGAACCGAACGTGCAATTCAAAAACTGGAACGTATATGAACATAACACAGGAACAATTTCAGTTTATCGTAAACAGTGACGTGGAACAGCTTGTATGCCGTTTGCAAGAAGACAAAGGTATGTCTATTTCCGATGCTTTTGGTCGTGTGTATAACTCGGAAATATATAAAAAACTGCTGAATGTAAACACAGGGCTCTATCTTCAAAGTTCAGATTATATCTACGACTACCTATGCGAAGAAGTGCGATGACGATGAGGAACAGGAGCGGGATTACAAATCAGACACGACGAAAAAATATAATCTCAATAGTAGATGGAGAATTACACATATTAAAGAATAAATAAAAAATCAATATAATGAAATATGGGTAAGAAAAGCGAACAACTTAGTTATTTGGATTTCCTTGACGCTCTTGATAAGTGTAAATCTGGATCGGATGAAGAATTTGAGATTTACAAGGGACTTGTTGAGTATTTGGAAAGTGAATCGGAAATCAACGAGTTGAAAGAAACTTTGATATCAGATGAGGGCAGGATAATATGTCCATATACAGAAGATGTGAAATATGAGGATGATATGAAGTTTCACATATTTCCTGCATTTTTGGATGACATAGCTGCACCATTTGACAACCTTGCAGTTATGTATATGGATAGGAATGATTATGAAAATGCTTTCTTATTGTTACAAAAAGCTTTGCCTTTGTACCGAGCAATGGAAATCTATAATCCCGCATTAACATATCAAAGGTATTATGCAACTCTGAGGCTAGTTGAATGCTTACATAAAATGGGAAATGAAAAATTAGCCTTATACTATGAATATGAAATGAAGTATCTTAAATGCGATGTGTTGGAAGAAAGGGAATATAGAAATATTCGTCGTTTGCTTTTGTATTTGAAGAAAAAAGGCATCACACCGTTTATTGGTTATGGAAACCCTAATGCCGACATTTTGATAGTTGGTAAAGAATGTGCCCACGTAGAAGGTGATGAGAATTATGATAAGTTCTATAAGTCGAATTTCGAACATTGGTATGAAACCGTTTTTTGTGGTCATAAATGTACATATAAATCAGGTGAGGAACCATATGATTTCGAACATGGGAACTTTCATCCAATAAATCCTTTTTATAAATTAGAGAATAAAAAACAATCAAGCAAAAAAGAAATTGGCAGACCAAGTGCAACGTATTACTATTACCAACGTCTGATAGATAAAATAAGAGCGTGTCGCAGTGGCAAAGGATGTGGGAAATCGGAAATTATAGACTTTTTTAGCGATTGTTTTATTACAGAATTAAGCGATAAATGTCGTCCTAACAATAAAAATATTTCAAAATCAGATAGAATTGCTACAGAAGAAAGTATAAGAAATAGATTTGATTGGATGCGAGAAACAGATTTTTTTAGGCAGTTTAAAGTGGTAATTCTTGCGTGTGGTCCTTCTTATGCAAAAAGAATTATGGAAGATGAAACATTGCGCTTGCAACTATTTGGAAATGCTCAAGTTTTTTATTGCAATCAACTCTCGCGTTGGGACAAGACATTAGATAAAAAAATACCGGAAATACAAAAAGTGTTGTATGAAGGTCTTTACAGTTAATGATTCAAGTTGTTTTGGATTTATAAACCAGAAAATACAAGATATTCAAATAAAAATAGAATAATAAAACAAAAAAATCATGATACTGATATATTGCGAACTTGCAGAAAACGGCCATGTGGCCGATGTAAGTCTGGAACTCTGCACCAAGGGTCGCAGCCTTGCCAACGAGCTGGGCACGCAGCTTGCCGCTTTGGTTTGCGGCAGCGGTCTCGACACCATCGAACAGCAGCTGTATCCCTTTGGCGTGGACCAAGTGTTCAAAGCCGACGACAAACGTTTGTCGCCATACCGCACCCTGCCTCATTTTGCGGTGCTTTCTAAAGTCATCGAGGAAAACCGTCCCGACGTGGTGCTTATGGGTGCCACCTGCGTGGGACGCGACCTCGCGCCGCGTATCTCCTCGTACCTGCGTTGCGGCCTCACCGCCGACTGCACATCGCTGGAGATAGGTCCCTACGAGGATAAGGTTACCAAAAAACAATACGACAAGATTCTCTATCAGATTCGTCCCGCTTTCGGCGGAAACATAATAGCCACCATTGTGAACCCCGAAACCCGTCCGCAGATGGCCACCGTGCGCGAAGGCGTGATGAAGAAAGAAGTCGTGGATGCCAACTACAAAGGCACCGTAACGTCCCTCGACGCCAATAAATACCTGCGTGGCGAGGACGAATGCGTGAAGATAATCGCCCGCGAGATAGAGCAGCAGAAAATCAACATAAAGAACTCGTCCATCATCGTTTCCGGTGGCTACGGCATGGGCAGCAAGGAGAATTTCGAGATGCTGCACCAGCTGGCACAGGCCCTTGGCGGTGAGGTGGGAGCCACCCGCGCCGCCGTGGATGCTGGTTTTGCCGAAGGCGACCGCCAGATAGGACAGACGGGCGTTACCGTACGACCGAAACTCTACATCGCCTGCGGTATCTCCGGAGCCGTGCAGCACCGCGCCGGCATGGACCAGTCGGGCAAGATAATCTCCATCAACACCGACCCCGAAGCGCCTATCAACGCCATCGCCGACTACACCATTATCGGCGACGTGTGCAAAGTGGTGCCGCAACTGATAGCTTGTTACAATAAAAACAAAAAATAAATCCGTAAGCCATGAATTTTTACACAGATAACGACAGCCTTAAATTTCATCTCACTCATCCCGACATGAAGAAAATCGCCTCCCTCAAGGAGCGCGGTTTCGCCGACAACGGCCAGTACGAGGATGCTCCGGCCAACGCCGACGAGGCAATAGAAAACTACGACCGTGTGCTCTCGCTCGTTGGCGACATCGCCGGCGATGTGATAGCCCCCAACGCCGAAGAGGTGGACCACGTGGGTCCGCATATCGACAACAACAGCGTGGTTTACGCCCCCGGCACACAGCAGAACTACGACGTCCTCCGTCAGTCGGGACTGTTCGGCATATCGATGCCGCGCAAATACCACGGCCTTAATTTCCCGTATGTGCCTTTTATTATGACAACGGAGATAATCTCGCGCGCCGACACCGGTTTCGGCACTATCTGGAGTCTTCAGGACTGCGCCGAGACTATCAGCTCCTTTGCTGACGAGGCGATAAAAGACAAATTCCTGCCCCGTATCTACGAGGGCGCCTCATGCTCCATGGACCTCACCGAGCCCGACGCCGGTAGCGACCTGCAGAGCGTCCGCCTGAAAGCCACTTTCGACGAGGCCAACAACTGCTGGCGCCTCAACGGTGTGAAACGTTTCATCACCAACGGCGGTGCCGACCTGCACCTCGTTTTGGCACGTTCCGAAGAGGGCACCAACGACGGCCGCGGACTTTCGTACTACGTTTACGACCGCAACGACGGTGGACTTACGGTGCGTCGCTTGGAGAATAAAATGGGTATCAAAGGCTCTCCCACAGCCGAGCTGGTGTTCAACAACGCCCCGGCCTACATAGTGGGCGAACGCCGTTTGGGACTTATCAAATACGTGATGACGTTGATGAACGACGCCCGCTTGGGTGTTGGTTCCCAGTCGGTTGGGCTGTGCGAGGCCGCTTGTCGCGAGGCTGTGGCTTACGCCGCAGAGCGCGAGCAGTTCGGACAGGCTATCGAGAAATTCCCCGCAGTGCGCGACCTGCTTACAACCATGCGTGCCCGCACCGACGCCGCACGTACACTGCTTTACGAGACATCGCGTATGGTGGACACCTACAAGGCTTACGAGGCCAAAGGCAAAGTGGAAAGCGACGAACGTGCCGACTACAAAGCCGCTCAGCGTAGCGCCGACATCCTTACCCCGCTGCTGAAACTCTCCGCTTCGGAATTTGCCAACCGCAACGCCTACGACTGCATACAGGTGCATGGCGGCAGCGGATTTATGAAGGAATATGCCTGCGAACGCCTCTACCGCGACGCACGTATCCTCAGCATATACGAAGGCACTTCGCAGCTGCAGGTGGTGGCCGCTCAGAAAGGCATCGCCAACGGCGCCTACATAGCCAAGATTGAGGAATACGACGCACGTCCCATCCACAAAGACCTCGAGCCTTTGCGCGAGCTCCTGCGCCAAGCCACGGCAAACTACAAAACCCTTGCCGAACTTGCCGAACTTGCCAACGCCAACGCCGATACCGACTACGACTTCCGTCGTATGCAGACCGACGTAATAGCCGCAATAATAATGGGTTACCTGCTTATTTTCGATGTTAATCGTCAGCTCAACGGCGACGAATCCTGCACACGCAGCTTTATGCCGTCGGCACGCTATATGACCGCCTACGCCCACGCCGAATCGTTGCGCAGCGTAGCCATGGCCAAAGCGTATTGCAAATAAAACGAGAGAGTTACGAGAGTCGTTTGCCGCGGATTAACAAGAAGACATCTCAAAAAAAACTCAAAGGACAAAATAATTTTTGCTTTTTGGCGTTTTTTGATGTTGATAATTTAGAATATGGAAAAATCCGCGAACAATCTTTCGGAACAGGGCAAACAGTCGGCAACGCAGCCCGAGTCCTCGCTGTTGGCACCCACTGCCGAGCAGCTGAAGGCCGAAGCCACCGCCGACGTACTGCCTATAATGCAACAGATTGATGTCCTCGCCACAGAGCAGGACATCAGTCTTTCTTTTTTGGAGCACCTTCTTTCGATGCCCAAAAACAATGCCGTGAAATACCTTCACGCCAAGGCCCGCAAGGCAGTGGAAACGGTCTATGGCGACAAAATTTTCCTTCGCGGACTGATAGAGATAACGAGTTATTGTCGCAACAACTGCAACTACTGCGGCATACGTCGCAGCAACAAGACTTTGGAGCGTTACCGCATGACGCCCGAAACGATAATGACTTGTTGCAAAGAGGGTTACAGCTACGGCATGCGCACTTTCGTGATTCAGGGCGGCGAGGATATGTGGTGGAACGACGAGCGATTGGGCGCTCTGGTCTCCGACATCCGTAGCCAATACCCCGACTGCGCCATCACCCTGTCGATGGGCGAACACTCGCGCGAGAGCTACCAACGGCTTTTCGACTTGGGTGCCAACCGCTACCTGCTCCGTCACGAAACCGCCGACGAGAACCATTACTCTTATCTGCACCCCTCCGAGATGTCGTTCCAAAACCGCATGCAGTGTCTGCAATGGCTCAAGGAGATAGGCTTTCAGGTGGGATGCGGCTTTATGGTTGGCTCGCCCGGACAAACGCCGCAGACAATCCACAAGGACTTGCAGTTTATCCGCACTTTCCGTCCGCAGATGGTAGGCATAGGGCCTTTCGTGGCCACACAGCACACGCCTTTCGCCGAGGAACCCAACGGCTCGGTGGAGACTACCTTGCGACTGCTTTCGATAATACGTCTGTTGCACCCCCATGTGTTGCTGCCTTCCACAACGGCATTGGGCAGTCTGCACCCTCTTGGCCGCGAGCTGGGCATCCTGGCCGGAGCCAACGTACTTATGCCTAACCTTTCGCCCGTGGAAAACCGCGAGCTGTACAATATCTACGACAACAAAATCTGTCTCGGCGACGGCATCGACCACTGCTACGACTGCCTGCAGACGCGCATGGAATCCACCGGCCGAAGGATAGTGGTGGAGCGAGGCGATTTTGTAGGGTGAAAGGTATCTTTAACGCAAAAAATGATGTGAGATTGCACGACACAAAAAAGACGTGTAATAAACATAATAGCTAAAAAAAGTATAATTTATTAAACTTTTTTGCGTTGAATTAGAAAAAAAACGTATCTTTGCAGTGCAAAAGTTTATTATAATAAACCGATGATGAAACTAAGAGACACGATAAAAAACAGGCGTGAACAAACGAATTTGTCGCAGAAAGACCTTGCGGAAATGTCTGGCGTGAGCCTCGCAACGGTGAAAGATATTGAACGCGGAAAGGGTAACCCTTCGCTGCAAACGGTGGAAAAAATTCTCGCTGTTTTGGGTATGGAGGTCGTTTATCAACTGCGAAAGACTGTGTAAAAAATGGATTTGTAAATGCGTAATTGACTATGCGACAGTTGGATGTTTATTGGAATGGCATGCTTGCCGGAACCCTTAGGGAGCAAACGGCGGGAAAGGGGTACAGTTTCAAGTATGATACCTCATACCTTGGCGGGGATTTCCCCCCCATTACCTTAACACTGCCTAAAACAGAGGTTCCCTATAACAGCGACACTTTGTTTCCTTTTTTCGCCAATCTTCTGCCCGAAGGTGCGTTGCGCAGGGTCGTGTGCCGCCGGCATCGTGTGGATGAAAACGACCTTTTCGGCATATTGTGCGCTATGTCGAGTGCCGACTCTATCGGGGCAGTAAACGTCAAGGAGGTGAGGGATGAAAGATAATAACCGTCTTTTCGACCGGCCGAGGGTATCAATGGTACTTGGCTTTGATTTGGACGAACGTCATCATACCGAGGAGATGACCCGGGCGATGTTGCGTATCTCGGTGTCGGGAGTGCAGGAAAAATTTCCCGCAGTGGTGGACGGAAACAAAGTGCGTTTGGCCAACGAAGGGGAACAGTCGACTCACATACTTAAACCAGCCCCGTGGGATGCCACTCTTCGGGATAAATGGTATATCCCTGCCAATGAACATCTTACTATGCAGATTGCCTCGCAGGTGTATGGTATTTCCACGGCTGCCAACGGCATCTGTTCAACTCCGAGCGGCCATGCTGTTTATATCACCCGCCGTTTCGACGTTGGCGACGATGGCAATAAGTATCCAATGGAGGATATGGCCACGCTTATAGGCAAAAGCGAAGCCGATGGCGGTACCACGTTCAAATATCACGGCTCGTATTTGGATATAGCGGACGCTATTCGTCGCTACATTGAGGCATGGATGGTGGATATGGAACGTTTTTTCGAGCTGGTGGTCTTCAACTATATCTATGCAAATGGCGATGCCCACCTCAAAAATTTCTCCATCATACGTTTTGCCGATGATTACCGCCTGGCTCCGGCCTACGACCTTATTAATACAGCCCTTCATGTGAGTGACGAGGATTTTGCCCTCTCTGATGGCCTGTCCGCACTATTGCCAAAGAGCGATGCATATCTCCGCACTGGGCATCCCTGCCGACAGGATTTCGAGTGGTTCGGAAAAGAGATAGGACTTGTGGAAACCCGTATGCACCGTATCTTGGACAAATATTCAGTTTTGCCGGACAAGACAGTGAAACTAGTGAAAACAAGCCACCTTACGCAAAAATTGCAGCGCAATTATTTACGCATCGTCCAAGAGCGTGTTAGCAGGTTTGTCAGGAGTTGATGAAAAGTCGCCTATGCGCTTGATTTAAAAAAGGAAATGATTTTGTATTACCTATGCCTGCAGACGCGCATGGAATCCACCGGCCGAAGGATAGTTGTGGAGCGGGGCGATTTTGTGGAAGATTGATTATCCATAGAAAGTCTTAATAATTTTCATTTCCATCGATATTTTTATGAAAAAAAATACAGATGTGCAATAAAAATGATATTGTGTCGTTATTAACGATGTGATATTTGATACGATGAAGTCTATTGTTTATAATGAACCGAACAATCCTGCCTCAATGACCTATATGGAAGACGGCGATGTTCCTGCCATGCAGAACGAGGCGGTGACGTTCCACGAGGCGATGCGGGCGCCGTGAATGTCGGCTTTTCGGCTATTTGGATAGTCCGAACATGCTGTAATTCATTCTTTTGTTTCATTATAAATCAACATCAAACATGCTGAAGAAAATCTTTTTGGCTGTGCTCATAGTGGGCATTGCCGATGCTGCAATGGCACAAACATCATATTCGCTTGTCGGCATTGTGGCCGACGTAAAAGGGGAAACGTTGCCATTTACAAATTGTGTGCTCTTGCACGAAACTGACAGCTCTTTCGCTTACGGCACTACGGGCGACATGGACGGGCATCTCTCCGTGAGCAACATCGTAGGGGGAGCATATCTGTTGCGCATCACTTACATGGGGTATGTGTCTCATTGGCAACGTCTTGAAATAAATAAAAATATAGACCTTGGAACTGTTACTCTCGAAAAAAACGCCACCTTACTGAAAGAGGTTCATGTTACTGCCCGTCGTCCGCTCTATTCCGCCGACGGCGAGAAGGTGTTTTACAACGTCGGCGACGACCCCAGCGTGCAGAGCGGCAATGCCACCGACGCACTACAGAACGCCCCGGGCGTGGAAGTAGATGCCGAGGGCAACATAAAGTATCGCGGTGGAGCCGAGGTCTCTATCTGGATTAATGACAAACCGTCGCACCTCAAGGCCGAAAGTCTCAAGCAATACCTCAAGTCGCTGCCGGCAGGCACGTTGCAGCGTATCGAAGTCATCGCACATCCCTCGGCCAAGTATCATACGCAGAATTGTGTGGTTAATATTGTTACAACCGCCAAGGTGAAACGCAACGAGTTGCTGTGTCTCGGACTTAACGTCAACAGCAAACCGCAGTTAGGCCCGTGGGTGGATTATGTGTGGAGCAACGAGAAAGTCCGATTCAATATCTTTGTCAGTGGCGACTACGACAGCTACAGCGGCGATGCCTCGAACGACAGCCGTCTGCTGGCGCGGGACAGCACACTCTCGTCCACCATCGGCATCAAAGGACACAGCAAGAACCGCACCCTTGGCGGCAATTTTGGCTTGGATTTCGATTATAACTTCGATACAAGCACGCTGCTCAATCTCTGGCTGTGGACTACCGCCGCACACGACAGCAGCAACCTCGCCACTCGCACCGAGCGCACCGAGTTTCTAAACAATGCGGGACGTTATTTTTACAATGATGACGTGCGTAACGGCAACACTATGGCCGACGCCTCTTTCGGTGTGATGTTGGAAAAGAAATTCGACACTCTGGGCGGCATGCTCTTTGTCGATTATACCGGCACATTGACTCGCAAATACTCAATCGCAAGAAATATCCGAACTTTCGACAGCCTTACGGCTCTCAATTTCGACCGCCGGAAGACAACTCTCAATCCATCGCAGTGGCACGGCGTTACTGCTGACATTGCAATTCCATACAATAAACACGGCGAGCTGGACTTAGGCCTTATGGCAAGTCTTTCGCCGGAAAGTAAGGATGTGGATGAGACTGTCGGCGGTGTTTCCGACTTTCTGCGTAGCTACGCCTATATCAACGGTACTTACGAACTCTCTCTCTATGCCGGTGCCGAGCATCATTTCGGACGTTTAACCCTCGGAGCGTCGCTCTCGGTGGACAACGCCTGGTATAGTCTGCTTTATTCCGGTGCCGACAGCGGCGACGTAAGCAAACATTACCTCACTTTCAGTCCGACCATACACGCATCCTACAGCACCGAGTCGATGCACAATTTCACTTTCAGCTACACACACTATGTAGCACCGCCTACAGCCACGCAACTTACATCTTTCACGGTGTTCGGTTACGATGGCTACTCAATTGGTAATCCGTCGCTTAAAAATGGCTACACAGACAATCTGGAGCTGGGTTGGCAACGCTATTTCGACCATCTTGGAAGTATCGGCGTCAGTGCGTGGTACAAGTCGATGCGCGACCAAACGGGCACCCTCACCGATGTGGCTTATTGCGACCAATTCGGGCGTGTGGTGGCTTTTAGCCAGCCGTTCAATATCGGCACATCCCGCAACGGCGGTCTCGGATTGAACGCCACCCTTCGTCCGGCCAACTTTATGAATATCCGTTTCTATGCCAATCTTTTCGACGACTACTATCGTGTGCAATATCGTCCCGGCAAGTGGATGGAAAGCGAGATGCTTTGCTATTCCTTGCGTCTCAACTTTTGGGCTAAGTTGTGGGACAAATTTCAGGTGTTCGTCAATGCCACCTACCGAAGCCGTACATAGACACTCCTGGCGGAGGTGGATCCTTACTTTACCATAGATTGTGGCATAAGTACCGACCTATTCGACCGCAGCTTGTCGCTGTTCCTCAATGCCAACGACATCTTCGGCACTGTCCGCACGGGAGGCGAGAGTGTCAACCCCTATAACCCCTCCACCAGCGAGAGCACCGTTACCAGCCAGTATGTCAGTCTTGGTATTACATGGCGTATCGGTCGTGCCGAGATGGAAAGCCAGCAAAGTCATGGAAAAAAATCGGGCACAAAAAAGTCGAAAAAGTAGTCGGGGAGTCCTTTGCCAACATCGTTGCATACAATAAGAGGGCAGATGTTACGTTATAATAAATATGAACATTGAACTGGCAGGACATTACGGATACCGACGTGTGTTGAAATCGGTGTTGCCGAGCATAGGGATGGTGCTGATAACCTCCATCTACAGCATTGTGGACGGTTTTTTCGTGTCCAATTATGCGGGTAAGACAGCGTTTGCCGCGGTAAACCTTACCATGCCGGTTATCATGCTTGTCGGTTCGTTGGGGTTGATGATAGGCACCGGAGGAGCGGCCCTTACTGCCAAGCTGAAAGGCGAGGGCTATCAGAACAAGGCCAATCGTGTTTTTTCGATGCTGACATTTTTTGGGTTGGCTCTGGGGGTGGTTACGGGTGTGCTGCTTGCCATAGCGGCACCAATTATCTCGCTCTGGCTGGGTGCCGACGAAGCTATGATGAACGACTGTGTGGTTTATATCCGGCTGGTTATGATTGGCATGCCGGGCTTTGTCCTGCAGATGGCTTTTCAGTCGTTTTATATGGCCGCCGAGCGACCGCAACTGGGCACTAAGATGAGTGTCGTGGCTGGTCTTACCAACGCCGCACTCGACGCCGTGCTTGTGTGGGCCTTCGACATGGGTGTTACGGGAGCCGCGCTGGCAACCACAGCAGGTTGTATCGTGGGTGGATTCTTCCCGATATATTATTTCCGTTCGAAACATAACCGCGGAAGTCTGCATCTGGTGCGCACTCGCATGCTCTGGCCATACGTCCGTAAGGCTTGTGCCAATGGACTGTCGGAATATGTGGGCAATATTGCAATGAATGTTGTGGGAGTATGTTATAATCTGCAACTGATGCGCTATCTCGGCGAGGACGGTGTGGCGGCTTTCGGGGTGCTTATGTACATCGGGTTTATATTCGTTGCGTTGTTTATTGGCTACAACATCGGCATAACGCCTATTATCGGCTATCACTACGGAGCCGGCAATGTGCGCGAACAACGGTCGCTGCTGCGGAAATCGTTGGTTGTTATCGGCATGGCAGGGGCTGTATTGACACTCATTTCGGAACTGTTGGCCGAACCACTGTCGCAATTATTTGTGGGATACGACGAGGATCTGAAGCAACTCACCGTGGACGCTTTCCGTCTATACATGCTTGCCATGCTTATCTGTGGATGGAATATGTTTGTGTCGGCATTGTTCACAGGTCTGAACAACGGCATAGTGTCGGCCGTGTCGTCCTTTACCCGCACCCTTGTTTTCGAGTTGGCCTGTGTATGGTTGCTGCCTTTATTCTTCGGCATCGATGGCATTTGGCTCTCATGGCCTGTGGCAGAGCTTGTTTCGCTCTTTTTCTGCGCGTTCCTAATCTTTCGTTTCGCTCCGCAACTGGTGTCGCGAGAAAAAGTGGATTGCACTGATATCGACAATAGCGATAGCTGACGGCCGAAGGATAGTGGTGGAGCGGGGCGATTTTGTGGGGTGAAAGGTGCTCTGGATGTAAAAGTCAAAGACAATAAAACGGGATTGGGGCGTTATAGAATAAATTTTATGTACAACAATATGAAGAAACTATTTTTACTCGGCGCAATTGCGGCACTGTTTTTTGTGTCGTGCGAAAAGGAGGATAACAACACCAGACCCTACTCCAATGGAACGATGACGTTGAATTGTGTTAAACCCGCATATCTGAGTGCCGGCGACACAGTGGCGCTTATCTCCCCGTCTTACTACACCCCGATGGAGAACGTCGAAGCTACCGCCGACCTGCTACGGTCGTGGGGACTGGTTCCGGTTATCGGTCCCAATGTGGGCAAGGTGGAGGATGGTAAGTATGCTGGAACCGTTGCCGAGCGTGTCAGCGATATTCTTTGGGCCTTCGACAACCCGAATATCAAGGCTATTATATGCAACCGTGGCGGCTACGGCACCATACAGCTCATCGGCCAGATTCCGCTTTCAAAGTTGTCTGCCTCGCCCAAATGGTTCGTCGGATTCAGCGACATCTGCACCCTGCATGGCTTGCTGAACCGTGCCGGTGTGATGAGCGTCCACGGCACTATGAGCTCCTTTCTGGCACGTGGTGGATCAGACACTACCAGCACGATGATGCGCGACCTGCTGCTTGGGCAGATTCCACGCTATCATCTGCCAGCCCATGCCCAGAACATTACGGGAACGGCAAGCGGTGTGCTGGTGGGAGGCAACCTCTGCACCTTCACTCCCAACCTTGGCTCGCAGGCCGACGCAATGATGGGACGGGATCTTATCCTTTTTGTGGAGGAGGTGGGAGAGTCGATGCACAATATCGACCGCCAGATGCGCATCCTGCAGATGAACGGAGTGCTCGACCGCTGCAAGGGAATTGTCCTCGGCGAGTTTGCGGACTGCGGGTCGGAGTTTACATACGAGAATGTCGAGGAGATGATTCGCCGGATTGTGGAACCTTACGGCATACCGATGCTCTGCGGTTTACCTGCCGGTCACGGTGACGTGAACCTTCCGCTCGTCATGGGCGCACCCGTAACCATCGACGTGCGTGCCGACGGAGCTACCCTGAGCTTCGATATCGACGGAGAGCAGCACGATGTCAATACCACCGACGTCGTAGCCAAGGCAAAACCCGCCGCCTACCGTATGAGGCTTGCCGGTAAAACAATGTAGAACAGCGTTAAAACACAACAAGGCCATAAGCGAATATGGCCACCAAGAGTAAAAACAATATCTACCCGACGCGTGGCCACCGTTAGCGTCGGCATGGCCGCTTGTGCCAAAAAAAACGACACTCTTATCACAATTCACTCCTTAATTCCTTAGTTTCTTAACTTCTTAACAAAAAAAACACTGTTCACCAATCACTTTTTACAAAAAATCGTATCTTTGCAGTCTATAAAATAATCATACAAATGAAAAAAACACTGTTAATTGCCGGAAGTGCGTTGCTGATGCTCGCCACTGGATGTAAAGAAAAAAATACCGCTATGCAAAACGACAATCCTTTTATCGCAGGGTTCGACACCCCGTACAACATCCCCGATTTCGAGAAGATTAAGACCGAACACTACATGCCGGCTTTCGAAGAGGGCATGCGTAGGCAGAAAGAAGAAATCGACGCCATTGTGAACAACCCCGAAGCCCCCACTTTCGAAAATACCGTGGAGGCCTATGAATACAGCGGCGAACTGCTCTCTACCGTGAACAGCGTTTTTTTCAACCTTAACGAGTGCGAAAACTCGCCCGAGATGGAAGCCATAGCCGAAGAGGTTACGCCCCTGCTCTCGGCTCACAAGGACGACATCGCCCTTAACGCCATGCTCTTTGCCCGCATCAAGGCTGTGTACGAGCAGAAAGACTCGCTGGACCTCAACCCCGAACAGATGCGTCTGCTCGAAGAGACCTACAAAGACTTTGTGCGTGGCGGCGCCAATGTGCCGGAGGACAAGCAGCCGCGTTTCCGCGAACTCAACGAGCGCATTGCCTCGCTCACGCTGCGTTTCGCCCAAAATGTGCTGAAAGCCACCAACGCCTACAGCAAGAAACTCGACGACGGCACCGAGGTTACCCTGCAGCTGCCCTCGTGGGAGCCTTTCATGCAGACCTGTCCCGACCGCAAGCTGCGCGAAGAGGTGTGGCACGCCTATGCCGACCGCTGCAACGGCGGCGAGTTCGACAACACCAAGATTATCGACACGCTTACCAACCTGCGTCTCGAACGCGCCAACATCCTCGGTTTCCCCACCCATGCCGACTATATGCTCGACGACTGTCTGGCCAAGACCCCTGCCGCCGTTTACAAATGTCTGATGCAGATATGGACTCCTGCGCTGAAGAAAGCCAAAGCCGAGTGCGCCGAATACCAGAAAATGCTCGAAAAGGACGAGCCCGGTGCCAAGCTGCAGCCGTGGGACTGGCGTTACTACAGCGAAAAGCTGAGAGCCGAGAAATATAGTCTCGAAGACTCGGTGGTGCGTCCCTATTTCGCCCTCGACAATGTGCTGGGCGGCGCTTTCGACGTGGCCGGACGCTTGTATGGCCTTGTTTTCGAGCCCACCGACACCCTGCCCACCTACAACAAGGAGGCCCGTTGTTTCTTGGTGAAAGACAGCGGCAATGTCATAGGCATACTGTATATGGATTTCTTCCCACGAAAAAGCAAACGCAGCGGCGCTTGGATGACCGAGTTCCGCGGACAGAAAGTGAACCGCAAAGGCGAAAACGTGATACCCATAATACAGGTGGTGTGCAACTTTACCAAGCCCACCGGCGACAAGCCTTCGCTGCTTAATTTCGACGAAAGCGAGACACTCTTCCACGAGTTCGGCCACGCCCTGCACGGACTCCTCAGCAAGTGCCACTATCCCTCGCTGGCCGGTACCAACGTGCCGCGCGATTTTGTGGAGCTGCCGTCGCAGATTATGGAAAACTGGTGTCGCAACAAGCAGGTGATGAAATCCTTTGCCAAGCACTACAAGACCGGCGAGGCCATTCCCGACGAGCTGATAGCCAAGATTGCCGCCGCGCAGACCTACGGACAGGGCTTTATCAATACCGAGCTGCTGGCCGCCTCGCTCCTCGACATGGACTACCATTCCATCACCGAAAAGCAGTCCATCGACCCCAACAAGTTCGAGCAGGAGCACATGGACAAAATCGGCCTGATACCCGAAATTATCAGCCGTTACAAGAGCCCTTATTTCCAGCATATCTTCACCACAGGCTACGATGCCGGATACTACAGCTACACATGGACCGCCATCCTCGACCACGATGCCTTTGCGGCTTTCACCGAGAGCGGCGATATCTTCAACCCCGAACTTGCCAAGAAATTCCGCCACTTGCTGGAGCGCGGCAATACCGTTGAGCCGATGAAGATGTATTTCGAATTCCGCGGCAAAGAGCCCAGCGTAAAACCCCTGCTTAAAGATAGAGGATTGATGTAAATCTCTTTGCTGAAGCAAAAAATCAAAGCCCCCCTCAAGAGGGGCTTTTTTGTTTGTGCTATTTTGAAGAAAAAATGCTGATAGATAATGATTTTTGGATTTTTGTATGTAAAATAGTGCAGTTTACGAGTCCAAAATCTGTAAAATAGTGCAGTTTGGAAGCTCAAAATTTGCAAAATAGTGCAGTTTGGATGTATTTAGATGTTCTATTTCTGCGATTCGTGTTCAAAATAAACAATAAAAAGATTCTTGCCACGTTTATACTAAATTAGAAAACATAAAGACAATGAAGAAACTCCTTTTTATTTGTACGTTATTTACCATTGTAATGATGACCGCATGTAGGAATTGGACGGCTAATCGTAATAACGATAAACTTACGCTTATAGGCCATTGGGAAACTGTTTTAGGGCAAGAAGACTGGATTTGTGATCAAAGTCAAGAATATGAAGAATTGATTCGCGAAGGAAACACTGCCGATTCCGTTATATATAGCTCCTTTATCTTGGATTCGGCATACTATCAGTATATTTCATTTGATATTGACGAAGACTCAATTTCTATGTTGATGCATGACAAAGGCTGTGACATAGTGCCTCCGTTTGAGATAAACAAATTGACGGTGGGGTATTCCGTTGATAGTTCAGGTATAGTAACATGGTATTGGCCTGATGGTAGAATAATTCCTATGTGGAAAATCGTTGAACTTACAGCAGATAAACTTGTGTTCAAAGAGGATTATCCGTTCGAAAACTGTGAAGGTACGTGGACTTACACTATGAGAAAACGCTAATTATTTTGTATAAAGGTATAAAGACAATGAAGAAGGCAAGCCCTTGTAAATCACAGTTTTCGCATCTGTACTACCTGCTTTCGATGTATGGCGTGGGGATAGTGGCCTTTACGCTGTTCAGGGCTATCAACACTCTGGTTTTCTGTCTAAAAGCCGAACACACCGACTGGGGCTGGGACCTCGCGCGGGCCTTTTTTATGGGCTGGCGTTTCGATACGGTCATAAGCTGCTATATCCTCAGTCTGCCCTTGCTGTATCTGTCTGTGATAAAGTTGATTGGTGTCAAGCGCAAAGGCTTTTACCTCGGGGCACACGTTTTTGTGGCGGCGCTTTATCTGGTGTCGTTTTTCGCCTGTGCGGCGGATATACCGTATTTCAACTACTTTTTCACACGGCTCAACGTGTCGGCACTTGCGTGGATGGACTCCCTCGGCTTTGTAGTTAAGATGATTGTCGAGGAGCCACGTTTTCTGCTTTATCTTGCTGTCTTTCTGGTTTTTGCAGTGGCCTACGTGCTGGTGATGCGTCGCCTTTACCGCAAGTTTCTCAAAGAGAGCGAGGGTAATGTCCAGTATTTCAAACAGATAGTCGTGGGGCTGCTTTTGGTGGGACTCTGTTTCTTGGGTATGCGCGGACGTATAGCCTTGAAAAGTCCCATCCGTGTGGGGACGGCCTATTTCTGCAACGACGCTTTCCTCAACCAGCTGGGGCTGAACCCGATGTACACTTTTTTCAACAGTATCAAGGAAAGCCGCAAAAACAAGGACATCCACCTTATCGACTCCGACGCTGCCGCCGACGTCTATGCCCGGCAGCTGGCCGACAACACCCTGTGCGATAGCAATATAGTGCAGCTCCGCCCCAATACCAATGTGGTTGTGGTGATAATGGAGTCCATGGCCGCCTGCCGTCTGGGGCATTTCAATCCCGACCTTAACCTCTCGCCCTGCCTCGACACCATCGCGGCGCACGGCATGAGTTTCGAAAACGCCTACAGCGCGGGCATCCACACCTACAACGGTATCTACTCCACGCTCTTTTCGTTCCCTGCCGTGCTCGACCATCACAGCATGAAAAAGACCGACATTCCGGTGATGTGCGGAATGCCACATCATTTCAAGGCTCACGGCTATCATACCATGTATTTCACCACCCACGACGAGCAGTTCGACAATGTGGCGGGTTTTTTGTATGGTAATGATATAGAGAGGGTTGTGTCGCAGAAGGATTATCCCGTCAAGGAGGTGAAAAGCACCCTCGGCGTCCCCGACCACGTGCTTTTCGGCCATGTGGTGGAGGAGTTGGACAAACTGCCGACCGACAAGCCTTTCTTTGCCAGCGCTATGACCGCCAGCTACCACAATCCTTTTATCCTGCCCGACGACATCGGGTGGAAACCCCGTTCCGAGAAGATGGAGGACAAAATGGTGGAGTACGCCGACTGGTCGATAGGGGAGTTTGTGCGCGCAGCCAAGGAAAAGCCGTGGTTTGCCAACACCCTGTTTGTTTTCGTCGCCGACCACGGAGTTTCGGGCAGCTCGCCCTACGATATGTCGCTCAACTACCACCACATGCCGATGATTTTCTATTGTCCGTCGCAGATACAGCCGCAGACGCGCTCACAGCTCGCTTTGCAGATAGATGTCGGCCCCACCGTTTTGGGCATGCTTTTCCCCGACGACGACAACAACACCTTCGGCCTCGACTTGCAGCGACAGAGGCGGCAATACGCCTTTTTCAGTGCCGATGACAAAATCGGGGTGCTCGACAGCGCCCGTTTTTACCGTTACAGAGTTGCCGACGCCAACGAGGCGTTGTATTTCTATCGCACCGAAGATGTTGAAAACCATATAGATGCCGAACGCGCCAAAGCCGATGCCATGCGCGAGTACGGTTTCGGCATGATACAGCACGCTTTCGACCGCCTGAAAAACAAAAAGACCTCCTGCCGGTAGGGAGGAGGGTGTAAAAATTTTTTGTTTCGATGTGCGAAACTATCTTATATTGAATGATTTAGGACAAAAATTTGGCAGATTGAAATAAAATCGTAACTTTGCAGTGTTGTTTTGTTCGTTATTTGTTTAACGGACTTCGCAAAAAATCGGATAAAATGACTATGAAATCAGAAATAATCTAAAATTAGAAGTCCCCTAAAAAATAAGCTAATGAGAAATATTTGTTTAGTTTCAGTATTTATAATCTTTATTAGTGTTTTTTTCTCTTGCACACATAGAAAAACTGCAGCCGACTATATTAGATTAGGGGAAAGTTCTGAGCAATACAATTCTGTCAAAGAATATTATGATGACAGACCGAGTGTGATTGATACCACTTTTTTGCTCAAGTTTATGTTTTTAAATAATCCATATAACCTTGACGAAAAAAACATTATATCAATTTATTTGAATTCTGAATTAGTTTATAGAGGACCATTTAAAATGCTTATTGATTTATATGGAAATTCCGATTTATTATTTAAGAAAAGAAATCAAATGATATTTTTCATGGAAATTCTTACTGATAAAACAAAAAAGACAATATGGGTACATCAATTTAGTAGTAAAATGGTTTTCTCTTGGAATGAAAATTATAAGATTGTTTATTGTGGATTTTCACCAACTAATGAAGACGTAGAAAAAGTCTTCTTTATTCCACAATTAGAACCAATGCAATAATAAATCAATAACGTTTTCCTACCTAAGGTAATTTTATAAATAACAATAGCTTTATACGTTCACGAGGTTGTTGATACTCCACCACAAAAAAACTAATGCAACACTGCACCGCCTGACACAAACGGCAACAGCCCCAACCAATCGATTTTTGTAAAAAAGTTGAAATAAAGAAAAAAAATTATTGGAGTCCAGTAAAAATAATGGTCTCGGTTAACGATTATGTTCTCCCTTTTTCTTTCTTTTTTCTTTCAAGAGAAAAAAGAAAGAAAAAAGTTCAAGAACATTTAATCCCTATCCAGCGCACTTGCCCCCGCTTCCCGGGTAAATGTTCGGCCCACCGCGCATTCGATTTTCTGCGAAAATCGTTATGTTTAGAAAAACCGAATCCAAACCCAAGTGCGGCAGCCTAAAGGCATTGAGAAAAAAACGTTAAGATGAAGAAAAGTCCTGTGGACTTTTCGATAGCCGAAGGCGAAGAACATCTTTCTCCGCTACGCTATCGAAACATTCACTGAATGTTTCTTCATATTTCAAGACAAAAGAAACAGAAGAAGAGAGTTTAAAAAAGCAATATTATTTCTGCTTTGTATTGTCTAACTTGTTGTTTAATTGTGAGTTGTGGTATTTGTTCAAAACCACTGTCCAAAAACAAAAAGACCTCCTGCCGGTAGGGTGGAGGTCTGAGGTTTTCTTACTTAAAAAGCTGCTTTAGAACGGCAGATTTTCCAGAGGTTCAGTCTCGTCGTTCAAAATTTTGTCTAAGGGCTGTTCTGCTTCCTGGTTGTTATCAGGATGGTTGCGGTTGGCCAGAACGGAGAAATTGTCGGCTACTACTTCCGTGATGTAGCGTTTGTTGCCGTCCTTGTCCTCCCACGAGCGGGTACGGAGTTTTCCTTCGATAAAAATCTGTGTGCCTTTTTTCAGAATTTTTTCGGCAATATCGGCTAAACCGCGCCAGCACACAATGTTGTGCCATTCGGTCTGCTCAATTTTTTGTCCCTCTTTGTTTTTGAAATATTCCGTGGTGGCTAATGGAAAAGTGGCTTTTTTCGCGGTTTCGAACGTGATGATTTCGGGATCTTTGCCTAAATTTCCGATAAGGATAACTTTGTTTACTCCTGCCATAGCTCTTTATTTTTTGGTTGATAATGAAATGTTTATACTTAATGATTTTCGTCAGAGTTTTCCGAAAAAAAACTGAACAAAGTTATGTTTTTTTTTCTTAATAAGCAAACAAAAAAGAAAAATAAATGTAATATCCTGATTAATAATGTGTTGTCAGGTGTTTTTTCGGGGGATGAGAATATGAAAAACAGAAAACTTTGTAGTGAAAAGCTCTCAAATCACATTGTTGTCGGATTTGTTTTTTTTGTAATATTGACCGTTTAAGGCAAATCGATATATCTGTTGGAGTAAACCACATCGGTGTCGTTATATCCCTCAATTACTAAGATGAGATTTGCCATTGGCGAACAGTTGGTGTTGTTGAAAGACAAAGTGCGGTTAATTTTGTCTTCACTTATTGTGGCGGAACCTTCTTTGAACCAAAAGCACGAGTGAGGTGCATAGTAGTGTCCTGATATGCTGAGACTTAGAAAATTTGTGTCTTGTGTTGCCGTTGATGTTCCCGATATATAAAACACATCGTCATAAATAGTGGCGGTAGTGTCTCCCGAAGTCATGTGATAAATTTTATTAGCTGAATATCTGAAACTTTTGCCGTCTTTTTTCGAGAAAATGATATTGTTTGTTACAAAATCGAAAAAGGGACATTGTTTTGTGAGGTAATTGTGCTTTCCGCGGTTGGCAAATTCTATCACCCCGTTGCAAGTCATCATTCCCGATAGGCGAAGCGATGTGGCTGTAATGGTTATGTTGGAGCCTGATTTATGCCATTCGTCGGTGAGGGTAATGCTAAGAATACCGCTACGTGTTCGCATATCGCCGATAGCGGTGTGCAGCAGGGTTGTGGTATCGGCAGTGCCAAAATCTATAGTTATTGTTCGGGGGTATGAAGTGTCCGATGTGGCTGTAACTATCGGGAAACCACCAATATTCCAAAGGGATGTGTCGCCTGCGAAATTCAAGGCTGTTATAAGCAGGTCGTGCGACATGGACTCGGCCTGACCCAATGACATTGGAAAACTGGATACCGAAGACGGATGGTAAGTAGTGGTGTCGATGGGCACGGTATCTTTGTCGGTGCAAGAATTTAGGAGAGCCAAAGCAAGCACGGCCATTGTTACAAATATCGTATTTTTCATAACTGAATTGTTTTGAGTTGTAAAAAAAACGTAAAAGGTTTCGGGATATTGTGTGTCGGAAACTACAGTTTTCTTTTTTTCTTTACCACAATAAAAAAAAACTTTCGCCGTTGTATTGTGTTTAATGCTATAAAAATGGAAAGAAAAATACGAGTACGATTTGCGCCAAGTCCCACAGGACCGCTACATATAGGCGGCGTGCGCACAGCCCTTTACAATTACTTTTTCGCCAAACAGCACGGTGGCGAAATGATACTGCGTATCGAAGATACCGACCAAACACGTTTTGTCCCGGGTGCCGAAGAATACATTATCGAAGCCCTGAAGTGGCTCGGAATCAAGTTCGACGAGGGCGTGGGCATTGGAGGCAACTACGGTCCATACCGCCAAAGCGAGCGCAAACCCATGTACAAACAGTACGCCGACCAGCTTATAAACACGGGTTGGGCTTACTACGCTTTCGATAAACCAGAGGAACTTGACGCTAAGCGCAAAGAGTTCGAGGCACAGAAAAAAACATTCCAGTACGACTGCAACACCCGTTCGGGAATGTGCAACTCGCTTACCCTGCCTGCCGTAGAGGTGGAACGGCGCATAAGTTCGGGAGAACCCTACGTAGTACGGTTTAAATTCCCTGCCGACACCGAAATACGTGTGCACGACCTGATACGTGGCGAGGTGAAGATGAACTCCAACCTTTTGGACGACAAAGTTCTGTTCAAATCGGACGGAATGCCCACCTACCACCTTGCCAACATTGTGGATGACCACACTATGGAAATATCGCACGTGATACGCGGCGAGGAATGGCTTCCCTCGGCGCCGTTGCATGTAATGCTGTACAAGGCTTTCGGTTGGGAAGACACTATGCCGCAGTTTGCCCATCTGCCACTGTTGCTAAAACCCGATGGCAACGGCAAGCTCAGCAAACGCGACGGCGACCGCCTCGGTTTCCCTGTGTTCCCCCTCGAATGGCACGACCCAAAAACGGGCGAAGTATCGTCGGGCTACCGCGAAAAAGGCTATTTTCCTGAAGCAGTGGTGAATATCCTTGCTTTCCTCGGCTGGAATCCGGGTGTGGAACAAGAGATATTCAGCATAGACGAATTAGTAAAAATTTTCTCATTGGACCGCATAAGCAAATCGGGAGCCAAATTCGATGTAGAAAAAGCCAAGTGGTTCAATCATAAATATATACAGGCAAAGTCCGATGAAGAAATCACAGCAATTTTCGAGAAAGACCTTGCTGAAAGGGGTATCAACGCAAAGCATGACTATGTTCTACAGGTTGTAGCCCTTATGAAGGAACGCGTAAGTTTCGTGAGCGAGCTATGGGAGCAGACGACCTATTTCTTCCAAGCCCCGACGGAATACGACCCCGCAGTGATAAAAAAACGTTGGAAAGAAGATACTCCCGCGCATCTCACCGAGATCAGGAAAATTGTGGAGACTACTGCTTTCGAAAAACAGACTCTGCACGATGCCGTGATGGGTTACATACAAGGTAATGAGTTGAACATGGGGCAGATAATGAACAGTTTCCGCCTCACCCTCGTGGGAGCCGCCAAAGGCCCCGACTTGTTCGAACTTATAAGCATGCTCGGAAAGGACGAAACCATAGCACGGCTACAAAAAGGAATTGAAACAATAAAACAAATTTAAAACAAAAATAACGATGGAAGACAATCTGAATATCCAAAACGAGGAGCTGAACGAAAACTCCTGCTGCTCCAACAACAGCGAAAACAAGAAATGCAATTGTAAATGTTCCCAAACGGCTTTGAACATAGTGCTTTCAGTGGCAGTGATAGTGCTTTTCATACTACATTTCAGCGGTTCCGGTTCCCAGTCGGGGCAATCAGGCAAAACTGCGGTAAATCCAACGGAAAGTATTACAGTGGGTTTTGTGGACACCGACTCGCTCATCGACCAGTACGAATATGCTATTGAGTTGAATAGCAAGATGAAACGTTATGCCAATATGGAGGCTAACTATAAAGCTCAAGCCACCAAGCTGCAAGAAGACTACAACAATTACCTGAAAACAGGTGCCAATATGACCCTCACCGACCAGAAAAAGAACGAGGAATCTCTGAAAAAACGTGCCTCCGACTTGGAATATCTTGAAAGCCAACTTGTTGCCGAACAGCAGAAATTGGAATCCGTAATCAATGTAGACCAAAAGAAGATGATAGAAGCCGTTTACGCTTTTATAAGGGACTACAATGCAAAAAACCAAAACTTCACCATAATACTAAAAAAATCTTTCTCCGAAAGTCCTGTGCTGTATATCGACAGCTCCCTCAACATCACACGCGAAATAATTGACGGACTTAACGAGGAGTATCGCGAATACAAAAAATCGGGAAAATAAGATTCCAAATTTTGAAAAAATTGATATGAGAAAAACAAAATTTATCTTTACTTTGATAGCGGTGTTGGCCGCCACATTTCTTCCTTTTAGAGCCAGCGCACAGCAAAGCAATGTACCACAGGAAGTTGCAGAAGTTTTTTCCACCGCGGCCTCCATTGATGAGTTCGGAGTTTGGAGCCGTGTGCTTGATTCCGACGGAATGTTGTTGGGGTATGTGGCCTATTCCAAGCCCGCCAGCGACAACATTCAGGGCTTCAACGGTGAAACACCGCTGATAGTGGTGTTCGATGCTCAAAAGACCATACGTAAGGTTGCATTGCTCGACAACGATGAAACCCCACGCTTTGTAACACGTGTGGAAGAAAACGGATTTTTCGAAGCATGGAACGGGCTCTCCATCGAAGAGGCCTTGGAAAAGGAGGTGGATGCTGTAAGCGGGGCAACATTCACGTCCAACGGCGTGAAACAATCATTGCAGGCATGCCTGAAAAACATAAAGATGAATATGCCCTCCGACGGTGAGAGCTGTACAAATTCCTGTTGCTGTTGCACATGGTGCATAGTTGGTGTAATTGTGCTTATAGCAATTGTGGTGTGTTCGGTACTGTTGGTGCGCCGCCGCCGCAAATAATGAAATCCAAGAACTGTATTGAAGGCGTGTCGCGACACGCCTTCAATTTTTTTCCACAATCAAGCAAAAGCCGTCGATTTTTCCAACAACATATCGGGTATGAATATTTTTTGTGGAAAGTTGGCTCAGGAATTATCACTTCGGAATACGTAATGAAAAAATATCAACACATAATAATCTGTCAGCAAAATTTTTAGACACAGATACGTGGCGACATTGCGAAAAATATTATATCGGAGTAGATAAAAATCGTATCTTTGCACCTTTGAAAAAAGATGAAAGAAAAACGTTGGATATTAAGACAAGACTATGACATTGAGGCTGTAGAGAGGCTTCGTGCGCTTGGAGACAGCGAGACAATAGCCATACTTCTCGCCGAACGCGGAATTACCAACCGCGAGGAGCGTGAGGCTTTTTTCAATCCCTCGCTAACCCATATCCACGACCCTTTTTTGATGAGGGACATGGACAAAGTGGTATCCCGCATTGAGCGCGCCAAAGCCAACAAAGAACGCATACTTGTTTATGGCGACTACGATACCGACGGAACTACAGCTGTGGCCTTGCTTTACTCTTTCCTGCAAAAGTACTACGACGACATCGACTTTTATGTCCCCGACAGATACACCGAAGGTTACGGCATATCCCGCAAAGGCGTTGATTATGCCGTGGATACAGGTGTAAAACTCATCATAGCCCTCGACTGCGGCATACGTGCCAACGAGCAGATAGCCTACGCCCTCGAAAACGGTATTGATACCATTGTCGGCGACCATCACCTGCCCGGCGACGAGCTTCCTCCTGCATACGCCATACTCGACCCTAAACGCGACGGGTGTACATATCCCTACAAAGAACTTTCGGGTTGTGGCATTGCTTTCAAGATTGCCGAGGCCATATTGGAAAAAAAAATTGGCGTAAGGCTATGCGACAGCCAACGGCAGAGCGAAGAATGTTACCAAAGGCTTAAAGGTGAACTGGCTAAATACCTCGACCTTGTGGTACTGAGCATAGCGTCGGACATAGTTCCCATAATGGGCGAAAACCGTGTGCTGGCTTATTTCGGACTAAAAATGATAAATTTCCGTCCTCGTCCGGGCATTGAGGCAATACTTTATTACGGCAACATAAAACGCGACACCACACCCGACAGCGGACAATATTTCAGTAAAGAACTCACCATATCCGACCTCGTTTTCCTTGTTGGTCCGCGCATAAACGCGGCAGGACGGATATATTCGGCCAAAGACTCGGTGCAACTGCTACTCTGCAACGACATGACAAGTGCCAACCAATGGGCACAGGACATCAACAAGTACAACGCCGAACGCAAAAAACTCGACCACACTGTTACCGAAGAGGCAAAAAATATAATATATTCCGACATACACCTGCAAGAAAAAAAATCCATAGTCCTGTACGGCGAAAACTGGCACAAAGGCGTAATTGGGATAGTAGCTTCGCGACTTATAGAGGAATTTTACAAGCCCACCATCATATTCACCCAGTCCAACGGGCTGTACACCGGCTCGGCACGCTCGGTAAAAGATTTCGACATGTACTCCGCCATAGACCAATGTAGCGACCTGCTGGAACATTTTGGAGGTCATAAATATGCGGCGGGCGTGTCGGTTCGTCCCGAAAACTTTGAAAAATTCGTGGAACGTTTCGAAGAGGTCGTAAGTAACACAATATCAATAGAACAAACTACACCCGATATTGAGATTGACGCAGTGGTCAGTTTCGCAAAAGAAATAGACGACCCCGTATTCTTGAAAAGGCTTAAGATGTTCGCACCTTTCGGTCCGCAGAACATGTTGCCAGTATTCCAAAGCGACAACCTTGTGGATACCGGCGAAGCTCGCGAAGTGGGCAACGACAAAGTGAAACACCTGAAATTTGAGGTTACGGAACGCGACCAAAAATCGGGAAAATACCCAGCCATAGGTTTCCAACTCGGCAAATACTGCGACGCGGTGAGAAAGGGCAAACGTTTCGACATCTGCTACCATGTAGAGGACAACTTTTGGCACGGAAAAACCGAAACCCAACTCAACGTAAAGGACATTCATCTGCACAGCGAAGAGGACTATTTGGGACCTTTTTAAGGGGGCTTCTATAAATTGCCTCGAAGAGGCAAACTCTCAATAACCTCACATGCTAATGTGAGGTATATCAGGCAAATAAAGAACAGGCGTGTCGGAGACACGCGCTCTCAAACGAATAAATAGTTAGGGGCTGAAAACAATGCAAAAAGCCTTTGCCACAGCTTGAAACGTTCCGGCAAAACATAATTTAAAGCCACCCCGACAAAGATTTATAAAATATTAATTCATTGTAATACAGCATGTTGTATTGCAAGGCGTAAAAAAGTGTCACAGATATCGTTATTAACCGAAAAAAAATCGTATCTTTGCAAAAGATTTTATGATGTAAGTTATAGGCAATTAGACGTTATTATTTCGAGATATAAACAGGAGGGGACGGGTAGTCCCCTCTTTTTGATAAAAAAGCGAAACAATGGATAAAGTAGCAATATTGGGTCTCATAAAAGACAAACTGGAAGGCACCGACAAATTTCTTGTCGATATGCACGTGTCAAATGACAACCGCATTAACGTTGCCATTGACGGCGACAACGGTATAACCATTGACGACTGCGTGGAACTTAGCCGCCACATAGAGAAAAACCTCAACCGCGACGAAGAGGACTTCGAACTCAATGTGGCCTCCGCTGGACTGGACAGCCCGCTAAAACTACACCGGCAGTATGTGAAAAACATCGGCAGAAGCCTTTCAATAACTACTAACGATGGCGAAAAAATCAGCGGGAAACTGCTGGAAGTATCAGACACCGAGATAGTTGTGGAACCCGACAACAGTCCGAGAAAAAGAAAGTCGGACACAGGGGAAGCCCCTGCAACAACCATTGCTTTCGACAACATTCAGGTAGCAAAAATAGCAGTAAAATTCTAATATAAAAATCAATTATCATGGAAACATCAAACTTGATTGATTCTTTTTCCGAATTCAAAGAATTTAAAAACATCGACAGAGAGACGTTGATGCGCATATTGGAAGACGTATTCCGCAGTGCCCTTACAAAACGTTACGGCACCGACGAGAATTTCGACATAATCGTGAATATCGACAAGGGAGACCTTGAGATTTTCCGTAACCGAGAAATTGTTGAGGACGGACAGGTGAAAGACGACAAAACGCAGATAGCCTACTCCGAGGCAATAAAAATAGAGGCCGACTTCGAAGTTGGTGAAGAACTTTCGGAACGCATAAGCATGAGGGACTTCGGTCGTCGTGAGATACTGGCCATACGCCAAAATCTGGTGGCCAAAGTGCAGGACTACGAACGCACCACCGTTTATCAGAAATACAAAGAAAAAGTTGGACAAATAATTGTTGGAGAGGTATATCAGGTTTGGAACCGCGAAATACTTGTGCAGGACGAAGAGAAAATAGAACTTACATTGCCAAAATCGGAACAAATACCCTCCGACCGCTACCGCAAAGGCGACACAATCCGTGCCGTGGTGCTTAAAGTGGAACCGAAAAACAACAACCTTGTAATAACAATATCGCGCACATCGCCGGTATTCCTCGAACGCCTTATGGAAGCCGAAGTGCCCGAAATTTACGACGGACTTATAACCATACGCAAGATAGTGCGTGAACCGGGCGAAAAAGCCAAAGTCGCAGTGGAATCCTACGACGACCGCATAGACCCCGTAGGCTCATGCGTGGGAATGAAAGGCGGACGCATACACGGCATTGTACGCGAACTGCGCAACGAGAACATCGACGTCATCAACTTTACATCCAACCCCGAACTATATGTGCAACGCGCGCTGAACCCGGCCAAAGTTACTTCAATCAAAATTCTTGAAGACGAGAAGAAAGCCGAAGTATTCATGCGCTCCGAGGACGTGTCGCTGGCCATAGGAAAAGGCGGACACAACATCAAATTGGCAAGCAAACTTACCGGCTACGAAATCAACGTTTACCGTGCCGACGACGAAGGCTACGAAGAGGATGTGGATTTGCAGGAATTCTCCGACGAGATAGAACAGTGGATTATCGACGAGTTTAACCGCATTGGTTGCGACACAGCAAAAAGCGTACTCGCCATAACACCAGAGGAACTGTTGCAGCGCACCGACCTTGAAGAGGAAACCATCAACAACGTCATCCAGATTCTCAAAGCCGAATTTGAAAAATAACGGCAGATTGAACGAAATACGAATCAGATAAAAAGTGCAGGTTTAATAGTTTTAAAAAGCAAGGAGGAACAATGTCAGAAGAAACAAAAAGCATAAGATTAAGCAAAGCAGCAAAGGAATTCAACATTGGCGTAACCACAGCCGTTGAGTTTCTTGCCAAAAAAGGTCATACCATTGATAATAACCCCAACACAAGAATTTCGGAAGAGTTGTACGACTTGCTTTCCAAAAACTTTCAAAAGGAACGCGAAGTAAAGAAAAACGCCGACAAAATACAGATTATGACACCGGTGAAGAACTCCGTTGTGGAAATGGACAAGGAAACTGTTACCGAATCCACAGAAACATCGGGCGATGATTCGGAAATCATAATCAAAAACTTCAATGACAAACCGGAGGCGAAATCCGAAAAGCCTGCACTTGAACAACCTGCCGACACCGAAAAGGAAATCAGCAAAACAGAAAATAAGTCCGAGAAAAAGGAGAAAAAGAAATCTGTTGAAAAACCGGAGGAAAAGCCAGCGGAAGACGAAAAGGTAATAGAAGAGGAAAAAGAAGAGGATTCAAAGTTCGAGCCTAAGGTCATTGCTCCAGCCGAATCGGGTACGGGACTTGCCGTGAAAGTCATAGACCAGATAGACCTCAATTCTATCAACGACAAAAACCGTCCGGCAAAGAAAACCAAAGAACAGAAGGAGAAAGACCGCAAAGAACGTCGCAAGAGCAGGGAGGCAAAAATAGAAACGGTTATACCGGCACCAGAACCCACACCTCAAACAGAAGTTCCGGCCGAGGCAACAGCAAATGAACCGGAAAACGTGGCTCCACAGCCAAAAGAGACCGAGACCATAAAAACGGTGGCACCAAAACTCGAAGGACCCAAAATACTCGGAACCATAGACCTGCCTATTGCCGAAAGGACAAAACCATCTAAAAAAGACGAGAACTCGCGCAAGAAAAAACGCAAACGTATAGGCGAAGGACCGGTTGATATTAACAATCCGAGCAACCAAGGAAACGGAAGTCCAAAGAAAAAGGAAAACCGTCAGGAGCAACCAACGGAAAAAAGCAGTGGAAAAAAACGCGACAAAAAAGCAAAAGCCTCGAAACAACCCGTTGCAATCGACGAGAAAGAAATAGAAAAGCAGATACACGACAACCTCGCCCGTCTGGCTCCGCTCGGCAAATCGAAGACTTCGAAGCACCGCAGGGAAAAACGAAAGAAAATACAGGACAAAATCGAAGGCCAGCAAATGATGGAGGACGAAAGCAGAAACGTCCTCAAGGTAACCGAATTCGTTACCGCCAACGATCTCGCCACAATGATGAACAAACCTGTAAACGAAATCATCTCTACCTGTTTTATGGTGGGAATACCAATCTCCATAAACCAGCGTCTTGGTGCCGAAACAATACAGCTCATCGCCGACGAGTTCGGATTCCAGATAAATTTCGTGAGTGCCGACGTTGTTGAGGCCATCAACGAAATAGAGGAAACGGATAGCGATGCCGACCTTGTGCCGCGTAACCCCATCGTTACCGTAATGGGACACGTCGATCACGGTAAAACATCGTTGCTCGACTACATTCGCAAATCCAACGTTATAGCAGGCGAGGCTGGAGGTATAACACAGCATATCGGAGCCTATGAGGTTGCAATGCCCGACGGACGTAAGATAACATTCCTCGATACCCCAGGCCACGAAGCGTTTACGGCAATGCGTGCCCGCGGAGCAAGTATCACCGACATAGCAATCATAGTAATTGCAGCCGACGACAAAGTTATGCCCCAAACCGTTGAAGCTATTAACCACGCACAGGCCGCAAATGTACCTATAGTATTTGCTATCAATAAAATAGATAAACCCGGTGCCGACCCCGACCGCATAAAGACCGAGCTTGCCAACATGAACCTGCTCGTGGAAGAATGGGGCGGCAAATACCAAAGTCAGGACATCGCCGCCAAAAAAGGTATAAATATCGACCTGCTGTTGGAAAAAGTTCTGCTCGAAGCCGAAATGCTTGAGCTGAAAGCTAATCCCAACAAACGCGCCAAAGGAACAATCATCGAGTCGTCGCTCGACAAAGGACGCGGATATGTGGCCAAGATATTAGTGCAGGACGGCACAATACGTCAGGGCGACCCTGTTCTTGCAGGAAGCCATTTCGGACGTGTGAAAGCCATGTACAACGAACGCAACCAGATTGTGAAAGAGGCAGGTCCCTCAACTCCGGTGTTGCTTTTGGGATTGGACGGCGCACCACAGGCTGGTGACACTTTCAACGTTATGGAAAACGAGAAAGAAGCCAAGGATATAGCTTCCAAACGTTTACAACTGCAACGCGAACAGGGTATTCGCACACAAAAACACATCACCCTCGACGAGATAGGCCGACGCATAGCCATAGGCGACTTCAAACAACTCGACCTTATAGTAAAAGGCGATGTGGACGGCTCTGTGGAAGCTCTTTCGGACTCGTTGCTCAAACTTTCCAACAACGAAGTTCAGGTGAATGTGATTCTGAAAGGCGTTGGACAAATCACAGAATCGGACGTTCAGCTGGCTGTAGCTTCAAACGCCATTATAATAGGTTTCCAAGTACGTCCGTCGCTTGCGGCACGCAAACTTGCCGAAGCCGAACAAATCGACATACGGCTGTACTCCATAATATACACCGCTATCAACGAACTGAAAGACGCTATCGAAGGCATGCTGTCGCCCGAAATTCAGGAAAAAGTTGTTGCAAACCTCGAAGTACGCGAGACATTCAGAATATCAAAGGTTGGTACCATTGCAGGCTGTATCTGCCTCGACGGCAAAATCAGCAAAAATACCAGCGTGCGCGTTATCCGCGACGGCATAGTAGTTTACACCGGCAATTTGGCTTCGCTAAAACGTTTCAAAGACGAAGTAAAAGAGGTCGTTTCCGGTCAGGATTGCGGACTCAACATAGAGAATTTCAACGACATCAAGGTCGGCGATATTATAGAAGGATACGACCAAATTGAGATAAAGAGAAAACTGTAACTTTGCTGACCGCGAAACCGCTAATATAAATGAATTGGATAACTCTAATAGTAGCAGGTTTTTGCGAATGCGGTTTCACCTTTTGCTTGGGCAAAGCCAAACTTGCCACAGGGTGGGAACAGGTTTGGTGGTATGTGGGATTCGGCATTATATCTCTACTCAGCATGTACCTTTTGGCAAAAGCCACTCAGGGGCCACATTCTATCCCTGTAGGAACCGCATATCCTGTGTGGACAGGCATTGGTGCTGTGGGTACTGTGCTTTTGGGGATTTTCTTCTTTCACGAGCCGGCAAATTTCCTGAGAGTCTTTTTCATCTTTACCCTGATAGCCTTAATCATAGGGCTGAAATTGGTTTGAGAAAACTACACTACTATAATGTGCATTCCACACTACAGAATTTTTCAATCTTCCAACTGTTTTTGCAATTCCCGTACAAGGTCGCGATACTTGGCGGCCTCAATGAAGTCCATCTCCTTGGCGGCTTTCTGCATATTGCGCTGGGCATCACGTAGTTCCTTCCTGATTTTTTCCTTGCTTTTTCGGTAGGCCGGACGTTGTTCGGAAGCCATGCGGAGTTCTTCTTTGGGCATTTCGTATTCGCGCTTAGTAATATTTTTGCCGTCATCGGCATATTGGCCGGCACGTTCTATAATGGAGGTCTGTCCCAGTATCGCTTCGGTGGATTTCACTATCTGCCGCGGCACTATGCCGTGTTCCTCGTTGTAGCGTATCTGCTTTTCGCGATGGCGGTTGGTCTCGTCAATGGCACGTTGCATAGAGGCGGTAATTTTGTCGCCGTACAGGATGGCTTTGCTGTGCACGTTTCTGGCGGCACGGCCTATGGTCTGTATCAACGCCCTGTCGGAACGCAGAAAACCCTCTTTGTCGGCATCGAGAATGGCCACAAGGGATACTTCAGGCAGGTCGAGACCTTCGCGAAGTAGATTTACACCAACAAGCACATCGAACACACCCATACGCAAGTCGCGCATAATCTCCACACGCTCAAGGGTGTCCACATCGGAGTGTATGTATTTGGAGCGTATTCCGAGATTAGTAAGATAACGTGTAAACTCCTCTGCCATGCGTTTTGTAAGCGTGGTAACAAGCACACGCTCGTTTTTTGCCACCACAGTGTTTATCTCGTCCAACAAATCGTCCACCTGATTTATTGCAGGGCGCACCTCCACCACGGGGTCAAGCAGACCGGTGGGACGTATAAGCTGCTCCACCACCACGCCATCGCTCTCGTTTAGCTCGTATTCGGCAGGTGTGGCACTCACGTAGATGGTTTGGTTGCTGAGGGCGTAGAACTCCTCAAAAGTTAGCGGACGGTTGTCCAAAGCCGACGGCAGGCGGAAACCGTACTCCACAAGCACAGTCTTTCGTGAGTGGTCGCCGCCATACATGGCATGTATCTGAGGCACAGTAACATGACTTTCGTCTATTACTATGAGAAAATCTTCGGGAAAATAGTCTATCAAACAGAAAGGGCGTGAACCCTCGCTTCGTCCGTCGAAATAGCGCGAATAATTCTCTATGCCACTGCAGTATCCCACTTCGCGAATCATTTCAAGGTCATAATTGACACGCTCCTCCAAACGCCGTGCCTCAAGGTTGCGACCTTCGGTATAAAACTGGTCGCGCCTTTCAAACATATCGTGCTCAATCTGAAAAAGGGCTTCGGCAAGCCGTTCTTTGGAGGTGAGGAAGTTGCTTGCGGGATAGATTACAATGTCGGTCTTTGTTTCCAAACGATGTCCTGTAAGTGGGTCGAAAGTCTCAAGGCTTTCAATTTCGTCGTCCCAAAAGGAAATGCGGTAACAGAAATCGGCGTAGGAGGGGAACACATCCACAGTGTCGCCTTTTACGCGGAAACGCCCGTTGGAGAACTCTATCTCGTTGCGGGAGTATAACGAATCCACGAGCATAAGCAAAAACTTGTCGCGTCCCAACCGTTGCCCCACTTTTAGGTATATGGTGCCTTTGGCGAACTCTTCGGGATTTCCTATGCCGTATATACACGACACGGAGCTTACAACAATAACGTCCTTGCGTCCCGACAGCAGTGCAGAGCTGGCGCGTATGCGCAGCTTGTCGAGTTCGTCATTGATTTGCAGATCCTTCTCAATATAAGTATTGGTGGCAGGAATAAAAGCCTCTGGCTGATAGTAGTCGTAATACGACACGAAATACTCCACAGCGTTGTCGGGAAAAAACTGTTTGAACTCGCCATAAAGCTGTGCAGCGAGGGTTTTGTTGTGGCTAAGTATAAGCGTGGGCTTGTTGAGGCGTGCAATAACATTGGCTATTGTGAAAGTCTTTCCCGAACCGGTAACGCCAAGCAGCACCTGTCCCCGTTGTCCATCTAAAACACCCTGAACTAACTGTTCGATGGCCTCAGGCTGGTCGCCCATAGGCTGAAAATCCGCTACCAACTGAAAATCCGACATATATATGCTGTTAGATTGTTTCTTTGTCTTTTACAAAAATACGCTAATCAATAAAAAATGTATTTGCATTCCAATGGAAATACAAATACATTTTTGTAATTATCCGTTTTTCGGAACGTTACCGAATATCTTTCTCGTCAAGCGGATTGGCCAGAAGTCCGGTAAATTTGCCCACATTGTCGAAAGTCATGCGGGTGTATTTTTTACCTTTCTTGCCTTTCACTTTCTGGCTGATAACCACGTAGAAATACTGTTTGGGCTTTTTGCCCTCTTCGTTGCGGTATTTGGAGTCGTAGTCGTAACGAACAACCTTTTCGATATTGTATTTTTCGCCTTTGAGTTTTTCGGCGAGATACTTTTGTATCGGACGCGGGTAGCGTTCGGGGGCGAGTGTGGTGCCCACCATTATCATGGAGCCATTTTCGGCCAGCACAGCGTCGAAATTAACTTTGGCGTTATTGGTAAAATAGGCTACATAATACTCGTTGTCGCGCATAACCCATTCGGGACCCGATTTAACACGGTTTGTGGGGTAGCGTTTTTCAAAATTTTTCTTCACTGCATCGGGAGGCGTTACTTTTTCAACCTCTGAGTCGATGTCGAGGTCTTTTTTCTTCTTTCCCGATTTGGAGCCGTCTTTGGATGGAGCTTCGGGAGCCTCACGCTCGTTGAGGTCGGCTTCGGGATTGTTACGTGCTATGAAGTCGCGGCGCACCACTTCGGGGTCGGGAGCGTTGGTTTTGGTAAGTTTTCCGCGAGTGTCGAAAATCAGCTCAAAATCGTCGGAACCCACGCCTTTTCGGGTGATTATCATACGGTAGTAGTTGTCTCCGCTCATCTCCTCGATATATTCAGTGGAGCGGATTTTGAAACCGGGATAATTGTCCACAAAATAGGTGTTCATTATTGTGGGGCATTCCGAAATTTCCACAACAAAGGCACTGTACTGCCATTCGCCATCGTCGGTGAAGTAGGCTTTTCCTTTTTGGCCTTCGGTGGTGAAATCGGCCACATACTGTCCCGGCTGTTCAAACCAAGCACTTACGGAATACGATGTGTAGGTGTTTTCCATAGCCAAAAGCACCGCACGCGGCACTGCTGACTCTTTTACCTTTGTTTGGGCGTTGGTGCCCGCAGTTATTGTCATTATCGCCAATAGGGCAAAAACTATTCTTTTCATGGTATGTAGTTTTTAATTGGTGTTTCTTTTTTTATAAATTATATCTCAAAACGCGGAATAATTATTTTTATTGTTTATCTAAAAAGCACATCTTTGCGGTCGGGACTTATGGACACTGCCTTGATGGGGGTTTTTACTACATTTTCTATTTGTTTTAGGTAGTTGAGAGCATTTTGCGGAAGGTCGTTGTATGAGGTAGTTCCCTGCAAGTCGCACTGCCATCCCGGGTAGCTGTCGAATAGCGGTTTTATCTCCACTGAGTTAAACTCGAAAGGTATCTCTTGTGTTTGTTTCCCACCTATAAGGTAATTGTTGCACATTTTTATTGTCTCGAAATCGTTGAGCACATCAATTTTTGTAACCAGAAGGTCGGTAACTCCGTTGAGCATACAGGCGTATTTAAGTGCGGGTATGTCTATCCAACCGCAACGGCGTGGACGTCCTGTGGTAGAGCCGAATTCGTTGCCTTTGTTGCGCAATAAGTCGCCGTCTTCGTCGAAAAGTTCCGTAGGGAATGGGCCACTGCCAACACGTGTGCAATAGGCCTTTGTAATTCCGAATACTTTATTGATTTTGGAGGGTGCCACACCCAGTCCCGAGCAAACCCCGGCTGTAACGGTGGTGGACGAGGTTACAAAGGGATACGACCCGAAATCTATGTCAAGCATGGAGCCCTGTGCGCCCTCGGCAAGGACGTTGAGGCCGTTGGCAAGGCATTCGTTGAGGAAATACTCACTGTTTATCAGTTTGAAATTACTCAGTGTCTCCAACGAAGCAAACCACTTGTCCTCGTACTCCTGCAGTGTCATGTTTTCTATGCGGAAGTTCTGTATGTCGAAATTAAGCATTTCGGCAATGCGTATATGTTGAAATTTCTGCAGTTCGAAACGTTCGCGGAAATCAAATTCCAAAATATCGCCCACACGCAGGCCGGTACGTGCTATCTTGTCGGTGTAGGCCGGACCAATACCTTTCAGCGTAGAGCCTATTTTTTCGTTGCCTTTGGCCTGTTCGTTGGCGGCATCAAGCAAACGGTGAGTGGGCAGTATCAGGTGTGCTTTTTTTGAGATGAAAAGGTTCTTTGTGGCATCCACGTTCTTTTTGGCGAGACCTTCTATCTCTCGTTCAAATATCACGGGATCTATCAGCACTCCATTGCCAATTACGTTTTTCTTGTCGGGATGGAACACCCCAGAAGGTATTATATGCAAAACATGTTTAATGCCGTTGAACTCAAGGGTGTGTCCGGCATTCGGACCGCCCTGAAAGCGTGCCACGACATCGTAGTTGGGCGTAAGAACGTCCACCACTTTCCCCTTTCCTTCGTCGCCCCATTGCAGACCCAGCAATACATCAACTTTACTCATAAACATTTATTTCTTTTATACGCATAAATCGCTCATTGATAATGATATATCGAAAACAATTCGTCTTTTTTGCGTTGTCAATACAAATTGCGAAATTAACAATTTTATCGGACTTTTTGAACAAAAAAATCCAAAAGATATTATTTTTTTATTGTTAATTTTTATAACTTATTTATTTTTAATGGGTTATCTTTTGTCTCTCTGCTGTTTGAACCACTCCACAAAATCGGGAAATTCGGCGAGTGGCAAAAAGCCTTCGTCTTTGGGTTTTTCGGGCTTGGGGCAAATTTCGAGGTATCCCACAAGGGTAGCGCAATCGAACTCGCCTATCATGGCCTCGAGAGTTACGTAAGTACCCACAAGCATATCTTCATTGTCGTTGTCGGCGCCATCGAAAGCCACACGCAGTCCGAGAATGTCGGGCTCCTCCTCGCTCTCGAGTTGCATGAAATACATCTTCTTGGTGTCGAAAAGGTATTGGTCGAAACGTACTTTGCAGTCGTCGCCGCAAGGCTGTTTGAAAGGTACAAATTCCCACCAGTCGAGGTCGGGGGCTTCGTCGGTGAGTTTGAGTAGCGGCTCAAAAAGTTCGGTGTCGCCTTCGGCTGTAAACACCACCCTTCGACCGTTGGCCGACGGCTCACTGATTTCGAACGTCAATCCCCCGCAATAGTTCTCAAGCTGTTGTTGCATGGTGTTGAGCAGGCGGTTTTGCGTTTCTTCGTCGTACTCCGAAAGCATTGTCAGCTGTTCGTTGTTTTCATCAAACCATTTCCAAAAGGGTTCTGTGTCGTAGGTCATATTGTTATTTTTTATTTGTTTCGGTGTCTTTAGACGGCAAAATATAACTTGTCAAACGGATTATAAGCGATAGTGCAATGGGAATCACCGCGGTGTTGAACTGTTGCGGAAGCCATGCAAAACCTATCACAACGGTGGCAACGCAGGCCATTGCGATATAAAGCACTATGCGGTTCGACTTGCGCAAACGGAAAACTATGTACAGGAAAAGCGGATTAAGCCACAGTATATTGAGGTTGGCCTTGGTACACCAATGTATGGTGAAAAACCACATAACAATCACTATTACAGATAGTAATGCCACTGCCGAAAACAACGGGATGTCGAGCCATCTGAGTTTCCATTGCTTTATGTATCCCATAACCGAAAGTATGGCCACAATAACAAAAAGTAGCCAAAACACCAAGTCGGGTGAAAGGCTTTCGGCATTGGGCTCTTTGGTTTCGGGTAGCACCTGTACCGAGGTTTCTGCCAAAGGCTGCGCTGTCGCCGCCATAGGAGTGGTGTCCAGCTGGTTTTCCAAATCGAAAGGAATGAACATATAATCGAATGTGGACAGCGGACGGTCGCAACGCATTCCCAACAGCATATCCACGCCAAACTGCCACCACTTGAGGCGTCCCGTGTAGGGATAAATCATCTGGCGGAAGGTTTTGTTTGTGTCTGAGCGTTGTTTGGCAAAAACAGTCCTGTCTTCGAGGGCGTTGGCAATCATATCGCGGGCACGGGTGGCACAGTTGTCGCGAAAGAAATCGTATAGGTAGAAGCGGTTTTGTGGACGGCAGTTTTCTTCCAACGCAGTGTAAAGCCTGTTGCGTTCGGCAAGGCTCATGCGCAGGCGTTGCTCTGTTAGGGAACGACCTTCCCACCAATAGTTATTGACAAAATTTCTGTAGCTCGATGCCGATACGCAGTAGTTGAGGTATCCGCGAATAAATCTCAAATAAAGATGGGGAGTCCCAAAATCGAAAGTGCCGTAATTGTAAACCCTGTCGAGGTTTTGGGATGGGTCGCACACTCTTATGGCGGTGTGGCCGAAAGCGAGGTAATAGTCGTTGCCCGCACCGCAGGTTATCAGGCTTACAAACGAACTGTCTGAGAGTTTGTCGTCGGCTTTTGCCGACACTCCACAGAAAAGAAGTGCGGCGAAAAATACTATTATTGTCCGTAATGACGGTTGTTGCATAATTTGACTTTTAAAATGCAAATTTACAAAAAAATTGGCAAACGGCAAAAAAAGTTTACCTTTCCGTAGTTGCTACGGAACACATTTTCGGCTGGCTTCTGTGATAGTTGTTTGCTATTCGCTCTTTACCAGGCAGTTGTCCAGCTGGCGGCAAAGGTCGTCCTTGTCCATTTTCTGGCCGATGAACACGAGTTTTTGCATACGGTCTCCGTACAGGTCGTCCCAGTCGTTGAGCACTTGCGGATTGGCCATCATAAACATCTGTAGTTCCTCGGGTTGCATTGCCGCATACCATTGACCAACATCACGTAGCGAAACTTGTTTGCCTACTTGGTCGAAAACGTAGCAGGTATCGTATTCTTCACGGAAATAGCACACGCCTTTGGCACGTATCACATTTTTGGGCAAACGGCTCACGAACTCGTCGAAACGTCTTAGATAGAACGGTTTGCGGGAATAGTAAACAAATGTGCCAATACCGTATTCCTCGGCCTCACCCTCGTCGTGATGATGGTGGTGATGGTGATGTTCGTGGGATTCTTCGTGGTGGTGGTGATGGTGTTCGTGTTCGTCGTCATCATGTTCGCCTTCGTGGTGGTGGTGAATGTGTAGGTCGTCGTCATCATCGTGAATATCCTCCACCACACGCACCCAAGTGGCCGAAGTCGCAGTTTTCTCGAAATCAAACATGTGGGTGTGCAGTATCTGTCCGAAGTCCACATTGCCGTAATCGCAGGTGATAATGCGCGCTTTTGGGTTGAGGGTATGCACCAACTGACGTATGCGTCCGAGTTCCGACCCCGATACCTCGGAAGCTTTGTTTATCAATACAATGTTGCAGAACTCGATTTGCTGTATTATAAGATTTTCCAAATCATCTTCCTCGAAATTGCGTGCGGTGAGGTCGGTGCCGCCGAAGTCGTTTTGCATGCGCAGAGCATCCACCACGGTAACTACGCAGTCGATACGCGGCAGGCCGTTGCGGGTGTATTTTTCTTCGATAGTGGGCATGGAACAGATGGTTTGCGCTATGGGTTCGGGTTCGCATATACCGCTGGCTTCTATTACGATGTAGTCGAACTTACGTTGGGCGATGATTTCGCTCAGTTGTTCAACGAGATCCATTTTCAAGGTACAGCAGATACAGCCGTTTTGCAGGGCTACTAAACTTTCGTCCTTTTTACCCACAACACCGCCTTGCTGAATGAGGTCGGCGTCAATATTCACTTCTCCTAAATCATTCACAATCACCGCAAAACGCAATCCCTTGCGGTTGTTCAAGATATTGTTTACCAAGGTTGTTTTTCCGCTACCCAAATATCCAGTAAGCAGAAGTACAGGTATGCTGTATTGTTCCATTGCTTTTATGTTTTATGCGCTTTTAAATGAATGTGTTATACTATAAATTGTGCCTATTGCTTTCTTTTTGGTGGTGCAATGTGCAAGATTCCGCTCGATGGCGTGCAAAATCATAAGAAACTCTCTATCAGCATGGTATATAGCTGTGTAGTGCTTATGCCCATAGCACGTGCCTGTTTTGGAACTATGCTTTCCGCCGATTGTCCGGGTATAGTGTTGATTTCCAAGAAATAAAGTTGTTTTTTGTTTTCGTTGTAGATAAAATCGATCCGCACTATTCCACGGCAATTGAGAAGGCTGTACAACTTTTTGGCGGTGTTTTGTATCTCTTCGGCCACCTTTGGTTCCACTTCGGCGGGAGTTATTTCGTGGGATAGTCCGTGGTATTTAGCCTCGTAGTCGAAAAACTCACGACCTATGGGAATTATTTCGGTAACAGGGAATGCAATAAGTTCTGTCTTGGTTTGGATTACACCGCACCCAAATTCGCGTCCCTCGATGAACTCCTCTACAAGCACCTGCTCGTCCTCGTGCAAGGCACGGTCAATAGCCGCCGACAGTTCTTCGGGACGTTTCACCTTGGTCATTCCTACGCTGGAACCTCCTGCGGCGGGTTTTACAAAAATTGGCAGTTCAAGTTCCGAAAGTATGGCTTTTGTATCGACCTGTCCTTCGTATAGAAGCCTCGATTTTGCCAAAGTCACAACTCCAAAGCTACGCACCAACGGATTGCAGTAACCCTTGTTGAAAGTCAGTGCCGAGGTGTAAAAACCGCAGGTAGTGTATTTTAGTCCTATCATATCGAAATATCCCTGAATGCGTCCGTTTTCGCCCGGATTTCCGTGTATTATGATAAAAGCGAGGTCGAAATTGATTTTTTCACCGTCGAGCGTAATGGAAAAATCGTTCTTATCTACCGGCACGTGTACGCCGTCGTCCGAAAGGAAAAACCACTCATTTGGTTCAATCACAATGCGGTAAGCGGTGAATTTCTCTTTGTCAAGAGCCTTGTAAACCTCGTTTCCACTATTTATTGAAATATCGTGTTCTCCCGAAAAACCGCCCATCACAAGGGCTATCTTTTTTTTCATGATTGCTTAATTTGATTTTGTCGGATAAAATACTTTGTTTTAAGGTTTTAAATAATCTTTAAAGAAAATCTGCCATAGGGCAAGGTTTTGCAAAATTACAAATTATATTTCAAATGGCGATTCATTTTGGTTAAAAAAGTAAGCAAAACCTAAATTCATGAGCCACAACTAAAAATTTTTTCGTAACTTTGCATATCAAAAACCAACAAAATTATTATGACTGACAATTCGCGTGGATTCACTTCGAGCATAGGTGCTATTCTTGCCGCCGCCGGCGGTGCTGTAGGACTTGGCAACATCTGGCGTTTTCCCTATATGCTGGGACAGAACGGCGGCGGCGCCTTCCTGCTGATATACGTATTTTTCGTTATTATGATAGGCATACCCCTGATGATGACGGAGTTTGTGATAGGACGCCGTTCGCAGAGCAATGTGGTGGGCGCCTACCGCACTATGGGCGGCAAACACAAAGGCTGGATGGCGCTGGGCGTGCTCGGCATAGTGGCCGCACTGCTCATCTACGCTTTCTACAGCGTGGTGGCCGGCTGGACTCTCAACTACGTGGTGCTGTCGTGCAGCGGACAACTCAACGGCCTCGCTCCCGACGCAGTATCGCAGACCTTCTCCGATTTCTCGCAAGGCTCATACCTGCCGCTTATCTATCAGTTTGCATTTCTGGCGCTTACAGGACTTGTAATAACTATGGGCGTGCAGAAAGGCATCGAAAAGGTGTCGAAAGTGCTTATGCCTATTCTCTTCATACTTTTGCTGGTGATGTGCGTGCGCTCGCTTACGCTTAGCGGTGCCTCGCAAGGTCTCAATTTTCTTTTCAAGCCCGATTTCGGCAAGATAACCGGCAAGGGGGTGCTCGAAGCCTTGGGACAGTCGTTCTTCTCGCTCAGTCTCGGCATGGGTGCCATGATAACCTACGGCACGTACATCCGCAAGGAGGACAAACTACTGAAAACCAGCACTTGGATTGCCGTTTGCGACTCTCTGGTGGCAATACTGGCAGGCATTGTGATATTCCCCGCCGTGTTCGCCTTTGGCATGGACCCCGCCGGCGGCCCCGAACTGGTGTATATCGTCCTTCCCAACGTGTTCAACAGCATGCCTTTCGGCAACATCTTTTCCATAGTGTTCTTCGTGCTTCTTGGCATAGCCGCTCTCACCTCCACCATCTCGCTGCTGGAGATTTTGGTGGCTTTCGCCGTTGAGGAGCTGCACTGGAAACGCGGCGCGGCCTCGGTGGTGGCTTCGCTTATGGTGTTTGCCATCGGTGCGTTCTGCGCATTGTCGTTCGGTCCGCTGAAAGAGTTCACGATTTTCGGAAAGACAGTCTTCGACCTTTTCGACATGCTCACCGCATCGTACATCATGCCTATAGGCGCCCTGCTGATGGTCATTTTCCTCGGCTGGTTCTACCCCAAGGCCGGAGTCAGAGACGAACTTTCGAACGGAGGCACCCTCAAGGCACGTTTCTTCGGCATATACTATTTCCTGCTGCGATACGTCGCACCTATAGCATTGATTATCATTTTAATATACGGAATAATCGGATAACCTACCATCCATTTTAATAAAGACAGAAAAATGAGCAGAACCAACACCGACGGGATAACGCTTCTGGGCAACCAAGGCACCAAATTCCCTACCGACTACGCCCCTCAGCTGCTGGAGACTTTCGAAAACCAGCACCCCGACAACGACTACCTTATAACCCTCGTATGTAACGAATTTACAAGCCTCTGTCCCATCACCGGACAGCCCGATTTCGCAAAAATCGTCATCAACTACATACCGGCAGTGCGGATGGTGGAAAGCAAGAGCCTCAAGCTGTACCTCGGCAGTTTCCGCAACCACGGCGATTTCCACGAGGACTGCGTGAATATCATCATGAAAGACCTTGTGCGACTGATGGAGCCCAAATATATCGACGTTACGGGCATTTTCAACTCTCGCGGCGGCATTGCCATATACCCATTTGCACAGCATGTGGGCGACCACCGTTTCGACGAACTCGCAAAACAACGTATATTGCAGGCTTTCAACAACAAATAACAAGCACCATGAAAGACTCCCTGATTATTGTTTCGGGCGGCATGGACTCCATAACGCTACTCTACGACAAACGCGACGACATAGCCCTTGCCGTTACCTACGACTACGGCAGCAACCACAACCGTCAGGAGCTGGAATACGCCCTCTACCACTGCCGCACCCTCGGCATCGAGCAGCTGGTGATACCCCTCGATTTCTTCTCACGCTATTTCAAATCGTCGTTGCTGCAAGGTCCCGACGCCATTCCCGAATGCGCCTACACCGACGAGAGCATGAAATCCACCGTTGTGCCTTTCCGCAACGGCATTATGCTTGCCATCGCCTGCGGTCTGGCCGAAACGAGAGGCCTGCACAAAGTGCTGATAGCCAACCACTCCGGCGACCACGCCATCTATCCCGACTGCCGCGAGGAGTTTATCAACGCCATGTCGCACGCCATGAGTAGCGGCACTTACGAAAACATCACGGTATCAGCACCTTACACCAACATCTCTAAATCCGACATCGCCAAGATAGGCAAAAGCCTCGGCATAGACTACTCCAAGACCTACTCGTGCTACAAGGGCGGAATCAAGCACTGCGGCCGTTGCGCCACCTGCATCGAACGCAAGGAAGCCCTGCGACTGGCTGGAATAAAAGACAACACGGAATACGAGTTCAGTTGAAAATTGAAAGTTGAAAGTTGAAAATTAATTCGGAGTTCGGAACTCGGAAGTCGGAACGAATAATTACTAATTACTCATTACAAAAAATGTTCTACGTATCAAAAAGAATGGAAATAGCTGGTTGCCACCAACTTACCCTCCCCTACCCCAGCAAATGTCAGGGGATGCACGGACACAACTGGATTGTAACCGTTTATTGCAAGGCCGAACAGCTTGACGAGAACGGCATGGTGGCCGATTTCCACGTCATCAAAGAGAAAATCCACGGCTACCTCGACCACGGCAATTTCAACGACCTGCTGCCTTTCAACCCCACCGCCGAGAACATAGCCCGCTGGATAACCGAACAGATACCCGGCTGCTACAAGGCCTCGGTGCAGGAGAGCGAAGGCAACGTGGCCGTGTATGTGGTGGACGACAAGTGCTACGAACTATGAGGGTGAACGAGATTTTCCACTCGCTACAGGGCGAAGGCTACAACACGGGCAAATCCGCTGTGTTTGTACGTCTTTCGGGATGCAACCTGCAATGTCCTTTCTGCGACACCGACCACGATACTTTCCACGAGATGAGCGAAGAGCAAATTGCCGAAGAAGTGTCGCAATACACTGCCAATCTGGTGGTTATAACCGGAGGCGAACCGGCTATACAACTAACAGAAACTCTGATAGATAAACTCCACGCCATAGGCAAAACCGTGGCGGTGGAAACCAACGGCACCCAGCCTCTGCCCTCCAACATCGACTGGATTACCGTCAGTCCCAAAGAGGATTTTGTGGGAATTACGGGCCGAGTGGCGATAAGCCGTGCCGACGAGGTGAAGGTGATTTTCGACGGCGAGCACCCCGTGTCGGATTTCGGAATAGCCGCCCGGCACTACTTTGTGCAGCCCTGCGACACCGGCGACGAAACCAAGAACGGAATCATCACTAAAAAATGTGTGAAGTTCGTAAAACAAAATCCCCGATGGCAACTCTCGCTACAGACACACAAATTACTGAATATCAAATAAAAAAAAAGAGGGTCGGTTCCTGAAAACCGACCCTCTTACATTTAATATACATTTAATAACATGGAGAATTTTCTATTTTAACTAATTGATTATAAATTGGTTTTTCATGATGTCAATTGTCAGTTTTTCTTTTGCAAAGATACAATCACAATAAAAACGGGACAATACCCAATAATGATGATTTTTTGAAAAAACAGTGGGGTTGTCTTAAATTCATTTATAGGTGCAACACGGGTGGCAAAAAAGAAGCACCAAAAACAAATCCAAAAATGTAATAAGACACATTATTTGTCGTTATTGTAATTAAATTTGGCAAATATCCAACAGTGCCACTTGCTTGCGGCGATAGCCATACGCTGACGCTAAAGATTTTGCTGGAAAAGACATTTGTATAAATAACTGATATTGAAAAAATAAATTAAGATATTATGAATTACCTTAACGAACTTGATGTGGCCATAACTGTATGCGATACTGAAGGCAACATATTGGAAATGAACGAGAAATCGGCTAAAACCTTTGAAAAGTCGGGAGGCAAAGACCTTATTGGCGGCAACCTGCTCAACTGCCATCCCGAACCGGCACGCTCCAAATTGATTGATATGCTGCACAATCCACGAACCAACGCCTATACCCTAGAAAAAAACGGCATAAAGAAACTTATTTACCAAACGCCGTGGTACGACAACGGAAAATTCGGCGGTCTGGTGGAGCTTTCGTTGGAAATCCCCTTTGAAATGCCGCATTACGTGCGCAAACCGCAACAATAAACGTTATGACTGCCGAAGAGAAAATTATGCTCCGTTGCTTTCAGCTCGCGCGTATGGGGCAGGGGCACGTAAGTCCCAATCCTATGGTGGGCTGTGTGGTAACTGCTCCCAACGGCATTATAGTGTCCGAAGGTTATCATCAGCAGTATGGCGGCAATCACGCCGAACGCAACGCCCTAACTGCTCACGGCAACGGAAATACAGACTTCTCTGGCTGTACACTTTATGTCAATTTGGAGCCCTGTTCCCATTTTGGCAAAACGCCGCCCTGTGCCGACCTTATCATTGAGAAAGGTATAAAAAAAGTGGTTGTCTCCACCCTCGACCCCAATCCTTTGGTGGCGGGTAATGGCATTAGGAAACTAAGAAATGCTGGAATAGAGGTGGTTACGGGGGTGCTCGAAAAAGAAGGACGTTTCCTCAACCGCCGTTTCTTCACCTTTATGGAAAAAAAACGCCCTTACATTATACTGAAATGGGCTCAGACACAGGACGGTTTTATGGACATAGACCGTAATGCTCAACCTCTTGACACTTACTGGATTACCAACGACATACTGAAGACCTTTTCGCACAAATGGCGCACCTGCGAGGATGCCATAATGGTGGGCACAAACACTGTTGCCAACGACAATCCGCAACTTACAGCCCGTATGTGGCACGGACACAATCCGTTGCGTGTTACTATCGACCGCACAGGCCGTCTGCCTCACTCGTTGCACCTCTTTGACGGCTCCGTGCCAACGGTGGTTTTCACCGAAAATACTCATCTTCGAAGTCGCGAAAACATTACTTTCGTAAATGTTGGTTTCGAAAAAATGTTACCTTCCGTGCTCGATTTCCTGTATCGCAAAGGAATTCAGTCGTTGATTGTTGAAGGGGGTAAACAGCTGATATATAGCTTTTTAGAGCAAAATCTCTGGGACGAGGCGCGGCAGCTACAAGGAAGTGTGCTTTTTGGCAAAGGTCTGAAAGCTCCGGGTATCCCGGCAAATCCCGATAAAACTGAAACTTTTGGCGACAACACCGTCAATTATTATTACAACCCATGTTCGAGGACACATACAAAACCATAAAAGCTCCGTCGCAAGGCGTTTACAAGGAAAAAGGCAGTAAATTTATGGCCTTTGCCTTTCCTGTTACCACCGAAACGGAGGTAAAAAGTCATTTGGACAGCCTGCGAAAACAGTACTACGACGCCCGTCACCACTGTTATGCCTATATTTTGTCCCCCGACAAGGCGGCCTATCGTATCAACGACGACGGTGAGCCTTCGAGTACCGCCGGACGCCCTATTTATGGTCAGTTACAGTCCTACGACCTTACCAATATATTGATTGTTGTGGTGCGCTATTTCGGTGGCGTAAAACTCGGCGTGCCCGGACTTATCAACGCCTACCGCACCGCCGCCAAGGACGCTATAGAAAATGCTGTCATTATCGAAAAAAACATAACCGAGGTGTATAACCTGCGTTTCGACTATAGTGCCATGAACAGCGTTATGAAAATACTTAAGGATGAGAATCTTCCGCAAAGCAACCAAAATTTTGAACTCGAATGCTCGTTGGATTTTGCGGTGCGACAATCGGCAAGTACGAGGGTGTGCGATGAGTTTATAAAGCTTAAAAATGTAAAACTCACCCTGTTACGCGTGGAGTAGGGTGGGGGAGGAGGCTATTTTTCCATCTCCTCAAGTTGCTCCGACAGTATTTCCCATTCGTACATGCGTTCCTCCAGCGATTTCTGTAGCTTTTGGTATTCGGTGTAGAAATTTGGTTCCGATGTCATTATTTCGGGTGACTGTGCAAGTTTGTCGTTTTTTTCGTCAATCGCTTTTTCGAGGGAGTTTATTTCCTCCTCTAATTTACCTATAGCCGACCGCATTTTGCGCAAGGCACGTTCTTTTTCCTTGGCCTGCTCGTAGTTTTGTTTGTTCGACGAAACTTCCTTGGGTGCGCTTTCCGCCTTGTTTTGTGCCATTTCCAAAGCCTTTAGGTTCTCGATTTTGCGGTGCTCTAAAAATTCGAAAATATCGCCCTTGAACTCGTGTATCTGCTTGTCGCGAAACTCGTAGATAGTATCGGTAAGCCCCTCCAAAAAATCGCGGTCGTGCGATACCACTACAAGGGTTCCGGTGTATTGTAGCAGGGCGTTTTTCAGCACGTCTTTCGAACTCATGTCGAGGTGGTTGGTGGGTTCGTCGAGCACCAACAGGTTGGTTGGGGTAAGCAGTAGCTTGGCTAAGGCTAAACGTGCTTTTTCGCCGCCCGAAAGCACTTTTACTTTTTTGTCTATGTCGTCGTCGTTGAACAAAAAGCCTCCGAGAATTTTACGCATTTTCGGGCGTATGTCGCCTACGGCCACGCGGTCGATTGTTTCAAAAACGGTGGCTTCGCCGTCGAGCAGCGCCGCTTGGTTTTGGGCGAAATAACCTACCGACACTTGGTGTCCGAGTTTGAACATCCCGCTGTAGTCCGAAATATCGCCCACAATAATCTTGGCCAAAGTGGATTTGCCTTCGCCGTTGCGCCCCACAAAAGCCGTTTTGCTGCTTTTGAGTATGGTTAAATCAATATTATTGAGCACGTTGTTTGTGTCGTAGGATTTGCTGAGGCCTTGCATCTCCACCACAATTTTTCCGGAGTGCGGTGCCGGCGGAAACTGGAAACGAATGCTTTCGGTACTTACCTCGTCGATGTTCACAAGTTCCATTTTTTCCAGCTGTTTCACACGGCTTTGCACCTGTTTGGCTTTTGTAGCCTTGTAGCGGAAACGGTCTATAAAACTCTGTATCTGAAGTATTTCCCTCTGTTGGTTGGTGAGGGCGGCCATCTGCGAAGCACGCCTTTCCTGCATTAGCTCAAGATAGCCCGAGTACGATGCCTTGTAGTCGTAAATACGGCCGGCTGTTATTTCTATGGTACGGTTGGTGATGTTGTCCAGAAAAGCCCTGTCGTGCGATACAAGAAGAACCGCGCCTTTGTATGCCGTAAGGTAGTTTTCGAGCCATTGTATCGACTCAATGTCGAGGTGGTTTGTGGGTTCGTCGAGGAGTATGAAATCGGGGTGTTTGAGCAGTATTTTTGCAAGTTCCACGCGCATTTGCCATCCGCTGCTGAACTCTGTTATCGGGCGGTCGAAATCGCTATGGCGAAAACCGAGTCCCAAAAGTACCTTTTCGGCCATTTCGCGACGGCTTTCGCCTCCAAGCATAGCTATGCGTTCCATGCACTCGTGGTGGCGGTTTAGCAGTTGTTCGTACTCCCGGCTTTGGTAGTCGGTGCGGTCGGCAATTTGTTGTGTCAGTTGCTGTAGTTCGTTATCAAGGGTGTCTATCTGGCTGAAAGCGGTGAGTGCCTCATCTATGACGCTCATAGTGCCGTTGGGTATCATCTCCTGAGGCAGGTAGCCCACGCTTTGGTCTTTGGCTATAACGATAGTGCCGGTTTCGGGCGTTTGCTGTCCGGCTATGATTTTCATCAGTGTGGATTTGCCAGCGCCGTTTTTGCCTACAAGACCTATGCGGTCTTTGTCGCCGATGTTGAAAGTAACATTGGTAAATAGGTTGGTGCCGGTGAATTGTACCGAGAGTTTATTTATTGCAATCATGTTTGTATAAAAAGCGAAAGAGCCTTTGAAAGGCTCTTTCGTGAGTTTTTTGTTGTGTCTTGAACTATTCTAATTGGAACAGAACCGGCAGGTTGTACTGCACACGCACGTTTTTTCCGTGTTGTTTTCCGGGTTTCCATTTAGGCATGCTACGAACCACGCGAAGAGCTTCTTCACCGCAACCGCCGCCAATATCACGAAGCACTTTAGGGTTGGCGATGGAGCCGTCTCTCTCAACAACGAAGGTTACATATACCTTTCCTTGTAATCCCAAGTTTCTGGCCTGTTCGGGATAGTTGATACTGTTGCCAAGGTATTTGTACAGCTCGGTTTCTCCTCCCGGATATTCCGGCATGGATTCTACAACAACGAAAATTTCTACTTCCTTTTTTTCGTCTTCAATATCCTCAACTACTGGAGCCACGTAATCTTGTTGAGCAGAATTTGCATTGTCATCGGCATTTACCGGCACAACTTCATTCTCAATTTCAACGTTATCGTCAACTATTTCGAATTCGGTTGTTTGCTGTTCTTGCTCCGGAGGAGGTGCAACCTCTTCTTGTTGGTCAGTATTTAGAATATCATCAAGAACATCCATTATAGGACCATCATAATTATTTGGTTCAATTTTGGATTGGTCATAACTTTTTATGCTGAAAGCCAGCAAAACTATTGCTAAACTGAAGATCAGACCAATCTCCAAATATAGACCTTTCTTTTTTTCAAGGTCTGCCCGAGGTGATTTCTTTGCTTCCATTTCATTGATGATTAATCGGTTAGACTATTATTTGCTTAAAAAAACGTATTACGTTTCGTTCTGCTAAGATACTACTTTTTTTTAAAATTATTGTGTTTTCTTGAAAAAAAAATGTTAAAAACACGTATATTATTGATTTATAGTGTATTATTGGTAAAAAATATTTCAATTGTTTTCTTTGTGTGTTTGTCCACTCTGAAAAAATCGTCCATACGCATACCGACAATCCATATTATTTTTCCATCGGCGTTGCAGAGTAGCCATTTTTTTGCTTTTTCGAAAAGCGATAGATGGTTGTCCTTGAAAAAATCGCTCACTTTTCGTGTGCCCTTCATTCCGAAAGGACGGAAGCGGTCGCTTGGTTGCCATTTGCGTAGTGTAAGTGGGTATTGGAGTTTGTCCGCGTCGGCGGTGATAGTATTTTTGTCGCTTTGTGGAGTTTCTGTATATGCAGTATTTAATTCTTTGAAAATCAGTGTTATCGGGTTGTGGATTTTTTCGGTGCCTTCAGGTATTTGATATTCTATGGATTTTTCGTTGCTGTTGTTTTTTATAACAATGTCGTGTCTGTCCACCACTATGGTGTGAGTGGCCGAAAGGAAGCACTTTCCAGTATTGTCGAGTGAGAGTAGCAGGTCGTTTACCGTTGGAGCGTTGAACCCGAAATCGCGTAGCAGTTCGAACATATAAGTGTTGCACGGTAGCAGTTTGCGTATTTGCGATTTCGCCACAAAGATCATGCCGTCGCTGTGGCGGAATAGTTGTTGTCGTTTTTCGTCAATGGAATTTCGGAAAATCTGTTCGGCATCCGCTATGTGTGCCATATTGTGCCTCATGGTCTGCTCGATGTTTGGGGATATTTCCTTGAGCAGGGGTATAAGTCCGATACGGATTTTGTTTCTAAGAAAAACGGTTTCGCTGTTGGTGTAGTCCTCGTGGTATGGCAGCTGGTTGCGGGAGGCGTATTCGAAGATTTCTTGTCGAGAAAAGGGTAGAAGAGGGCGTACAATGTTGCCGTTTTTTTGTGGTATGCCGCGCAGTCCGGCAATTCCGGTGCCACGTATAAGGTTTATAAAGAATGTTTCAATAGCGTCGTTGTTGTGGTGGGCTGTGGCCACATAACGGTAGCTGTGTTCACGTGCCGTTTTGTCGAAGAAGTTGTACCTCAGTTCCCGTGCGGCCTCCTCGATGGACAGTTTATGCTCTTTGGCGTATGCTTGTGTGTCGAAAGTGATTTTGTGTATCGTAACCTGATTTTTCTTTGCCAAATAGCCTACAAACTCTTCGTCGCTGTCGGAGTCGGTGCCGCGCAATTGGAAATTGCAATGCGCTATGCCGAAGTTAAATCCTGCTTTGGCAAAGAGGTCGGTCATAACCACCGAGTCGATGCCGCCGCTTACTGCGAGCAGTATTTTGTCCGATTCACAGAATAGTCCCGTGTTGCGGACGTGTTCCAAAAAGCGTTGTAGCAGTATGTCCATTTGATAGAACAATAATGCTGTTATTTGCGGAAAATCATTTTCCTCATCAGGCGTTGTCCCTCAAATTCAATACCGTAGAAGTATGTGCCGGCCGAAAGGTTGCCTTTGTCAAAGGTTATGGTGTTTTCGCCTTTGGTAAAGAATTTGTCCGATTGGTACACCATTTCGCCAAGCGAGTTTATAACGAAGAAACGCACGTTGCCGTCTGCCGGTATCGACAAACTGATTCCGGTTGTTTCGTAGAATGGATTGGGATAGTTTTGGTAAAGTTGGAGTTCGGCGTTTTCGGCTACTGGCAGTCCCACAAAGTTGGAGCGTTCCACAACACTTGTTTGGTTGTTGGACGGGTCAGCGTCATAGGCTATGGATACCGAAGCCGTACCTGTGTACTGATGGTTACTGTTTTTGGATACCTGCGAGTTCATTTCTATGTTGTACACAAGTCCGGGATACATGTTGCTGTTGCTTGTTCCTGTAAGTGTGGTACCGTTGATGTTAGCTCTTACGGTGATTGGAGTGGTGGTGATGAGGTTACCCATGTTTTTGACTTGTACAAACACCCTGCACGACGAGTTTTCGTTTTCCTCCACAAGGGCTTTTACTGCAGCCATATCGGTGAAGGTGGTGCCGAATGTCTCTGTGGTGTCGTTGCTGGTATTATAGTCGTTTTCTACGCTTAGGAAAGCTCTTACAACCGAATACGGGGCGGGGCGCTGCGGCAGTCTGGCGTTGAATACATGGTATCCGCGTGAGAGTGCCGGTATCACGGTGTAGCATGTTTCGGTTACAAGTGTGGAAGTGTCGTTGTCGAAATAATAGGAGACAGAGAAGTTTTCGGCACGTCGTGCGCCAAGATTGTCTATTGCCAATTCCACTGTTATAAAATTGTGGTCGTATTCGTTGAGTATTATCTCCGAGGCTTGCAGATCAACAAGGTTGTTGGTTGTGCTTATGTGCCGTGTAAGGGAGTCGTTGTATATGTAGGCGTCGTTGGCAAGGCCTGTAAATACGTGTAGTACCGAATTGCCTATAGGAGCGCGCACTTTGCGTTTGAATGTGTAGTTGAAACTCTCGAGCGACTGTAGTGCATTGCCGGTAAGTGCTACAAAGTCAATATTTTCCGTTACAAGCGTATTGTTGAAGATGTAGGAAATTGGCAATGTGGATATTGCACCACCTCCGAAGTTCTTGATACGTACCGATATAGGTAGCGAGTCTCCGGCAACAACGTGTTCTGCAGGCGACTGTATGCTTATCATTCCGGCGTCGTTCTGCAACGGTATCAGTCCGAACGATGTGCATGTGGAGTCGTTGCTTGAATAAATGTCGTCATCGACTATGGTGTATGCGCAAATGCTGAAGGTGTCGGGCATGGTGCGTTGTACCACAAATGGCGAGCTTGAGAATCTGTAGATGAGAGACTGGTCGGGCGGCAAAGCACCGTGCCATGTGGCTTTACGCGGCAGGGCAAGACCTTCGGGGTGATAAGCTATCTCGATGGTTCTTAGGGTATCGTATCCGAAATTCTTCACCATTACGCGTGGAGCGATGGATTGTCCGAAACGCGGTTCGCCGGAAGCCAACATTATAGTTACAACACCAGCGTCTAAGGCGCGTTTTGCACGGCCTATTTCAAGGTCGTCGATGGCACAGCCGTCGTGGGTGCGGGCTTTGGTTTTTGCTATAAACACGAAGCGCAGTTGTACTTCTTGCGAGAAGTCGTTGCTGATACGCGAAAGCGGATACTGGAACTGCATGTAGTTGTGGGTGGCGTTGAATCCATCGATAAAGGTGTACCAGGGCAGAGTGTCGTTGGCTTCGCCCACACGCACCCATTTGCCAAGGTAGTTGCGATATTCCATATACATATATGAACCCGATACGAAATTTGCCGCCAAATTGAATCTTATTGTGTCGGGTTTTATTTGTGATATGTTTATAAGCGGAGTGTAGAGGTAGCTCTTGTTGCCGAAACCGTAAACGTTTATTGGCGACACGGAGTCGGTAACCCAAGCTAAGGTTCCGCTGGTGGTTCCTGCAAATGAGTTTTTGTTTGGAGTGCCTTTCTGCCACAGGTTCTGGTTATAGCCGTTTGTTCCTCGCGGAGCAAAAAGCATATCGCTGGCTTCGAAATTGTCGGTGTAGATAAGTGTTATCACATGGAAGCGGTGGAACAGCTGTCCAACGGTATTGTTGTCGGGCTTGCGGTCTCCGCGTACAATGGCCTGTGCCGTAAATTCGGTTGAGCCTTCCCCAAAATTGTAGGCAGGCAAAGTTACGGAGGCAAAGGCATTGGGTTGCAATGAGCCTGTCCACTGGTAGTTGGCGTTGAGTACTCCTGTGTCGCTTATGAAAGAGTAGGCTATGTTTATGGTGTCTATCACGGTATTTCCGAGATTTGACACTTTCAGTGTTATGCGGCGTAGCGTGTTCTGGTTGTTGATAATGGGGTCGTCGGGCGAGAGTATGCGCATTATGGCGACATCGGTGTCGGGACGTTGTGTTACATTCACAAGGTAGTCCTGAATTTCACCTTGTTCGATGTTTGTGGCACATGCTTGACGTGCGTTGCTACCGCCCTGTTCCAAAATAATCCTCATGCGTGAATTGCCAAGCAAGGCTGTGGAAGGCACAGTTACAACTTTTGCAAGAGTATGCCTTGCGAAAGTGGAGTCGCTGAATATTTGTTCGCTTGCGTCGAACACACCGTTGCGGTTCCAGTCGATGTACACGGTTACGAAGCCTTTTGTAGTGGAGTCGTTGGGTTTCTCGAAATTCTCACAGCTTATCATAAGAGTGTCTCTTGTGCCTCGGTGCAGTTCAACGGCATCCATCATGGGATTGTCGAAATTGATGAAATTTACGTATTTACGACCTATTGGCGACATGGGATTATCCATGCGGGCAAAGGTTACGCGCGATATATCTAAACCTGAGGTGTCTTTCACTACGGGTGTGCAGTAATTGGATTCGTTGATTGGCGTTACGCTAATCCGCGAGGTGTCGTTGGAACGTGTCATTTCGTTTGGAAGGTCAGTCCAAGCGGTAATTTCGTAGCTCCAATTCTGACGGTTGGGGAAGTTGGGCAGGGTGTTGAATTTGTAAATACATTCGCCCTGCGGACTTATCTGTGTCGAGCATGTTTCCGACACTATCTGCAATATACTACCGTTGTTGGTTTCGCGTACAGTGTATTTTACAGGTGTAGATGTGAGTGTTTGCGAGCCGTAGTTCTTGATACGGACTTTTACGGTGTCGTAATCCATATATACTTTGGCTGTAGGTTCGGTGATTTGGGCCACCGAAGCGTCGTATGGTAGAGGATTGTTTACATGCACATGTATTGGTGCGTAGTAACTTGTACAGCCTGTGCTACTTATCGATGACAAGTAGAATGTGGTGTCGCGGAACAGCAGGTTGGGATGGCTATATGTCTGCGATACCTGATAGCTGGCCGGGGCGTAGAACGGTGTAGATGTAGAGTCTTTGCTCCAACGTATTGGACGGCTTTGCGATTGCGAGGCGTTGAGTGTGGTCAAAGTGGCGTAAGGTATGGTTTGGTCTATGCCTACAGGGGTTACGGGAGTATGTTTCGAAGTTACTGTAACCGCCGTCGTTGTGTCGTTGTCGGCCTTGAGGTCGTTGAGCAGTTTTACCCACGAGCGTACCGAAAGGCGCACGTCCATAAGTGTGTCGTAGGGGTACATGTCGGCATTTTGTGAGAAAGGTAGGGTAATCCGGACACCGGTGTTGAGCTGTCGTGGCAGATAAACGGTGTCGCGGAAAGTATAAGGAATATTTCTTAGTTGCACGCCTTGCGAGAGCATGGTTATCTCGTATCCTATCTCCATCGGGAGAGTGGTAGGAATGGGTTTGTATCCGGCATTGGCAACGGTTATGGATATAGGCACGTTTTTCATGCGGCATGCCGAAGTTGTTACCGTTGTTTGATAGGCTTGCATATTGTATGCAGGATATATTAAGAATTTTCCTGTGCGACAGTTGTTTGTGGAGTCTTCGTCGCCTGCAACCGAAAGGCATACCTTTACCGACTGGGTGTCTATCATTCCCAAAGGCATAGATATATAAGTTGTGTCGTTTACGTACTGACCCATGGCTATTTGAGCAATGGTTTCGGTGTTGCTTGTAAGTGCAGGGTATCCCACAATTTCGGCGTGCCATGTTATTTGACTTTCGGTGTTGCGTCCATTGTTGTAGAAGCGTGCTATAATCATCAGTTGGTTGTTTTCTATTGGCATACTTGTGAGAACAGGGTATACGATGTTGTCCACCGATATATCGTGTTGTAGATGAGGTATTTCGTGGGCACCAACGCACGGGCGTGGAGTTTGCGGGCGGGCGTTGCTGTCAATGTCTATGGTTACCTCGTTGGTGTATTGTCCGGATTCTACAATCGTTGAATATGCGAGGTGCAGGTCGTCGGTTGAAATGAAGAATGGCTCCTGCTTGAATGAATATCCGTCCATAGATGTGAAATTGCGCAGAGCCGTTGTATCGGCACGGTTGCCTTCCCAGTAAACGAAATTGGAACCGTTTGTGTAGTAGTCGTTGTAGTTTGCGGAGGCCACGCTTTGCATGGAATCTACATAGCAGGCGTATCCGTTACAGAAATTGGAGAAGATGTTGTTCATCGTCTTTATGTTGAGACAGGCCACTATGTCGAGGGCGCGTGTAAGGCTTGCCGATGATGTGGAAGCCATTTTCAAAGTGTTGTAGTAAAGGTTGGCATATTCCGAATTGTCAAGATATAGGCACGATGAGGTGTTGGCGCCCGATGCGTTTCCGGCGATGCTTACCATGTTGTTGAAAACGCGTATCGGATATTGCGATGAACCGGAGCAGTTGAGCAGTTCTATACCGTGTTTGGTTCCGTTACCGTTGCCTTTCAGTACTACTTGGTTCCGTTGCAGGTCGAAGTAGCCGTGATGGTTGGCCAAGGAAATACCGGTCATTGATGTGGAAACTTCGTTTGCAGAGCGCACTTGGTTGTGTGTGATGTCCAATCCGTTGGCGTTTTGTAAGCAGATACCGCCAGCTCTGAAGTTGCCGAAACTGTTTTCACGCAATATTATGTTTTGTGTAGTTCCCGAAGAACCGATGTCGGATAGTGCATAGTAACCCCCGTTGGTAGCATTGTTAATGAAAGTTAAATTGTTCACATTGCCAAGCAGTGTTATGGCCGAACATAGCGGGTCGTTTGTAGATGTGGCAACGGTAATGCTGTCGTTGGTAAAGTGCAGTTTGTTGGAATTGCTGATAACCACTGCATTACCGAAAGAAGTTCCTGTGGAGGCAATTGTAATTCCGTCGAAAGTGATGTTGCTGATGTTGTCGAATTTCAGTACGTGGTTATTGGAAATATTTGAAGCACTGTGGTTTAGCACAACGTCGGATTTGTTGCCTGTAGATGATTTGAAAATTACGGGTGTTGTGTCGCTAATACCGCCGATTCCGGACAGAAGTATCTGTTCGTTGTATGTTCCGGGCAGTACCAAAAGTGTTACACTGTCGCAGATTCCGCAACTGTTGAGTGCATCTACAGCGGCTGTGAAGTTGGCGAAATATCCTCCGTTGCCTATGGTTCTTGGTGTGCGGTCGAAACAGAACAGCATACAGCTTTGCATGGTGTCGTTGGAGGCGTAACCGTCGCCTTGGCATGTGAGATAGGCATTTATACAATGGTGTCCCGGTCCAAATATGTAGTCGCCAACATAAACTTCGGCAGTGTCAAGATAGTTGATATTGCCTGTCCAGTTGAAAGATTGAATGTTGTCGTTGTCCACATTCCAATGAATGGCAACATTGTTCAATGCTGTGGTGCCGTAGTTTTTGAGTATGAGTTTCACAGGCTGTGTTACGCCCGAGTTGTTTCCGCTTGCCGGAATGTTGGCCACGCCCAGCAGAGCCGCGTCTGTATTGGGGGCTCCTATGACATTTACGTAGAACGGACGTTGGTGTCCCTCGCAGTTGTAGGTAACAAATCCGAAACGTATGTCGGGACGGTGGTTGCTTCTTCCGCTAACGGTAGTTGCCGAACTTTGGTTTACCGTGCTGCTGTGCGAGTATATAACAGATGTGTTTTCGGTGGTGGAATATGAAACACTTGCACTCGAAGAGGGGGAGAGTACTGTGTAACATACTTGAATTACTATGTTGGACACGCCGTCCCACAAGTATGGACTGTTCAGTTTATGTTCAACCCAACCTTTGTCGGTGTTGCTTAATATGAGGTTGCTACGGGAGTAAACAGGAGATACCGTTTGCCAAGAGTTGGCCGTAGAGTATGCCGAAATAGAGGTAGTGCCTATAGATATGGCGTATTCAAGGAAAGTGGTGCTTCCGGTCAGAGTTCTTACACTGTCGAGGTGGAATGCTATGGAGGCTATCGGATTTCTGTTGTATCCCAAAGCTCTCATTTCATCGGCGGTTATAAGATACTGCTCTTTGCGGTATTTTATTCCGCAGTGGTATGCCGAGGGGTAGCCTGCCACGCTTGTGGCCTCAAACTGTCCGAGATGTTCGCCGGTGATTTTGGTGGAAAGTCCCGATACATAGAAAGTGTCGGTTTGATATAGTTGTGGTGTGGTGAAAGCGTATCCTGTGTCCAAAGCCATGCCGTTTTTGTCGTACCATACAAGGGTGTCGTTGAAATTTATATCCCTTACTGTTGCGGTAGTGGCGTAGTTGATGGTTTGCGACAGAGGAGTTACATTAGGCAGGTCGGGAGTGTATAGCGAGGTAACGCTTATGCTGTTGGTGTCGTTGCTCTGATCCGAATCCAAGCTCATTTTTTCAACCCATACCTTTATTGGTATGTTGCGGTCGGCGGAGTGGTTGCTCAAATCTGCCAAATTGTAGAAAGTATAACTTACTGTTTGATAAGATTCTATTGGAGTTGTGATGTTTTCGGCGGGATAGGTGGTGTTTCCAACTTTGAAACGTACCGAGATGCCCGTTGCTGTGCTTGCTCCCAAGTTGGTGAGCGAAATCGTTACCGGTTCGTTGTATAGCGAACAGCCTTCGTTGGGAACCGATATGTCTGTTATTCCGACATTTATCGGTGGAACATTGGTTACGTGTATGTTTATTGCTGAACGATAGCCTTTACAGCCGTTGTCGGGAACGATGATGATACCGTTTTCCACGCTACCGAGGGTCATGCGGTTTGAGTTTCCGCATATTGTCCAGCCGTTGCCGGAGTTGTCGTTGATGTTTGTGCGACGTATGCCGGCGCTTGTGGAAGTGAAATTCACTTGTCCCGAGCAGATGTCGGAGGGTATGTGTTGGTTAGTCCAAACGGATTGCGACATTATGCCGTTTATTGCCACAGCGTCGATAAGTCCTTGTCCTTTGCGCTTGTAAAGCAATCCCAAACGGGTGTTGTATTGCGGCGATACCGAAGCTCCAAAATAGCATGTGATGGAATCGCTGTAGCTACCTGCAACATATTGTACAACAACGGAAGAGTAAGGTTTAAGCGTTATTGACGGGAATATGTATGTTTTGTTGTTGTACATGGTGGTGCTGCTTATCAGCGTAAGAGTATCTCCGCCGATATTTATCGGATGGTTACCCAAATTGGATACCTCTACAGCGAAGTTGGTGTTGGTGTTCATCCAGTTGGGATAGGGGTTTGTAATACCGTCTTTGGCTTTGAAGAACTGTATTTCTGTTATTCTTATTTCCGGTTGTTCGTGGAAATGAGCCACATAGATATTGGTGTCGCGGTAAAGCCTGTCGGTGGTGTAGGTGCTGCCTTTGTGGAAAGGCTCTGCGTTCAGGTCGTTGGTGGTGTACCAATAAACGGAGTCGTTGGAGTTCACCGAAAGTGTTTGTACCGAAGCGTAGGCAAAAGAAAGGTTTTGGTCGGGCAGTTTAGGTAGCTGGTACAATGCAAGTAGCGAAGCTTCGAGGGTGTCATTGGTAAAATCGACTTCCTGATCGAAATTTGTCCAAAAACGGAAATGGAACACCGAGTCGGCTCCGTTGGATTCGGGTGAGAGGTTTGCCGAGCTATTGAAAGTGATATGTATAGTGTCGCTTGGCGGAACCGGACGTGTTATAATTTCGGGAGCCGAAGCCGTGCCTCCGGCCATCTGGAATTGTATTGTTGCTAGACCGGCGGCTATTGTGTCGGTACCGGTGTTGCCCACCACAACCTTGAAATGTTCGGCAGTGGAAAGTGTACAAGATGTTTCGGGAGCAAGTAGCTCTGTAATCTCAAAGTTGTATGCCAATGGAGGAAATTCGAAAGCTCCAATACAAGGGGGATTTGCACGTGTACCGCCCTCTATATCGGTGCTTACCTCGGCAATGCTAATGCCTTTGCCCTGTAGGAAACTATTGTATGTGCGCAAGTCGGCGTGGTAAGACAGCAAGTAAACGGGAGGTATGGTAAGTGAGTTGCTGTCCTGAGGCACGTAGTTTGTCCAATCCTGCCAAAGGGTGGATAAACCGTTGAATTGGTTGAGCATGTAAGGTACGGCGTTGTAATAATCGTTGTGGTTTATTACAAAAGTAGTGTCCTGCATTGGGGTGAAATTCAGTGTGTAGTTGCCTGAACCTGTGGTGGATGCAAATATATTGTTAAGTATGCGTACATTTGCGAATCTGCCGATGCCTCCTATGCTGGCAGATGATATATTGGTGCGGTTGGGGATGTTGAGGTTTATTGCGTTGTAAACGAAATTGAGCCGCTGTACATCGGATATATCCACAGGAGAATTGTATGTTCCTGAGCTGCTGTTGCTTGAAGCTTCTATCATGTTGTTTGCAATAAGTGCATACGTTGTGGTATCGCCGACAATTCCCGTTAAGCGGAGGCCGTAGGCACCGTTGGAAGAAAAAATCCTGTTGCGGGTAATTTTGACAGAATCGTAGCAGTTAGCCACGTAAACCACGGAAAGAGAGTTGTTTTGTGTGCTATAGAAATAGTTGGAGTCAATAAGTGGCGAATTTTGTTTTTCCAAACGGAGTGCTACATTCTTCGGCATGTCGAAATAGGAGTGGCACACTATGTTGCCCGACGACAGGTTGTTGGTGTCGCGTCCCACCAATTGTAAGGCTGTGGCACCGCCGTGGAAATAACATCTGTCTATGGTAAGGTAGTTCATGCTGTTGCTGTTCACAAGATGGGCAAGTCCGGCGTTAGTGCTGTCAATAAATTGGCACCGCAAGAATTTGCAGTGGTGGCTGTTTTGTGAAAAACGCACCAAGGCGCTGGTGTTTCCTACCGCACGTGCCGATGTCTCGAAACGTAGGCCGTCGAATACCACGTATGAGGAGCTGTCCATATTGAGGGCGCAACTTGCGGTGGCAGGTACGCGTATCACCACGGAGTTGGTGTCGCCGTCAAGCGGACGGAAAGTTATGGTATTGGAGTCCGAAACTCCTTGCACAGGCGGCATGGACATTTGTTGGTTGTATATGCCTGCCGAGAGGTTCACAGTAAGGGGGCCATTAACGCCGCAACGGTAAAGGGCTTCAAGAAATTCGTCTATGGTGTTGTAGTTGGCGTTTGTTCCACCAATCTGACGCACTCCCGACATTGGTCCGTCGCAGGCTATGAAAGTGGTTGAGGCGGTGTCGTTGTACGGCTCGTGGTCGCGCAAGCGATTGCCTGCCACAGTCATGGAGTCTGATGTCCAAGCTGTTACGTGCTTAAAGCCCGGGGTGAATATCTCGGTGCTTGTTATGGTTACCAAGGCTGTGGACAAACCCGCAATGGTGCCTGTCCAGTTGAAACTCTGAACAGGGTTGTCGTCCACTTTGAAATATATTGTGGTACCATTTACGGTGTTGGTGCCGTAGTTGCGGAGTTTCACAACAATGGGAGTTTGTGTGTATGCCGAAGTAACAATCTTTGGCGAACTTATGGAGTCTATGCCAAGGTCATGTTTCAACGGCTGGTTCTCCACCATTGTAAACCGCAGGTTGGGACGCAAAGTGCTTGCGTTTCCGGCTGTCGATACCGAAGAGAGGTTACATCCGCTGAGTCCCCTCACGGCGTCCACAGAAAGGAACAAGGAACCCTTATTAGCGGCTGTTGGGAAAGAGCGTAGTGCTGTGGCCGGAGGGTTTGACGAGTTATCGTAACATAATTGTATAAGTAGGTCGTAACCAGCGTAATAGAATGAGTCGATGGCTATTTCACCCCATGTACTTGAGTTGGTGGCTGTTTGGTGTGTTCCCGAAAATACGGTGGTCAATTCTCCCGTATAGAACGAGTTGTCGACGGCAGTGGTGTGCAGGGTATCGATATTGGTCATTTTAATGGTAAGCCCATTGATGCTGGTATTACCTCCCGATGCCGTTTGGTAGCCTATTTTAGTAATGGCACCATAAGAGTATCCCGCCGCCTGCATGGTGGCTTGGTCGTAAACATACTCTATTTGCGCGTCGCCTAAATTTGGGAATGGGTGATCGGTAGAATTGGATGTTGTTCCAGAATACAGTGCCATTTCGTTGGCCACACCTCTGACGCAACGGTATTGCGCAAAGGAAGACTCGTTGGCGGGATAGGTTATGTAGTTTTGGTTCGTTGATGAATCTTTGGCCATAATGCGGTAGCTTACAATAGTGTCGTAGCCGCAGAAAGGTATGTAGCCAACGTATTGCGACTGTGTTCCCGCAATTTTTGTCATGATGGTGCGGTATTGTTGCGAGACACCTAATTTGTAAGTGATATAAATGGAGTCTCTGTTCATGCCTTGCAGGGCGGTGGTAGATATATCGGCCACTATGCGCATGTCCCTGCTGTAGGGGATTTCTGGCATATTGGGGAAAGTTACCATGTGCAGTGTCGGCGTTGTCATGGATGAGGCACTGGCTTTGACAACGATATTGTCGATATACCAACCGTCATATTTCTCTACCGAGGCGTTGCGCAGTTGCGGCAAACGGAATCGTATTATCAGCTTGCGGTTTTGTTGCTGAACGCCGTTGAGGAATGAACTCAGTTTGAAACGCTCCTTTTTCCACCACGTGTTGGCGGGAATGGTGTTGTTTCCGGCATCCCATGTGTTTTCATAGGTCCGGTCGGAGAAAAATCCGTTGAGGTTGAAGTCGTTGGAACCTCCGCCCCAGTCCATATCGTAATGTGAGCCTGTGAGTTGTGTCCATCTTGTTGTGTTGGCAAGTCTTACCTCGATCATGCCGCCCGATGGTGGATTGAAACACGACTGTGCACGCACTTTGCATATATGCATAAACTCCAGTGTTGCGTATTGCAGGTCGAACATGTAGCTCAGGTCGATGGTGTCGAGTAGCACTTCCGCCTCTTCCGACGTGTTTTGGTCGAGGTGTATGGAACGACTTCCGTCGGAGAAAAGCACTGTGCTTACCGAGGTTGGACCCGATGTCGTGTAGGAGTTGGTGTCGTTTGACTCAAAATGCTGGGTGTAGCGTGTATAAATTTGTGATTGCACGGGAATGCAGAAAAGCAGACCCATAAAACCTAACAGTATTGTACGCTTCTTCATATACGTATGTGGTTTTTATTTTTCTGTTTTACAATAATATAAATCCATTGCCGGCAGACTTGCTATGCGGTCTCGGACAATAGTGAAATAACTTGCAAAGATAATGATTTTTTTGCAATTGTCAAAATTTTGGTGATTTTTCTTTGTTTTGTGGTGCTTTCGATGGAAATAAAGTAGGGCTGTATATGTTTGGATTGGTGTTTCACAAAATAGTATTTCCGTGTTGTTTATTCCCCTGCTCACTTCGTCTCACGAAATATTATAGGTCATTATTAATTTAAGGGGGCTTCTATAAATTGCCTCGGAGAGGCAAACTCTCAATAACCTCGCATGCTAATGTGAGGTATATCAAGCAAATAAAGAACAGGCGTGTCTAAGTTTGTTAGATTGACCAGATTTCTGCCGCTTTGCGGCTAGGAGTTATTCTCCTGCTCGCATTCGCTCATGAGAAAGGGTGGATTTTGTTGATTATTAGTAATTTAAATTCGTTTTATCATTGAACTTTGACATAATATACGAAATATACAAATTAAGCACACGATAGGACAGAAAAATTATAAAAAATGGTAAAAATTTGATAACAATTAAAAAAATATTTGTAACTTTGCAGCGTGGATATAACCACACAAATGAAAAGCCTAAAATAACCTAAGTACAATATGCAAAATATCGCAGAAAATACAATAAAAATAATAACCTAAAAAACAAAAAATCATGAATTTAAAAAGCAGAAAATCAAGTATTGCATTTATTATCGCAATAGTAATGTTTTTGTCGTTTACGGCAAGCAACTTCGCACAGATGAAAGTAGATTCCTTGGGACGTGTATTGGTAGGCGCACCGTACACTCCGCACGATGCTTTAGAGGTTACAAGCATGTCGATTTTTGGCAAGTACGGTGTCTATCAAGCCGGTTCAAAACTGAGTTTCGGAGATTTCGGACGACGTAACCACAACGGCTGGAACGTCTTTGTTGGCGAATATGGGAACGACGATTCCGACAAATTGTGGCTGCACGGCAAAAACGGCATAGTATTTTCCACAGTAAATGGATATGTTATATCTTCTTTAGGAACAAAGCAGATTCAGCGTTTCCCATTCTCGGCAGAGGCGACACCGATTGCCTGTTTTGATTTCAGCACACCAATTGCTGCAAGCGGTTTCTCGGTATTTTACGGCAACGGCACAATGTCAGGTTCCGATTTGATGACCGACGCTTTGACGCATATTATGCAGCTTTCGCCTGTAACATACACTTACACAGTGCCTGTAAATCACTTTGGTGATGACTTAACACCTGTCGAAAATATCTCGGATATTCCAACTGACCAAATTACCGACAAAACAGCCGACGACTTAACCAAGGACTCGGAACTTCAAGCAAAGATAACAGGTGACAGTTACCGCTACGGTCTTGACTTAGGTAGTTTCGAGGAGCAGTTCCCTACGCTGGTGTGTACCGACGAGGAGGGCAACAAATACATCGACTATGTGTCGCTTGTGCCAGTGCTTGTATCGTCCATTCAGGAGCAACAACAGATCATCGAAAGCCAAAATGCAATAATCGAGGAAATTCGAACACAACTGTATGGTATGCAGGAGGCTTTGCACCATCTTGTAAAGCGTAGCGACAGCCTTGCCACAGCCGCCAACTCGTATCTCGACCAAAACATCCCCAACCCCTTCAACGATGAAACTACAATAGGATACTATGTGTCGCCCGATGCCGAATACGCCACTATTTACATCTTCAATATGACAGGCATACTTATGCAAACTCATGTGATACAATATTTTGGCAATGGTAGCATAGATTTTGACGGCACTACCCTTGATGCGGGAATGTATGTCTATACCCTTGTTGTGGACGGAAACGTTGCCGACAGCAAACGAATGATACTTACCCGTTAAAGAAAGGATGTTGTGATGAAAAAGATGTTTTTATTAGCAATGGCGGTTCTCGTTATCGGGATATTCGCCTCCTGCGAAAAAACGGAAGACAACAATACGCCGACAATTGTTCACAACGAACTGTACCAAACATATTGGGAAGGCTCACTTATAAAAAGATGGCAAAATGGAGAATATGAATGGCATTACACATATTATCTCAATCTTGATTTCTTATCCGATACTTCTGTAAGGTTTTATGGATCCAAATGGCTTTCGAATAGTTATGGTTGGGATGTTGATATCTATAAAGAAGGGGAATGGAATGACACATTGAAATATTCTTTTTCTGATAGTGTGGGCAACATCTATGGTCCAGCAAAATACGTGTGGCGTGGAGATACAACATCTATTCAACTTATCGAAAATAATTCATTGCAATTGAAAACGAAGGATGGATTAGCAAAAATGACGCGTAAAAAAAGAAAAGAATAGCTATTCTCTTTTAAAACATATCTAAGACAGCGTTTTAGCATCAGCCTACATCTCTGGTTCCACAACCCATTGGAAAAGTTTTTATTCTTTGTGAAACACTATCCTTAAAACCGAGACAAAAGCCAACACCCCCATTACGTTTCGGAGCGTAATGCATAATGGAAAAACTTTCAACAATCTTGAACGAGCGAAAAATTCTTCGCTCCTAACAAACTCCTCTAAAAAACTTTTCACTAATCACTAAAAAATCGTATATTTGCAAACGAAACACAAATAAGTAAAAATCAAACAACTATGAAAAAAGTATTTTTATTGATGGCAATGGCGGTCTTTGGTTTGGCTGCCGCATACGCACAGCAGCAGTATCATCCTGTACCGTTCCAAATGGATAATGTTGTATGGTACGAGTATTATGTAGATTTAGAAGCATATGAGACAAAACATAACAAAGGAAATTGGTATCATTACATACAATTGTCACTGGACACGAGCAATACTATACAAGGTAGCTATAAATACAAGAGGGTTAATATTAAATGGGATTCGTGTAGCGTGTTTTTGCCAACTAGCATATACGTAAGGGAAGATACAGTGAACAGACGAATCTTTTATAAAAGTACTTATTCATCTGCTGAACATCTCATATATGATTTTTCATTGAATGTTGGAGACACAGCTCTTACACAATCATTACTAATAGTACAGTCCATCGACACAGTCAATATTGGTGGTGTGTTGCGCAAAAAAATAAACTTCTCGCACAATGAGGATATTGATGTTGGGTTTCGCAATGGAGCCAATTACCAGCAGGAGTTGTCTTGGATAGAAGGTATAGGTAGCACGCAGGGTCTTATATACCCCATTTGTATTCGCGAATATGGTGCCAATGTCCTTGTCTGCTATTCCTCTAACGACTCGGTAATATACCACAACTCACACTTTACAGATTGCTTCCCCTCCAACGCCATCGCCACTCCCGAAACCATAGCTCCTGTTACTGCCTATCCCAATCCTGCCAAGGATCGCATTACCTTCGATTTCGGCGGGGCGCAGTTCGAGACCTTGCAGGTGATAAACACGGTAGGCATGGTGGTACGCGAGGTGGGCATTGGCGGCCAAACGCAGTACTCTCTGCCGCTGAAAGGCCTGCCCGCAGGTGTGTACGTGTACCGCCTGCAAAATGGAGAAACAGCCACGCAAGGGAAGTTTATAGTTGAGAGTTAATAATTGATAGTTAAGAGTTTAGAATTAAGAGTTAAGAGTTGGGCAGGTACTATGGAGTCCCATAAGTAAACACACAAACAATTAAAACACAGAATATTATGAAAAGATTAATCGTTTTATTAGTTTTTGCGGTCTTTGGAGTGGTCGCTACCAATGCACAGACAGGATACCAGTCGTTTCTGAATGGCGACACTATTCAGTGGAATATTGATAATTTTTCTGAATCGGGCATATCTCATTATGCCTTTTGCGCTACCGATACTTTTTATATAGACAGCGTTCCCTGTAAAAAACTGAATTGTTTAAGAGTTTATAACCGTAACGGGAATTATTTTTATCAAGAATATCCTTCTAACACAAGACAATACTTGTGCGAGGACACTGTTACGGGACGGCTGTGGATGTATTTTTGTAACAATAGCGACACAACACATTTTACAAAAAAACTATTAGTGGATATGTCGCTTAATGTGGGAGAGACTTTTTCATTACCATTGTATAACTACAGAGGTTATTATCGCGACGATACCTTGGTTTACATTGTGGATAGCATAAAAAATATTAACGGCAAAAAACATATATTCATGAGTTATATTGATAATCGTCACGATATTTATCCCGCAAACATATTTATAGAGGGAGTTGGCAGTGCTCAATTTTTGTTTTTCCCAATAGCAAGTCATTGTCTCAATTTTTCTTATTCTGGGCAAGAGGAACGTTTTTTGCTATGCAATTTTAAAGATGGAAACATAGAGTATTATAATTATTATTATTTTTATGAAGAAAATCCAAATGTGTCGGATTGTTTTCCACCTGTCAGCGAAATTACGCAAGTTGGTTCCACATACATAAAAATCACCGTCTACCCCAACCCTGCCAAAGACCGCATAACCTTCGATTTCGGCGGGGCGCAGTTCGAGACATTGCAGGTGATAAACACGGCAGGCATAGTGGTGCGCGAGGTGCGCCTTGGCTGCCAAACGCAGTACTCCCTGCCGCTGAAAGGCCTGCCCGCAGGTGTGTACGTGTACCTCCTGCAAAATGGAGAAACAGCCACGCAAGGGAAGTTTATAGTTGAGAGTTAATAATTGATAGTTAAGAGTTTAGAATTAAGAGTTAAGAGTTGGGCAGGATGTCCGTTCGTCCGACACTATGATGTGGAGCGGTCCTGGTGGTTATCAGGACGCCTGTACCGTAAAAGATTACTTATTTGTAAAACAATAGTTTACCTTTCGGAAGTTTAGGTATATCCTTTAAAAAACGGTTTCTTTCCCAAAAAGAAAGAAACCGTATCATCAACATTTTAAACAAATTTAATCATGCTTCCGCCAATGGCGACATATTATAAGGTATAGTCGAAGCCTCATCGTCCTTTATACGTCCGTGAATAGCCTCGTATCTTTCGATGTTTTCGGCCAAAGCCGACAGCAGGCGTTTGGCGTGTTGCGGAGTGAGGATTATACGCGATTTAACCTTGGCTTTCTGCAAGGCGGGCATCATTCTTATGAAATCCACAATAAATTCCGACGGCGAATGTGTTATCATTGCTAAATTGGAATATATTCCCTCGGCCACATCGGCTGGCAAATCGATGTTTATCCCCCTTTTTTCGTCCGTGTTTTCCATATTATATTTTTGATTGAAAAAGCGGCAGACACTTTTCATCGCGTCCGCCGCTTGTTTGTTCTATTGTCATTTTTTACCTGAAGCCGCTGTCATTTCGGCGTTGTCGGCCACAATAATGTCCTTGTACTCACGCAAGCCCGTACCAGCCGGTATAAGGTGTCCTACAAGCACATTTTCTTTCATACCGAGCAGGAAGTCCTGCTTGGCGCTTATGGCTGCTTCGGTAAGTACCTTGGTTGTCTCTTGGAACGAGGCAGCCGAAAGGAAGCTCTTTGTCTGCAACGAAGCACGTGTTATTCCTTGCAACACCTGGCGTGCGGTGGCAGGCTTGGCATCTACGGCCGTGATGGTCTTCTTGTCCTTGCGTTTCAGGGCCGAGTTTTCATCACGTAGCTGACGTGCGGTGATAATCTGTCCCTTATGGTAGGTTTCGGAATCTCCTGCGTCTTCGATATATTGCATACCGAAAATTTGGTCGTTCACTTCGTGGAAGTCAATCTTGTTTACAAGTTCGCCCTCCATAAAGCGGGTGTCGCCCGGATCCTCAATCTCCACTTTGCGCATCATCTGACGAACAATAACTTCGAAGTGCTTGTCGTTGATTTTCACACCTTGCAGACGGTAAACCTCCTGAACTTCGTTCACTATGTATTCCTGCACTTTCATGGGGCCTTTTACAGCCAGAATATCGGCGGGAGTGATAGCGCCTTCGCTCAGCGGTGTACCGGCTTTCACGTAGTCATTATCCTGAGCCAATATCTGTTTCGATGTGGGTATCAGATATTTGCGAGTGTCGCCAGATTTGGTTGTAATAGTTATCTCACGGTTGTTACGTTTCAGTTTCTTGGCTATTGTAACGATACCGTCGATTTCGGCAACCACAGCGGGGTCGGACGGGTTACGGGCTTCGAACAGTTCGGTAACACGCGGCAGACCGCCAGTGATATCGCCTGCCTTACCAAACGAACGCGGAACTTTGGCCATAATATCGCCGGCTTTCAGCACATCGCCGTTTTCCACAACGATATGTGCGTGTACAGGCAAGTCGTAAACTTTCAGAACTTCGCCCTCATTGCTTATAATGCTGATTGTCGGATTTTTAGTGCCTTTACGCGATTCTATGATAACCTTGTCGTGCAATCCTGTCTGGTCGTCGGATTCAACACGGTAGGTAACATTTTCCACTACATTTTCAAACATAACCTTACCGCCCACTTCCGAAAGGATAACGGCGTTGTACGGATCCCAGTCGGCAATGATGTCGCCCTTTTGCAAGGTTTCGCCCACATGTTTGTAAAGGTGCGAACCGTATGGCAACAGAGCTGTGGCAAGGGTAATGTTGGTGCGTTCATCAACAATACGCATTTCGGCGGAACGTCCGATAACAATGTCGTATTCCTCGTTGGTGCTTGTTACATAATGTACCGAACGGAGTTCGTCGATTTCGAGCACACCGGAATGTTTGGCTTCCAGTTTTGAGGTAGTACCGATGTTGCCACCGGCCACACCGCCGACGTGGAATGTACGCAGTGTAAGCTGTGTACCGGGTTCTCCGATGGACTGTGCGGCTATAACTCCCACAGCCTCACCTTTTTGAACCATCTTATTGGTGGCAAGGTTACGTCCGTAACATTTTGCACAAACACCTTGTTTAGATTCGCAAGTAAGAACAGAACGTATTTCAACTTCCTCAATCTGAGCAGCTTCTATCTGTTTGCAAATTTCTTCGGTAAGCTCTTCGCCTGCAGGCACGATAAGTTCGCCTGTCTCAGGATTGTAAATATCGTGAACCGATGTTCGTCCCAATATTCTTTCGCCGAGGGTTTGAACAACCTCATCGTTTTTCATAAGGGCTGTTGTGGGCAGACCGCGCAAAGTACCGCAGTCTTCCTCGGAGATGATTACATCGTGTGCCACATCAACCAAACGACGTGTCAGATAACCGGCGTCGGCAGTTTTCAAAGCTGTATCGGCCAAACCTTTACGGGCACCGTGTGTTGAGATAAAGTACTCAAGCACCGAAAGACCTTCCTTGAAGTTAGAAATAATGGGGTTTTCGATAATCTCATTGCCTGTAGCGCCGGCTTTCTGCGGTTTTGCCATAAGTCCACGCATACCGGAGAGCTGACGTATCTGCTCCTTGGAACCACGGGCTCCTGAATCCAGCATCATATACACTGAGTTGAAACCTTGGTTGTCGTTCTTGAGCTGGGTCATCACAGCTTCGGTAAGACGGGCGTTGGTGTCTGTCCAAATGTCGATAACCTGGTTGTAACGCTCGTTGTTGGTGATAAGACCCATGGAGTAGTTCGATATAACCTCGTCCACCTCGGCATTGGCTTGAGCAATGAGTTCCTCTTTGGCTTCGGGAACGATAACGTCGCCCAAGTTGAACGAAAGTCCGCCTTGGAAAGCCATACGGTAACCCATGTTCTTTATGTCGTCCAAGAACTTGGCTGTTACGGCGTTGCCGCACACTTTGAACACATCGCCTATGATGTCGCGCAACGATTTTTTGCCCAACACCTCGTTTATGTATCCGTAGTCATTAGGTACCACTTGGTTGAACAGCACGCGTCCAACGGTGGTCTCTATCATTTCTTCTTTACCCTTATTGTTGATTTTCACTTTAATGATTGCGTGCAGATCCACACGTTTTTCATTGTAAGCAATAATCACCTCTTCGGGAGAATAAAATATTTTTCCCTCACCTTTCATGGGGTGTCCGGGTTCGCTTTTACGCGGTTTGGTCATATAATACAATCCCAACACCATGTCCTGCGAAGGCACTGTGATAGGCGCTCCGTTGGCGGGGTTGAGTATATTGTGCGATGCCAGCATAAGGAGCTGTGCCTCCAATATTGCGGCATTTCCAAGCGGCACATGTATAGCCATCTGGTCTCCGTCGAAGTCGGCGTTGAAAGCCGTACATACCAGCGGGTGCAGACGAATGGCCTTGCCTTCTATAATACGAGGTTGGAAAGCCTGAATACCCAAACGGTGTAGAGTAGGAGCACGGTTCAGCAATATTGGATGGCCTTTTAGGATATTTTCAAGAATTTCCCATACCACGGTGTCCTTGCGTTCCACAATGCGTTTGGCCGATTTAACGGTCTTTACAATGCCTCTTTCAAGTAATTTTCTGATAATGAATGGTTTGAAAAGCTCTGCGGCCATATCTTTGGGCAAACCGCATTCGTGCATTTTCAGTTCGGGGCCTACCACGATAACGGAACGGCCTGAGTAGTCCACACGTTTACCGAGCAGGTTCTGACGGAAACGTCCTTGTTTACCTTTAAGGCTGTCCGACAAGGATTTGAGGGCTCTGTTGGAGTCGGTCTTAACGGAACTTGCCTTGCGCGAGTTGTCGAACAACGAATCAACGGCTTCCTGAAGCATACGTTTTTCGTTGCGCATAATTACCTCTGGGGCTTTAATTTCCATAAGACGTTTCAGACGGTTGTTGCGGATTATCACACGACGATAAAGCTCGTTCAAATCCGAAGTTGCGAAACGTCCGCCGTCTATAGGCACAAGAGGACGAAGTTCGGGCGGTATCACAGGAACCACTTGAATTATCATCCATTCGGGACGGTTCTCTTTGCGACGTTGTCCATCGCGGAAAGATTCCACAATGTTCAAACGTTTCAGGGCATCCTGTTTTCTTTGGTTGGAGGTTTCATTCTTTGCCTTGTCGCGAAGTTCATACGACAGGGAATCCAAATCAAGTTCCTTAAGCAGAGTGTAAATGGCTTCAGCACCCATGCCTGCGATGAATTTGTCGGGATTGCTGTCGTCGAGTTGCGAGTTTTCGGGCAGTCTTTCAATGATATTGTAGTATTCCTCCTCTGTAAGAAGTTCGCGTTTCTCGACAGGCTTGTCGTCCTCTCTCTTTGCCAAACCGGGTTGTATTACCACGTATTTTTCGTAGTATATCACCTGTTCAAGCTTTTTGCTTGGTATGTCGAGCAGGGTGCCTATTTTGTTCGGCATGGAACGGAAAAACCATATATGTGCCACAGGGACAGTGAGTTCGATATGCCCCATACGTTCGCGGCGGACTTTTTTCTCGGTTACCTCAACTCCGCAGCGGTCGCAAACGATACCTTTGTAGCGGATACGCTTGTATTTTCCGCAGTGGCATTCCCAGTCGCGCACAGGTCCAAATATTCTTTCGCAGAACAAACCGTCGCGTTCGGGCTTATATGTGCGGTAGTTTATAGTCTCCGGTTTTGTAACTTCGCCAAACGAGCGTTTTTTTATCATCTCCGGCGAGGCCAAACTTATTGTTATCGAATTAAATTCGTTTTTTATCTGTGATTCGTTTTTAAAAGCCATAATTCCAATCTTAAACTAATGAAATCCGTTTAAAAATTATTCAAAACCAAGTTCCAGTCCCAGTCCGCGCAATTCATGCACAAGCACGTTGAACGATTCGGGAATGCCGGAGTTGGGCATATTGTCGCCTTTTACTATAGCCTCGTATGCCTTGGATCTTCCGGGAACGTCGTCGGATTTTACCGTAAGTATTTCTTGCAGAATGTGCGATGCTCCGAAAGCCTCCAATGCCCACACCTCCATTTCTCCGAAACGCTGTCCGCCGAACTGTGCCTTACCGCCCAAGGGTTGCTGTGTAATCAGCGAGTAAGGTCCTATCGAACGTGCGTGCATCTTATCGTCAATCATGTGGTGCAGTTTCAGCATGTATATGTAACCAACTGTAGCTGGCTGGTCGAAACGGTCGCCGGTTTCGCCATCGTAAAGATATGTGCGTCCGTTTTCGGGCAAGCCTGCCTCGCGCATATATCCGTTTATCTGTTCGAGGGTGGCACCGTCGAAAATCGGTGTCTGGAATCGTTTGCCGAGTTTCTTTCCCGCCCAACCGAGAACAGTCTCGTAAATCTGACCGAGGTTCATACGCGAGGGCACACCCAGCGGGTTCAGAACTATGTCCATCGGGGTTCCGTCGGCAAGGAACGGCATGTCTTCGGCACGGACAATTTTCGACACGATACCTTTGTTACCGTGACGGCCCGCCATTTTGTCGCCGATACGCAATTTACGTTTGCTTGCAACATAAACTTTGGCCATCTGGACGATGCCTGTCGGCAGGTCGTCGCCTACTGTGCGAACGAATTTCTCACGTGTGTAACGTCCGAAAATCTCACGATATTTGATGTTGTAGTTGTTCAGCAGTTCTTTTACAAGGTCATTGGTTTCCTTGTCGGTAGTCCACTTGTTGGGGCTTACTACGGTATAGTCGATGTCCTTGAGGATTTTCTGTGTGAATTTGGCCTTTTTGGATACCACCTCTTCTTTGAAATTGGTGTAGACGCCATTACAAACTTTTCCTGTAAGTATTATCACCAATTTATCAACCAGTTTACCTTTGAGTTCTTCGGCTTCGGCTCTGAATTTACCGTCGAGTTCGGCCAAAATTTCCTTGTCGTGGCTACGTGTCTTGGGAGATTTGGTGATATGTGTGAAAAGTTTCTTGTCGATAACGACACCCTGAACCGATGGTGGCACTTTGAGCGAAGCGTCCTTAACGTCTCCGGCTTTGTCGCCGAATATGGCTCTAAGCAGTTTCTCTTCGGGAGTTGGGTCGGATTCGCCTTTAGGAGTGATTTTTCCTATAAGTATGTCGCCTTCCTTGACTTCGGCTCCGATACGTATGATACCGTTCTCGTCGAGGTCTTTGGTGGCGTCGTTGCTTACATTGGGTATGTCACGTGTAAGTTCTTCCACACCACGTTTGGTTTCCCTGACCTCGATGGTAAACTCCTCTACATGCACCGAAGTGAAAATGTCTTCTTTTACAACCTTTTCGGAAATCACAATAGCATCCTCGTAGTTGTAGCCTTTCCAAGGCATGAAAGCCACCATAAGGTTACGTCCAAGAGCCAGTTCGCCGTCTTGTGTGGCATAGCCTTCGCACAGCACCTGACCTTTTTTCACCTTGTCGCCTTTGTTCACAATAGGACGAAGATTTATAGCGGTATTGTGGTTGGTGCGCTGGTATTTGGTGAGGTTATATGTCTTAACGTCGTCATCGAAAGTAACAAGACGTTCTTTTTCATCGCGTGAGTGGCGTATAACAATCTTGGTAGAATCAACATATTCCACTACGCCGTCGCCCACAGCGTTGAGAAGCACTCTGGAGTCTTCGGCCACAGCCTTTTCTATTCCGGTGCCTACAATGGGTATTTCGGGGTTCAGCAGAGGCACAGCCTGACGCATCATGTTCGATCCCATCAGGGCACGGTTAGCGTCGTCGTGTTCGAGGAACGGGATTAACGACGCGGCTATTGAGGCTATCTGGTTGGAAGCTATATCCATAAGATTTACATCCTCCGGCGACACTATTGGGAAATCGGCCAAGTTACGGGCTTTCACCCTTTCAGTAGTTATTGAACCGTCCTCGCTTTGAGGCGTAGTGGCCTGTGCAACTATCTGATTTTCTTCCTCTTCGGCTGTCAGGTAGATGGGTTCCTCACCTATCTGTATCTTACCTTCAACCACTCTCTGATACGGGGTCTCGATGAATCCCAGACGGTTTATCTTTGCATAAACACAGAGCGAGGAGATAAGTCCGATATTCGGTCCTTCAGGGGTTTCTATGGTACACAAACGTCCGTAGTGGGTGTAGTGCACGTCACGCACCTCGAATCCTGCGCGTTCGCGCGACAGACCTCCGGGACCCAAAGCCGAGATACGACGTTTGTGGGTGATTTCGGCCAGCGGGTTGGTCTGGTCCATGAACTGCGAAAGCTGGTTGGTGCCGAAGAACGAGTTGATGACCGACGACAGTGTTTTGGCGTTGATAAGATCAACTATGCCAAACACTTCGTTATCCCTTACATTCATTCTTTCGCGTATGGTACGAGCCATACGTGCAAGGCCTACGCTGAACTGTGCCGAAAGCTGTTCTCCCACGGTACGCACCCTACGGTTGCTCAAGTGGTCTATATCATCAACTTCGGCTTTGGAGTTAATCAGTTCTATCAGATATTTGATAATTGATGTTATGTCCTCACGTGTAAGCACACGTACATCTGAAGAAACTGTAAGATTGAGTTTGGTGTTGATTCTGTATCTTCCCACATCGCCCAAATCGTAGCGTTTTTCCGAGAAGAACAGTTTTTCTATGATTCCACGAGCGGTCTCCTCGTCGGGAGGATCGGCGCTACGCAGTTGTCTGTAAATATATTCCACAGCCTCCTTGGCATTATGGGCTGTATCTTTGTTCAGTGTATTGAAAATAACCGAATAATCCAAAGAATCGTCGGCTTCCTTGTGAACGAGTATGGATTTCACGCCGAGATCCATGATTTTGTCGATATGTTCTTCGGTGAGTTCGGAATCGCGTTCCACAACCACTTCGTTACGTTCCATGGACAGTACCTCGCCGGTATCTTCATCAACGAAATCCTCAACCCACGACCTTTCCACACGTGCCGCTAATTTGCGTCCCAAAACGCGTTGCAGGTTGGTGGGACTCACTTTTATCTCTTCGGAGAGGTTAAATATGTCCAATATATCTTTGTCCGTTTCAAAACCTATTGCCCTGAGCAAGGTAGTGATCGGTAGTTTTTTCTTTCTGTCGATGTAGGCGTACATCACGTTGTTTATATCCGTGGTGAACTCCATCCAAGAGCCCCTGAAGGGGATAATGCGTGCGGAATACAGCTGGGTCCCGTTTGAGTGGAATTGTGTTCCGAAAAACACACCCGGCGAACGGTGCAACTGCGATACAACCACACGTTCTGCGCCGTTGATAACGAAAGTCGCTTTGGGAGTCATGTAAGGTATCATGCCCAAATATACATCATCGACTTTTGTCTCAAACTCCTCGTGATCGGGGTCGGTACACGAAAGACGCAGTTTTGCTTTCAACGGGACACTATATGTCAAACCCCTTTCGATACACTCCTCTATTGTGTAGCGAGGCGGGTCGATGAAATAGTCAAGAAACTCCAAAACATAATTGTTTCTCGTGTCCGCAATCGGAAAATTCTCGTTGAATACTTTAAACAATCCTTCATTAACACGATTGTCGGGATTAGTCTCTATTTGAAAGAAATCCCTGAACGATTTTAGTTGTATGTCCAAAAAATCGGGGTAATCAAATTTGCGTACTGTCGCAAAATTTATCACTGTTGAGTTATTTTTTGCCAAGGTATTTATTTTTTTGTGGTTAACGAAACTAAGAATTATTTTACAAACAAACAAGGAATGGGCTAACCGACTACTCGGAAGCCCTATTCCTTATGGGAATCAATAGGTGTTAGCCTATTTGATCTCAACTTCTGCTCCTGCTTCTTCCAAGGATTTTTTCAAAGCTTCAGCTTCGTCTTTGGAAACGCCTTCTTTAACGGGCTTGGGAGCAGCGTCAACTAATTCTTTAGCTTCTTTCAAACCGAGGCTTGCAAGATCCTTAACCAGTTTTACAACGGCAAGTTTCTGAGCGCCTGCGGCTTTCAGGATAACGTCGAAAGAAGTTTTCTCTTCGGCGGCGGCACCGGCGGCGGCACCGGCGGCGGGAGCGGCAACTGCAACAGCGGCTGCAGCGGGTTCGATACCGTATTCTTCTTTCAATACGTCGGCTAATTCTTTTACTTCTTTTACTGTAAGATTTACTAATTGTTCAGCAATAGCTTTAATATCTGCCATGACTTTTTATTTTTTAATGTTTTACAATTTGTTTACTTTTTTTTGTTTTTTTGATGTTTGCACATCGGTTTATTCGGCTTTTTCCGACATGGTCTTCAAAACTCCGGTCAATGTGTTTGCGCCAGACTGCAACTGCGAAACCACGTTCTTGATAGGCGACTGCAGCAGTGCCACAACGTCGGCAATGAGTTCGTTCTTGGACTTGATATTTACCAAAGCGTCCAAGTTCTCGTCGCCAACATAGAAAGCCTCTTCTACATACGCACCTTTGAGTACGGGTTTCTGGTTCTGTGCTCTGAACTCTTTTATGAGTTTTGCGGGAGCATTGTTGGAGTTCGAAAGCATTATCGAAGTCTCGCCTTTGATAACAGGGAACAACTCGGAATAGTCGAAGCCTGTCTTTTCCATTGCCTTGATGAGCAATGTGTTCTTAACAACCAACAGTTTCACCTCGCGGCGGAATGCCAGACGACGCAGTTTGCTTGTCTGTACGGAATTGAATCCTCCGATATCAGCGATATACAGGTGGGAGTAATTCTTTATTTCCTCGCAAAGTGAGTCTATCAGTTGGGCTTTCAGTTCTTTTCTCATAATGTTTCGAAAGTTTACTAATTATTTACTTACAAGCTAATGGATTTGGAATCGACTTTCACACCGGGACTCATAGTGCTGGATATTGCTATGCTCTTCACGTATGTACCCTTAGCGGCGGCGGGTTTCAGCTTGATAATGGCCTGAAGCACCTCGCGTGCGTTTTCCACTATTTTGTTGGGCTCGAAAGACACTTTTGCCACTGCTGTGTGGATGATACCAAATTTGTCAACCTTGAAGTCGATTTTACCGGCCTTAGCTTCTGTAACTGCTTTGCCAACTTCCATAGTAACTGTGCCTGTTTTGGGGTTGGGCATAAGTCCGCGAGGTCCGAGGATTTTTCCCAGCGCTCCTACTTTAGGCATTACGCTCGGCATGGTAATAATAACATCTACATCCGTCCAACCGCCTTTTATTTTTGCGATATAGTCGTCTAATCCGTAATAATCGGCTCCGGCTGCCTTAGCTTCTTCTTCCTTGTCGGGAGTGCAGAGCACAAGCACGCGCACCACTTTACCTGTTCCGTGAGGCAATGTAACGCTGCCGCGAACCATCTGGTTGGCTTTGCGGGGGTCAACGCCCAAGCGTACATCCAAATCAACGGAAGCGTCGAACTTGGTGTAGGTGATGTCCTTTACCACCGACACGGCTTCCTCCAAAGAGTAAACCTTAGTCTTGTCGAATTTTGCTAAAGCTTCTTTTTGTTTCTTAGATAGTTTTGCCATGTTTTTTTACTTAATTAATTTATTTAGCCAAGGGGTTCTCACCCGTAACAGTGATACCCATACTTCTTGCAGTACCAGCCACCATGCTCATTGCCGACTCAATTGTGAAACAGTTGAGGTCGGGCATTTTGGCTTCTGCAATCTGACGCACCTGCTCCCAAGTTACGGAAGCGACTTTGTTGCGGTTAGGTTCGGCCGAACCGCTCTTCAACTTGGCCACTTCTTTCAACTGGATGGCTACAGGGGTCGTTTTAATTACAAAATCAAAGGACTTGTCGGTGTAAACAGTGATGATGGCGGGAACTATTTTTCCGGCCATATCCTGAGTTCTTGCGTTGAACTGTTTGCAGAACTCCATGATGTTCACGCCTTTAGCACCCAAAGCAGGTCCCACTGGAGGGGCCGGATTGGCGGCACCGCCTTTGATTTGCAATTTGATCAATCCTGCAACTTCTTTTGCCATTTGTGATAAATGCTAAATTTGTTATTACTAATAAAATTGACTTTTTGGCTTTGCCTATGACTACTCTTTCTCCACCTGTCCGAAGTTGAGTTCCAAAGGTGTGCGGCGACCGAATATCTTGACCATTACTACAAGTTTTTTCTTGTCCTCCATCACCTCTTCCACAACTCCGCTGAAGCTGTTGAAAGGTCCGTCAACAACCTTTACATTCTCACCTACGATGAACGGGTCGGCGTATCCCTCGCCCTTTTCGCGGTCGTCATCAACCTTGCCTAAGATGCGGTTCACTTCCGAGTCGCGCATGGGAATGGGTTTACCGTCCTTTTCACGCAGAAAATCAATAACATTTGGAACATTCTGAATGATCTGAGCTATTTCACCCGCCAAAGCAGCTTCCACCAACACATAACCCGGAAAGAAATTACGTTCTTTCATAACTTTCTTGCCGTTACGTATTGACCAAACTTTTTCGGTAGGTATGAGCACCTGCGAAACATATTGCTGCAAACCAAGTCGCGACACCTCGTTGAGGATGTATTCCCTTGCTTTGTTTTCCTTTCCGCTTATGGCTCTAACCACATACCATTTTTTCACTTGTTCTTCCATATACCAATTTCTTCTTGTAATTGCTGTGGCATTGCCACATACTTTATTTATAAATATTCTCCTATCGCTTGTCGTCGCACGTTTTCAATATTTTTATTGGGAAGCAAAATACGTGCGGCTATCTTCTCACGAAGAAACTTTATTTGAATATATCGTAAAAGTATCCTAATATTCCTCTCCAACCCATATCTTGTGCTCCGAATATGAAATCCATCAGAAACACTATGAGTGCAAGAATGAGTGCAGCTACTGCCACAACAATGGCACTGCTCTGCAGCTCCTGAAACGATGGCCACGACGTTTTGTGAACGAGTTCGTCGTAGCAACTTTTTACGTAATCGCCTATTTTCGACATGTTATCTTTTAATTTTTTGCAGGGGCAGAGAGATTCGAACTCCCATCAACGGTTTTGGAGACCGCTATTCTGCCCTTAAACTATGCCCCTTTTTCAAAAAACGGGCAGGGTTATCCTACCCGTTTTCTTTCGTTATAATAACTAATGATTAGTCTAACAGTTTGGTTACCTGACCGGCGCCTACTGTACGACCGCCTTCGCGGATAGCGAAACGCAGGTTCTCGTTCAGAGCGATTTCGGAGATCAGATCAACGGTGATTGTCAGGTTATCGCCGGGCATTACCATCTCACGGCCTTCGGGCAGGGAGATTTCGCCGGTAACGTCAGTTGTACGGAAGTAGAACTGAGGACGATATTTGTTGTGGAACGGAGTGTGACGGCCACCTTCTTCTTTCTTCAGAACGTAAACCTCTGCCTGGAATTTCTTGTGAGGTTTGATTGAGCCGGGTTTTGCAATAACCATACCACGACGGATTTCGTCTTTGTCGATACCACGGAGCAACAGACCTACGTTATCACCAGCTTCACCTTCGTCGAGGATTTTGCGGAACATCTCAACGCCTGTAACAACTGATTTCAGTTTTTCAGCACCCATACCGATGATGTCAACGGGGTCGGAGGTGTGGATAACACCGGTTTCGATACGACCTGTGGCAACTGTACCACGACCTGTGATAGAGAACACGTCCTCGATAGGCATGAGGAAGTCTTTATCTTTGTCGCGAACGGGCAGAGGAATCCATGTATCAACAGCGTCCATAAGTTCTTCGATAACGGGAACCCACTTCGGGTCGTCGTTAAGTCCGCCAAGTGCGGAACCACGGATGATTGGGGTGTCGTCGCCTTCGAAACCGTAGAAGCTCAGGAGGTCGCGGATTTCCATTTCAACGAGGTCGAGAAGTTCGGGGTCGTCAACCAAGTCCACTTTGTTCATGAAAACAACCATTTTTGGCACACCTACTTGTTTTGCCAAAAGGATATGTTCACGTGTCTGGGGCATGGGACCGTCGGTGGCGGCTACCACGAGGATAGCACCGTCCATCTGAGCGGCACCAGTTACCATGTTTTTCACGTAGTCAGCGTGGCCCGGGCAGTCAACGTGTGCGTAGTGGCGGGTTTCTGTCTGATATTCAACGTGTGCGGTGTTGATGGTGATACCTCTTTCCTTTTCTTCCGGAGCCGAGTCGATGGAGTCGAAAGACTTTATTTCGGAGAGGCCTTTTGAAGCCAGCACTTTAGTAATAGCGGCTGTCAGAGTTGTTTTACCATGGTCAACGTGGCCGATGGTACCAATGTTTACGTGAGGTTTTGAACGCTCAAATTTTTCTTTTGCCATTGTATTTCTGTATTAAACTGTTTATAAATATTTGATTTCATTACACTACTCAATTCCTCACCCGAATTGTCTTTTTTCAAGACTTTCCGTCGATGAGGAACCGATTTTGAGCCATTGACGAGAGTTGAACTCGTGACCCCTTCCTTACCAAGGAAGTGCTCTACCACTGAGCTACAACGGCTTTTTTTTCGATAAAAAAACGAACGAGAAAGATATATTTTGTCTCTCCTTCGTTCGAGCTTTTTTCTCTTTTTGGAGCGGAAGACGGGGCTCGAACCCGCCACCTATAGCTTGGAAGGCTATCGCTCTACCAAATGAGCTACTTCCGCAAGGCTTGTGGGGAAGGGTGGACTCGAACCACCGAACTCTTCCGAGGACAGATTTACAGTCTGTTGCAATTGCCACTATGCGACTTCCCCTTATTTTTCCCTCCCTGTTCGATATTTATCGAAAGAGCGGAGCCGATGGAGGGATTCGAACCCCCGACAGGCTGATTACAAATCAGCTACTCTGGCCAACTGAGTTACATCGGCTTATGTATCATTTTTTCAAATAACTCGTTTTATTTTTGAGTTTGCAAAATTACACATTTTTTTCGGTTCGGCAAAACTTTTTTCGTTTTTTTTCTCTGTTATTTTTTTATATTACTGATTTTCAATAGACAAAATGTCTAAGTTTTTTTGTGTTTTTTGCGGATTTAATTAATTTTTTTGTGCTGTACTAATAGTCCAATTTCGTTTTTTAAACATCTTTCAACAAAAAAAGCATCTCTAAAAAGAGATGCCTTATTATTGTGGTTTTATTTATTTCTGGCTATCTATTGCGCAATATGGATATTTTGAAATTTATGTCATACGCCGGTCTATAGCATTGAAAATCGGAGTCTTCTATAATAAATGATATTTGACCGCTGGTGCAGAAATAGCGGTAGGTTTCTATTCTGTTTGACGGGGTGTCGAACATTGGCAGTATGTATGGTAACGGATGGTCTTTGTATATTCCTAATACCTCGTCGTAATAATAGTAAACAACCTGAACCATTCCTTTTTCTATAACATCCTGCGTAAGAGCGGGAATCGAGCAGTCGTACATCAAGGTACAACCTTCTTCGCCCGGGACTCCGTCAATGCGCCATTGTCTGGGATGTACTGTGATATTAAAAGTTTGTAGAGAGAGTTCGGGGTAACTACTGCCTCCTGTTTCGTAAACGTCGCCGCCTATGCAGCTTGTCATCAGCATCGTTAGTGCTATGACTACGGGTAAAATCAATCTTTTCATATTGTCTTTTTATTTAATTGTTATGATATTGTCTTCGTTTTCGAGTCGCTTGTCGGATATGTTTTTTAGCCGGAAAAACAGTTTAGCGACGGTTATTGTGTCTTTTTCGCAATATTTGGCTATGCGCGGAAGATCTTTGTCTTTCCAATAGACGCCATACACCATACTGCCGTTGATGTCGTCCTTGGGTGTGGGTATGCCGAAAATAGTGGCCAGAAGTTCGAGGGATGTGTAGTGTTTGTAGTCGCCGAATTTCCACATGTCGAGGGTGTCGAGGTGGGGGTTCTCCCACGGACGCATGCCCGATATGTTGATGATTTTGGGCAGCGTCATGCCGTTGATGAGCATGCGACGTGCTATAAACGGTATGTCGAACTCTTTTATGTTATGTCCGCAGAAACGGCTGTTGGCGTCGTTGAAGTAGGTCTCCACTATTTTGGCGAAGTCGGTTAGGAGCTTCTTTTCGTCGTGTCCGACAAAGGAGTGGACATAGAATTTGTCTTTTTTGAAGAATCCAACCGATATACATATCACCTTGCCGAATTCGGCGTATATGCCGGCACGTTCGTACACTTCGGAGGGTGAACTTTCGGGACAACTTTCGAAACGTACCAAGTTTTGGTATTTTTTGTCCCAAAGGTAGCGTGTCTGCTCATCGGCATCCTCGTATGTGGGGTAGAGCGGTGCCGTTTCAACATCGAGAAACAGTATTTTATCAACTACTATGTCGTTGTTTTTCATGGGCTTAGGTTACTTCATGTACTTCTTGAGCCAAGTAAGCAGTTCCGTTTTTGTCATGTAGCCGACGTTACGACCAATCTCCTTTCCATTTTCGAAGACAACAAGGCAGGGGATTGCGCTGATATTGTATCTTTTGGTGATGACGGACGCATCCTCTTGTTCGATATTGTACTTTGCCACCACTACTTTGCCGTCCAATTCCTGTGCTATGGCCTCAATGTTAGGGGCAATCATTTTGCAGGGACCGCACCACGAAGCCCAAAAATCAACCAAAACAAGGTTTTTCTTGTTTTTTATCGTCTTATCAAAATTACGTTCGGAAACAATTTCCTTCACCGATACATATTTATTGGTGTTTGTGGATTTTGCTGATTTTGATTTCTGTGCGTCGGCTTGTTGGGGAACGGCCATCAGCATTGTTATCGTGGCAAGCAGTGCCGCGTAGAATATTTTTTTCATTGTGTCTTTTTTTTGCTTAGTAAAACGATTATTGTTTCTTGATATTGTATATGAGATACGTTTTTATTTTCTATGCTTTGTAAATTTTGGTGGCTATTTCTTACTGTGCCGCTCAAAAAAAATGCGAGCCTGAACATATCCGACTCGCTGTTTTCTGAGGTCTCTTCCAGATTCGAACTGGAGTAAACGGTTTTGCAGACCGGTACCTAGCCACTCGGTCAAGAGACCTTCTGTTTGGATTTGCAAAATTACGACTTTTTTTTCAAACAGACAAATTTTTTTTCGCCTTAGCCGTAAACCATGACCTCAATTCCCTCATTACGAATAATTTGCGCATAGCTTTCGAGCTCTTCCACAGTGAGTTTTTCGAGCTTTTTTTCGGGCGTGGCGCGGTCGATGGCGTACAACATTACGTGTTTTGGACGTATTTTTTTCAGTATTTCTACGTATTCGGCAAACTCCTCGTCGGAGACGTTGGAAACGGGATGCCCGTCGTTTTCGCCGCGCAGGAGCAGTGTCTGCACTATGCACTTGTTGCCGAAACGCACTAGATTTTCCACCAAGGTGTCGAAGTCGGGACATGCGGGGGTGGGTTTGTTGATGGCGGCGCGCATGGCGGCGGTGCCGGCGTCGAGTTTAAGTACGGGGTTGTCCAGCTTTAGAACGGCGTCGAAAATCTCCGGCCTGCTGAGCTGGGTGGCGTTGGTAAGGAGCGTTACCACGGCCTTGGGGTAGTATTTGTCGCGCATTGCCATCACCATCTGGGCTACCTGCGGGAACTGCGGGTGCAGCGTAGGCTCGCCGTTGCCGGCAAAGGTGAAGGAATCCACCGGAACTCCCTGTGCCACAAGCTCTTTCAGGCGATTCTCCAAAAGAGTGGTAACTTCGTCGAGGGTGGGGAGTTTTATTTCGTTGCGTTCGGTTTCGCTGTTCCAGCCGCATTCGCAGTAAATGCAGTCGTAGGTGCACACCTTGCGCTGCAGGGGCAACAGGTTTACTCCGAGCGACGAGCCGAGGCGACGGCTGTGTATTGGTCCAATTATTGTTTCGAATAACATTTTTACAATTAATAATTAGTAGTGAGTAATTAGTAATTTTTGATTTCCTATTAAAAAGAGAAACGCAGGGGAAGCAGGGTGTCGATGCCGTCGAACACCAGCACGGTGCCGCCTTCGTTGTAAAGTATTATCTCGATGTTTTCTCCGGCCACGTCCTGATATTCGGACATCACCTGCCGGCAGGCTCCGCAAGGGGTGGCGGCATATAGCTCGCCTTCGGCGTTTTTGCCCACAATGGCTATCTTGCGCATGGGCACCTTGGGGTATTGTGCCGAGGCGGCGAACATGGCGGTGCGTTCGGCGCAGAGCCCCGAAGGGTAGGCCACGTTTTCCTGATTGCTGCCGGTTACCGTTACGCCGTTGGCAAGCAGCACGGCGGCTCCCACGCAGAAATGCGAGTAGGGCGAATAGGCTGTGGAGGTGGCTTGGATGGCCTTGTCCAACAGCTGGCGCTCCTCGGCGGGAAGGGCGTCGGGCGAGGGGTATTCCTTGTATTTTATCCCTATGGTGCGGTTTTGCATGACTTGCAGGTGTTTGACGTGAGAAAAAATGGTTTCTGTGCTTAATAACGACAAGCATTTTATATTATTGTCCGAATGTGCAACTTGAAAGTCGGGACGGTTTATTAAAGAAATAAGCAATTAGTAATGAATAATTTACAATTGACAATGAACAATCCTTTGACCAACGATTACTGACTACTTAGCCTCTGTTTCCACTGATTGTTTGTTCCAGAGGCGGAGGAATTTTTCCACGCGTTTGCGGTTGTAGCCTGTGCCTTCTTCGAGGGATTCGGACTCCTGTATGTGTATGGGCGTTCCCTCGCTGTTGAGCACCACAAAGACGGGGTAGCCGAAGCGTCCGGGATTGCCGAGGAAGCGCATGGCCTCGAGGTTTTTGTTGGCTTTGGAGTAGTTTACGTGGATATAGACGTAGTCTTTCTGCATCAACGTGACAACAAGGCTGTCGGTGGTGGCGAACTGGGCAAATCGCAGACACCACGGGCACCAGTTCCCTCCGACTTGGCACATCACATAGCGGTTGCTTGCTTTTGCCTCGGCAACGGCGTTGCGTATCTGCTCCATGGCGTCGAGGCTTTCGTCGTAAACTTTCTGCTGCGCAAAGGCCGCGCTTGCTGCGCAGAGGCTCAGCAACAGGGAGAGGAAGAATTTTTTCATCGTCATTACGGTGTTTCTGTCGGTTGTTTTTACGGCTGCAAAGATACGACTTTTTGCCGATGTGGCGGAAGTTTTTTTGTAGTAAATTGCAGTCTTGATTTTTGAGTGATTTTTTGTTGTTTTTGTTAAAGTTGTAAGTTGCTGTATATTAGCTTATTGTCTTTCAAAATTGGCCAGTTTGAGGCAAATTCGTTGGCCAGTTTGAGGATTTTTTTTGTCCGACTTTTGTCAAAAAAGGAGATGACCGTATATCGGTGTGGTTTATGAAATAACTGCGGCGGAGCCTTAGGCTCCGCCGCAGGGTAAATGCAATTAAGCTAATAACAGTTTTGACTACTCTTTTATGGATTTTCGGCTTTCTCCTGTTAAGTCTTTTTGAACTTCCGAACAGAATTTACATATAAAATATAAATGAGATAATAAGTGCAATGGTAGCAGGTAGGAAAAAAAATTGGATCCCTAATTTTAAAGCATAGCCAAGTCTATTGTCCAAGAGATCAACATTTCCAGAAATCCAAAATAATCGGGGCGGAAATTCCTCGGCCCACCCGGTAAAACCTATGAGGACACCGATAAAAGCACATACCCCTCCAAGGATGTATGTTGGTTTGCTGTTCAACACAACAACGTCGTGCCAGTCGGAATTATTTAGTACAAGTACGATGTACACAATCCCGGCAATCATTACTAACGGCCCAATTATGCGCCAAATCCAAAGAAGAACTTTCATTATTTTTTCTATTGTTTTTGGTTTACAGTTATCTCCACATTATCGAAGCCGAATGATGAAAACATGGCGGTGAGGAGTTTTATGCCGTTTTCCTTGGCTGCAGTGAGTACGCCATCGTTGACTGCGAGTTTGGCGATTTCCCCACGAGCCTTGTTTTTCAATTTTGTTGTCCGCTGATGCGACCATGAGCCACTTTCTGTTATTGTTTTGAAACCGGAAGGATTTACTATCGTATCAAGAATTTTGGCTGGTTGTAGGGTGATTTTAAGTGTGTCGCCTACACTCTCGGTTTCCATCTGCGAGAGGTCGAATCCAGCGCGTATCTGGCCGTTTGCGGTCATTACTATCTTGTTATATCCCAACAAAATGCCAGGCATTGAGTCCATTACCATAACTCCTTGGAAATAGTTTGCGGTGCAAAACTCCGATATTTTTTTCATCTCTTCTATAGACTGGCTTATGGAAACCATTTCCGTAGTGCTTTTTTTGAAGAATTTGGCATAGCATGCGTATCCGATTATTATTATTGCAATGGCACATGCTGCCAATATAACTTTTTTTACTATTCCTTTTGTCATAATGCTTTAGTTTTCAAAGTTAATATTTATTGTGTTATATCCGTTTTGGCGTAGCAGAACCTCAAAAAACGTTTTGGCGCTTTCCTTGGCTTCTTTCAAGATGCTGTTTCTGATGTCCTCGTCGCCTTTAATCTCCACCTCGGCCGCCTGAAAGACATCCTCTCTTTCTTTTTCTGAGAAATTAGAACGCAAGGTTCCTATATCCGAAAAAATCTCCCTTATTTCGTCGGGAGTAATATTGTACGAGAAAATCTCCGGCTCCGGAAGTTCGATTGTGATTTTGTCGCCATCGGTGTTCACTTTCTCGCTGTTGAACTTATCCATGTCGATACCAGCTTTTACTGTAGCTTTGCACTCGTATATTTCCGTACGGTTGCCGAGCCATGAATAATCCTCGTCATTAAGGGCAAACACTTTGTTTATCTTGCCCTCTACGGTGCCGAGTTCGGCCGCTTGTTTGAGCTGCTTTTGAAAATCTGCGTCAGCATTGTTGCTGCTACAGGCAGCCAACAACAGCGGCAATGCCAAAATAAATGTTGTTTTTTTCATTTTTTACTGTTGCTTAGTTTGTAAAATTATATTTTAATTGTAAAAGTTTGTAGTTATTTTAAATATGATTTACTCAGTCTGTATTGTTTTGGCAATATGTTGTTTAGCATTTCTTTTTGTTTCAAGTATATTTCAAAGTAAATGTCCGTTTCCTTTTTGTCGCCCATTTTTTTTCTTTTTACAATTGTTATTAATTAGTTTTTGTTACTACGTTCGCCGGCATTTATTATTATAATATTGTACAGCTCCGCCTTTCCCCACTATTGAGAATCCATTTCCGTTCACACCTCCAAAATGGTAGTAGTCAGGGTTGTACTTCATGCTCCCCAAACGTTGCCCTCGAATATCGAACGACCATACTTGACCTCTGCTGTCGGCAGTAACATAGAAATCTGAGCCCCACCCCTTAACTTCTCCGCCAAAACTTGGGCCGAACCTCAGAGTCTTGTTTCCTGGTCCTCTTTGGATTAGTAGTTCAACATTTGCACTTCCTTTATTTCTAGCATTCATTATAAATTGCTCGTTGTCCATTTCCTTTTTCTTCGCTTCTTCTTTTGCGGCATTATCCTTTGAATTTGTTTTTTTGTCTCTTTTTTGAATGCTCTTTTGTTGGAGAGAAACATCGTGTCTGCTTGGATTGTGTTGTGTGCTGTGCCTATTGCTGACTTCTTTTCTTAACAGTGTTAGTTCCTCCAAATCCCTGATTTTCTTCTTATGTGTTCTGCGTGCAACAATAAATGTGACGATAGAGATAGCGACGGCTACAAATTCATGTAGCCAGTTTTTTTCTTCTGGCAAACAAATGACCATGATTACCCATGATCCGGCAAGTATTAAGCCTGCGACGAATACATCCAAAACAAAATAGAGTGTCTTTCTAACAACCATTGTATTTGTTTTATTTGCCAATATAAAGGCAGTTTTTTATTTTGTCTAATAAGGTATTGTACCAAGCATTCCCTGTATTACCCTTTTTTCGATATAGTATGATAAAATTTATTAGGGCGATTAAAATGGACAAAGGCAGTAGAAATGAGTGTAGCAACGATATAATCAACCCACCTACAACCCCAACCACAACAGAAACAACGATATAAGCCTTTATATCGGATTTATCTGGGTTGCTGTCGGTTTCTTTCCGCTCTCGTTTAGAGACTTCATTGCTTTTATTCAACATCTTAACATTTTTTTTCGCCTGCAAAATTACTATAAACCTACCGCTCGTTTTAGGTTCTAATAAGGTTCTAATCGTAAGGCGTTGGTATGATACGAGTTGCAAGGTCGTTGCGGGGTGGTTTCCCGCACAATCAAAATTTTTTTTGCCTGTTTATGACAAAAGAAATCAATTTTTTTTGAAGTTAGAGGAAAGTTTTTTTACATGGCTGTCCACTCAATCCCGTCCGCCGATTTCCGCATCAATCGGTTGTTTTTGCCACAGTTCTCCGGTAAATGCTTGGCGCGAGATTTCGTTGTATTGTTCGCCAAGAGTTTGTCCATCCTTCTGCATTTTAATAAATTCGGGATTATTTAATATGTCTTCACCGCAATTGGAGGTCAGGTTACTGCTGTTGATGTAGGCAGTCATATCTCTATTGGCTTGTTGATAAGCAGGGTTGATTAGAACTCCCCACATTTTCACAAGCTCGTCGCTTGTCATGGGTGTCATTTTGGGGAAAATCTTTGTGTATGCACTGTTTATGATTTCCTGTAAGAGTATTTGTTTTTTCATAAATGCCATGTCGGTGCATAGGTTGTTGTGGCTTTTTACAAAGTTCTGTAGTTCTTCCACTGCATTGTCGCAGAGTCTCTGATATTCCCGCTTGGCGGCTTCGAGTTCCTCGTCGGAAATTATGACCGTTGCGGCTGGCGGTGCTGTCGTAATTTCAGGAGTGCTTACTGCTACAGGCGCCATTGCCGGAGGTATTTCGGTAGCCTCAACGACCTCGGGCAAAGGCACGGCGGCGGTGTCCTTCAGTATCTCGGCAGTGTCCACGGCGGTGTCCTTCTTTTCTATATTATTAACAATAGGTATCACTACTGCGGCGACGAGTAGTCCCAACGCCACAGCCTTTGTTATAATGCGCAGATTGTCGGTGCGTTGCATGGCTTTGGCCACGGCCTGTGCGTCGGCGTAACGCTTGTCGGGGTTGTGTTGTGTGCAGCGACGCACTATGTGACGGTATCTGTTGGTAAACAGCTGTTTCAGCATCAGTCCGAAAGCATAGATGTCGGTGCGACAGTCGATGGGGGTGCCGTCGGTCATCTGCTCGGGTGCGGCGTAAGCTTTGGTGTAGGCGGGCTCTTTTAGTATGGCGTAGTCGTCGGTGTCGGACAGACCGAAATCGATGAGTTTCACGTTGTCGCCGTTGCGGGTTATCAGTATGTTGGCGGGCTTCAGGTCGCGGTGGACAATCTGTAGCGAGTGGAAATAGCGCATGGCGTCGAGCAACTGCATGGCCACTTTGCGACGGAGGGTGGCCGAGGGCTTCTCTTCGAGGAATTTGTCGAGGGTGCGCCCGTCGATGTACTCCATAACAAGGCAAGGGCCGGCAACGTTGTCATAGTAGGAGCCGTACATGTGCACAATGTTGGGGTGGTCCATCCGCACTGCCGTGTTGAGTTCTTTTTCCAGCATGGCGATATAGGCGGGGTCGGCGGAGTGCTGCGGTTGCAGACCTTTCAGCACATGCCATTTGCCGTAGCGTTGGGCTTTGAACAGCCTGCAATAGCTTTTCGACGGCATCGGCGTGTGGTCGGTGAAATTGTGTGATACGCTGAAATCCAGCCTCTTGGCAAAACCCGATGTGCTTTGGTCCGTTTCTTCCATGGTGCAAAATTACACTTTTTTTTGGGTAATTTACCGCAACAACATCAAAAGAACTTAATAAGAACCTAAAATTATATGGTATTTTTGGTTACCTTTGCAAAATCGTAATAATACGTACAAAAACATGGAACAGGAACATTTACAGAAACTTAAGACGTTGGTAGAGGAGTCGGCGATGCATCCGCTGAAAACCACCAAGGATTTCGAGGCGTTGCACTGGCAGATGCAGGAACGTGTGCGCGACACCCTGAGCATCAGCACGTTGAAACGTATGTGGGGATATGTTGACGGCTACGACACCACCCGCGAAGATACCCTCGACCTGCTGTGCCGTTTTGTGGGCTATCCCGACTGGCACACTTTCGTCTCCGATTACTGCAATGTGGAGTCGGAGCAGACGTCGCACCGCATAGTTTCGTCCACCTTGTCCGCCGACGAGCTGAAAGTGTCGGAATATGTTGCCATAGAGTGGAATCCCAACCGCAGGCTGGTGCTGAGCCACAAGGGCAAAGGCGTTTTCGAGGTGATGTACGCCCAAAACTCCAAGATTACCCAGGGCGACACATTACACTGCGACCGTTTTATCCTCAACCAGCCGCTGTATATCGACAACCTCGTCCACAACGGCATGCCCTCAGTGATGTTTGTGGTAGGCAAAAAGGGCGGCATTACCAAAGTGGAAAGGGTGAGGGAATGATTTTTTGAAAAATTGCCGAGAGCCTAAGGTGCTTATTAAATCATGCTGCCATAGAACGTAAATGTGGTGCAGGTAAGCATTCTGCTGAACATTACAGACGCCTATTTATAAAATGTGCAAGGGTTTGGATACCGTGTAAATACAATATATCTTACAAGACGGGAGAGGTATGTCGGAAAAATCGTATATTTATTTGCAGTTTGATTTATTTCCATTCACATGACAAAAAGAGAATCATTACAGCTGTTTGAGCAGCGGAAAGTGCGTACCGTTTGGGACGACAACTATCGAAAAATGGTATTTTTCGATAGTTGATGTGTGTGCTGTATTAACCGGCAGTAATGACCTGCTTACTGCAAGAAAGTATTGGAACAAACTGAAACAACGACTAAAAGAGGAAGGAAATGAAACGGTGACAAATTGTCACCAGTTGAAGCTGAAAGCCCAAAAAAACGATAACGACAAAGTATCACATTAGTAATAATAGCAAAAATCGCGAAATCCCAAATCACAGAATACAATATCATAACAAACTAATAATAAAAAAATCACGGAAGGCAAAGCATATTTTAGAACTACATCAACAAAAAAACGCTCCAATAACTAATTCTATAATATATTACAAACCAGTAATTTACAAAATAACAAACCAACAAAAGTTGAAAAAAGTGCGGTAATTCAAAAAAAAGTCGTATCTTTGCAAACTCAAAATCGAAATAAAATATTCACCAATCGTTTAAAAAACCACTGTTTAAAACGGCAAAATTTAAATAAGATGAAAAAAGGAATTCACCCCGAAAACTACAGACTGGTCGTGTTTAAGGACATGTCCAACGACAACATGATTCTTACCCGTAGCTGCGCTACAACAAAAGAAACTGTTGTTTACACCGACGGCAACGAATATCCCGTTGTGAAGTTGGAAATCTCCAACACCTCGCACCCTTTCTTCACCGGTAAACTGAAACTGGTGGACACCGCCGGACGCGTGGACAAGTTCATGAACAAGTACAAACGTCATTTCGACAACAAAAAATAAGTACTTTTCGGACAAAGACAAAAAGGCAGGGACGACATTCGCTCCTGCTTTTTTTATGCCCATCTACACCCCCCCTTTTCCAAGAAAAAAAGTCCATCCCTTTGGCAATGTCGAATTAAATTTGTAATTTTGCAAGCGAAAAGCAAAAAACGGCACTTATGGACAAGATATTAGTAGTTGATGACGAACAAGACCTTTGCGAGATACTGCGTTTCAACCTCGAAAGCGAAGGCTACGCTGTGGACACCGCAAACTCGGCCGAAGAAGCCCTTGAAATTCTCGGCCCGCAGCACAGCCTTATCCTGCTCGACGTGATGATGGACCAAATGTCGGGCTATCAAATGCTTAACATAGTGCGCCGCGAACGCAACAACGACATCCCCATTATTTTCCTCACCGCCAAAAGCACAGAAAACGACCAGCTTACTGGCTTCAACCTCGGCGCCGACGACTACATAACCAAGCCTTTCTCCATAAAAACGGTGCTTGCACGTGTGAAAGCCGTGCTGAAACGCTATCACCCCGACGAAAAGAACGACGCATCCCCTGCTGCGAAGACCATCTCCGCCGAAGACCTATCGGTGGACCTTGTGTCGAAACGCGTGTTCGCCAACGGAGAGGAGATACAGCTCACCCGCAAGGAGTTCCTGATACTGGCCATGCTGATACAGAACAGCGGCAAATATTTCTCTCGTGAGGAAATCCTGTGCCGCGTATGGGACGGCGACACACTCGTTACCGACCGCAGCGTGGACGTGCACATAGCCCGTCTGCGCAAGAAACTCGGCACATCAGGCAACCACATCGCCAACCGCATAGGCTTCGGCTACTATTTCAAAAACTAATACCGCACAGCCGTGAAAAAAATCCACATCACATACCGGAAAAAGGCAACGCTGTATTTTGTTACGGCTTTTGTGCTATACACCGCCGTGTTTGCACTTCTGCTCATTCTTTCGGCTCCGGACAAGCATCCCGGTGCGGAAATCCCAGATCTCGCTTTCTGTGACATTTTCGGCATTTATATAATAATATTGTATCTGGTCATACCGATTCTGTTCGGCATACTTCTTTTCATAATCGCCTTCACTTCGCACAAACTGTGGGCAGTGATGGACACCCTTCGCAATTTTGTGAACAATGCCGAAAACGGCAACATAGACTACAATGCGGTACGTTTTCCCGAGACATCGTCGGGCGAAACTGGCAATAAAATCGTGGCTCTTTACAAACAATTGGAAGACAGTAAGCTGGAGATTATCAAAGAAAAGGACCTCAACCGCAAGATGAAGCAGGAGATGACCAACAACATCGCCCACGAGCTGAAAACGCCGGTAAGCAGCATACGCGGATACCTTGAAATACTGCTCGGCGACAAGCCCATCGACGACGAGCGCCGCCACTACTTCCTCGAACGCTCCTATTCGCAGACCCTGCGCCTCTCCAACCTTATCAACGACGTTTCCGTGATAAATAAAATCGAGGAGTCGTCGGAACTGTTCCAAAAGGAGGACATCAACATACGCCAGATAGCGCAGGAGGCCATCGACGAGCTGGCCGACTCCATTGCCGAAAAAAACATCGAGGTACACAACGACATCCGTCCCGACATAAATATCAACGGCAACCACAGCCTGATGTACAGCATTTTCCGCAACTTGATAGAGAATGTGGTGTCGTACGCCGGTGAAAATATCACCATAGGCATGGAGTCGCACAAGGAGGACAAGGAATTCTACTATTTCCGTTTCTACGACACTGGCTGTGGCGTTGAGGAGCAGTACCTTATCCGTATTTTCGACCGTTTTCTGCGTATCGACACGGGACGCAGTCGCAAAAACGGCGGCACTGGACTCGGACTGTCTATAGTGAAACATGCCGTGCTTTTCCATCAGGGCAGCATTGTGGCCAAAAACGCCCCCGACGGCGGACTGGAGTTCTATTTTTCCTTCAAGAAAACCGACAACGAATAAAAACATTATAACATGCTTACAGTAAACGAAATACAAAATATGGTTAAAAAACTCTTTGAGAATGAGAACTTTATCCATGAACCCAAAGAGTTGTACGACCCCATCGATTACACCCTCGCCCTTGGCGGGAAAAGGCTTCGTCCCACCCTGCTACTTGCGGCTTGCGATATGTTCGGCGGCGACATCGCCGAGGCTTCGTCGGCCGCTGTGGGAATAGAGGTGTTCCACAATTTCACCCTGCTCCACGACGACCTTATGGACAAGTCGCCACTGCGTCGCGGCAAAGAGACGGTTTACCGCCGTTGGGACGAAAACACTGCCATCCTCTCCGGAGACACCATGTTCGCTATGGCTTATCAGTATTTCCTTAAAGGGTGGCACCCCAACATGGAGGCGATACTGAAAACTTTCACCCAAACGGCTATTGGCGTGTGCGACGGACAGCAGTACGACATGAATTTTGAAAACCGCAACGATGTGTCGATACCCGAATACATGAAAATGATTGAGATGAAAACGGCTATACTGCTTGCCGGAGCGATGAAAATCGGGGCTCTCTACGCAAACGCCCCTGCTCAGGATATTGAACGGCTCTACAGGGCTGGCATAAACATTGGTCTGGCTTTTCAGCTACAGGACGACCTTCTCGATGTCTATGGCGATGTGTCGGTATTCGGCAAGCAAACAGGTACCGACATAAAGGACAACAAAAAGACCTATCTCTACCTCAAAGCCCTCGAAAATGCCGACAAGAAACAAAGGGACACACTATTGGAGCTTTTCGGCACAACACCCGAAAATCCTGAAAAGAAAATACATACAGTAATCAATATTTACAACAATTTAAATATCAAGGATTTGACAGAAAAAGAAATAAACAAGCTCATTGAAAACGGACTTGAGCATATACATGAAATATCGCTCCACGAAGAACACAAAGAAGCTATGAAAATCATTGCAAATCAGCTACTTGGTAGAAAGATATAACTTCCAATGCAAAACATTGCCAACCCATACGACTACGACCCCGACTGCCTGCTCGGAACACAATAAGCACGGGCTAAAAATGCTCTTCCGCGAACAGGGAGAACATATTTGGCGAAATAATAGCCCAATCGGAGATAATCTACCACATTTTCGACCGAGAAACAGCACACAAAAAGTTTGGCTACAACGTATGAATGCAAAAAAACATTGAAAATAAGATATTGTAAATCAAAAAAATAAAAAAATAGAAGAAAAAAAACGTACAAAAAAAACAAAAAATCCTTTGTTTGTTGAAAATATATTGGTAATTTTGCATTGTAAACCCATTAAAAATAAAATTTAGTAACTAAGTAATAATTAACACATTAGATTATCATGAAAAAAGTAATCGCATTATTGTCGATAGCAGGATTATTGACATTTATGAATTTGAACAGTGTAAGCGCACAAGACAAAAACGCTGAAGCAACAAACGACACTGCAAAAGCAACAACTGAACAGGTTGAAGAGCAAGCCGCTGCTCCTTCGGTTGAACAAACTGTAACCGAAGAGGTTGTTGAAACAAAGTCGTTCCACCAAGTGCTGAAAGAAAAATACATACAAGGTGGTGCAGGCTGGATGACTCCCGTGCTCCTCTGCCTCATATTCGGTATGGCATTAGTAATTGAACGTGTTCTTTATCTGAATATGGCCACAACCAACATCAAAAAACTTCTCACCGGTATTGAAGACAATGTTGCCAAAGGCGACTACGAAGGTGCAAAAGAACTTTGCCGCAACACCAGAGGTCCTGTGGCCAGCATTTTCTACCAAGGTCTCGACCGCGTTGACGAAGGTCTCGAAAACGTTGAAAAAGCCATCACATCCTACGGCGGCGTACAAATGGCACGCTTGGAAAGCAACCTCACATGGATTGCCCTGTTTATCGCCCTTGCTCCTTCTTTCGGATTCTTGGGAACTGTGATCGGTATGGTACAGGCATTCGACGATATTGAAGCAGCCGGCGACATCAGCCCGACCGTTGTGGCTGGTGGTATGAAAGTGGCTCTTTTGACAACAGTGTTCGGTCTTATCGTGGCCATCATACTTCAGATATTCTACAACTACATCGTCAGCAAAATCGAAAGCCTTGTAAACCAAATGGAAGACAGTTCCATCACTTTCATGGACATTTTGGTAAAATACAAAAGATAATAGTGTAAGGACGAGTAGAATTTAGTATTAACCCTTTAATCCTTAAACTGTTATGCAAGAAAAAACAAAAAAAATAATATTATTGGCGGTGCTTGCCATTGCCATAATTGCGGGAGTATTTGCAGTGCTCTTTGCTACGAATCAAACAAATGATGCATTGTTTTCTGTGGCTGCCTACATTATGTATGCCATCATATTCATAGCAATTGTGGCCATACTCCTTTTTGCTCTCGTACAATTGGGTAAAAATTTCAAAGACAACCCCAAAAAGGCTTACAAAACCGTTGCAATTATCGTTGCCTTGGGTATTGTATTCCTTATTTCATGGTTGGTATCGAGTGGAGCAGACGTTTCAGAAACAATGCTCGAAAAATTTGATTTGACTCAAAGGGGGTCGAAACTTGTAGGAGCGGCATGTGTATCTGTTTACATATTGTTCTTTGCCTCTTTACTGTCCATAGTGTATGTAGAGGTTGCAAAACTATTAAAAAAGTAAGTATTTATGGCTAAAAGATCAACACCCGGATTAAACACCAGTTCGATGGCGGACATATCGTTCCTGTTGCTGACGTTCTTCCTTATGACTTCGTCAATCAACACGGATTTGGGTATATCCCGTCGCTTGCCGCCACCACCTCCGGAGAAGCAGGAAGATAAGCCTGAAATTCACCAAAGGAATATCTTTGTTGTGAAAATCAACAGCCACGATGCTCTTCTTTTTGACGGACAAATAGGAGAACTTAGAGATTTGAAAGAAAGAGCCAAAGAATTTTTGGGCAACCCTCGCAATCTCTCCAATCTCCCCGAGAAGATGGCTGTGGATATTCCGCTGTTGGGAAGCTACGATGTTTCCAAAGGCGTTATATCACTACAAAACGACAGGGGTACGTCCTACGAGATGTATATTCAGGTTCAAAATGAGCTTACGGCTGCCGTAAACGAAATGCGCGACGAACTTAGCCGCATTAAATTCGGCAAATCGTATGCCGATGCTTCCAAGGAACAACGCGAGGCTATTGAAAAAGCCATACCTGTGTCAATATCGGAAGCCGAACCCACAAAAATAGGAGGAAATAAATAATGGCACGTTTCAAGAAAAAAAATGACAAAGGCACTCCCGGTTTGAACATGGGATCCATGTCGGACATCATCTTTATGTTGCTATTCTTCTTTATGGTTATCACCACCATGAGAGAGAGTTCCCTGGTAGTTAAGATAACAGTTCCTCAGGCTACAGAAGTTCAGAAACTCGAGAAAAAATCGCTCGTAAGTTACATAAACGTAGGTGTACCATTGGAACCGCAGAAATACGGTTCGGAACCGCGTATCCAACTTAACGACGAAATTGCCGAAGTTTCGGACATCGGAACTTTCTGGGAATCGGAAAAAAGCCGTCACGATGAAGCAGATAGACCTTTCCTATCCATAGCCATCAAAGCCGACAAAGATGTGAGGATGGGTACAATATCCGACATTAAACAGGAAATGCGCAAAAACGGAGCTTTCAAACTTATTTACACTACTTCGCGTAGAGCTAAATAAGTAAGTTCCTGAAACACTACCACTAATAAAAAGGCAAAGAACTTTAGGCTCTTTGCCTTTTTTAATTGCAAACCAGAACAATTTTTCAACTATAAACTAGTAACGATTATTAACTATAAACTGTAAACTGTAAACTATAAAAAGTGTTCCGTTTCAAACAGTTCAGCATAAACGACGATGGCGCCACCATGAAAGTTGGTACCGATGCCGTATTGTTGGGAGCTATAGCCGAATGCCAAAACGCCAACAGAATTTTGGACATAGGCGCAGGTTGCGGCGTGGTGGCTCTAATTATGGCACAACGCAACGCCACAGCCACAGTACATGCCGTGGAACCCGACAGTAAAAGCGTGCAACTGTCGGCAGACAACTTCGCCATGTCGTCATGGAAGGATAGACTTACGGCATTTGAGACCTCAATACAGGACTTTGCACAAGTAACACAACAACAATACGACTGCATTGTGAGCAACCCGCCTTTTTTTCGTAACTCGCTCAAAAGTCCGTCGGAACGACGCAGTATGGCAAGGCACGACAATGCCCTTACTTTCGAGGAACTGTCGGAAGCTGTTGCAAAACTGCTGTCGCCCAATGGCATATTCACCGCCATACTGCCATGTACAGAAGCGGAGTTTTTTATGGACATTGCCGAAAATTACGGACTTTTTCTGGAGCATCGCAATCTTGTTTACAGCAAACCCGACGGCAAACCCATACGTAACGTTTTCGTTCTGAAACATGACAAAAAAAATGTGACAACAACATCATCAATAGCTATTTACAACAGCGATGGCACCTGTTCCGCAGCTTATCGGAAACTTACGGAAGACTTGTATTTGTGGAACAAGTAATACATATTTTCAGCTACAGCAAAAAAAATTTTGTACAGTCGTAAAAAGATTGTATTTTTGCAAACGACATATATCTTTATTGTTCAACTCCAAAACATAATATTATGAAAGACATAAGCCCAAAGAACGGAGCATTTGAAATGCCACAACTGGCTTACAGCAGTTTAGGCGATGTAATCAGTAGCGAAACACTGTCGTACCACCACGGCAAACACCTGAAAGCCTACGTTGATAACCTAAACAAACTTCTGCAGGGTAGCGGTTTGGAAAACCTCAACCTTACCGAGGTCGTGAAACGTGCCGAAGGCGGTTTGTTCAACAACGCCGGACAGGTGCTTAACCATGCAATGTATTTCGAACAGTTCGGCAATGCCAACCATCAACCAATAGGCAAGGTTAAAGAGTTGATAAGCAGTAATTTCGGTGCTTTCGAAGATTTCAAGAAAGAGTTTGAACAGAAAGGTGCCACCCTGTTTGGAAGCGGTTGGGTATGGCTGTCGCAAGATGCCGATGGCAAATTGGTAATTACCCAGCAGAAGAATGCCGAAAACCCTGTTACAATGGGACTGAAGCCTTTGCTCACTTTCGACGTATGGGAACATGCCTATTACCTTGACTATCAGAACCGCCGCGCCGACTATCTTTCCGCTCTATGGCAGATTGTGGATTGGAGCGTTGTGGAGAGCCGTTTGTAAATTTGGCATTACTCCAAGATAAAAATTTTAACGCGAGAAAAACTCTCTTTCCTACAAAGACGGTAGGAGGGAGTGTTTTTCAGTGTAATAGGATTATCAACGGAAATTGCTTTAAAACAATACATAACATTATGAAAAATAGAGCAACAGTTTTTTGCATTGTATTTCTTGGCTTTTTTGCCTTTGCCAATGGACAGAGCCAAAGAGCGGCTATAGAGGCCATCGAGAATGAAATTTATAAAAGCTACAACCAAGTTACGATTTTCGACAGCACCGATGTGTTTATGGAGGAGTCGGGATTGAGCTATGTGAACAGCCACCGTTTGGTGAAAATCCTCAACTACGCCGGCGCAAAGGCCAACAGCGTGGTGAAGATAGACTACGACCCGCAGTCGGCATACGTGGAGATACGCAAAGTGGTGGTGTACCGCTCCAATGGCGAAACCACGGAACTCTCCGCCCCCGTGATGGACTACGTGGCCCCCGCACGCATGATTTACTGGGGCGCCAGCCAGAAAATGGTGGAAATAGGCCATCTCGACCCGGGCGACGCCGTGGAAGTGTGGACATTCCGCAAAGGCTTCACCTACGCCCTGCTGCAAGCCGACGACGACAGCCGCTATATCCCCCCGATGAAAGGCCATTTCTACGACATAGTGCCTTTCTGGAGCGGCCAGCCTGTGAAACAAAAGGTATATCGTGTCAACGTTTTGAAAAACAAAAATTTGCAGTACAAAGTGTATAACGGCGAACTCTCGTCGGCTCAGTCGTTCGACGGCGAACGTGTTATATACACTTTCACCAAAAACGACATAATACCCATAACTCGCGAGCAGGGCATGCTTGCCAGCAACGACGTGGAAACCAAGCTGTTGCTCTCCACCAGTCCGAACTGGGAAGCCAAATCGATGTGGTTCTACGGCGTTAACGAGGACTACGGCAGTTTCAACACCACTCCCGAACTGAAGAAAAAAGTGCGCGAGCTACCCACTGGGTGGCCGACAATATGCGTTATTCGGGCATCAGCATGGGCGAAGGCGAGGGCTACACCCTCCACAACGCCACCATGAATTTTACTGACCGCTGCGGGGTGTGCAAAGACAAGGCCAGCCTGCTTATCGCCATGCTCCGCACCGCAGGCTTCAACGCCTACGCCGCTATGACGATGGCCGGCGAGCGTATCGACCGCATCCCCGCCGACCAGTTCAACCACAGCGTTACCGTGGTGAAACGTCGCAACGGACAGTACCATCTCCTCGACCCCACATGGGTGCCCAACGTGCGCGAGCTGTGGTCGAGCGCCGAACAGCAGCAGGGCTACCTGATGGGACTGCCCAATGGCGCGGATCTGGCCGAGACTCCCGTGTCGGCTCCCGAAAACCATTATGTCCGTATCACCGGCAAGTCGGAACTGCTGGCCGATGGCACTCTGGTGGGCGAGTTCACCATCACCGCCGAAGGACAGAGCGATGCCGCCGTGCGTTCGGTGTTCTCCGCCCGTCGCAGCGAATGGCGCCGCAATGTGGAGATGGAATTGAAACGTGTTGCACCGCAGGCACAGATCATTTCGGTAACCTATACCGACAACGACACTTACCTGAAACAGCCGGTGAAAATGACCTACAAATACCGTATTCCCAACTACGCCCTTGTTTCGGACAAAGAGCTGATATTCACTCCATTGCTTGCCAAAGGCGTTTTCACCCGCGCCATGGGGCATCTGAGTTTGAACACTTCGATAGAAAAACGCCAATATCCTTTCAAGGACCGCTGTTCGCGACTTGTGGAGGTGAAAGAGACGGTGAAACTGCCTGCAGGATTTTCCGCTCTTTCGTCGCTGCCCGAGGCCACTCCAGTAAACGGTAAAGCCGTCACCTACAAAGGCGGCTACACCATGCAGGGCAACAGCCTTGTTTTCGAGCAGAGAGCCTCGTTCGGAAAACGTGTGTACGAGGCCGCCGACTGGCCCGATTTCCGCTCCGCGGTCTTGTCGCAGAAAAGTTTTTCCGCAACAGAACTTATTTTTGTCAAAAAAGCTAAATAATGGAGGAACGCATGATGAAAAAAATAACGACTTTTATAATAACTCTTTTGATTTCCGCCACCACAGTGATGATGGCTCAGCAGGCCGATGCCGAATATAAGCTGCTCAGCCGCAAATACGAGGTGAAAAACGACGGCTCGATGACTTACAACTATCGCAAAGAGCTGAAACTCAACTCGCAACGTGCTTTCTTCAGCGTATATGGCGAAAGTTTTATAGTGTATAACCCCGAATACCAGACACTTAAGATAAACGAGGCATACACCCTCCGTGCCGACGGCTCGCGTGTTGACGCCCCGAAAAACGCCTTTGTGGAACAGCTGCCTTCGGCTTGTGCCGACTGCAGTTATTACAACGCTTTCCGCGAAATGGTGGTGGTGCATACCGCCCTCGAAAAAGGTGCCACAATAGTGCTGGACTACACCATAACCTCGAAGCCGGGTATGCTCCTCGAAGAAATCGTCTTTGCCGAGGACGCTCCAATTGCCAAATACGTTGTGGATGTGAAAGTTGCAGGACAGGACCTCTTTTACAGCGTAGCCAATCCTTCGGCCAAAGTTGCGTTAAAACGTGTCGGCGACCGCTACACTTGGACTGGCACCAACCTGCCGCAGACCACAGCTGAATTCTACGCCCCCGCTCCCGACAAAATCTATCCCACGCTTTATATCTCTATGTTCGAAGACCTTAACAACATACTGCCTACCGATTATAACCTGCCCCAAACGGCGGTGGATTTTGTGTCGTCGGTAGGTGGAAAAGACCAGCTGGAACGTGCCAAGAAAATTCTCGACCATGTGACCGCCAACGTGCGTCTCAACAACGTATCCCTTGCTCAGACTGGACTGCGTTTCCGCAGCGCCGGCGAGGTGTGGAACTCCAACTGCGGCAACGCCTTAGAAAAAACGCTGTTGCTCAATGCTATGCTCCGTGCAGCGGGATTCAATTGCGATGTTGTTTTCAAATACGACACACTGGATTGCAACGGACATAAGTTCTATTTCCCGAAAACCGAAGCCGTGGCCTTTTCGCACGAAGGACAGGACTACGAGCTGTCTGCATTGCGTGCAAGCAAAATCGAGCCTTTGGGCAAAAGCCTCAACGCCAAATCGTTGACAGCTGAAGACAAACTTTTTGTCACCCTCAACGGAAACGCTTTGGAGTGCAATGGCACAAAAGGCAAGAAAAATATGGTGAAACTCGCCGACGGATACTACGCCCTTTCTATCGAACAGCCTGTAGGCGGCGTAACGGTTTTGCCGTGGCAACTCGAAAGCAAACGCAACTACCCATTGGTATGCGGCACCACTAAAATTCTTTGCCACTATACTGTTGAAATTCCAGAAAAAGTGCGACTCGTTGGCAAAACAATGAATATCACCGTGAGCAAGCCTTTCGGATTTATGCAGATAAAAATCGAACAAAAAGGCAACACTTTGGAGGTGGTACGCACTTTGAGCATAACACAGGACACAATTCCCGTTTCGCAGTACGCCGATTTCAAAGCCATGATGCTGCAATGGCACGACGCAAACTACAAACGGCTGGTGTTTGCGGTAGAGTAGGGGGATATTGTGTTTGGAATGAGGATTTTGCAATTGAGTAAAATATTGATTTTAACGGTATCAGGCACTGACAAACTCGATAGTTGTGTATATTGAAACTATTGGGCAAAATCTTCCCCGAAAAACGAAAAAACAGCCATCGTTACGGATGACTTTTTTTTGTTACGAAAGGTATGAACCTATTCCACTATCAACTTTCTTACTGCGGTTTCCACACGCACGAAATACACGCCTTTGGGCAAATCTCCTACGCTGAATGTTGCGGTGCCACTAACATTATCAAAATGTTTTACTGTCTTACCTATAGTATTGATAACTAGTATTTTGGTGTGATTGCCAATGCCCTCTATCGTAACTGTCTCGCTTGTGGGGTTGGGGAAGATTTTTATATCCACGCTCTCCGTCACGGCTATACCCTGACTTTGTTTTGGTTGGAAATGAGCAATAAGTATTACGTTTTCACCCTTAGCTTCTTTCAACATGTTGGCACGCTGTGCATCCGTTATTATACGTGGATTTGTAGAGTCACCATCGCTCCAATGCGAGAACTCGAAGCCATCTTCTGGCACCGCCGTAAGAATAGCCTGACGGTTATGCTCGACAAGCTGCACAGAGCCGTGGTTCGTGTCTTCCGACATCACGCTGAAACTGCCCCACTGCTGCCCTGTATCGTTGGTAAAGTTCGCTATCAAGATGGTATTTTGAGTGAGTGTAAGAGTGCGAGGGTTTTGGGTGTTGCCGTCGTTCCATTGTACGAAGGAGTAACTGCTTTTGGGCAATGCTACAAATGTGACTTGTGGGTTAGCTTGTGTTGGCTGGTTTATTATCTGCACCGTACCTTTGTTTGTGTCCTCCGAAAATACAATGAAAGTATATTGTGGAGAATTTGTTGTGAAATAAGCCACTAAAGCGGTGTCTTGTGTAACGGTGAGTGTGCGCGGATTTTGGGCATTGCCATCACTCCAGCGTAAGAATGTGTATCCTGTATTAGGTAAGGCGATGAATGTGGCTTGCGGATTAGATTGCGATGGTTGGTTTATTATCTGCACCGAACCCTTTGCGGTGTCTTCCGAAACCACACTGAAATTGTACCACTGGGGAGAATTGGAAGTGAAATATGCCACCAAAGTAGTATCTTGTGTAATGGTTAGCGAGCGTGGATTCTGTGTATTGCCGTCGCTCCAACGAGAGAAAGTGTAGCCAGTGTTTGGTAATGCTATGAAAGTGGCTTGAGGGCTGTTTTGCGAAGGTTGCGTTAATACCTGTACTATGCCTTTTGCAGTATCTTCCGAAATCACTCTAAAGTTAAAAACTCTGAAATAAGCCACCAAAGCGGTATCTTGTGTAAGGGTAATCGACCGAGGATTCTGTATGTTGCCGTCGCTCCAGCGAGAGAAAGTGTAACCCGTTTTGGGAGTGGCCATAAATATGGCTTGAGGGTTGGCTTGTGTTGGGTGTGTTACAATTTGCACGGTGCCTTTGGCAGTGTCTTCCGAAACTACGCTGAAAAGGCATTCTCTGAAATAGGCAACTAAAGCTGTGTCCTTAGTTAATGTTAGTGTCCTCGGATTCTGTGTATTGCTATCACTCCAGCGAGAGAAAGTGTAGCCAGTGTTTGGTAATGCCATGAAAGTTGCTTGAGGGCTGTTCAGCGAAGGCCGGGTTAATACTTGAACTGTGCCTTTTGTAGTATCTTCCGAAATAACTCTGAAGTTGTACTCTCTGAAATACGCCACCAAAGCAGTGTCTTGTGTAACAGTTATTGTTCGTTGGGCGTTACTGTCTCCGTCACTCCAATGGCTGAATACATATCCGCTTTTGGGCAGGGCAATAAAGGTGGCATGCATGTTAGAAAAAGTGGGTCGGGTGATAATCTGAACTAATCCTTTTGCCGTGTCATCCGACACCGCACGGAAGTTGTACAGATGAATCACGGAAATATGTTCCACGACAATACTGTCACAGCCATTTACGGTAGTATAATGATATGAGAACATAGTGTCACTATTGTATACCTCCCCTTCGAAAATGAACGACTGACCAGTACTGATTGTGTCATAATGATTTATATGGAAAGTGTCGTTCACAGTAATGTTGATAACCAAAATTTTGGGATATCCAGTAGCTGTGTCTTGTAGATGTTGTGTGTAAACACCTTGCATATAGTAAGACTGTCCGTTGGTGTCGAATATTCTTCCGGCACAAACCGATCGATAGATAGTGTCGCGGATGGTATCGTCGTTCACGTTGAGAAATATCACCAGGTTGAGGAAACAACGAGTAGTGTAATCTATCAAATGTTGAGTATAAACACCTTGCATATAGTAAGACACTCCGTTAGTATCAAAAGAACATCCTGTACATATTGTACGATATATGGTATCGCGAAGGGTGTCGTTTGTTATGATTATATGTACCGTAACGAAACTGTCGCAGTCCATAGAACTCCTCAGTATTTGGTGATAGATTCCCTGTTCGCGGAATGTCTCACCGTTGATGATGGTGAAACCGCCAGCGCAGATGGTGTCGTAGGTGCTTCCGAACAAGGTGTCGCGTACCGTTAAGTTTATGTATATCAAGCTGTCGCAACCATAGAGACTTGACCAGTACTGATTGTATAGACCAGTGCGATAGTACTTAATACCGTTTTGGATGAATGTGTCTCCAGCACAAATTGTAGAGTAGATTGTATCGCGCAAAGTGTCGGAATATGACAATTTGATTGTTAGCAAACTATCGCAACCTCCAACTGTCCGTAGATGCTGTTGATACGTACCAGTATCATTGTAAACGATGCCGTTTATGTTTATTTGATTGCCAAAACACAGATTTTTGTATATTGTATGGCGTGAGGTGTCGTTCACTGAAAGGTTGATGACCAAATCAAGGAAACACCCTGTGGCTGTATCGCGAAGGTATTGTGTGTAAACGCCCTGATTGTAATAGGGTGGATAATTTCTGCCGCTCATGGGTTTGAAGCCCCTATGTCCGTTGGTGTCGAAGAAGTCCCCAATACACATACTGTGGTAAATAGTGTCGCGAAGGGTGTCGCAGATAAAATATGCTATCAAGGAAGTGTTCTTTCTTAAAGTTATGGTGCGCTGTGCGTTGGTATTGCCATCGCTCCAATGTGAAAAGGTATAGCAGTTGTTTGCGGTGGCTCTAACTGTCCATAATGAATTGTTGTTGCATGATGGGACAGTTAATGTAGTCACGGAACCCATTACGGTATCATATACTGATGCGGAATAGGAGTATGGAGTCTTTTCTACAATATTGGAAAAGGAACTAAGTTCCCCAGAATACCAAGTGCCGCTACCACAAGGTACATATATTGGAATAGAAGTTGTTACACTATAAAAAGCATTATTGCTTATAACGGTATTTGCTCTTTGGAAAAATATCGAGTTCAATTTTGTGCAGTAGTAGAATACCTGATTTCCAATGCTTTTAACGGAGTTTGGAATCGTTGTAGAAGTTATACAAGTATCGTTAGAAAAAGCATATTGTTTTATGGTATCAACAATGTTTGGTATAACCAGATTTGTAACGAGTTGATTATTTAAATATAGGTTTTGGCTTGAATATATAGGATTGGCATATAAATTGCCGAAATCGATGTTGCACCATTGTGCAATTGTGCCGGTGTAGTTAGTCTTGGTCAGGCTTGTAGCCATAAACGCATAATTTTCAATGTTTGTAACGGTGTTCGGAATTGTTATTGATGACAAGTTTGTGCAGTAATAGAACGCATAATTTCCAATGTTTGTAACGGAATTAGGGATTATTACATTGTGTATATTTTTGTGTGCGGAACGAAGGTCTGTTTTTGAAGAATCTGAGTAATAAAGGCTGTCGGAATAAAATCCGTTTATACAAGATGCTCCCCAAGGATTACCAGTTGCGTTTCCATTGTAGATTATATTAGATATTCCGAAAAAAGCATATCTATCAATGCTTGTAACGGAGTTGGGAATTGTCATCGAAGACAAACTTGTGCAACTATAGAACGCATTATTTCCAATGCTTGTAACAGAGTTGGGAATTGTTATTGAAGACAAACTTGTGCAACGATAGAACGCATTATTTCCAATACTTGTAATGGAATTCGGAATAGTTATCGAGGTTAAGTTTGTGCAATAATAGAATGCCTGATTTCCAATGCTCGTAACAGAATAATTGTTGCTATTGTATGTTACAGACGAGGGGATGGTAACACTGCCGGAGTAAGTACTGTTCCCATTTCCAGCAACAGCCACAGTATAGGGGGTAGTGTTACTGGTAATTGTGTAGTAGAGGGTGTCGCCATTATTTACAGCATAAAAATCAAACGCCCGAACGTTGTGGGTAAAAAGCAGTATTGCCGTCACAAATAGACTTTTTGTAAATGTTTTAATCATATTACTAAGTTATATTATTAATCGATTCAACAAAAATATAATCAATGGTTTACAGGATTTATATTGTCAATTGAATTTGCATACCCGCTTATTTTAAATTTTCGTTTTTACTTCTTGTTCAAATATTGTTGTTCTATTTTGTTTTCTTACAGAAATTCCCAATGTCCGCCGCGTGTGGGGCCTATGTGCTGCACAATGTGGCGCATGTCGGCAAGTTCACGCTGAATAGTTTTAATATTAACTCCAATTTCTTTTGCAAGGGCACTCAATGAAATTTTATTATCCGCTTTTATAAGATTTACAATTAGTTCGCGTCGTTTTTTAAGGTCTTCAATGTGAACGTTTTATGGACATTTTGGGGTTCATTTACCGTTTTTACCGGTATTGTAATGCGAATAAAATGAGGCATAAAGGTGAACGATTCGCGTCCATACTTGCGAATGATAACCGGCATGCCCGACCCCAAAGCCTCCACCATTTCCACATCGCGGAACACACGCATAAGTTCTTTGTTCCGTGGAAGGCTCACACCACCGAAAAATTCCTCCTCCGACAAGCCCGAAGGTATTGTCCCGTATGATGTTATCTCCAGTCTGTCCGAAAAAATCTCGAATTTCGGGGGCACCTCGTTTGTGTAGTCGTTATGCACGATGGCGTTTATCACAGCCTCGCGAACGGCCAGCGCGTCCCACATGGGTATGTCTTCCCTGAATTTTTCGGTTTTTCGGGTGAATACGTAGTTTTCAGTATTCAGTTTGTCCAAAACCAAATCTGTGGCTTTCAACAGACTGCAATATCCGTATTCGTTGTTCGATATAAGATCTATTCTGTCTGTGCCAGAGTATTTTGCCACTTTTATCGAAACGTTGTTTTCGTCGGAGAAAAGAAAAGCCACATAGTTGTATTTGCCGTCGTTGGTCAATAAGTCCAACGTATGTTCAAAGTAATTGTTCAAATCCAGTTTTTTCGACTCATAGTATATTTTGAGCTGGCGGAAAGTCAAATTCTGGCGTGGGGAGACAATGTTGCGTAACGAATTGCGCACCCTATGCGAAAACAAGTTCCCAATCATTGTGGTGGACATAGGCTCGGCGGCCGTGCCGACTCTGATATAGCAGCCTCGGGTGCTCATTCCGTATCTGGCTTTATAGTATGGTTTTTCGCTTCCCGACGCCAAGAATATTTTTACCACATCAACACCGTCAAAACTTTCAACCAAAACATCGAAAAGTCCCATCGGCGACGGCAAAATGTTGTTGCGGATACGGTCTTTGATTTTCAAAACAACGGAGTCGATATCATCAACACCAATCGGGTGGCCTTTGTCATCAACACCGATATAGATTATGCCTCCCTCCCTGTAATTGAGAAAAGACACAACCTCTTTTTCAATATCAAGACCATCAGTAAACCTGCATTTAAACTCTATGCGATTGGCCTCCACCATAAAAGAATATTTCGCAATTTAATAAATATCAGCTTGTTGAGTTATGCCAGCAAAACAAAAAACGAATTTGAATAATCATTTGTTTTGCTTCTGCAAATATACAATTTTTTTTGTGAAATGAGAACAGAACTATAGTGGATGGGGCAAAACAGTTTTTTGTTACGCATAATTCCCCTCTCATGTACTATCAGCCCAAAAAGTCCGTTATCTTTTTTTATGAGAAAAATTTCTGCCATAGTATTGCTTCTCGGCCTTGTTTTTCAGGCTTTCTCCTCCCATATACTTATTCCTATGGACGAGGTGCAGAAAAACCATCTGAAGGCATACGGCGTGGCGTATTGGGTGCTTCAGCGCGATGTGGAGGTAACGTGGCTGCTCAATTACCGAGGCGGGGCTTTTCTGATAAAGTATAACGATAATATAGAAAAGGAATGCCGTCTGCGTGGCGTTACCTGCGAAGTCATTGCCGACGGGCAGGCCACCAACATCCTCACCTACATTGCCGACCCTGCCGTGAATATGGACGCAGTGCGTATGCAGAAAGCCCCGCGTATTGCGGTGTATTCGCCCAAAAACAAACTCCCGTGGGACGATGCCGTAACTCTCGTCCTCACCTATGCCGAAATCCCCTACGACGTGGTTTACGATGCCGAGGTGATGAACGGCGTTCTGCCGATGTACGACTGGCTGCACCTGCATCACGAGGATTTCACCGGACAGTTCGGCAAGTTCTGGGCCAGTTACCGCTCCAAGCAGTGGTACATCGACGATGTTAAGGCTCAGACGGCCACCGCCAACGATTTCGGCTTTGCCAAAGTGTCGCAGCTTAAGCTGGCTGTGGCGCACAAGATACGCGATTTTGTAGTGGGCGGCGGCTTCCTCTTTGCTATGTGCTCCGCCCCCGACAGCTACGATGTGGCTCTTGCCGCCGAAGGCGTGGACATCTGCGAGACTATGTTCGACGGCGACCCCATGCAACCCGACGCACAACAGCGCCTCGACTACTCCAAGACTTTCGCTTTCAAGGATTTCCACATCGTCACCGACCCTGCGGAATACGAGATTTCCGATATCGACATCAGCCAGTACCAGCGGCGTGGCAAGGTTACCGAGCAGAACGACTTTTTCACCCTGTTCGAGTTTTCTGCCAAGTGGGACTGGATTCCTACCATGCTTACGCAGAACCACACACGCATCATCAAAGGGTTTATGGGACAGTCCACGGCGTTCCGCAGACAGTTCGTCAAGTCAAGCGTGGTTATCCTTGCCGAAAACAAAGCCCTCGACGAGGTGCGCTACCTGCACGGCACCATGGGCAAAGGCACATGGACTTTCCTCGGCGGCCACGACCCCGAAGACTACCAGCACTACGTCGGCGACCCGCCCACAGACCTCTCCCTCTTTCCGAATTCGCCGGGGTACCGGCTGATACTCAACAATATACTTTTTCCCGCAGCAAAAAAAGAAAAACATAAAACATAATATTTTTCCCCATTATGAAAAAAACGGCATTATTGGCAATAAGCCTTTGTATATCACTACTTTCCACCGCTCAGGTGTGGACTGTTTACAATACAGCGAACAGCGACATCAACGGCAATACCGTGCTTGCCCTTGCAACCGACCGCAAAGGTGCTAAATGGATAGGCACAAGCGAAGGACTGAACAAGTTTTCAGGGAACAATTGGACGGATTACGCCATGTTTAACAAAAAACTGAAAGGACAGTTCGTGAATTGCCTCACCATCGACAAAAAAGGCATACTTTGGGTTGGCACCGACGACCACGGCGTAATCGAATTCGACGGCACCCACTGGAAAGAGCACGAAACCCAAACTCGTAAGCTGAAAATGAAATTCATACGCACCATTGTAATAGACCAAAACGATGTGAAATGGATTGGTGTGACACTCGGAGGACTTGTGCGTTACGATAACAAGAAATGGGAACTTTTCTCCACAAAGAACTGCAGCTTGGTGAGTGATTTTATACTCTGCATAACTATTGATGACCAAGGAAACAAATGGATTGGCACCAACGCCGGTATTTCCGTCCTCGACAAATACGGCGAATGGAAGCACTTCACTCCATCCAACTCGCCATTACCCGACAACATTGTGCCCGGAATTGCCATCGACAAAAAAGGTGTGAAATGGATGGCCACTTTGGGCGGACTTTGCTCATACGATGGCGTAAACTGGAATATATATACCACTAAAAATAGTCAAATACCAAGTAATCAGGTAAATAGCCTCGCTTTCGACCGCAACGGCGTGTTGTGGCTCACCACCGATAAAGGTGTTACCGCTTTCGACGGAAAATACTGGGTTACCTACACCACCAAAAACAGCCCGCTGCCATCAAATGTTATCCAGAACATCACCATCGACGACCAGAACAACAAGTGGTTCGGCACCGATTTCTACGGCATAACATGTTTTTCGGGCTTCACCATCGCCGGACGTGTGGTGGACGACTTCGGTCAGGGCATGAAAGACATCGTTGTGCAGGCAGGTAACCAGAAAGTAAAAACCGACGCCCAGGGCAATTACCGTATAGATGTGAAAAACGGCTCGGCACTTTCTGTAAAACCCCTTATCGCCGACCGCGAGTTCACCCCCGCAGAACATACTTTCAGCAGTGTGTCGTCGTTCCAGCTGGGCAAAAACTTTGTGGTTACCACTCCACAAAAACCATCAGCGGAAAAAATTTCCATAGTCTCGCATCTCGAGGACGGTTACATTACCGTTTCTTTCGAAAGCGCTATAGCCAACGTCGAAATTCTCAACAGCAACGGCGAAAACGTACTCACGGTGGAGAAGTACAAAAAAGGCAAACGCATTGAAATACCTAATGAAGTAATCAACAACCCCTTCCACGTTATTATACGCACCAAAAAAGGTGTCCGTAGCATAAAACTCACTCCCGAAGGCAAAAAAGCTGTTTCGAAAGATAGAAAGAAAATGTAAATTAGTATATTCCAGAAAATAATTACACAAATTATAATCAAATGAGAATGAGCAAAAAGCAATGTGTTGTCTGCCTTATGTCGGCGGCAATGGGATTTATTTCGCTGTTCGGTTGCGGAAACGAAAAGTCGAGCAAAGATAATGCCATATACTATTGGCGTACAACTTTTCGCCTGAACAATTATGAACGTGATTTTCTTAAAAAACACAACATCAACAAGATGTATGTAAAATTCTTTGACGTGGACAAAGAATGGGGACAGGGTGCCATTCCTGTGGGAACCACCATCTTTATAGACAGTTTTCCGAAAAATATCGAGATTGTTCCGACGGTGTTCATTACCTCCGAGGCCATTAAATACTACCCTGAATTTTCCGACAAGCTATTAAAACGTGTTGAGGATATGGCCGATGTCAATGGGATAAATTTCAGCGAGATACAGATAGACTGCGACTGGAAAGAAAGTGCCGCAGAAAAATATTTCGCATTTATGAAAGATTTCAAATCGAAATTGGAAAAGAAAGACATTAAGCTCTCCACAACCATACGCCTGTCGCAGTTTGGCTACGAAACTCCCGCCGCCGACTACGGGGTGCTGATGTGCTACAACACCGGCGACATAAAAAAATGGGAAACCGCCAATTCCATACTCGACATAGAGGACATAAAACTCTATTTGGAAAAAATCAAGTCATGCAAACTGCCGCTTTCGGTGGCCTTTCCTAATTTTGGCTGGGATGTGTCGTTTACCAAATACAGTCCCGATGACAGTGAATATTACATGGAGGGCATTGAATACGACAAAAACGATTTTTCGGATGAATGTTTTGAAAAAATATCTGAAAATCACTACAAGATGTCAAAAAAAAGCAGATACTACGGGAATGTCAGTGTCTATATTCGCCATGAGGAAGTAACAGCGGACGATGTCCTTGAAGCGAAAAAACTGATTTGGGAAAACCTCTCGTCCGCTCCAAAACAAATCATACTTTATCATCTTGATTCGGCCAACCTTTCAAAATTCTCGGACAATGAAGTGGAAAAAATTTATCGTTAGTATGCTCTGCGTGGCATACGCCTCGGTGTCGTACCCTTGTGGATATTATGAAACTGTTGGAGACGAATACACCTACATGTTCAAAATTTACGATTATGACGAGTATTTTTTGTGGAATCGCAATAACATTTTCAGAAGCAACAACATCAAATTCTGGTACAAATACACTCACGGCAATGTCGATTCCACAGTGATAGAAAAAGCCCTTTATGAATGTTCCGCAGACGACATCGACAACGGCACCAACGTTTTCTTTGTGTACCTCCACAAAATCAACGATGCCGAAGCCCTTCGCTATTGGTCTGTCATAAAGACATTCTCGGCCAAAATGAACGACCCTTGGTACTACCCCAATCGTGCTGAAAAACGGGAGATAAGCCGTCTGATAGAAGAAATAGACGGCATTTTGAACAGCCGCACATCGGAACAACTCAAAGAGCGTTATATGTATGTATTAATGCAGATGTTGTTTTACATGAAACAATATGGGACATGCCGCGATATATGGGAAACACGCAAATTTGTATGGAACGACAAGGAGCTCGAACTCAGGTGTCTGCTTTATTACGCCGGAGCACTCTTCTATTCCGGTCGTGAGACAGAAGCAGCCGATATATATGCCGACAACGGAGAATGGCAGAACTTCCGGTATTTTGACAAAAGCGTGGCTTTTATGAACAAGTTGTATGCGGCCTCGCCTAACTCCAAGGCTTTCATGTTTTTTGTGCAAAACTATCTCAACCAGCAACAGGACAAAAGAGCTTTTAACTCGTGTGATGACTTTATAGCCCTTTGCGAAAAAGCTGTTTCCGAAAAAAAGAGCGACGACCCGGCACTTTGGCAGTCGGCTCTCGCACATATAGCTTTCCTTCGCGGCGATGTGAATAAAGCGGTGGAACTTATCGAAAAAGCCTCTAAAATGAAAGGTTGCCCCGGAGTGATGGACAACATACGCATGCTTCGTCTCCTATACCACGCTACCGACACCGCCGACCCAAAATACTCCGACTACCTTTACAGGGATTTGCCGTGGCTCCTGCAAAAAGTCTCATCGCTCGGCAATATGTGGGCTATCAACGGCAAAGGGTACGACCATCACCTCAATATGCTGGCACGCATAGTGTTGTATAACGCATATCCCCACTACAAGTCCATCGGCAACAGCAATATGGCGGCAATACTGCTCAACGCCTACGACGAGGCCTACTGTTACGACAGAGAAGTTCGTGCCATATTGCGTAGCGACACGACCTCCGGCAGCAGGGAATACGACACCTATTGTTTTCGATTTCTCGACAAAACTTCCATCGAAAATGTAAAAAACTTCCTTGCTTTTGTAAAATCGGGAGGAAAGACTGATTTGGAAAAGACTCTTATCAAATCGGGCTATATCCGCGAGTCGATGATCAACGAACTGATAGCCACCAAATACATGCGTATATTCGATTACAATTCCGCCATAGCGTATTTGGAAAAAGTACATCCGTCGTTTTGGAAAAAACAAAACATAACCGAATATCTCAATCGCAATCCTTTCAGGGAAAACTGGATAGGATCCGATAATTTGAGATGCCAATCCTTTACTGCATACAACGCTTTAAAGGAATACGACAGCCTGCCCTCCAAATTGCAGTTCTGCAAAATAATGCGGCATTTGGAACAAAGGCAAAACACTTCGCCAGACAAGGAGGAACGCGCCGCCATGCACTACGCTTATGCAGTGGGTATGGTGAGGTCGAAAGATTGGAGCTGGGCACTTACGCAATACGCAAAATACTCATTCTACGACATATACCAGTTCTCTTACTACTCATACGAGCACGAAAACACTGCTGACGATTGGGATTATAAATCGTCGTACTCGTATGATGCACAGAACAACTACCTAAAAATCACTTCTCACCTAAAAGCCGCCGAGGAGCTTACCACAAACAAGGAATTGGCGGCCCGTTGTCAATACTTGCGCTGCGTGATAGAAATGGACAAAGTGCAAAAAAGGCAGTACTACCGTCGCCTTGTAAATTATTATGGCGATACCAAATTTGTAAACGAAGAATCGTGCCACTGCGCCACATTGGCGGATTATCGCTGATTGGCTTTTTTTTGAGGATTGCGAGTTCTTTTTTCTCTCTCCGAACTGCGTTTTGGCAGTCGGAGTATTCTGCTTGTTTTTCCGTATGTTGTGCGGGATTTCATTTTTTTTTCTGCGAAAAAGTGCAGTTTTCTCAAAATCTTGTGCCGATTTACGGTTTTTCCTTGAAAATAGAGGTGTGTGAGTTTCTATTTTTTTTCTCGAACACCAATAATTTACGATGTCTCGCGAGCAGGAGGAAAACTCCTATCCGCAAAGCGGAAGAAATCTACTCAATCCAATAAATTCAAATTACTAATAATCAACAAAATCTACAAGATCTCGTGAGCCGAAGGCGAGCAGGAAATATTTACAAGATTTTCAAGATTTCGTGAGCGAAGCGAACAGGAGAAAAAAATCGTGAGCCCCAAGCGAGCATGATAATTTATACCGTTCTTCATTTTTAATACTTCTGTATGTAATCAAAAATTTTGTGTACATTTGCATTTCTAAACAAAAATATTGACGAAACAAATTAAACACTTAAATAACAAACAATTAAACATATAATATAAACAATAGCGTTTGCGATTTATTCGAGATGCCCTAAAATATTTGCCAATAAAAAAGCATCACATTGAATAAGTTCTGTAGACGTTCGCGCAAGCGTGGACGGAACTTATTGTGGTGCAGGTTACGGCAAATTACCTTGGGCTCATAAGAGAAGTTCACGCTTCCTTTTTGCCCATACCGAGGTATTTGTTTTGTGCCTGCACTTTCGGTAAGCCGCCAACGCTGAAAAACGCAACCTTTATGCAGATACATATAGGCAATCTTATACGTGCCGAACTCCGCCGCCAAGGACACACCAACGAATGGCTTATGGAGCGTATTGGAGTATCCGAACGCACCTTGCAAAGGCTTTTCAACAAGCCTTCCATAGACACCCGGCAATTGTACCTTATAAGCTCCGTACTTGGCATGGATTTTTTTCGCCATTATTCCGAAGCCCTTCCCACCCCGCCAAATGCTGACATCTGACAATATTTGACACCTTTTAAGTGAAAAATTGGTGGTAATTTTGCAAAGAAGTTGTGCTTGTCAATTGATGTGATTTCTATTTGTAAAAATATTGAAAATCTATAAGATACACAACTTTTCAATGAGTATTTATGAATAACTTTACTAACAATTAATTCCGCCAAAGGATTATTAAAAATTAAACAAAGTATAATTAAAAACCTCGCAATGTAAAGGGAATTGCTGTGAAAAATGGAAACAATAGAAACAACGTATGCCCAAGAGACAATCTTGAAAAGAATTGCCGAGAAAATATACACCTCAAACATATTTCAAGGTAATTGGGGCGAGTATGATGATTATGGCGATTACAATGACTGTCATGGTGATTATTATGATGCTGAATAAACTGTATATTATGGAAAAGAATGATATTATTTGGTTTGTCGGCTCCTTTTTAGCAGGAGGATTTATGTCGTTGTTAATATGGTTTTTAACAACAAAGTTACTTTCTCCAAAAATGAAACTATCGGATGAGATTGCACGAAGGCCGTCGGTTGGATTTGATGGGAAAAATCAATACTTCTTAAAGATACAAAATGTTTCAAAGCGTAGAGATATATACGATATAACATGTCATGCAAGATATCACTTCAGCAATAATTCTTTTTATACAGAAACCTTGCCACCAATTCCATTACTACAATCTAAATCTAAAAAAGATGCATGTAAATGGGAGCGCAAATTAGAATTGAAAAACCTAAACCTATTAAAAACGCCAAATGCTGTTCAAGAAAAATATATTGATTCAAAAAGCATAGAAATCAAAAATGGGGAAAAAACAGAAGCAGAGAATGTGGAAAAAAACGAGCTTCAAGTTAATATTGACGAATTCTTTCAAAAAGAAGAACAAGGCTATTTGGAGATGATTGTTATATGTTACGATGCTTTTAGTGGAGCAAAACGATGTGTTTTATCTAAAAAATTTGAACTCAAAGACATAAAAAATGGTGATTTTCGAAACGGTTCAATGAAAGTGGAGGGACATGACCCAAATTCATCTACAGAAAGCTATGCCGACAGTTATAGTTAAACCCACCTATTCCTGCAACTTCCGCTGCAAGTACTGCTATCTGAGCAATGATACCAAGCAGCAGGCACAGTTGTTTGATATCAATTTTGCCAAGCAGATAGTTATTCAGTTGAAGTCGCTGATGCAGGAGAAGCCCCGCAGAAAACTCACCATCATCTGGCATGGCGGCGAGCCGATGCTGTGGGGTATAGACAACTACCGCGAGATATGGGCATATATGCAACAGGAATTGTCGGGATACGAGGTGCACAACTCCATGCAGACCAACTTGTCGCTGGTAAATGACGAATGGATTGATCTCTTCCTACAATACGATGTGCATGTGGGCTTCTCTTTGGACGGTACTCAAGAAATCCACGACCAGCAGCGTGTGGACACCCACGGTGAGCTGACATTCGAGCGTATTATCGCCAACTACCGCCGATGTAAGGAGCGCGGTATGCACATAGGTTGCATTGTGGTAGGTAGCAAGAAGCATCAAGGTCACATACCCGAACTCTACCACTTTATGCGCGATGAGGGCATAGGCTTTAGGTTCAATTCTTTGTTCATCTCTGGCGAGGCACAGAACAATATGGACGAGTATGGTATCACGGCACAAGAGTATGCCGACATGTGCATGGAACTTTTCGACCTATGGTTTGACAACCACGAGGGCAAGGTAACGGAGTCTAACTTTGTGGAGATTGCCAGCAACATAGCCACTGGCAAGCCTACAGGCTGCATGTTCACAAAGAATTGTCAGGACAACTTCCTCGCCATCGCCCCAACAGGCAACGTAATGCCATGCGGGCGCTTCTGCGATGAGGATTTGAGACAATACTCCTACGGGAACTTGCATAATGAAACGCTGGCAGAGATACTGCCTCGCATAAAGCATACGGAAACCTACAAACGTGCGGAGTACATAGCCGCCAGTGACTGTGCTAAATGCAAATGGTATAATATTTGTCATGGTGGTTGTCTGCACGATGGATTTTTGCGTAATAGCGATTTCAAGAGCAAAACGTTTCTATGCCAAGCATACAAAAGAATTTTCGCACATATTGAGAAAAGAATGGAAGAAAAGGGTATGTTGAACACAAGTTTAAAAGACTAACAATTCTTGTTGCCAACGTATTTTCGAGTATTCCCATCATTATAGGTAATAATCTTATACAGAAGTTTATAATGCATTACAATTGGTACAAACAAAAAAGATTTTGCCGAATAAAAAACGATTTGTACTTTTGCAACGTTAACCCCAAGTGTTATTACAAAACAGGATGTAGCATATTTTGTATCGTTTTGCATTGAGCAATATAAAAATAAGGGGGCTTCTATAAATTGCCTCGGAGAGGCAAACTCTCAATAACCTCACATGCTAATGTGAGGTATATCAGGCAAATAAAGAACAGGCGTGTCGGGTCTCTCCGGCGAGGCGGCCATGCAATTGCTCGACAGCTATGGTGTGCTGCAATACCTCTCCGACCATGCTGAAATACTGCATACACAAAGCCGGCAGTGGCTAATGGAGGAAATAGAAGAATATATCAGATTACCTAAAGGGGAACCAAAATGAATTTATATCACGGCAGTTTAGAGATAGTAATGAAGCCCGAAATAAGGGTTCCAAACAGGACACTCGACTATGGCGAATGCTTTTATGCCACAACTTCAAGTGAACAGGCAGAGGCATGGACTCGTCGAAAAATCAAAGAAACACAATCGCACCTTGGCTATATCAATACTTACGAATTCTTTCCCGATACAGCAGCTATGCTCAATTGCTTATCATTTCCAACACCCACCGAGGAATGGCTTGATTTTGTAATGCGAAACCGAACGGAAAAATATTTCCGGCACACACACGACATAGTTTATGGTTCTGTTGCCAACGACCGTGTTTATGCAGCCTTTGCCCTCTATGAAGGCGGTTTGCTTAACAAGCAAGAACTTATTGCCGAATTGAAGACATACAAACTTGTGGTTCAGTATTTGTTCCATACTGAGGCTGCACTAAAAATACTTACATTTGTTGAGGCAAAGGAGGTGACTCTATGAACCTCGATATCTCTCAAGACAATCTGTATCTGTTGCTCCCATCTAAGGTGAGCCGTATTTCGGAAATGTTGTCTGATGACAATAACACCGATATTGTTACAGCCATAAAGCAGGTATATTCGTCACCCCTATACAAACGCCTTGAACAAGAAGAAACCAAAACGTGGCACCTCGGCCCGGTAGCGCTGTATCAGGATTTTTTGGGAGAAGTTCAGACTGTTTGAATTTTTCCTAAAAACACGAATGGCATAGTTCCCATTATACCTATTTTACAGAAGTTTACGTGTGGTAATGGTGGGTATTATCGAAAATGCAGTTTTTCAAGATATTGCGCTCTTGTGCATGTTTTTCATAAAAAATGAAGGAGGATGAGTTTTCTTATTCTTTCAAATCGGATTAGTGAATTTTGGCACAGATTAGAAATTCTATACTATTGGTGTCCGATAAAAGCACGTATGTGTCTGATAATAAACTCTTTATATATGGCAAGCTCTATCACTCGAATTTAACTATAATTATTTCAAAATCAGATATTTAAAAGTTGTGTTAGTATTTTCACAAAACACCAGTAATACAATTTTTTGTTCATTACTTTTGAACTCCGTAATACGCTGATTGTTATGGTGGTTACAAGATTTTTAGCATACCATTTGTCTATTATTCCCTAAAACAAATACAGCCGCTTCGAAAGAGGCGGCTGTATTCTTGATAAAAAATAATATACTATTCAGCGTCGGAGATGAACGGATATTTGTAATCCGAAGCGGGGTCGAAAGTCTCCTTGATAGCCTGTGGGCTTACCCAACGCAGAAGGTTGAGGTAGCTACCGGCTTTGTCGTTGGTTCCCGAAGCGCGTGCTCCGCCGAAAGGCTGCTGTCCTACTACGGCTCCTGTTGGTTTGTCGTTGTAGTATATGTTGCCGGCGGCGTATTTCAGCACTTCGGCACCCTGACGCAGAGCCTTGCGGCAGTTGGCGAAGATGGCGCCGGTGAGAGCGTAAGGCGACGTGGTGTTGCACAGCTCAAGGGTTTCGAGATATTTGTCGTCGTCATACACATATATGGTGATGATGGGTCCGAATATCTCTTCCTGCATGGATTTGTAATGAGGATCCTTGGCGAGGATGACGGTGGGTTGGATGAAATATCCAACGGACTTGTCGCCGGTGCCGCCGAAAACGATTTCGGCGTCGGGGCTTGTCTTGGCATGTTCGATGTAGCGCATGCAGTTGTCGAACGAAGCCTCGTCGATAACAGCGTTTACGAAAGCGGAAAAGTCGCGCACGTCGCCGACTTTTATTTCTTTCAACATATCGCCGATGATGTTTTTCACATCATTCCAAATGCTCTTGGGTACGTATGCACGCGAAGCTGCGGAACATTTCTGGCCTTGGAACTCGAAAGCGCCACGCACGATAGCTGTGGCTACCTGACGAGCGTCGGCGGATTTGTGTACAAAAATAAAGTCCTTGCCGCCGGTTTCGCCGACAATCTTGGGATAAGTCTTGTAATTGTTGATGTTTTCGCCGATGGATTTCCAGAAACCGTTGAAAGTTCCGGTGCTGCCTGTGAAGTGAACGCCGGCAAAGTCGGGGCTTGCGAAAGCCACTTTTCCGATGGTAGCGCCACTGCCCGGGAGGAAGTTCACAACGCCGTCGGGAAGTCCGGCTTCTTTGTAAATCTTCATCAACACGTAGTTGGAAAGCAGAGCTGTGGTGGAGGGTTTCCAGATACAGGTGTTACCCATCAGCACGGGTGACATGCAAAGGTTGCTGGCTATGGATGTGAAATTGAACGGTGTTACAGCAAGTATGAAACCTTCGAGAGGACGGTAGGTAACGTAGTTCAGAGTGCCGGCGTCGGAAACGGGCTGGTCGCTGTATATCTGCGAAGCGTAGAAAGCGTTGTAGCGCAGGAAATCAATGAGCTCGCAAGCTGAATCGATTTCGGCCTGCATGGTGGTTTTGCCCTGCCCGAGCATTGTGGCCGCATTGATGAGGTAGCGGTATTTGCCGGCTATGAGGGTGGCAATTTTCTGCATAACCGAGGCACGGTCTATCCACGGAGTTTCTTCCCATTCGCGATGGGCGGCCATAGCGGCGTCGATGGCCATCTGCACTTCTTTTTCGCTTACTTTGTGGTAACGGGCAAGCACATGCTTATTGTCGGTGGGCATTACCACCTCACCCATGTTGTTTGTGCGAACCTCCTTACCTCCGATGATGATAGGGATTTCGGTAACTTCGGCCAGAAGCTGGTCCATAGCCTGACGGATTTTTTTGCGTTCGTCGCTACCGGGAGCATAGCCCTTTACCGGTTCGTTGGCCGGCTTCGGGAAACTGAAAATCGTGTTATTCATATATCTGTATATTTTTTGATTATTATTTTCGCTTTCAATGTCCGTAAGACCTATATTCCTGATTATTTGATTGTTAGAAGTGAAACACAGGTTTTTCGGTGAAACAAAGATACAAATAAAAACTGAAAAAGAGTGTTTTTACACAAGATTTTTTAGCAAAGTTATCAAATTCATGTCTAACAGCCTTAAAGAATGCCCACCTTCCCGAAATGCCTTATACAATATATAATATATTGGACTTGCCTAATAATCAATATATTAAATCATTGTCATAAACATTTATACAAAGTCCGCAAGTCCAATACTTCCGGAATTCAACAATTTTTCGTACATTTGCACGCGTTGTTGCAAATTAGGATGAATTTGCAACCGATACATTTTTAGATTATTAAGCGCGCTCGATGAAACCACATGCAACATTGATTTTTATATCGGCAGTAATTTTAACTCTCGGTTTGCTTTGCCTTATCTTCCCCAAAGGGGGGATAACCGTAGTCGGCACAAAAATAAAAATGCCGGCAATAGCCGATATTCTGAATGACAATACCGCACAAAATGAATTGGACATTGAAAAGATGGACTCGATAAAGCATTTGAAATACGAGCAGACTTCGGCACATTCGCATACTAAAGACAGTTTGATTCATTTTGCGGAATTTATAACCGACAGTAGCATGGGCTTCTCTTTGCCGAACGATGACGTATGCTTTTTCGATAAATTTTTCGCCAAAGCTGAAAAAGCCGCGTCGGAAGGCAAAGTGGTGCGCATTTTGCACTACGGCGACTCGCAGATAGAGATGGACCGCATTAGCGACATACTACGAGCTTACATGCAAAAAACCTTTGGCGGATTAGGTGTGGGACTGATACCTTTTTCCCAGACTATACCGTCATTGTCGGTGAAGCAATATGCCACAGGCGATTTTACACACTACAGTTCCTACGGTTCCGAAGACATTCCTCGCAACCGCGGACATTACGGACCTATGGCGAAATGCTGCCGTGTAAACAGCACAGCAACGGCAAATATTTCGGCTGCCACTTCGGACACACGCGACGGACACCTGAAAAGTTTCTCGAAAATAACGCTACTGTTCGACAATCTGAACGGCAATCTTACGGCAACGCTCTCAGCCAATGGACATTCGGAACGAAAATACAGTGCCACTCGCGGGGTAAACACCCTCACGTGGCAACTCGACACAGCCGTAACATCGGTATCTCTTACGGTGTCAGGACTGTCGGACATATATGGGATAATGGTGGACGGTAGTAGTGGCGTAAGTGTGGACAATATTTCGATGCGCGGAGCCTCGGGGCACCAGATTCGTATGATAGACAGTATTTTACTGGCGCAGTCGTATGCCAAGATGAACATCGGACTTATAATTTTCCAATACGGAGGAAACTCTGTACCCTATCTTACAAGTCAGGCTTCGAGGGACAATTATGCAGAAGCAATGGCAAAACAGCTACAACGCCTGCACAACACCTGTCCCAACGCTCAGATACTGTTCATCGGCCCTGCCGATATGTGTAAAATGGTGAACGGCAATATGCAAAGCTACCCATATATGCAAGAAGTGGTGAACACCCTGAGAAGCATGGCTTTGGAAAACAACGTCGCTTTTTGGAGCATGTACGACGTTATGGGCGGATACAACTCCATGCTCACTTGGAAGAAGAATGGTTTGGGCGGAGGAGACTATGTGCATTTCTCGCAAAAAGGAGCCGACAAAATGGCCTCCTATCTCGTCAATGCATTCCAAACCATGTACGAATTGTATCTCTTCCACAAAGACACAGACCCCGCAAAGTTTAATAAACTATGGACAGAAAACACAAAACAACAATAATTCTGCTCCAGCTTATTGCGGTGGGTTTGTCGGCTCAAGTGGTTACCAGCGAGCTCGAAAGCCAGTATCCGTTTATAAATTTTGCGGGCGACACACTTGTTTACAACAAAAACTCAATAAAAATCAAGAATTTCTTCCGAAAGTTTGGCAACGCCACCAACGGGAAGAACGGCTCGGTAAACATTGTACACATAGGCGGTTCGCATGTGCAGGCAGGCACCCTGTCGCACCGCATACGCACAAATATACTCACGTCGTTTTCGGGAATTACCGCCGACCGGGGCATGATATTTCCCTACTCGGTGGGGGCAAAATGCAACAACCCCGCCGACTACAAAGTAGAAAAATCTAATACTCTACAACTTACACGCAACGTTTACAAGGAACCTCAAAAAGAATTAGGTCTTTGCGGAATAGCTGTAACAGCCTACGACTCAACAGAATGGGTAAAAATAACTCTAAACGAGCCAAATTTAGACTTTGAAACCACCCAAATTACAGTTCTCGGATATTCTGAAACGGGCAATGTGGCACCATACATAATATTTCACGGTACCGAATACCGTCCCACACGTATCAACTTGCAAACACGCCGCTACGTTTTCAATTTCCATTCGGTGGTGGACTCCTTTACAGTCGTTATTCCCTGTGAGGAAGAACAGTCCTTCACACTTACCGGTATATACCTTGCCAACCGCAAAAACGGCGTAAGTCTCAGCTCCATAGGCGTAAACGGAGCCGCCACCTGCGACTACCTCGACAAATGCCCTTATCTTGTAAAAGACTTGCAACTGATAAAACCCGATTTAGTGATTTTTGGCATAGGCATAAACGATGCCGCCGGCAAGACATTCGACACCGCTGTCTTCCACCGCAACTACCTGCGCATTATCGACAGTATAAAAACAGTAAATCCTGAATGTGCCTTCATATTCATCACCAACAACGATAGTTACAGAAAGACAGCACGGCGAAAATACGTTGCCAACAGCAACGCACTGCTGGCACGCGATGTGTTCTACCGTCTTGCCAAGGAAACCGACGGCGCAGTGTGGGATTTATTTAATATAATGGGCGGTCTCGGCTCCATGACCAAATGGAGAGACGCCAAACTTGGACGTCCCGACCGCATTCATTTCACACCCGACGGATATAACTTGTTGGGCGATTTGTTTTTCAACGCTTTTCTAAACGAAATTATTTATTCTGACGACGGACAATATGACGAATTTCATTTCTAACATCCTTTCGTTTGACGACGCACACCCGCTATTGTTCACCCAGTTCAATTTCTGGGCATTTTTGGCATTGGTTATGGCGGCGTTTTCGTTTCTGCACAACAAACGTCTGCAGCGCAATACATTCCTATTCCTTGCAAGCCTGTTCTTTTATTACAAGACATCGGGACTGATGGTGCTTTTGCTTGTGTTTTCTACTCTGCTGGGACATTTTGTTGGAGTAGGCATGGACAAAAACGACCAGAAACCGTGGGTGCGCAAAGGACTTATGGCAATTGGCGTGACGGTTAATCTGCTGATACTATGCTATTTCAAATACGCCTATTTCTTCACCGACGTATATAACACCATTGTGCAGACCGACAGCAAAGTGGTGAACTGGTTTGCGCTTTGGGCCAACGAATGGGGTAATACCAACCGTTTCGACGCTACCAGGATACTGCTCCCTGTGGGAATTTCGTTCTTCACCTTCCAAAATATCAGTTACATAGTTGATGTTTACAAAAGACGTATTTCTCACGTTAAAAGCATACTTGATTTTGGTTTCTACACCTCGTTCTTCCCACAGTTGGTGGCAGGCCCTATCGTTCGTGCCGACCAGTTTGTGCCACAACTGTACAAGCCCTATTTCCTGAGCCGCAGGCAGTTTGGCATAGCCGTATTTTGGATTCTCAACGGCTTGGCAAAAAAGATAATCCTGAGCGACTACCTTGCGGTGAATTTCGTAGACCGAATTTTCGACAACCCATTGATGTTCACTCCCTTCGAGAACTTCTCGGCACTTATGGTTTATTCGCTTCAGGTTTACGCCGACTTTTCGGGTTACACCGACATCGCCACCGGCGTGGCCATGCTAATGGGCTTTTATCTGCCTAAAAACTTCGACTCACCATACAAGGCTACAAATCCTGCTGGTTTTTGGAAACGTTGGCACATGTCGCTGTCGAACTGGCTTAAGGACTACCTGTACATCCCCTTGGGGGGAAACCGACGTGGCACATGGGTTTCGTGGGCTATCATCATAGGCATAGCCGCCGTAATAGGTTTTATGGCAAAGACAACTTGGGTTACAGTGATAATTATCGTCGTAATCGTTTCCTTGATAGGTGCTTACGTGCTTCTGCCCAATATCCGACGCGAGATAACGACTAACCTCAACAACATGGATACCATGCTTTTGGGCGGACTGTGGCACGGCGCCAGTTTCAACTTCATAACTTGGGGTGGACTTAACGGTATAGGAATACTTATCTACAAATGGTGGAAAAAACACGACAAATGTACACGCACTATAGCCACCTTATCGCTGTGGCTTTTATTCTTTATTGCACGCCTTATATGGAATACAGCGGCATTACGCGTGGGGTGCGTTTGGACAGGCATAATATTCATTGGCACACTTATCGACTGGCTATACACCTCTTTCACCCTAAGACAGGCGCCTGTGGCATGGCTCGAACGCGTATGGAGCATACTTCTAACCTTTATGTTCATAAGCTTTACGCGACTGTTCTTCCGTAGCGGCTCCAACCTCGACCCCGCCGAGGCCAACATCATAGCATGGAACAACGCAAAAAACATAGTACAGAAAATAGGCGGACATTGGGAGTTCAGTCATGTGGTAGGAGTACTATCGAGCTACGGCAATATTTTCGCGGTATTCGCCATTGGAATGATAATACACTGGCTTCCCGAACGCTGGAAACGCAAGTACCGTATCTGTTTCGCCATGATGCCACTTTGGGCCATAGCTATTGCGGCGGTATTAGTGGTGATAATGCTGTACCAGTTTATTACCGCCGATCTGCCGCCATTTATCTATTTCCAATTTTAAAAAAGCAAACAATAAAACACAAGTTTCGTCGTTATTATAGCAATAAAAAAAACATAAATTTACATGAACGCAAAAAACATTATCGTCGGAACCGACTTCTCAAAAGGCTCATACGTAGCTTTGGACGTTGCAACGGACATTGCCAACAAACTGATTGCCAATATAGAACTTATATGGGTATGCAAAGAGAAAAACCTGTTCTCAGACGAACAGACCGAATCGTTGAGGGGTTTGGCCATGGAAAAATTATCAACTCTTGCCAAGGAATACGGTAAAAAACTCACCAAAACCACCATCGAATGGAAGGTGCTGGACGGCAAGGTTGCCACCGTTATAGCCAAGGAAGCAGAACGTATCAATGCCTCAATGATAGTTATTGGAACCAACGGTGCGTCGGGATTTGAGAAATACTGGATGGGAAGTACCGCCGTGCGCATAGTGCAGGAGGCCAACTGTCCGACCCTTTCGATACGCGAAGGTTTCAACTACCACAAAAACCTCGAACGCATAGTGGCTCCGCTCAACATGACCGAAAACTCGCGTCAGAAAATACCTGTAGTGGCCAATATGGCAAAAATCTTCGGCTCCACAGTACATCTGCTAGGACTTATCGAACAGCGTTCCGAAGAATCGACAATAGACATATACCTGCATCAGGCCGAGAAATACCTTAGCGACATGGGCATACCTTTCGTATCCGAAAAAATGCTTACCAAAAACCTTTCCGCCGACACGCTGGAGTATGCCGAATCCATCTCCGCCGACCTTATTATCATCACTACCGAGCAGGAGAACATACTCTCCACACTTTTTATAGGAACACACGCACAGCAGATTATTCACCACTCGCTGATACCCGTGCTTAGCTCGCATCCGCGCGACATCGGCAGTTTGGCACGGTGATATATAGTTTACAGTTTATAGTTTACAATTGATAGTTGATTGTTTTGTGGAAATTTACGGGAGGCTTGCCGTTGGACGGTGTCTCCCGTTTTATTGTTTAGTTTTACACCCCGTAAAGCAATAAACCAACCACACAGTCGTTATAATAATGATGCAGAAGAAAACTTTGCACCTTTTTTTGAAAAAATATGGCAGAACATAACGATTTTGGAGCCACAGGAGAACAGATGGCACGCGATTTCCTTGTTAATGAAGGTTACACTATCTTGGAAACAAACTGGAGACATCGTTCGCACGAGGTGGACATCATTGCCAAAAAAGGCGACATACTTGCTTTTGTGGAGGTGAAGACCCGCAACGGACGTTTCCTTGGCGAACCCGAAGTGTTTGTGTCTCGCGCACAGCAACGCTCCTACATATCGGTAGCCAACGCATACGTGCAAGGGAACAACCGTATAGAGGAAGTACGGTTCGACATAATATCCATTGTAATGAACAGCAAGGAAAACTCAATAAAGCACGTCGCTGGAGCCTTCTCCACCATCGCCTGAATAATATTTCGCCCATAGCGCCAGCAATACGGGCATAAGCGTGGAAAACACCACACCAGCCTCGGTTTCGAGAGTGTCTTCGCTCACAAAAGATATAAGCACTATGCACAGGCATGCCGTGAACAACGCCGACGAAAGTAGTTTTTGCCTGCGCATTGCCCTGACAAAGAAAAAGATAATTACCGAAAATCCTACAACACCAAACGTAAGCAGGAAAGTGATATACTGATTGTGGGTGCGCATTCCCAAACCTTGTAACGGCGATTTCCTTTTGAACAAATTGAGTTCGAATGTGTTGGCCACATTGCCTGTGCCTACGCCAAAAACAGGGTGTGCAGCAAACACTGTCCAACCATTCTGCCATAGCTCGAAACGCTGTAACAACGATGAATTCCGCACATTTCCGTCGCGACGGTAGCTATCGAACTCAAAAAACATACGGTACAGCATTTTGCCCACATCGAACTTGCGGGTATAGTATGGATTTGCTACACCTTGTTCAATAAGCTTTATATCAGATTGTTGCAGCTGCGACACGCCTGCGCTGTCCTTGGTCAGACCTTTGGCATTGAGATAACGCACAAGGGTGGGATAAACGGCAAAGGAGTTGGGTGTAAGCGAGTCGATGTGTAGTGCGCTACGTTTAGCCCATTCGTGGGCAAGTTCCTCGCGGCACACATAGTTATTTATGTAATTGCCCATTTCAATAAACCCATCGTTGGCATGGGTGTAGGTATTTCCCTGAGCCGTAGTAGTCTCCAATGGCTTAAGCGAAAGCTCCTGCAAATTGTAATAATTGGAGCGATAATGCGAGAAACACAGCCAAACACCAACGATAACCAACGCCAGCAGAGCAAAAAACACCGCTGCATAGCGGGGTTGCGACTTTCTTTTTATGGCAACCCACCCAAAAAGCACTACAAAAGTAATGGCAAGCACTACAAAAGCTGTGTACGACTGTAAAAGTAGCAGAATAAGAGAATAAAGTATTTCGAGCGTAGAAAGAATTGCAATACGCAACAGTCTAAGTTTCAAACAACTATATTTGAAAGTCCTATATATTGCGTACATCAGTATAACTATGGCCATACAAACATTTAGCGAAAAACGTATGTGGGAGAAATGCGGAAAAATATTGCGATATTCAATATCCGGATTGCAGAGATAACGCGCTATGCCAATTGCCGACGCCACGGCCACGGTAAGACAGAAAATCTGCAAAAGATTGGCTATCTTGCGTCGGTCGAGAAATGTGGAGGTGAGCACAACTATCGGTATGGCTATCAACGGCAGTTTTTTTCGCAGGTCGTCCAAAGCATAGCTCCAGTCCCATGTAGATGAAAACAGACACCACAAGCACCAGATGGCATGCACTGCATACAGGGCAACAAAAGCGTGTAGTAACTTGTTACTCTTGGCGAGATACCATTTTTCGCGGAAACGTCCTTCAACAAGCCAGTTTGCCGCAAGAAAGATCATTGCGGCACTCATCAGAAACTTTGATGTAGGCATTGCCACCACCAATACCGCCAACAATAAGAAAAATATGTTGTGGTGTACCGACTGGCGGGTGAAAGAAATATCCGTTTTACGCCACATGGTGTGTTATTTTTTCAGTATTCTGTTGTACTCTTCATTGTTGGAAAGTACCTCAATGGCTTTTTTCAGGGTTGGGTCGTACTTAAGCAAACCTTCGGTACGTCCTTTTTCATGATAATACCGTGTAAGTATTTCAGCTTCGATAAGTTGTTTTATTTCTTCCTTGTTCTTGTCCAAATCAACAAGTTTGTCGCTCTGTAGTTTCTTTTCCAGTTCGGACAGTTCCTGCTCTATGGCCGAAAGATATTTTTCCTCTTTGGCGGCCTCGCGTAGCACTTTAAGTGTTTTTTCGGTATTGGTGGAATAATCGTATTCTTTGTTTGAAATGTATTTTTTGAAATCCTCGTAAATTTCGTCGGTTACGCGGAAATGCGAGGCTGGGGCAATGGTTTTGTTTTTGTAGAAGAAGTCCGTAACATAGTCGAACACAAGGTTTTTCTGAAGCAGTGCCACCGAAATATTCGACATGTAGTCTGGTTCCACCTCAACATCGGGTTCTATGCCGAAACCGTCGTACACCGTGCGTCCGTTACGGGTTTTGAAAGCTGTTTTCAGCGAGTCGGGGACTTTCACCGCTCTGCCGTTCTCGTCGCGGTGGCTGTAGTCGAGAGCCTGAATGCAACGTCCGCTGGGGATAAAATATTTGGAAACAGTGACTTTCATCTGTGAGTTGTACGACAGTTCCACAATGTTCTGCACCAAGCCTTTTCCGTATGAGCGTGAGCCTATCACCACGGCACGGTCGAAATCCTGCATACTTCCGGCCACAATTTCCGAAGCCGAAGCGCTGTAGCCATCTATCAGCACAGCTACGGGAATTTCTTTGTCCAAGGGTATTTTGCGGGTGTAATGCTTGGTGTTTTTCTCCGACACCTTGCCTTTGGTCTGCACCACAAGCTCGCCGCTATTTACGAAAATATTCGCTATGTCCACCGCCTCGTTGAGCAGTCCGCCGCCGTTCCCGCGCAGGTCAAGGACTACGCCCTTTAGTTTTTTGTTCTGGCTTTTCAGGCTGTTGAAAGCCGCTGTAACCTCTTCAGCCGATTTTTGGGTAAACTCGTTGAGTTTGATGTAGCCGAAATCGTCGTCCACCAAGCCGAAATACGGTACGGGCTTTAGTTTTATTTCCTCGCGGGTTATGTTGAAGTCCATCGTCTTGCCCTGCCGTTCTATCTTCATTTTCAGCGATGTGCCTGCCTGTCCGCGCAAAACGCCGCTAACGTCGGACACAGTTTTGCCTTTGGCAGATTCGCCGTTGATTTCCAATATCTTATCTCCAGCCTTAAGCCCCGATTTCACCGCCGGAAGTCCCTCGTAGGGTTCGGAAATAATCACGTAGTCGCCACGTTGCGACACCACTGCACCTATGCCTCCGTATTGTCCAAAAATCTGCAGTTTCACGTCCTCAATGTCCGACTCGGGAATGTAGTTTGTGTAGGGGTCGAGGGAGGCAAGCATGGCATCGATGGCGGTTTTAATCAGTTTGCCCGACTCAAGGTCATCAACATAATTGAGGTGCAAGTTTTTGTAAACATTGGCAAAAATCTCAAGGTTTTTGGAGATTTCGAATGCTTTGTCGGTACTAACTGCCGGTTTCTGAGCCTTCAACGGAAGTACGGCAAGCAGAAATAATGTGATAAACGAAACGGTTTTTCTCATCTTTTTATCGGTTTAGAAAAAAGAGTAACGGCGAATGAGGTTTTTTATTTTTTGAGGAGCGCTGTTTGTCAATAAAAAAAGAGGCCACCACAAGAATGACCTCTTTGTATTTAGTTCTTTCGTTTAAAATTATCGCCTACGAGCCAATTCAGCCTCTCATCGTATCTTCTATCTCCTTGACGGTTTTCGGTATGGGCTTGCCGAGCACACGGCAACCGTCGTTGGTAACGAGAATGTCGTCCTCTATGCGTATTCCGCCGAAATCCTTGTATTTCTCCAGCACGTCGAAATCTATAAACTGTGCGTTGGTGCCTTCGCGGTGCCATTTGTCGATAAGTTCGGGTATGAAATAGCATCCTGGTTCGTCGGTAATAACAAAACCGGGTTGCAGGCGGCGTCCGCAACGCAGACTGCCTAGGCCGAACTGTTTGCTGCGTTCGGTCTCATCGTCGTAACCTACGTTGATTTCGCCGTAGTTCTCCATGTCGTGAACGTCGAGACCCATCATGTGTCCCAATCCGTGAGGCATCATAAGCGAGTGCGCGCCGTTGGCCACAATGTCGTCGAGATTGCCTTTGAGAATGCCCAAATCCTTGTAGCCTTGTGCCAAAATGCGGCTGGCGGCGGTGTGCACCTCCTGATAGGTGATACCCGGACGAGTAACGCGAATGGCTTCCAGATTAGCGGCTAACACTATTTCGTAAATGGTTTTCTGACGCTCGTCGAATTTACCGCCCACAGGCACAGTGCGTGTGATGTCGCTGCAGTAGTGCATGGGAGTCTCACAACCGGCGTCCATCACAAGCATACGTCCCACTTTCAGTTCGTGGTTGTGGTTGTGGTTGTGTAGTGTCTGTCCGTTGATGGTCATAATGACGGGGAACGACACGGGGCCGCCGCCCATAAGTGCGGTACCTTCCATAAAGCCGGCAAGCTCGTACTCATAACGTCCCGGCATGGCCATTTTCATAGCGCCCACGTGCATATTATACGCTGTGGCAATGGCACGTTCTATTTCGGCTATCTCTTCATCGCTCTTGATGGAACGCTGTTTAACACAGGCTTTTATAAGTTCCAACGAAGCGTATCGGTTCACTCTGTCGGTTTTGATACCGAGCAGGTTGCCCATTTTTACGAGGTTGTCGGTGCGGTAGGGGGGGAGGTAGTGGATTTTGCGGCCTTGCGCAACAGCTTTGTTTACAATGCTTTGCAAATCGGCAAGGGAGCCGCTTTTGGTTACGCCCACCGTTGAGGCAAGTTCGGCTACGCTGGGCAGGGCGCCAGTCCAGATAATGTCCTCGATGTCATAATCTTTGGCAAAAATCCAATCCTCGCCTGTCTCGCAGTCGAGCACACCGTACATATCCTCGCGCTGAAGCCCGAAGAAATACAGAAAAGTGCTGTCCTGACGGAAGAAATAAGTGTTGTCCTTGTAGTTGCAACTACTTTCGCTGTTGCCCTGAATAATGATAAGTCCGTTTTTAACGTCCTTGCGCAGCTGTTCTCTGCGTGCTATATAGGTTTCTTTTTTGAACATAATTGTATATATTTTTTTGCAAAGTTACGAAAAAAAAACGATATTGCAGTGCGTTTTCATTTGGTTTCCCAGTAATCGGCGTGCTGTATGTCCAGGGATTTCGGGTCGAAATGCGGCTCTACGCCCTGTTTTTTCTGCCGTTCGTAGTCTTTAAGTGTACGTATGGCCTTGGACGAGAGCAACAGTATTGCCACAATATTTATCCACGCCATAGCCCCTACACCTATGTCGCCGATTGTCCACACTATGCCACTGCCTACCAACGAACCTATAAACACCGCACCTGTCGTCCCAACTCGCAATATCCATATTACAATTTTTTCGCCGCGGTCGTCGCCAAAGGTCATGTCGGCTTTTTCCAGAGCCTCAAGCCTTTCGGGATGTTTTTTGTATATGCGCCTCCGCCAGCGGTTGAAGAGGTAAACGAGGTTGGTCTCGGCGTAATAGTAATAGGCCATTATGGTGGTGAAAGCGAAGAAAAACAATGCCACAGATATTATAATATCGCCGGTACGCTGTCCCAGCACCGTACCTAACGCTCCTGTGGTGTAGAAAACTCCCGGCTCGCCTTGTGGTGCCTCGGGGTTCTGTTGCAGATAAGTCACCACGGCTCCCGTGGGTGTTTGTTGCACATTGTCTATAATGTTGTACGTCTTGCAGGCAAGTATCATCACTGCTGTGGCAGTACATACGAGCAGGGTGTCGATATACACCGAGAAAGCCTGCACAAGTCCTTGTTTCACAGGATGGCTAACTTTGGCGGCGGCGGCCACTATGGGGCCTGTGCCCTGACCGGCCTCGTTGCTGTATATACCACGTTTCACGCCCCATGCTATGGTGCTACCAAGCAAAGCTCCCCCTACCTCGTTTATGCCTACAGCTCCGCGAAGCATTTGCATAAACACATCGGGAACAACACTGTAATTAACAACCAGCACCACCAACGACAGCAGTATGTATATAACCGCCATTACAGGCGCAACTATTTGAGCCACATTGGCTATGCGTTTCACCCCGCCTATTATCACAAGGGCTATAAGTGCGGCCACCACAAGTCCTATAACCCACACCTCCACGCCAAAGGAGCGTGAGCAAGAGAGGGCTATTCCGTTGCACTGCACGGGAGGCAGAAATATGCCGCAGGCAAAAGCCGCAAGCACAGCAAACAAACAACCGAAAAACGGCGACCGAAGGCCGTTTTCAATATAATACGCCGGACCACCACGGAACTGCCCGTTGTGGTTTTCCTTGTATATCTGTGCGAGAGTGGCTTCGGCAAAAGCACTGCCCGCCCCAAAAAAGGCAATTATCCACATCCACACTATGGCTCCCGGACCGCCGAAACCAATTGCCGTAGCCACACCCACTATATTGCCAGTACCCACACGCCCCGACAAAGCCATTGCAAAAGCCTGAAACGACGATATTCCCACAGCTTTTTTGTCCTTGCCAGCACTGCCAAACAACAAACGAAACATCTCGCCAAAACGACGTATCTGTACAAAACGAGTGCGCAACGAAAAATATAGACCTGCAAACAGGCATAAGCAAACAAGGGCAGGGCTCCACACCCAGCTGTAAACTAATTCTATAACATGGGCAAGATTTTCGCCCGATGATACCAAAAAATCTTCCATACTATAATAATTTCCGTGTGCAAAGTTACTGATTTTTTCTGAATTTTGCAAAAGGCTTGGGCCGAGTTGGAATTTCGTTCGGAATTAGGAAATCGGAACTCGTAATTGGGCGGGAGCCGGTTGGTAATCCTCCTGACATCCTTAAAATAAGCAACTTGGCTGCCAGCATGCCAGCTTATTCCTAACGCAAACCAACAGCACCAGACAAAATGTGCTGTCAAAACGGAAGAAAAATTCGTTCAACAACATGAAACGTAACAAGAATAAGAGAAGAACGGCCTTGTTTCAAATCGACTAAAAGTCGTAGGAAGCACCGATTATCTGTTCTCTCTATTTGATTTTTTATGCGTTTGCCATGAATGGAACGAAGAAAAATTTTTTCATAAGACAAAAAAAATGTATCTTTGCAGTTTCAAAAATCTTAAGAAATCATGAAGAGAATGTTTTTTATGGCAGTGCTTGTGATGCTGCTTTTTAGTGGAGAAGTGTTTGCGGTAAGTGCTTACCCCCACAAAATCAAATATCCGCAACCCGACGGCAAAACCGTTGTAACGCTTACAATGAAAGGCGACGAAAAAGTAAACTGGGCTGAGACCGAAGACGGATACACCTTGGTTTACAACAGAAACGGTTATTTTGTTTACGCCACCCTCGACCAAACGGGCGATATGGTGCCTTCCGCTTTTGTGGCCACCGAAATCGCCGAACGCAACAGTCAGGTTCGCGCTTTTTTGGAAAATACCCCCAAACGCCTGCGCTATAGCCGGTCGCAGATTGATTACATGCTCTCGCTTTGGGAAATACGCGACAGCAAGGCAAAATCGCTTGATAAAAGCAACACCACCGGCACGGTGCGTATACTTGTAATAATGATGCAATATCCTAATCGTCAATTTGTCAAGACTCGCCAACAGATAGACAATATGTTCAATCAGGTGAACTACTCCGCCGAAAACGCCATTGGCAGTGTGCATGATTACTATAACGAAGTATCTTACGGCAAACTTAATTTGGTTGCCGACGTGGTGGGGCCTTACACCTGCGACCACAATTCGCGCTATTACGGCCGTAGTGGTCAGGGTACAGCATCGCAGGGTAGCGAATTTGCCACCGAAGCCTTGCGCAAGGCCGTCAGCGGTGGTGCCGATTTCCGCCGCTACGACAGCGATAACAACGGCGAAGTGGACTGTGTGCATATAATATTTGCAGGTTACGGTCGTGAATCTGGCGGCGGCGACAGCGTGATATGGTCGCACAAATGGTCTGCTTCCGAACGAGTTGTGAACAACAACAAATACGCACAGACTTACTCTTGCTCGCCTGAACTGCAGGGACACTCCGGTTCGGTGATTTCGCACATAGGCGTTGCCTGCCACGAGATTGGGCACGTACTCGGTGCTCCCGACTTCTATGACGTGGATTATGAGTCCAACGGAGAATATCCGGGAATGGGTAGCTGGGATATTATGGCCAGCGGTAGTTGGGGTGGCACACCCGGACAGTCGGGCAACTCTCCGGCTCACCACAACCTATACACCAAAGCCTATATTTACCGTTGGGTGAACGTTACCACACTTTCGGGCTACGACACCGTTACCCTGCGTCCAATGAGCTGCGACTCCAATTCGTTTTATCGTATAAACACCCCTACAAATGGGGAGTATTACCTTATCGACAATCGTCAGAAATTAGGTTTCGATACCAGTTGCCCGGGACACGGTCTTATGATATACCATGTGCATAGTGCCATTGCATCGTCCTATAATGCTGGTGTAAACTACACCCACCCACAGAAACTGTATCCCGTTTGTGCTACGGCACCGTCCGACATACCATTCGACTCTGCCTCTTACGGCAATATAAACAGTACCGAGTGTCCTTTCCCGGGTTCCGGCAACCGTACAGCATTCACCGATTTCACCACACCAAAAGCATTATCGTGGGCAGGTCAGGGTTGCAACATGCCAATACGGCAGATTACCGAGAACAACTCCAACCACACAGTTAGTTTTATATATGGCACTTTTGTAAACATTACCTGTCCCACTCCGACCGACGTGCGAGTGAATGAGCTTACCGACAACTATGCCGATATAAGCTGGACAAACAGAAGTAGTGCCACAGAGTGGGAAATAGCTTACGGCCCTGTCGGTTTCGACCCAGCCATAAGCAATGGAAGACGTATCATCAGGAATATATCAACTACATCGCAACGTATAAGCGACCTAAGCAACAACGACACCCTTTATGACTTTTATGTACGTGCGGTATGCGGCAACGGCGACACAAGTTCGTGGAGTTCCTCGTACGCAACTTCTCTAATGAAAATGCCTCTGTCTGGCACGGACTCCATAACAGCCTGTGGAATACATATATACGATAACGGCGGTCCCACAACAAACTATTACGACAACACCACATCTACACTTGTGGTAAAGGCCGCAAGCGCAAAGTCGAAAGTCTGCATAAGCGGTGTTTTACACCGTGAGGACTACGATGAGCTACGCATATACGACGGCAAAGATACCAATGGCACACTGCTACATAGGATATACACCGCTTCGCCGAGAGGCACCCTTGTTTATGACACAATTAGGGACACCTCCATAAGCGGCGCACTTACAATAGTAATGTTTGCCGACTTGTATTCCTCTTCCGACGGATTTGATTTTCTTGTATCCTGTATCGACACCGCTGGTTGCGACGCACAACCGTTGCCTTACAGCGAAAATTTTGCAAACTACACTTCCTCCGCAGCCACAACCTCGGGCGGAGACATTCCTTTCTGCTGGACAACCTATTCGTCCACAACCTCTACAGGGGCTACTGGAGCAGGTATGCAACCTCACGTATGTAGCACGTCCGATTACTCGCCATACGCTTCGCAAAGCAACAAATATTTGGTAATGGCTGTAAGATTCACTAACAATTCAGGCCGCACTTACGCCATTCTTCCGGGCTTCGAAGACACCCTCACAAAAAGCAAGGTTTCATTCAAAGTTAGGATGGGTGGAAACGGACTTTCGGCAAGCACTGAAATATTACAATTAGGATACGTGGCAAACTACACAGGCAATAAAGCCACCGACACTGTTTTCACTCCGCTTACCACCATCTCCAATGTGACATCTGGCAATGTGGCGGCAAACTATAACGAAATAGCCCTCAACAACTACAACATACCGGATACCGCACGTCTTGCCTTCCGATGGATGACCACACGTTCTTCGGGGATGATATCCTATTACTATTGTGGTATTGATGATGTGAATGTAAGTTCCTGCGAAGGTTCGTCGCAAATTTATGTGCACTCGTGCGACACTGCCTACACTTGGACGTTGAACAACGTTACATACCGCACCGACACCGTAGCCCTTGCACGCATAACCGGCGGTTCTGCAACTGGTTGCGATAGCTTGGTATATCTTAACCTGAAATTCAGACAGCCTACCGTTGGAATCCACAGAGTAAGAGCTTGCCGCAGCTACACATGGATAGACAGCGTAACATACACTGCCAGCACCGACAGCCCGATATACCACCTTACCAACATTATGGGTTGCGACAGCATAGTGCATCTGAACCTCACCATACAAAATGATACCAACGTTATCGACAGCGTTGTTGCCTGCGGCCCGTACACATGGATTGACAGCGTTACCTACAGAACCTCGACAACAGCACCTACCTACACCTACACCACCTCCACCGGCTGCGACAGCATTATACATCTGCACCTGACCATAGCTCCTGCCACCTACGGCATAGATAGCGTTGTGGCCTGCGACACTTTCACATGGATTAACGGCTACACTTACCGCATGTCCACCAGCCTGCCACAATATACTTTGGTAAACGCTATGGGTTGCGATAGTATAGTTACCCTGCATCTATCCATAAAACACAAGCCCACAGCCTTGAGGCTTTCGGCAGACCGCACCTCCATAGACCAAGGCGAGAGCGTTACCCTCACGGCTTCGGGAGCTGTAAACTACCTATGGTCAACAGGAAGCACTAACAACCCAATAGTGGAATTCCCCACAACCACCACCGAATACTACGTGATAGGTATCAACGCCAACTCACCGGCTTGTAAGGACACCGCCTCTGTCATCATAACTGTGAATAGCGGCATAAATGATGCCGACGGTTTCAACATCACGGTTTACCCGAATCCAGCCCAACAATTCATAACCGTAGAAGGCGACAACCTTAAAGACTTGGTCATATACAATATGCTGGGACAAAAGGTGTTGCAAACTGCCGCGCAAGACGGCAAAAACGACATTCCGCTCGATGGCTTTGCCGAAGGAATATACACACTTCAGGTTATAAATTCGGATGGCGACAGGGCTGTGCGAAATTTTGTGATACGCAAAAAATAAAATCCTTAAGTATTTTGTTGTATTACGAGGTTATGGATTCCATAGCCTCGTTTCTTTTTATAAAAAGAAATATTTCCATTTAGCACTTTTTAAGTGCCAAAATCGATATTTTTCTTGTAACTTTGCATAAATGCGATATTGCCCCGTTGATGTTGCAAGTTTTTCGTTGTCATAAACTTATATCATAAAACACATGAAAAAACTAAGTATCTTGGCCATAATACTATCAATTGCCGCACTTTCGTTGCAGTTTTTTGTATTTGCAACTTCCTCTACAACAAGCGGGAAAGCCACCGAAACACATACCTCCGTAAAGGAAACGGTTTCGCACTTCGCTCCCGAAGTTCCCGACACACTCTCTTTTGCAGGAGAAAAAGTTCCTTTGGATGATTTTTATGTGCGAGAAGCCTTCGACCGCGAGCTTGTTATAAACACCTGCCGACACTCATCCACTATACTCGTGATGAAACGTGCCTACCGCTATTTCCCTGTAATAGAGCCAATTCTGAAAAAGAACGGTATTCCCTTGGATTTCAAATACCTGTGTGTCATCGAGAGCGACCTTATGAACCTGACATCGCCGGCCAAAGCGCAGGGATACTGGCAATTCATCAAATCTACGGGTATCAATTACGGTTTGGAAATCAACGATGATATAGACATGCGCAACTCGCTTGAGGAGTCCACCAAAGCGGCCTGCAAGTTCCTCAAAGACCTTAAACGGCAACTCGGTAGCTGGACATCGGCGGCGGCGGCATACAACTGCGGAGAGGCAGGCTTGCGAAAACGCTTCAACGAACAGGGAGTAAAATTGTACTACAACACCCAGCTAAACAGCGAAACCTCTCGTTACGTCTATCGCATACTCGCAATGAAAACTATAATGCAGAACCCACAAAAATACGGCTACCGCTTGCGCAATTGCGACATGTATCCGCAAATCAACTGCAAAAATGTGGAACTTAGCGGCCAAAACGTGGATTTGACAGAATTTGCAAAAAAACACAAAACCAACCTCAAGGTACTGCGAACCCTCAATCCGTGGCTTATAAGCAACAAACTCGCCAACAAGGCCAACAAAACATACATAGTAAAAATACCCGGCAACGACGGCACCAGTTGGAGCAAAATGTGCAAGCCCGAAGACAAGAAGACCCAATACATAACCAATCTTTGAGCATGAAAAAAACGGAAAATACCAACGGAAAATTAGAGATATTGGGTGCCCGCGAGCATAATCTCCAAAACATCGACATCGACATACCACGCGGCAAACTCGTGGTTTTCACGGGGGTGAGTGGCAGCGGAAAATCGTCGCTCGCTTTCGATACCATATACTCCGAAGGCCAAAGGCGGTATATGGAGACTTTCTCGGCTTACGCCCGACAGTTCATCGGCAACATGGAACGCCCCGACGTGGACCGCATCAACGGACTAAGCCCCGTTATTGCCATAGAGCAGAAAACTACCAACAAAAACCCGCGCTCCACTGTTGGTACTGTTACCGAAATTTACGATTTTATACGTCTGCTCTACGCCCGCATTGCCGACGCATACTCCTACCTTTCTGGCAAAAAAATGGTTCGATACACCGAAAGCCAAATCATCGACCTTATAAACGAAAATTACTCCGGAAAAACCATCTATATCCTCGCCCCGCTGGTGAAACGCCGCAAGGGGCACTATCGAGACCTTTTCCAGCAGGTGGCAAAAAAGGGTTTCCTGCGGGTGCGTGTGGACGGCGAGGTGTGCGAAATAACCTATGGAATGCAACTCGACCGATACAAAACCCACGACATAGAACTTGTGGTGGACAAAATCGCCGTTGGCGGAAATAGTAGCGACAAACGTATGCTCGAATCGGTGCGCACCGCTTTCAAACATGGCAAAAGTGAACTTATGGTATTCGATTGCGACACATCGGAGATACGCTATTTTAGCAAACTGCTGATGTGTCCTGATACCGGCATTTCCTACCCGGAGCCGGAACCCAACACTTTCTCCTTCAACTCGCCATACGGAGCCTGCCCAAAATGCAACGGCCTGGGCGAAATATCGGAAATAGACCTCTCCAAACTTATTCCCAACCCCAAAAAATCCATACGCGAAGGCGCTTTCGAAGTTCTTGGCAAATACTCTGCCAACAACTATTTCTACAAACAGCTGGAAATGCTCGGCCATATATACGGCTTCACCATCGACGACCCTATCAACAGTTTTTCCGACGATGCCATGAACGCCATACTTTACGGCACCACACAAATGCTTGGCGTAAAAGATTCATCTGTGGGCGGATACGACGCGTCGGGATTTTTAGGAATCACCAACTACATATCGCAACTTGCCAACGAAGACAGCCCTGCTGGACTACAGAAATGGGCCAACAGTTTTATGAACACCGTGCCCTGTCCCGAATGCGGCGGCACAAGGCTCAAAAAAGAGTCGTTGCATTTTCGCATCGACGGGAAGAACATTGCCGAACTCTCCAATATGGACCTCAACGAGCTTTACCGCTGGTTCGACAATATCGAGCCGCGCCTCGACGAGCGACAAAAGACCGTAGGACACGAAATCATCGACGAGATAAAGAAACGCATACGTTTCATGCTCGATGTGGGCATAGGATACCTGTCGCTCAACCGCAGTTCAAAATCCTTGTCGGGCGGGGAGTCGCAACGCATACGCCTTGCCACGCAGATAGGCTCGCAGCTTGTTAATGTTCTGTATATCCTCGACGAGCCGAGCATAGGACTGCACCAGCGCGACAACCACAAACTGATAGACGCACTGAAGAAACTACGCGACATAGGCAACTCCGTTATCGTGGTGGAACACGACCGCGACATGATTCTCAACGCCGACCATATCATCGACATAGGTCCCGGCGCGGGCATCAACGGCGGCAAGATAATGGCACAGGGCACCCTCGACGATATTATGAAATCGCACTCGATGACCTGCGAATACCTCAACGGCACACGCTGCATAGAAATACCCAAACGCCGCTCCATTGCCAAATGCAAACACCTTGTGCTGGAAGGTGCCACCGGCAACAACCTCAAAAACGTAACCCTCGACCTGCCTCTCGGTGTATTTGTCTGTGTTACAGGTGTTTCCGGTAGCGGAAAGTCATCGCTCGTAAACGAAACGCTTCATCCGATACTCAACAAACATTTCTACCGTGCCACCAAACGCCCTCTGTCATACACATCGATAAAAGGCATTGAGAACATCGACAAAGTTATAGAGGTGGACCAGTCGCCGATTGGTCGCACACCACGTTCTAACCCGGCCACATACGTCGGTGTGTTCAACGACATACGTATGCTTTTTGCACAACTGCCGTCGGCCAAGATACGCGGCTACAAGCCCGGACGCTTCTCCTTCAATGTGTCGGGCGGACGTTGCGAGGCTTGCAAAGGAGCTGGATTGCGTACCATAGAGATGAACTTCCTGCCCGACGTATATGTAGGTTGCGAGGTGTGTCACGGAAAACGCTACAACCGTGAAACCCTCGAAATACGCTACAAAGGCAAGTCCATAAGCGATGTGCTCGACATGAACATCAACGAAGCTGTGGAGTTTTTTGAAAACATACCTTCCATAGCACGCAAAATTGAAACGATACGCGACGTGGGACTTGGCTACATCACCCTCGGACAGCCCTCCACCACCCTCTCGGGCGGCGAGGCGCAACGCATGAAACTTGCCACCGAGCTTTCGAAACGCGATACCGGCAATACTCTCTACATACTCGACGAACCCACCACAGGACTGCATTTCGAAGACGTGCGTGTGCTGTTGGGAGTTCTGCAAAAACTTGTGGACAAGGGCAACACCGTGCTGGTAATAGAACACAACATGGACGTGATAAAAGTAGCCGACCACATCATAGATATCGGTCCCGAAGGCGGCATGGAAGGCGGCAACATAGTGTGTGCCGGTACCCCCGAAGAGGTGGCACAATGCCCCGAAAGCTATACAGGAAAATTTTTGAAAAACGAACTCACACCCCATATCTAAAACCTATGCTATACAACGATCGAGCAGAAAACAATTGCAAGTACTGTCCTACTTTTTATACGGCAATTATTTTGCAAACCGACATTTTACACTATTCTGTATTAAAATAATCATTCTCTAAACAATGAAAAAACTCCTTTTATCCGTACTCTTTGTAATTACAGTAACCGCCTCGGCTACAGCACAAACATTTGTAGGTAAATTAAACACAAATGGTTACGAAAAAAGCGAGGTTACCGTGAAAATAACTCAAAAACAGGGACATCAAGTGGCGCTTTCGATGTACAACGCCAAATTTTCGTTTTTTATGCCTGTTAAAGTTGATTTCGACATCTGGCCGGTAACATTGGACGAAAACCAGCGCCTTTCGGCAAACAATGTTATTCCCACTTATAAAGGCGAAAATCAGGAAAAACGCATAGTACGCCAATTATCGGGGAAAATAAACGGCAACTCACTGTCCTTCAAATGTCTGATGGGCGACAAGAATGTGTCATTTTCCGGAAAACGCTCAGAGAAATGATAGGGAATGTTTTATCAAAAAGTTCATTGGGTCTTTCTTCATTTCCGATAGCATTGCTGTAATTTTAGATTTTTACCGGATACTAAAAAAACTTTTGGTGGGTTCTATAAATTCATTTTTTCATCTTTGAAACGGAGAGAACCCTTACAGCTCCGTCCGCAGACTTGTCAGTTTTGACTCTGCAAAGTTACATTT
>CAJOEN010000013.1 GCA_905233475.1 uncultured Bacteroidales bacterium
TTTGACAAATTGCTGTTTGGCAAACCACATCATTGCTATATATCAATGCTTTACATTTTTATTACGTTGCCTATGATTTTTTATCGGACACTAATAAAAGGTATCAATATTTGTAGAAACCCTCGCCGGTTTTGCGTCCGAGCAGGCCAGCACGCACCATTTTGCGGAGCAGCGGGTGAGGACGGTATTTCGGGTCGCCAAACTCTTTGTAAAGCACTTCCATAATAGCAAGGTTTACATCGTTGCCGATAAGGTCGGCCAAGGCGAGAGGACCCATCGGGTGGTTGGCTCCGAGCATCATGCATTTGTCGATGTCCTCAGCGGAGGCTATGCCGTCAGCCAAGATTCCGACAGCTTCGTTAATCATAGGAATAAGTATGCGGTTTACAACAAATCCCGGTGCTTCGTTCACAACCACAGGGGTTTTGCCTATTTCGGTGGTGAGGTCCACTATGCACTTGCAAACCTCTTCGGAGGTGAGCTGACCTTTGATTACTTCAACAAGCGCCATGCGGTCGGCGGGGTTGAAGAAATGGCAGCCTATGAACTGCGAAGGACGGCCTGTGCTTGCAGCTATCTCGGTGATAGACAGCGAAGAAGAGTTTGTAGCAAAGATGGTATCGGCCTTGCATATTTTATCCAATTCGCCAAAAACCTCTTTTTTGAGTTGCATATCCTCAACAGCGGCCTCTATTACGAGGTCGGCGTCGGCAAAGGCAGCGTAGTCTGTGGTGGTGGTGATGTTTTTCAGTATGGCATCAACGGCATCCTGTGTCATCTTGCCTTTTTCCACCAATTTGGCATACGATTTGGCTATAGAAGCCATAGCCTTGTCCAAACTTGCCTGAGTGCGGCTTTTCATTACAATGGGCATTTTAACGGCAAAAGCCTTAACAATGCCTTTGGCCATAGTGCCAGTTCCTATTACACATATTTTCATGATAATATTGTTTTTTTGTTTTAAAAATAATTCTATTCGTTTCTAAAGTTAGCCTGACGTTTGTTCAGAAAAGCGTCCATGCCTTCCTTCTGGTCCTTGGTGGCAAAGCATTTGCCGAACATGGTGTTCTCGTAGCTTATGGCTTTGTCGGCTTGCAGGTCGTACTCCTCGTTGATGCAGAGTTTGGCGTAGCGCACCGCGATTGGGGCGTTGGCGGCTATCTTTTTGGCCATTGCAACAGCTTCATCCATAAGTTGTTCCTGTGGATACACGGCATTCACGAGACCTATGCGCAGGGCTTCGTCGGCACGTATAACCTTGCCTGTATAAATCATCTCCTTGGCTATGCCCATGCCAACTATGCGTGCAAGACGGCAAGTGCCCGAAAAACCGGGGATTATGCCTAATCCCACCTCGGGTTGGCCGAATTTGGCGTTAGCCGATGCTATGCGTATGTCGCAGGCCATGGCCAACTCGCAACCTCCACCCAAAGCGAAACCGTTTACAGCGGCAATCACAGGTATCGGCAAGGTCTCTATCTTGCGAAACACGTCGGCACCGCGTTTGCCAAAAGCAAAACCTTCCTGTTCGTTCAGGGTGCTCATCTCCGATATGTCGGCACCTGCCACAAAGGATTTCTCTCCGTCGCCGGTGATTATAAGCACACGTACGGCAGCCGTGTCTATGCTGTCCGCAAAAGCGTCAAGTTCGGCAAGCACCTGCGAGTTGAGGGCGTTTAGCGACTTGGGAGCAGAAATGGCAGCTACGCAAACATTATCTATATTATTGATTTTTAAATATTTATAATCCATACTCGGTGTTTATTATTCGATACAAATTTTACAAACAGTTGATTTTTTGCAATTTATATGGAAATTCCCACATAAATTATAATGCAAATATACAAAATGTTTTTCAAACCGCAAAAATATTTTTAGCTCACGCACACATTGCTATATGGTAGGAAATATCAATAAAAAACGCCCTCTTGCCAAGAGCAAAATATCAATTATTGGCACAAAAAACTATATTTATAAGACATAATTTGTTAAAAATAACTCCATCCGTATTGAAAAAATTAGTATATTCGCAACGAGACCAATGAAATATTATATCAAGGGAACTCGCTGAGTACCAAAATATTACAGAGATATATTACAGTTATTTATACGTAATATATTTTCTTTTCCCCAAGGTTTATTTCATTGTCTGCGACTGAAAAAAGAGCACATGGACAACATAACAGAAAATAAACAGCAATGAATATAAACTTCAGAAACATTGCAAAATTTATTGCCGCGCTTGCAGGGGTTGCCGCCACATTTTCCTGCTCCAAGGAACTAGCTCCCGACCCCGAGGATGTGCACATTCAACACTCCATAACTGCCAAAGCAACCATGCCGCAGGACAATACATGGGTAGCTAACGACGAAATAAAAATCAATAACGGCAACTCACTTACTGCACATGCACTTTTAAACAACAATAAGACAGCCGAGTTCTCAGGCACAGTAGAACCTTATCGGGAAAGTGCAGCGGCAGGTGCCGACGATATATATTGGGCTGTATATCCTACAACAATCTACGGTTCATCAAACAATCATAATCTCACCATAACATTTCCTGCTTCGCAAAGCATCGATTCCAATGTCTATATAGCTGGTTACGAAAAAATAGCCCATGATAATTATTATGTGGACTTTGAAATGAAAAATCTGGGAGCTCAGTTGCAGCTCACCCTTAAATCCACAACAGAAAAAGTCATAACGAGTTTGGTGTTTCATACAATGGAAAGCGGTAAATATTTATCCGGACAATATACTGTTTCTGCTTCCGACTTGACAAGCAACGGCAATTTTAGCATGCCCTCAAGCGGCGGCGATATTACTGTTAATTTGGGTTCCGGAATAACAATCAACAGTTCGTCTTCAAATACCGTCTATGTAATATTTCCTCCGATAGACGCTTCGGCAAACGCAATCAAAATGACTGTATATGCCAACGACGATACGCATGCCACAACTTATATAACACAGAACTTCCAACGTAGCAAAGCTTACCCCGGGGAAAATACATTCTCATCTTGGACAACAAACTCGAAATAGATATAAATTAAAGTAATGTCGCGGCGGATTTTACAAATCCGCCCGTTTTGTTATTTCGTTGTTGAACAAGAAATCGTTCAATTCCTTATTGTCGCAGGATATAACATCATGCCGTGTCCCCTCCCACCACAGTTGGCCGTTGTTTATAAACACTATATGCTCCCCTATTTCGAGTACCGAGTTCATATCGTGGGTGTTGATGATGGTGGTAATGTTCAGTTCCTCAGTTATTTCCTTTATCAGTTTGTCGATAAGGATGGAGGTTTGCGGGTCTAGGCCCGAATTTGGCTCGTCGCAGAAGAGGTATTTGGGATTTGCCACTATAGCCCTTGCTATTGCCACACGTTTGCGCATACCGCCGCTGAGTTCGGAGGCGTACAGGCTATGAGTTTTTGGCAAGTCCACACGCTCAAGGCAGAAATCCACACGTTTGTCCATCTCTGCCGCCGACAGTTTTGAGAACATCAGAAGCGGGAACCTAACGTTCTCGGCCACTGTCATGGAGTCGAACAGCGCTCCGCCCTGAAACACCATGCCAATCTCGCGCTTGAGGGCTGTGGTCTGCATTTCGTTCATGGATGAAAGTTGGCGCCCGTCGTAGAAAATCTCGCCCGAAGTAACTTTCTCCAGTCCGCTCACCGATTTCACAAGCACCGTCTTTCCGGAGCCACTACGTCCTATAACGAGGTTGGTAATACCCGTCTCAAAAACGGTGGATATGCCTTTAAGCACTTCCTTTTCGCCAAATTTCTTGTATATGTCCCTAATCTCTATCATTGCAAAATTATATAAGTATGCTTGTAAGAGCCAAGTTGGAGACAATCAGCACTATACAGCTCTCCACCACTGCCCTCGTGCTTGCCTGCCCAACCTCCAAAGCACCGCCCGTTACGGTATACCCTCTGAAACTTGACACCGAGGCTATTATAAAATTGTAAACTATTCCTTTGGTAATGCCATAAACCATATCGTATGTCGCAAACTCCAGTTGCAGGCCGTCGAGGTACTCGTAGGAAGTTATAACACCGGAAATGACACCGAAAATCCATCCTCCTGCCAAGGCCGAAAACACGCTCAATATTACTATAATTGGGCTAAACAACATAAACGCCACTATCTTAGGCATTATCAAATAGTTAGCCGAGTTCACCCCCATTATGTCAAGGGCATCGATTTGTTCGGTGATACGCATGGTACCGAGTTCCGAAGCTATACGCGACCCCACTTTGCCGGCAAGCACAAGACCTATCATTGTGGGAGCAAATTCGAGCATTATGGCTTTACGCGAAGTGTAACCCGTTATCCATGTGGGATATATGGGGTTGCTGAGGCTTGCGGCGAGCTGTATCACAACGGCGGCACCCACAAACGCGGATATTATACACGCTATGGGCAACGACTCTATGCCCAGAACCCTCATCTCGAAAAAAAGCTGTCTGCGAAAAGCCTTGCCGTTGTCGGGCTTGCGCAAAACTCTCCCCAACAGTATGAAATATGAGCCTACAGCATCCACAATTTTCTTCATATCACACTAAAAATAAGCCGTTTAATATTTAAAACCAAAAATAATTACACTTTTGCAAATTTACGAAAAAAACTACTAATGTATAGTGCCACAACCCTCCCCTTGACCTTACGTTTTTTAGAAATCTATCTCCGTCATCATCGGACAATGGTCGGAATGCATGGCGTCGGGCAGTATTACCGAACGTAACAATTTATCTTTCAGCGGTTCCGACACCATGATATAGTCTATACGCCAACCCTTGTTATTGGCACGGGCATTGGCACGGTAGCTCCACCATGTGTATTGGTGCGGTTCTTGGTTGAAATGCCTGAAGCTGTCGATAAAGCCGCTGTCGATGAACTGCGACACCCAGTCGCGCTCTTCGGGCAGAAATCCCGACGAAGTAGCGTTGCGCACCGGATCGTGAATATCAATGGGACGGTGACAGATGTTGAAGTCGCCACAGATTACGAGATTTGGACGTTCTTTTTTAAGTTCGTTGATATAATCTTGGAAGTAACTAAGCCACTGCATTTTAAAATCCTGCCGCTCGTCGCCCGAAGTCCCCGAAGGGTGGTAAACGCTTATAACACTCACATCGCCGTAGTCGGCACGGATAAAGCGTCCTTCGCTGTCGTACAGTGGATTAGAGATGCCCTCCACAACCTTGTCGGGATGACGTCTGGTGAGTATCGCCACTCCGCTGTAGCCCTTTTTCTGTGCCGAGAAAGAGTAAGTCTCGTAACCGAGGGCGGAAAACTCCATAACCGGAATTTGGTCGTATTGCGCTTTGGTCTCCTGAACACACAGCACATCGGGATTTGCGGCGGTTATCCATTCGGCAAGTCCTTTGCCCATAGCGGCACGTATGCCGTTTACGTTGTATGTAGCTATCTTCATATCTGTTGAAATGTTGATTGTTTAACTGTTTAATTGTTGGTTGATATGTGTTAATTGTGGAATTGTTCTTCAATAAGTTTCCACTTAACTACAGGGGGCAGGGAGTATTTATCAAACCGTAAATTTTTATTGTACATTACTAATCACTAATTACTCATTACTAATTAATTAAATTATTTCGAGTTTTGCAAATTGCAACATCATTTTTTTCTGACCGAAAGCTGGAAAAAACACCATCGCGGCTCGGCTTCCGCCCTCGCCTTCGACGCTAAGCACCTTGCCTTCGCCGAATTTGGCATGCATAACGCGCATTCCTGCCTGAATGCTGTCGCGTTGCTCGGCGGTGTTTCCTGCAGTGGGGCCGTACTGCACACGTTTCAGTTTGGGGGAGTTGAGCGGCTTTTTCGGTGTAAGCGGCTTAAGCCGCGGTAGTTCGCCAATTTTGGGGAACATCGAATCCTGACGTGGCATATCGATATATTTGTCTTCTATCTCGTTCACAAAACGGCTCAGCTCCTGACTCGACGACTTCCCCCATTGGTATCGGAACTGTGCGTTGGAAAGTATCAGGCGTTTTTCGGCGCGGGTAACGGCAACGTAGAAAAGCCTACGTTCCTCCTCAAGGTCTTTGCGGTCCATCACCGACATCTGCGAGGGAAAGAGATTCTCCTCCATTCCGGCCACAAATACATATGGAAATTCCAGTCCTTTGGCCGAATGTATCGTCATAAGCGACACTTGGTCGGCGTTTTTGTCGTCCTTGTCCTCGTCGGTGAGCAAAAGAACCTGTTGCAGGTACATATCGAGGGTTTTAAGCCCTGTCGTTTCGGATATCTGGGCATCTTCGCCCTCGGAGCCCGGGGTGATGTCGTCCTCTTTTTCGCAAAACTCCTGAATGGCGTTGAGCAACTCCTCTATATTCTCCACACGGTTGGCGTTGTCGGGGTCTTCGTCGGATTTCAGCTCGCGAATCACTCCCGATTTATAAATCACGTCCTTGGCCAAATCGTAGGCGTTGAGGGTGTACAGCTGCGATGTAAACACCTGTATCATCAACTTGAAATCGTTGATTTTGTTGAGGGCGGCCTGCCCTATGTCGAGACCGAAGTCGCCTATATTCTCTATCACAGTCCAGCAGCTGATTTCGTTGTCGGAAGCGGCGAGCTGAATTTTTTCCATAGTAGTGTCGCCAATACCGCGTTTGGGATAGTTTATTATACGTAGCAAAGCTTCGTCGTCGTGGTTGTTCACCACTAACCTCAGGTATGCCAGTGTGTCTTTCAGCTCCTTACGGCGATAGAACGATATGCCCGAATACACCTTGTACGGTATGCGACTTTTAATAAGGGCATCCTCGATGGCACGCGACTGCACGTTGTTGCGGTACAGCACCGCGAAATGGCGGTATTCGGCGTTATCCTCGGCTTTCAGCGAAAGTATTGTGTTTGCAATCATAGCCCCTTCGGTACGCTCGTCGGTTGCAGTAAGCAGGGTTATGCGTTCACCAACGGCGTTGCTTGTCCAAACATTCTTGAAAATCTGTTCTTTATTATTGAAAATCACACTGTTGGCCGCATTTACAATATTTTGTGTGGAACGATAGTTCTGTTCCAGCTTGAACTGCTGTGCCGACGGGTAGTCGCGTTTGAAATTGAGTATATTCTGTATATTAGCACCACGGAAGGCATAAATACTCTGAGCGTCGTCGCCCACCACGCAGATGTTCTCGTAACGCGCAGCCAATTTCTTGACTATCAGATACTGAGCAAAGTTGGTATCCTGATACTCGTCCACAAGTATATAACGGAAACGCTCCTGATATTTTAGAAGCGCTTCGGGGAAATCGCGTAACAGTATGTTTGTATTGAACAGCAGGTCGTCGAAATCCATTGCCATAGCGTTGCGCAGACGCTGGTTGTACAAACGGTAAATCTCGCCTATAAGCGGTTTTTTAGATTGAATATCAGACTGTTGTATTTCAGGATTGGAGGCATAGTCTTCGGGCGACATCAGACTACTTTTGGCCGCCGATATACGACTGTGAACAAAAGAGTGGTTGTAGTTTTTGGGGTCGAGGTTGAGTTGTTTTACAATCTGCTTTATGGCGTTTTTGCTGTCGTCGGTGTCGTATATAGTAAAGGAGTGGATATAGCCTATTTTATCGGCTTCGAAGCGCAGTATCCTTGCAAAAATGGAGTGGAAAGTACCCATCCATATATTTTTTGCTTCGGGACCAACGAGGGTCTCAATACGCTCTTTCATCTCTTTGGCGGCCTTGTTAGTGAATGTAAGTGCAAGTATGTTGAAAGAGTCCACACCTTCGTCGATAAGGTGTGCTATTCGGTAGGTGAGGGTGCGTGTTTTTCCGGAGCCTGCACCGGCTATAATCATCACCGGCCCTTCCTTTACCATTGCCGCACGGCGTTGTTCGTCGTTAAGTTCGTCTAACAATCCCATAATATCACTTAAAATCTTCGTTTACAATATTTTTCACTGTCTCCACTATAGCATCCACATCTATGCGGCATTCGCGGTGAAGTTCGCGCAGGCTGCCGTGTGTTATAAATCTGTCAGGTATTCCGAGGCGGTGTACAGGTATTCCAATACCGTTGTCGGCAAGAAATTCCACTACCGCCGAGCCGAAGCCCCCTTTCAAAACCCCGTCTTCGATGGTGATGATGTGCGAATAGGTCTTGACCACTTCGTGCAACAGACTCTCGTCCAAGGGTTTCACAAAACGGCAGTCGTACACGCCCACCTCCACGCCCAGGGTGCTCAGCAGCTGTGCCGCCTGCATGGCGGTGTTGCCGATATGTCCCACCGAAAGTATGGCTATGTCCTTGCCGTTGCGCAGACAGCGCCCCTTGCCAATCTCAATTTCTTGGAAAGGCTTTTTCCAGTCGGCGTTCACCGATTTTCCTCGCGGATAGCGTATAACAAAAGGACCTTTGTCGGGCAACTGTGCAGTGTACATCATGTTGCGCAGCTCGTTTTCGTTCATCGGTGCGGCGATAACGAGGTTAGGTATGGGACGGAAATATGCGTAGTCGAAAATGCCGTGGTGTGTCGGGCCGTCCTCGCCCACCAATCCGCCGCGGTCGAGGCAAAGAACTACGTTCAACTTTTGCAGTGCAACATCGTGAATAACCTGATCGTAAGCACGTTGCATAAACGAGGAGTAGATGTTGCAAAACGGCAAAATTCCCTGTGTGGCAAGACCTGCGGCAAAGGTAACGGCATGCTGTTCGGCAATGCCCACATCAAACACCCTTTCGGGCATGGCCTCCATCATTATATTAAGCGAACAGCCTGTTGGCATGGCAGGCGTAATCCCCACAATATCAAGATTTTGCTTGGCAAGTTCAAGAATCGTGTACCCAAACACGTCCTGATAGCGCAAAGGCTGGTCTTTGTCCGACGGCAGCTTGCGTTCTCCTGTCTCCACATCGTATTCGCCGGGAGCGTGATAAACCACAGGGTTCTGCACCGCCATGTCCATACCCCTACCCTTTTGAGTAACTATGTGCAAGAGTTTCGGTCCTTTTATGGTACTCAGCTGTTGCAAAATTTTAACGAGGTCGGGCAGGTTGTGTCCGTCGATGGGACCGAAATAACGGAAACCAAAAGCCTCGAACATATTGCTCTGCTTGAAAAAATTGGACTTGAGATTAAGCAATATTTTGCGAAAAAAACGGCGTATGCGCTGTCCAAAAGCATTGTCGCCAGAGATGTCCCATATTTTTGTTTTGAAACGGTTGTAGGTACGCGACGATGTTATTTTGGTAAGGTAGTGATTCAAAGCCCCCACGCTTTTGTCGATGGCAATGCCGTTGTCGTTGAGGATTACAAGCACGTTGGCACCTGCCACTCCAGCGTTGTTGAGCGCTTCGAAAGCCATGCCGCCCGTCATGGAGCCATCGCCTATTACGGCAATGTGGTTACGGCTGTCGTTGCCCTGCAAATGAGCTGCCACAGCCATTCCCAACGCCGCCGATATGGAGGTGGACGAATGCCCTGTGCCGAAGGAGTCGTACTCGCTTTCGGTCATTTTGGGGAAACCGCTTATGCCTCCGTAGGTGCGTATAGTTTCGAACTGCCTCTTGCGCCCTGTAAGTATCTTATGCGGATATGCCTGATGACCCACGTCCCACACTAATTTATCGTCGGGAGTGTTGAACACATAATGCAGAGCTACAGCAAGTTCCACTATTCCCAAGCCCGAAGCCAAATGTCCGGGGTGGGTGGACAGCACTCGCACGATATAGCTACGCAAGTCGGCACACAACCGCTCCAATTCCGACGACGAGAGTTTCTTAAGGTCGTCGGGGGTGTTTACTTTGTCCAAAAGGGGATATTCCACAGCAGAAAGCAAATAAAATTACACATCTGTACATATCTGATGTCCAGCATTATACAGACATGCAAAATCCTATTGTTTTATCCGAGAAGGAAATTTATATCGTCGTCGAGGCCGTATTCTTTGGTATCCTCCAAACGAGCCTTGAAGACTTTCATTTTGTTGGGACGGCCAATAAGTTGCAACTTGCCGTTTTCGAGCAACAACGATGTAGCCTCGCGTATGCCAGCCACATACATGTCGGGGTGTAGCATGATGTACTCTTTCAGACGGTCGTCGCGAGTTTCTCCGCCGTGTTTGGGGTCGAAGAAATCGGTGTAGTGCGGGTTGATTTGGAAAGGCACGAGGTTCATGCAGTCGAAGCTCTCTGGCTCCACAATGGGCATGTCGTTGGTGGTGCAGAGTGTTGGTCCGGCCACGTTGCTTCCGGCGCTCCATCCCATGTAAGGCATACCGTTTTTGGCACGTTCGCTTATGGCTTTCATAAGTCCCAAACGGTGAAGTTCTTTTACCAAATGGAAGGTATTTCCTCCTCCAACAGCCACACACTCAGCCTTGTACACAGCTTCTATAGGTTGAGCCTCGTGGTGTACGCTGTGAAGTTCCACGCCCAATTCCGCGAACACTTTCTGCACTTTGGCTTCGTAGGCGTTGTACGATGACTCCAAACCGCCTTCGGCAAGGCTTACGCCGGCAAAAGGCACAAAAAGCACCGATTTTACGTTGTGACGTTTCAAAAAATCGTCAATCTGAGTTTTCGGCCATTCCAAGTAGGTTTCGCCTCTGTTTGTGGAATTGCTTATCAATAAAAGGTTTCTGTTCATATCTTTATGATTGTTAAATCGTTAATATCTGCCATTGAAGCGGTCTAACTCGCGTTTGGTGTCGCGTTCTTTTATAGAGTCGCGTTTGTCGTAAAATTTCTTGCCTTTGGCGAGCGCAATCTCGAGTTTGGCAAGACCTTTAGTATTTACAAAAAGCATTACGGGAATTATTGTAAAGCCTTTTTCCTTGACTTTGTTTTGCAGTTTGTGCAATTCGCGTTTGGTAAGAAGCAGCTTGCGGTCGCGTTTGGCGGGGTGGTTCAGGTAAGAGCCAAAACGGTACTCGGATATATGCATTTCGCTGACAAACAGCTCATTGCCACGAAAAATACAATACGCGTCGGCAAGGTTAGCTTTGCCGTCCCGAATAGATTTTATTTCCGTGCCGGTAAGCACAATGCCCGCCGTGTAGGTATCGATAAGGAAGTACTCGTAGCCTGCGCGTTTGTTGCGAATCTCTATTATGTTCTTTTCTTGCATTTTACGTCAAACTCCGCTATTTTCTATGAGTTGCAAATATACACAAAATTATCGAATTAAATACCGACAAAATAAAAATCCTACATATTATTCAACATGCAGGATAGTGCAGATATTTCAAAAGATGTATTATATTTTTTCATCAATCACCCCAAGACTTTACTTTCTTTCTCCTCCCCTACCACGAATTCCGCATTGAACATAAGTGTGAAAAAGAGCACAAAAAACATTATTCCCGCCTGCCTTTCGAAAACAGACTCGAACAGGGCGTTGAAAAAAATCATAAACAGGAAAAGTGCGAAAACCACATCGAAACGCCTGTTTTTAAAGGCAAGCACGGCAGGCACAACAAAAAAACTTAGCAGTAGCGCAAGTCCTGCAATTCCTGTTACCACAAGTGTATCAATATACTGATTGTGAGAGTTATACTCACGTTCAAGAGAGACAAGGTTGTTATCCTTGCGGTACTGTTCCATATACACGTCGATTTTGTCGCCAACCCCCACGCCAACAAGCCAGTTTTCTTTTGCTACGGGCAATGTGGAACGCAGTATCGTAACACGCAAATCCTCTTTTTCGTTGTCCATAAGCGATTTCAGTGTGTCCGCAACACGTGTAACGGCATCGGGCAAGGACACCGCTACCACAGCAACGCCCATCATGGCCACAATAGCTGTTACAATGCCCACGCGGTACATCTTGCGTCCGAATATCATCCACAGGAACAGCAGCAGGTACACTGCCACCATGCACAGCAAGCCCGCCCGCGACGACAACAGCACCGTAAAAACCGTAAACACTGCCATTGCCACAACAAGTGCCAGCTTACGCCAAAGTGAGACACTTTTAAACTCAACTACCAACTCCCTGAAACAAAATATAATACACAGGCAAACGTGCATAGATATATAAGTATGGTGCTCCGACGAAAGTTCGTTCGAGAAGAACCGCGATGTGGCTGCACCGTTGAAACACACGTCCACAGCCGCCGCAACCAAATCGCAACAGGCCACAGACATAGCACCAAGAACAAAGGCATACAGCACTTTGCGAACCTTATTCCTATCAAGATACGAAAAATCGAAAAGCAGGAACATCAGCGGTAGAAGGAGAAATGACAGGCGTTTTTCCAATGTTGCCCAGCCTTCGGCAAGATTCTGCGTGTAAAGCATACTTATACAATGAATTACGTAGAACATTGCGAACAGCAGAAACCACCATCTACCACGATTTTTGCGCAACCGACCAGTTGTTTGCCCCCACTCCGCAAAACAACGCACCACTGCCACCACAAGCCACAATATCAGCAATATAATCGACAAACGCCATGCTATAGGCACAGAAAATGCCAATACAAGCACAATACAAAATTCTATTTTCTGCCACAAGGACAGTCCGTTGAAATAATTCTCAAAAAATTTCAGCATAACTTACATTATAATTTACTGATAACAAAAATGTTTTGTAATTATTGCGTCGGCACAAAAAATTGAATGCCTATACGGTGCCGAAAAACAGCTTTTCCCTCCGTTTTGCAATCTCCAAAACTGTCGGATTTTGTTTTTCCGCAATTTGGAAAGAAAAAGTTTTTGCAATGTAAAACACTAATTTATAATATTTTATGTATAACAAAACGAAAAAAAAGAAGTATTGTTATAGTTATGTCAAAAAAAAATGGTAATTTTGCAATCGGGTAAGTCTTGTACGACCAGCTCCCATTGAATCCCCCAGGGTAGGAATACAGCAAGGGTGTTTGGTTGTAGCGGTGCGATATAAGTAGCTTGCCCTTCTTTTTGGAAATCAATAAATTAAACAAAATATACCCAAAAACAAAAAAAACAATGAAAACAGCATTCAGACTTTTGGCAGTAGCCTTTTTAGGCATCACATTAGTAACATCTTGCATGAGCAGAGACGAAAAGGAAATCAGAAAAGTGTCCATGGATTTCCTCACAGCCTTTGACCAAGCCGATTTCGAACAGGCAAAAACTTTTGTTACCGAAGACAGTAAAAAGCAAATCGACGCAATGGCTTCGTTACTGCAGATGTTGGGCGGCATAAACAAAGATTCCATAGAGCCCACCAAATTTGAAATTCTAACGGTAACCATCCGCGACAACGAAAAAGCAACCGTAAGCTACAAAAGCGTTTCCGACGAAAAAGAAGCTAAAGAAGAAAACAAAGAAAATGCAGAAAACGAGAAAAACGAACCTGCAACACTCAATCTTGAAAAAGTTGATGGAAAATGGTTGGTAAAATACACAAAAGACGGTTACGGCGACAATGACGATGCTGAGGAAAATACTGACGATAACGACACCATTTCCGAAGAAATAACCGAAGAGATTGCAGAAGCAACCGACAATGACTAACAAAAAAAAATCATAACGAGAAAGCGGCGTTTTCGTAAAACGCCGCTTTTTTTTCGCCCCGTCGAAAATTGATTTTTGGAAAAAAGAATTATTATACGTATCTTTGCAAACATGAAACGCCGTAAAAAAACAATATCGGTAATCTTTATTACATTGATATTCTTTGTCTTATTGTCGTTTCTATTTATTGAAAAAGTATGTGCTGGAAATTCTTTATTTAATGCAAATTATAATATAACAACTTAAAATACAATCTATCATGAAAAGAGTTTTAGCTTTTGCAGCAGTGTGTCTGCTTTGTTTCTCATGCAACATCCTATCACAAGTACAGGAGACTGCAAATCTGGTAAGAAAGTGCAAATTTTCCTTGGACAGCGTGCAGAACGTAACCATTGCCGGTATCAACCTTAAGGGAATAAACACCAACAGCCTTACGGCCACCAACATTGCCAAGCTGAGTGCCGCCCTGCTTACAAAAAACATTCCCCTCAATATGACGGTGAACGTGGGCATACAAAACCCCACACAAAAACCGGCAAGCCTCAACTCTATGGACTGGAAATTGGACATAGACAACATCGAATTTGCCAACGGAAGCACCAACAAAAAAGTTAGCGTCCCTTCCAAATCGAAAACAGCCATGCCGCTGTCTTTCAACGTAAACACCTACAATTTATTCTCCCAAAACGGTATCTCCGCTGTTAAGAATTTCGTATCCAGTTTCTCGTCCACCAGCGGCAACTCGTCGCGTGTGGCCATCAAGGTAAACCCAACTATGGCCATTGGCTCGCAAAGCGTAAAATTAGGCTACATGACCCTTGCCAAAAACATCAACTAAAAAGGGTGAAACACTCTTTTGCCATAGGCATTGACATAGGCGGTACCAACACCGACCTCGGTTTGGTACGCTCCGACGGCTCCTGCCTTGGATACAATTCTTTCCGCACCTCGGATTTCGTTCGAACAAACGATTACATCGACCGTTTGTGTTCGGCTATAACTGATTTGCTCAACAGCAACGGCAATCCAGCAATAAACGGCATAGGCATTGGTGCACCCAATGGCAACTACCTTACCGGAAGCATAGGCGAAGCTCCTAACCTTCCGGTTTTGAGCAACTTACCCATAAAAGAGATTTTGGAAAGACGTATAGGCACCACCGTTGCCGTCTCCAACGATGCCAACGCCGCTGCCGTAGGCGAAATGGTGTACGGCGGAGCCAAAGCCTTGCAGGATTTTGTCACAATAACCTTGGGTACCGGCGTGGGAAGCGGCATTGTGATTGACCGCCGTCTGCTACTCGGCACCACAGGCGACGCCGGAGAGATAGGCCATAGCATACTTGTTCCAGAAGGACGGATATGTTCGTGCGGTCGCCAAGGATGTTTGGAGGAATATGCCTCGGCACGCGGGATATGCAAGACTTTCGTAGAACTGCGCAACGCCAAAGGCTACCTCAACGGTATGCTCAACAGTATAAGCGACGAGCGGCTCTCGCCAAAAATGATAGCCGAAGCCGCACAGCAAGGCGACGAGCTTTCGATTGAGACATACGAAAAAACTGGATATTATTTGGGTTTGGCATGTGCCAATGTGGTGGCGTATTTGGCTCCACAGAAAATTTTCCTGATGGGTGGCCCGACACAGGCCGGCTCATTGCTTATGAACCCGACACAGCAATCCTTTGAAAAACATCTGCTATCGATTTACAAAGGCCACGTGCAGATAGAACTCACTCACCTTAAAGCCAACGATGCGGCAATTCTCGGTGCCGCTGCACTATTGGAGTGCTAAAAATAAACAAGTTCTTTGAATATTTCGTAATTTCAAAATAAATACTTATATTTGCAGTTTGATTCGTAATACGAAAAAATAACATAATCTACTGATAATGAGAATAGATTTTTCAAAAGTCGATTTCAGGTCGAATGAAAAAGGACACATATCCTTTTCCGACTGGCAAAAGAACGAAAAAATAGAGAAAAACTGGAAAACACCCGAACAGATTGACGTTAAACCCGTGTATGGCGACTGCGACCTGCTCGGCATGGAGCATCTGAACTACGCCGCCGGCATTGCGCCTTTCCTTCGCGGACCTTACTCCACCATGTATGTGATGCGTCCTTGGACCATCCGTCAATACGCTGGATTCAGCACCGCCGAAGAGAGTAACGCCTTCTACCGCCGCAACATTGCAGCCGGTCAGAAAGGTCTGAGCTGTGCTTTCGACCTTGCCACACACCGCGGCTACGACAGCGACCACGAACGTGTGGTAGGCGACGTGGGTAAAGCAGGCGTGGCCATCGACAGCATCTTGGACATGAAGATACTCTTCGACCAGATAGACCTCGGCAAGATGTCCGTTTCCATGACCATGAACGGCGCCGTGCTCCCCATCCTGGCTTTCTACATCATAGCCGCCGAGGAACAGGGCGTGCCTCAGGACCAGCTGCAGGGCACCATCCAAAACGACATCCTGAAGGAATTCATGGTGCGTAACACCTATATCTATCCTCCGCTGCCTTCGATGAAAATCATTGCCGACATATTCGAGTACACCTCGAAAAACATGCCCAAATTCAACTCCATATCCATCTCCGGCTACCACATGCAGGAGGCCGGTGCCACCTGCGACATCGAGCTGGCATACACCCTCGCCGACGGGCTGGAGTACCTGCGCGCCGGTATCAACGCTGGCATGAGTGTGGACGATTTCGCTCCGCGTCTGTCGTTCTTCTGGGCCATCGGCATGAACCACTTTATGGAAATAGCCAAGATGCGTGCCGCACGTATGCTTTGGGCCAAGATTGTGAAACAGTTCAACCCCAAGAACCCAAAATCGCTGGCATTGCGTACCCACAGCCAGACATCGGGCTGGAGCCTCACCGAGCAGGACCCCTTCAACAACGTGGCACGTACCTGCATCGAGGCTATGGGAGCCGCTCTGGGACACACTCAATCGTTGCACACCAACGCCCTCGACGAAGCCATAGCACTGCCCACCGACTTTTCGGCACGTATAGCACGTAACACACAGATATACATACAAGAAGAGACCAACGTCTGCCGCGTGGTTGACCCGTGGGCCGGTTCCTACTATGTGGAAACACTCACCAACGAGATAGCACACCGAGCTTGGGCTCATATCCAAGAGATTGAGAAACTCGGCGGCATGGCAAAGGCCATCGAAAGCGGCATACCCAAGATGCGTATCGAAGAAGCTTCGGCACGCAAGCAGAGCCGTATCGACAGCAACACCGACACCATCGTAGGTATCAACAAATACCGTCTGGAGCACGAAGACCCCATCGAGACCCTCGAGGTGGACAACACCGCTGTGCGCGAGGCACAGATAAAACGTCTGGCCAAGCTGCGCGCCGAACGCGACAACGATGCCGTACAGAAATGTCTCGACGCCCTCACCAAATGTGCCGAGACCGGCGAAGGCAACCTGCTTGCCCTCTCCATCGACGCCGCCCGCAAACGCGCATCGCTGGGCGAGATTTCCTACGCATTGGAAAAAGTTTTCGGAAGATACAAAGCTAACATAAATCTTATTTCAGGAGTGTACAGTTCAGCAACCAAAGACAACGACAATTTCAAGAAAGCACAGGCAATGTGCGAAGAGTTTGCCAAGATAGAAGGACGCCGTCCGCGTATTATGGTGGCCAAGATGGGACAGGACGGTCACGACCGCGGCGCCAAAGTGGTGGCCACAGGCTACGCCGACATCGGATTCGACGTGGATATGGGACCGCTGTTCCAGACTCCCGCCGAAGCAGCAAAGCAAGCCGTGGAAAACGACGTACACATCCTCGGTGCCAGCTCCCTTGCAGCAGGACACAAGACACTGTTGCCTCAGGTTATCGAAGAGCTGCACAAACTCGGTCGCGACGATATAATGGTTGTGGCCGGCGGCGTGATACCTCCGCAGGACTACCAGTTCCTCTTCGACGCTGGCGTGGCCGCCGTGTTCGGCCCCGGAACGGTTATCAGCGACAGCGCCATCAAGATGCTGGAACTGCTGATAGAAGCAAGGAAATAGTCTTTTTCATTTAGGTTACCGAGCGATCGTTAAACTCATTTGTTTTTCGAACAAAATTAAAAAACGGCACGATGTAAATCGCGCCGTTTTTTGTTTTTGTTATGTCGTTCGGTATCAATATCCGAAAATATCTTCAAGCGACAGTTTCTTAACCTTGCCGAATTTGCCGAGGGCGTTGAAATCCATGTCGCTTTCCTTGCCGAGTATCAGGTAGGTCTTTTTCTGGCCTTTGATGTATTTCTTTTGGAAATTCTCAAGGTCTTTCATTGTGAGGTTGGGATAGGTCTGGAACAGTTGTTTGGAAATGGGTTCTTTCCATCCCATACGCTCGCAGTTGAGGTAGCTGCCTATGATGCCCATCTTGGTGGTGCGGCTGGTGCGTATGTTCGAGATAAGGGCGTCCTTGGCAAGCTTGAAATTGGCTTCGGACTGCGGCATGTCGCTGAAGAGCTCCTCGTAGGCGTTGAGAGCGTCGATGAGCTTGTCGTTTTGGGTGATGACGTTGGCGCTGTTGTAGTACCAGCCGTCCTTGCGTCCGGTGTTGGCGTAGTGGCTGCTGGCGCTGTAGGCGAGGCTGCGTTTCTCGCGCATTTCCTGAAATACGATGGCGTTCATCGAGCCGCCGAAATATTCGTTGAAGAGCTGTACCTGCGGCACGAGTTTGGCATTGTATTTTTCGCCACGGAAATATTCTGTAACGTATGTGTTTTTGGCATCGTAATTAACAAAGAGTACCTGATTTTGGTTGGTGGCCAAGGGGTGATAAATCTTGTTGGCCGGAACTTTCTTGGTAGGATTTACGTTGTGAACGCGGTCGAGAACGACTTTAAGGTCGTTCATGGCCAAAGGTCCGTAGTACAACACACGGTGTTTGTAGCTGAACAGTCCTTTGATGGCATCAACAAGTTGTTGCGAAGTGTAGGCACGAAGCTGCTCGTCGCTGAGATTGATGTCTTTGATGTACTGCTCGCCGTAGATACCGTAGCGATTGAGGGCACTGAAAGCGGCACGCTGGTTGCTCTTGCTGTCGGTGCGACTTTTGATGATACGCTCCACAAGGGCTTTCAGGGCTTCGTCGTTGGGTTTGGCACTGCTCATAATCTCCTCCACCAAACGCATGGCGGCTTCCATATTCTCACTCAAACCACTGATACTAAGAGTTATAACTTCACCGCCAACGCTAAGGTTGTAGTTGCAAGCTAATTTGAAGAACTCCTCCTGAAGCTGTTCGGCGGTATGTTGTTCGGTGCCGAGATAGTCGAGAAGGTCGGCGGCAAGGTCGATGGTTTTGTCGGCTGTGCTACCGAATTCAAAGCGGTAGTTGAGGTTGAAAGTGGCATTCTCCACATTCTTCACATAAAGGATTTCACTACCGTTGGCAGTTTTGCCTTTCTGCATATCTTTCTTGAAATCAACAAACTGAGGCTCTATGGGTTTAGCCTCGGAAACGCTTTTCTTTATCTCTGTAAGGAATGCGCTTTCGTCGTTGCGGTTCACCTCTATGGGAGTGATGGCGGGTTTAAGCACCTTGGTAACGGGGTCGGGAGTACCCTGACGTTTGTAAACAATTACATAGTTGTTGTCCTTGAAAATACGGTTGGCGAAGTCCACGATGTCCTGTTTGGTAATTTTCGAAAGTTCGTTTATTTCGTTGCAGACATCGCCCCAGCTACGGTGCTCCACAAAAGCATAGGCCATTTGGCTGGCACGGCTGTCGTTGCTTTCGGCGCGTTTCATTATAGAGAGTTTCTGGTTGTTGATAAAGGCTTGGAGCAACCATTCGTCGAACTGACCTTTTTTCACCAATTCGACTTGTTCGAGCAACAGGTCTTTAAGCTGGTCGAGACTCTGACCTTTTATTGGGCGACCGCCGAGCATAAATGCGGCGTAGTCGTTGAGGGTGTAAGTGCCTGCGTAGGCTCCCAAGCATTTCTGTGCCTGATTGAGATTGAAATCCACCAAACCGCATTTGCCGTTGTTGAGGATTTTCTCTGTTGCTTCTGCCAAGAAAACATCACGACTTCCGTTACCTTCATCAATACGGAAAGCAATGGTCAGATTTTCGGGGTCGAGGCCGGTGATGGTACGGCTAATTGGCGAAGTAATAGGCTGTTCGGCCACTTTGGTGAAAGGGGGGACATTACCGGGTTTCCAGCATCCCATATATTTGTCGATGATTTTGATAACCTCGTCGGGGTCGAAATCGCCTGCCATAGCCACGCACATGTTGTTCGGCACATAATAGGCGGCGTGATATTTACGAATGTTGCGCATGGATGGATTTTTGAGGTGCTCGATGGTACCGATGGTAGTTTGCGAGCCGTAAGGATGGTTGGGGAAAAGGGCTGCCATCATGGTTTCGTTTACACGACGTCCGTCCTTAGCCATACCTATATTCTTTTCTTCGTAAACGGACTCAAGCTCTGTGTGGAAAAGACGAAGCACAAGGTTTGGAAAACGGTCGCCCTGAACCTTTGCCCAATTCTCCACTTGGTTGGCGGGGATATTCTCCACATACATTGTGAAGTCGTTGGAAGTAAAGGCATTAGTACCGGTAGAACCTATGGCCGTCATGGACTTGTCGTACTCGTTGGCAATTGCTACCTGCGAAGCAAGATACGACAGGCTATCGATTTTGCGGTAGATTGCGGTGCGAGTTGCCTCGTCGTCGAACTGACGGTAAGCCTCGTAAAGGTCTTCTATCTTTTGGATGTAGGCCGCTTCTTTGTTCCAATCCTTGGTGCCGAGCTGCTTACTGCCTTTAAAAAGCATGTGTTCAAGGTAGTGGGCAAGGCCGGTGGTCTCCGAGGGGTCGTTTTTGCTACCTGCACGTACAGCGATGTATGTCTGGATACGAGGGGCATTCTTGTAAACACTCAAAAATACTTTAAGACCGTTGTCCAACGTGTATTCGCGTATCTGATAAGGGTCGTTGGGATAAGTTTTGTACTGGTACTTTTGCGCCAATGCAGTGCCCGAAAGCAATACAGCAGCAACAAAAAGTCCTACAATAAATTTTAATTTTCTCATTGTTTTACTGTTATTTATGTTTGTTATTATTGATTTGATTTTCCATTAAATGAATAACCACAAGCTATATTATTATCATATATTATTGTATATCAGATATTTTTATTATTACTACATTTAAGTTATTCCTCTACAAATTTACATATTTTTATGCAGACTTTTTTCAAAAAAAGTGGAGAAAATTTTTCTTTTTCATGTTTCGAACAATTATTTTTTGTACTTTTGCAAATCAAAAAAAACTTTGCACCTATGCGGAAAACACTTGCAAAAAACAGATGTCTCAACAATAGCCTGCGCCTCGTAGCAGGGCTAACATTCGTGCTTTCGGCTGTACTCAAATACCTGTCGCTCGAAAGTTTCGATATGTATATATATGAACATCAGCTATTTGGCTACATACTTACCGAAACCTTAACCCGTTGCCTGATAGCCGCGGAGTTATGCTTGGGAGTGTTTCTTGTTGCCGGCGTGTTCCCACGTTTCACCAAATATGCCATGCTCGGCCTGCTTTCGGCTTTTACCGTGTACCTGTTGCTTTTGCCATACGTGTTCGGTATCGACGACAGTAACTGCCACTGTTTTGGCGAACATATAACGTTAAACCGTTGGCAATCCATAGTCAAAAACCTTGTACTTATAGCCTTGCTACTGCCCGTGAACCCTGCTTTGGGGTGGCGTTTCCGATGGCCTAAAACGGCTTTTGCGGCGGTGGCGGCACTCTCGCTCGTTGCGGCATTTTCTATAAACACGCCTTCGTATATCGACAAAGCCTTGTACGGACAAAGGGGAACTATAGACGGCGAGCTTTTCCGCACCACCATGCTCGAAACCGAAGGAGGCGAGGCCTTTCTGCAAGGCAAGCAGGTGGTTTGTTTCTACTCTACCTCGTGCCGGTATTGCCGCAAGGCCGCCAAAAAGGTACATATCGCCATGCAAAAAGAAAAAATTAGCGGCGAAAGGATAAAAATTGTATTTTGGAACACAAATCACAACAAAACTACGGGCAATTTTTTCGCCAAAAGCGACGTGCCCCCGCTTGAAAATGTCGAAATTGCGGCGGAGACCTTCATAAACATAACGCATGGCATAATGCCTGTGATAGCCTTTGTAAACGATGGTTCGGTGGTGGAAACCCACAAATACATCGAACTCAACGAAAAACAGATAAAGGATTTTCTGTCGGAAAAATAATTTTTGGGGGGCGGAAAAACGTAACCACCCTCAATTCAGATGTGGGAGCCGCTCTTTCAGTTCCTTTTCGATTTTTTCCATTTTTTCGGTAAATGCCTGATATCCGCCATTTTGCGGAAACAACGGCCTGTGTTGTCGCATTTTACGCCATTGTCCCACTTTTTGGCATAATTCCATAGTCTGTTCGGAGCAGTATGCGTCTGTAAACTTCTCCCAAATGTAGTCCACCGCCACAGCGGAGGGGTGCAGCATATCTGTGTCGTAAAAACGATAGTCGCGCAATTCGTCCATAACTATCTCGTAAGCAGGAAAATAGAAGACATTACCGTGGCTTTTCTGTAGTTCTTCCACTAAGAGATGCAGCACAGCCTTGCTGAGGGTGTTTTGCCTGTAACCGTCCTTCCAATGCCGTATCGGACTTACGGTGAAGATGATACGCAAATCAGGGTTCCGGAGTAACAGATTATCAATAAGGGAATTGTAGGTATCCACAAGTGCTTCAACGGTAGTAAGGCGTTTGCTGAAAAGACCTCCGGGCATTTTATGACAGTTGGCCACAACGGTACCGTTTTCCACAAGTTGGTAAACAAAAGCCGTGCCGAGGGTAAGTATCAGTGTATCAGTATTTTTCAGAAAAATGTACGCGTTGTATAAAGCCGAATTGCATTGCTGTAGGCATATCTCCTTGTCAGGATGAGAGAATTTGCCGTGGTGCAACCACGAGTGCCACAGCCCGTTGCCAAAAACGAGGTCGCTATCGGTAAGCGGTTCCCCCGAAAGGGTGATTTCCAAGCTCTTAGCAATAGAAACGGGATTATACAAAATGCCGCACGGGTTGATGTGGATACGAAATCCGTAGTAGTCCATCAGTCGTCCGATGTTTTCGGTAAAGCAGGACCCCACAAGCATTATGCGGTTGTTGTGGTTTATGCTAACCGGCTGTTTTTCAATATTTACAGTAGTTGCGAACTGCATAGGTTATTGTACGTTTACTTCGAAAGAGCTTATTTCGGGCATTTTTTCGATGGCTTTGAAAAATTTGGTGGGGTTCACCATAAGTGTTACCGAGCGCATGGAAAGGGAGATGTTGAATTTTGTTGAATCGATACGTGCATACAGCGGCACCTTACCTTTGCACTTCTGGGCGGTTTTCTGCAACGCATCGCAAAAAGCGGCACTGATGTTCTGCAACGGTATGTTGAGGCGTATAGACTTGGTGCGTTTGTCCAAAATTTCGTCGAGCAAGGTGATGTCGATGATTTTTAGTTCGAGGTTGTTTTTTTCGCCCCACTGCTGAGCTTTAATCATTCCTCGGCAGAAAAGGAACTGTCCTTTTTGGAAGAAATTCCGGATTTTCATGTAGTCGTTGCCGAAAACACGGAACTCAAAAGAGCCGTCGTAGTCCTCTATTGTCATAACGCCGAAAGTTTTTCCGCTTTTCGACGTCTTTTCCTGTGCGTTGGACACATATCCCGCAAAACGGAGTTCCCTATCGCGTATATGCTCGTATTCAGCAGTTTGCGAAAGCCGTGCCGTGTTTATGTTGGTATAAAATTTCATAGCCCATTTGTATTCATCGAGTGGGTGTCCGGTAAGGAAAATCCCTATGGTCTCCTTTTCGAAATTGGCACGGGTTATGGTGTTCCATTCTTCCACCTGTGGTATTTCCGGGTGAAGGCTTTCCGCCATCTCCGGCGATTCGCCGAAGAGCGATATTTGCGATGAAGCGGCGTTTTCCTGCTCTTTTCCGCCCCAGCGTATCAGCTTATCCAAAAAAGTAGGGGTGTTTTCGTTGTCGTCTTCCCTATAAAAATATACGGCGCGGTGCATTTCGGCAAACTCGTCCAAAGCCCCCGATTTTACAAGCGATTCGATACAGCGTTTGTTTACCGTGCGCAGGTTTATGCGTTTCAGGAAATCAAACAAGTCCTTAAACTCGCCGTTTTTGGAACGTTCCTCAATTACGGCTTGTGTGGCCGCTTCGCCCACGCCTTTAAGTCCGCCTATACCGTAGCGTATCTCACCTTTCTTGTTTACGGTGAAATTATCGATGGATTCGTTTACGCTTGGCGGTAATATTTTGATTTTCATCTTATTACACTCATCCATAAGCACACCCAAGCGACTCACATCGGCACTTTCGGCGGTAAGGTTGGCGGCCATAAACTCGGCAGGATAATGGGCTTTGAGGTAGGCCGTTTGGTAAGCAACCCACGAATAACAGGTGGCATGCGATTTGTTAAAAGCGTAGGAGGCAAATTTCTCCCAGTCTGTCCAGATTTTTTCCAGAATTTTGGGGTCGTGGCCGTTTTTTTCACCACCTTCTATGAATTGTGGCTTCATCTTATCTACAATATCCTTCTTTTTCTTACCCATAGCCTTACGCAGGGCGTCGCTTTCGCCGCGAGTGAAATTGGCAAGCTGACGACTCAGAAGCATGACCTGCTCCTGATACACGGTAATTCCATAGGTGTCCTTGAGGTACTGCTCCATGCACGGAATGTCGTAGGTAATGGGACTTTTGCCGTTTTTACGGGCTATAAAGTCGGGAATATAGTCCATAGGCCCCGGACGATAAAGGGCATTCATGGCTATAAGGTCTTCAAAATGAGTAGGTTTCAGCTCGCGCAGGTTACTCTGCATTCCTGCCGATTCGAATTGGAACACCGCCACAGTGTTGCCGTTGCTGAAAAGTTTGTAAGTATCCGGGTCATCGATGGGTATGTGGTCTATGTCCACATCAATGCCACGCGATAGTTTTATATTTTTCAAGGCCTCCTTGATTATACTCAGTGTTGATAGCCCAAGGAAGTCCATTTTGATAAGTCCCACGTTTTCAACGACATGGCCATCATATTGGGTTACAACCACTTTTTTGCCTGTTTTCTTGTCATCGACTGTTGATATTGGGGCGAAATTGGTAAGGTCGTCGGCTCCGATAATCACACCGCAGGCGTGTATGCCTGTCTGCCGGTTGGTACCCTCGAGCTGGCTGGCGTAGGTTAGCATTGAGGATATGTTTTTGTCCTCGCCCTCGTACAGCTTTTTCATTTCGGGAACATACTGCAGACAGTTCCTTAGGTTTATTTTGAGTGGTTTGCCTTTGGCATCTTTAAGGTTTTCGGGGAATTTGTCGGGCACAAGTGCTTTTATGGCGTTGGATTCGGCTATGGGAATCTCCTGCACACGGCAAACGTCGGCAATGGAGTTTTTTGTCGCCATAGTGCCATAGGTTATGATGTGCGCCACTTTTTCGGCACCGTATTTTTCTGTAACCCAGTCGAGTACACGGTCGCGCCCTGCATCGTCGAAATCAACATCTATATCGGGTAGCGAAATGCGGTCGGGATTGAGGAAACGCTCAAACAGCAGATCGTATTTCAACGGGTCTATATCGGTAATTTTCAGACAGTAAGCAACGACCGAACCTGCGGCGGAGCCACGTCCGGGGCCAACCATCACGTCAAGTTCCTCGCGGGCGGCGCGTATGTAGTCCGAAACTATGAGGAAATATCCGGGGAAACCCATTGTCTTCATCACATGAAGCTCGAAAATTATACGTTCTCGCTGTTCGTCGGTAAGGGTTTCGCCATAGCGGATTTCGGCGCCTTCCCAAGTGAGTTTGGCAAGGTAGTCGGCTTCTAATTTGATACGGTACAAACGGTTAATCCCGCCCAGCTTCTTGATTTTTTTCCCGGCCTCTTCCTTCGAAAGGACTTCATTGCCGTGTTCGTCGCGGGTAAACTCGTTGAAAAGGTCTTCGTCGGTGAATTTCTGATGGTATCCCTCCTCGGTTCCAAAGTCTTCGGGAATGGGGAAAACGGGCATTATGGGGTCGGAGTCGATGCTGTAGGTCTCCACCTTTTCGGCGATTTCCACAGTGTTGGCGAGGGCTTCGGGCAGGTCGGAGAAGATGGCCTCCATCTCTTCGGGACTTTTCAGCCATTCCTGCTTGGTGTAGTGCATACGGTTGGGATTGCTGATTTTTTCATTCGAGCTTATGCATATTAGGCGGTCATGGGCCTCGCCGTGTTCCTCCTCGACAAAATGCACGTCGTTGGTGGCAATGATTTTTGTATTGGTTTTTGCTGCAAGTTCGAGCAGCACGGCATTCACCTCCTGCTGACGCTCGTAGGTGGAGGTGTCGCCGCCGGGTTTGTCGGTCTTATGACGTTGTAACTCAAGGTAAAAGTCGTCGCCAAAAATACTTTTGAACCACAGTAGGCTCTCTTCGGCACCTGCTATGTCGCCGGCCATTATTTTACGCGGAATTTCACCTCCCAGACACGCCGAACTTGCAATAATGCCTTCATGGTATTTTTCAATCAGTTCATGGTCGATTCGTGCGTTGTAGTAATAACCCTCGGTAAAAGCAAGCGAACTAAGTTTGCACAGATTTTGGTAGCCTTTTTTGTTTTTTGCCAAAAGAATGAGGTGCCATCCGCGTGTGTCCTTTTCAAAGCGCGACTTGTGGGCGCAGTAGGCCTCGATACCTACTATGGGTTTGAAAATTAGTTTTTTCAGATTGGAAACTTTGTCCGAGATTTCGTTTGCCCTTTCGGGCGAAAGCGGTTCTCCGTTTTCTTGATTCGTTTCCAGAATTTTATGTAAATCTTTTATCTCGTTGTTTACTTTTTCGTTGGTTTTGTTGCTTTCGTCCAAAAACTCTTTTATGCCGTACATGTTGCCGTGGTCGGTGAGGGCCATGGAATACATTCCGCATTTTTTTGCCTTGGCGATTAGGTCGGGAATCTTGGACATGCCATCCAAAAATGAGAAATGCGAGTGCACGTGCAAATGGGTGAATTGTACCATAATACCTGTTTTTGAGGTGATAGAAATCTTACTGCAAAGGTACGATTAAAAATCGCCAAATCATTAGTCCGAAAGCAATAGTTTTCAACATGGGCACTAATTTTTTGACTATCAGCAAACAAAAAAAATGAACAACGAAGTGTAAAAAAAATACTTGCATATCTTATCGGAAATGCGTAATTTTGCAACTTTATCAAACTCAATATATTTATAGTAATAATTTAATATTTAATTCATTATGGGAGGTTTTTTTGGAGTGGTGTCGAAAAAAGCGTGTGCCAACGACCTTTTCTACGGCATTGACTATCACTCACATCTCGGAACAAAACGTGGAGGTATGGTTACCATCGAAAACGGCAATTTCAACCGTTCCATCCACAATATCGAAAATTCTTATTTCCGCACCAAGTTCGGCGACGACTTGGGCAAATTCAAAGGCAATTTCGGCATAGGCGTCATCAGCGACACCGACGCGCAACCCATTGTGGTGAACTCGCATCTCGGACGCTTTGCCATCGTTACCGTTGCAAAAATCAACAACATTGCAGAGCTTGAGGCCGAATGCCTCTCCAAAGGCCAACAGTTCACCGAGCTGAGCATGGGACAGACCAACCCCACAGAACTTGTGGCCCTGCTCATCACCCAGGGCAAAGACTTCATCGACGGCATACAGAACGTTTTCCACAAGGTGAAGGGCTCGTGCTCCATGCTTATCCTCACCGACGACGGCGTCATCGCCGCCCGCGACTACTACGGACGCACACCCATCGTTGTGGGCAAAAAAGAGGACAGCTACGCCCTTGCTTCGGAAAATCACAGCTTCCTTAATCTCGGCTACGAGACCTTGCAGTTCGTAGGCCCCGGCGAAGTGCTGAAAATCACCAACTTCGGCATAAGCCAACTGCTCGCCCCCAACGACAAGATGCAGATTTGCTCGTTTTTGTGGATTTACTACGGTTTCCCCTGCGTGGACTACGAAGGTATCAACGCCGAGGAGTTCCGTTACATGGTCGGCTACGAGATGGGCAAAAACGACGACGTGGAAGTGGACTTCGTGTCGGCCATCCCCGACTCGGGCATAGGCATGGCACTGGGCTACTCAATGGGCAGCGGCGTGCCGTACAAACGCGGCGTGGCCAAATACACCCCCACTTGGTCGAGGAGCTTTATGCCGGTGTCGCAAGAGACACGCGAACATGTGGCCAAGATGAAACTTCTGCCCAACCGCGAGCTTCTGCGCGGAAAACGCGCCGTTTTCTGCGACGACTCCATAGTGCGCGGCACACAGCTTCGCGACAACGTGAAAAAACTGTACGAGGCAGGCGTGAAAGAGGTGCATATCCGCATCAGCTGTCCGCCGCTGGTTTACGGATGCAATTTCCTCAATTTCTCGGCGTCGAAAACAGAGCTGGAACTCATCACTCGCCGTGTGATAAAGGAACTCGAGGGCGACAGCACCAAAAATCTGGAGCTCTACTGCGACACCACCACCAAACAATATGCCGACATGGTCGAGGTGATACGCAAGCACTTGGGCGTGGATACGCTGAAATTCAACTCGTTGCAGACTATCTGCAATGCCGTTGGACTGCCCAAGGAAAGAGTTTGCACCCACTGTTTCGACGGTTCGAGCTACGGTTTTTAACACATTATAAATAAAACAGATACACAATGATAGCAGTTCTTGGCAGTGGAAGTTGGGCATCGGCCATAGCAAGCATTCTTTTGGAACACCCCGACCAGAAAATAAACTGGTGGATTCGTGAGCCGGAAATCATTGAAGGAATGAAAGAAAATGGCCGTAACCCGCTGTACCTAAGTTCGGTGGAATACGATGTGAGCCGTATCAACTTCTATTCCGAAGTAAAATCGGTGATACGCGACTCGTCCGACTTGCTTTTTGTACTTCCGTCGGCATTCGTGGCAAAAACCCTCGAAGGGCTTACCTCATCCGATTTCGAAGGCAAAAAGGTGCATTCCGCCATCAAAGGTCTTGTCCCTTCAACGGCACAAATCATCACCGACTATCTGCACGACAATTTTGCCGTAAGCTACGACGATATGACGGTTATCAGCGGCCCATCGCATGCCGAAGAGGTGGCCCAGGAAAAACTCACCTACCTTACCGTAGCCTCCAAAAACGCCGATCTGGCCGCCAATGCTGCCGAGTTCATCAAATGTCATTATGTGCACACCGTTCTGTCGGACGATGTTCAGGGCATTGAGTACGCCGCCGTTATGAAAAACATCTACGCAGTGGCCGTAGGTATCTGCCGGGGCTTGGGCTATGGCGACAATCTGCTTGCCGTGCTCGTATCCAATGCCATGCAAGAGATGGACGCTTTCATCAACTGCCTGCACCCAATGGACAGCCGTCAGCTGGAGCGTTTCAGCTACCTCGGCGACCTGTTGGTAACGGCCTATTCGCAACACAGCCGCAACCGCACTTTCGGCAATATGATAGGATGGGGATACTCCGTGCGCGGCGCGCAGCTTGAGATGAAAATGATTGCCGAAGGCTACTATTCGGTGAAATCCATCGAAAAAATACGCCAACGTTGCAACATCGAACTGCCTATTGTTGAAGCTGTTTACAAAATCCTTTACGAAGACGCCACACCTCGACGTGTGATGAAAAAAATAGTTGAGAATTTCCATTAGAAAAATCACAACCAACCATCACAAAAAGGGCTGTTCGCTGTTGCGGAAGCCCTTCTTTAATGACTTTTTCAGCAAAATTATTACCGTTTAAACAGCTACACATCAAGCAATTAACCTCATCAAAAAATCTTTATTTATAGCACATTGCATTCTATTACAAATAAAAATCTTATCTTTGCAGAACATTTAATAACAAAAAAGGAGAACAATTATGGCTTACAAAATTTCTGACGACTGTGTAGCATGTGGAACATGCGCAGGCGAATGCCCCGCCGGAGCTATCTCCGAAGGCGACATCTATAAAATTGATCCCGACACTTGTGTGGATTGCGGTACTTGCGCCGACGCTTGCCCGATGGGTGCTATCAACCCTGCATAAGTTTTTGGAACTTTGCAACAAGAGAAAAAAGAGATACTCGAAAGAGTGTCTCTTTTTTTTGTTCGGATTTATGAAGTGGATGTCGGAACCATTCTTCCGAATTCAGAACTCAGAACTCCGAATTTTCATTGGTTTTCGTACTTCACCACTTCTTTTCTGAAAAACTCCAGTTTTACGCCAGCCTGACGGAACAACTCTTCGCTTTCTTCACCACAGTGGTATTTTTGTTCGCACACCACACGTTTTATACCGCAGTTGATGATGAGCATTGCACAGGTGCGGCATGGTGTCATACGGCAATAGAGGGTGGCACCGTCGAGAGCTATGCCGCGTTTGGCGGCCTGACAAATTGCGTTCTGTTCGGCGTGGACGGTGCGAACACAATGGGTGGTTATCTCGCCGTTTTCATGTATCATTTTGTGGAACAGGTGTCCAACCTCGTCGCAGTGGGGCAATCCCGAAGGCGAGCCTACATAGCCGGTTACCAGCAGCTGGCGGTCTTTCACTATCACACAGCCGCTACGACCACGGTCGCAGGTGGCGCGCTTGGAGGCAGCATTGGCGAGTTCCATAAAATACTCGTCCCACGACGGACGCACGTGTTTTCTTTCTTCTTCCATAACTACTTTTATTTTAATATTTTATACAGAACTTCTTCCACTTGGTCGTTGAGTTCGGCAATGGAGTTGTCGTTCATAAAGGTAAAATCGGCCTGTTCTATGCAGGCTTTGAGGTTTTGTTTGTTGGGGTCTGTCGAGGTCATCTCGCGCTGCTCGCTGGAAACAAAGGTGTCGAACGAGATATGGTCGGTGGCGGAGCCGCGAAGCACTATGCGTTGGTAGCGTGTGCGGGCGTCGGCATCGATGGCAAAGAGGTAGAAATTGCTTTTGCCACGCAAGGCGGCAACCTCGCCCGGAGTGCGGACACTCTCTATAATGCAGTTTTTGCCGGAAGCCTGAGCCTGTTGGTACAGTTGTTCCACAATATATGATGGCGAGTGCATGGCGCGCAGGTCGTTGCCCACTATGGTCATGCTGTCGCGGTTCACCTCCATGCCACGCCGTTCTATCTCACGTGTGATGAAATCGCGCACCGAGAAATGAACAAAACCTTTTTCTTTCACAAGATATTCCACTATGGTGCCCTTGCCTGCTCCGATAGTACCTGTTATTCCGATAGTTATCATTTGCTTTTTTCGTTTAAGTCCGCCTGCAAAGATACGTTTTTTCCGCGAAGTGGTGAAAATAAATTTTTCGGAGTGGCACTTTAGGTTTTTACATTACATATTATTTCGTCAGCACACGCATTAGACATCCTATTCCTGTCACGGTTACATTTTCTTTTATTGGATAGCTGTCTTTTATCGGGCAAACGATATAAGAATGTCGTGGTTGCAAGGTCTCAATGGCTTTCCAGAAACCTTTTGTCGGCTGCGGGTCGGTGGAGGCTTTGCATTCTATGGCGATAAGCCTATCAGGATATTCCAGCACTAAGTCCATCTCTTCATCACCTGTGGCGGTTCGGAAAAACGAGGCTTTAGCTCCTGTTGCTACGGTACAGATGTTTTCCACAACCAAGCCTTCCCACGAAGCACCGAAAACGGGATTTCCGAGCAAATCGTTGAAAGTCGGAATTTGAAGTATCTGATGAAGCAATCCGCTGTCGCGTAAATATATACGTGGTGTTTTGCCTAGGCGTTTGCGAATGTTGTTGAAATATGGTGGCAGTATTCGTGCAATATATGTTTGCTCAAGAATATCTATATAGTGGCGGATGGTCGGTGCAGATAAGTCCATGGTATTGGCGATGCTGCTCAAGTTTAACGAACTGCTGTGCTCGTGTGCAAGGAGTGTCAGCAGGCGCATCATTTTTGGCGAAGCTATCTGGAAGCCCAACTGCGGTATGTCACGTTCGAGGTATGTGCGGATAAAGTTTTCGCGCCAGATGGAGCTTGCCTCGTCGTCGAATGCATTGTAGCTGTCGGGGTAACCTCCACGCAACCAGAAACGTTGCAGAGAATATTCCGGCTCGTTCTCCACTTCGCTTACGGTAAAAGGGGTAAGGTCTATCATTCCAATTCTTCCTGCCAAAGTCTCACTGGTTCTTTGTAACAGATTGGCAGAAGCAGAGCCAAGCAGGACAAATCTACCAGGACGGCGGTCGTTGTCGATTTCTGAACGCAAAGTTCTAAACAGTTCAGGAAGCAGTTGCACTTCATCTAAACATATGGTTTTATCTGCATTCGCTTGGAAAAACAACGAAGGCTCCTGCAATTTCGACAAATCCCTTCTGTCCTGCAAGTCTATGTATAAAAAGCTGCTGTTGTCTTTACAGAAATGCTTTATAAGAGTTGATTTTCCACACTGACGTGAGCCGAGAATAGCCACTGCGGGGAAAATCTTCAGGTATTTTTCCAGTGATTCAGCTGCTGTTCGTGATATTATATTATTCATATTTAATGCATTAAGATATTTTTATGCAAATCGAAAGTTTGACTTTCGATTTGCAAAGATACGTTTTTTCCGCGAGGTGGCGAAAAATAAATTTTGTAGAATGGAAAAAATGTGGTCGGTTCTACAATTAAGATTAGTGTATTATTTCGCCACAACGGGAAACAATAAAAAAACAGGCGGGATTTTCCCACCTGTTTTATTATGAAAAATTGTCGTTTATCTTCTGTGGTTGCCGCCGCTGTTGAGGTGGTTGCGTTCGCCGCCTTCGCGACGAGGGCCGCGGCTGTCGCCGTCGCGGCGCGGGGGACGACGGTCTCCGCTGCGGCGCGGGGCTTTCTCGGGTTCTACATAACCTTCGGGCTTGGGCAGAAGGGCTTTGCGCGAAAGGCGCATCTTGCCGCTCTTGTCGTCGAACTCAAGGAGTTTAACCTCAATCTTTTCGCCTTCGTGCACAAGGTTTTCGAGCGACGCACTGCGTGTCCAGTCGTATTCCGATATGTGCAACAGACCTTCCTTGCCCGGGAGTATCTCCACAAAAGCGCCGAACTCCACAATGCTCTTTACAGTGCCTTCGTACACCTGTCCAACTTCGGGAACGGCGATAATTCCTTTAATCCATTCGATAGCGGCCTCGATGTCGTCCTTGTTGCTCGATGCCACATCCACCTTACCCACATTGCCTTCTTCTTCGATGTTGATGATGGTGTTGGTCTCGGCCTGAATCTTTTGGATAACTTCGCCGCCTTTACCGATAACAGCGCCGATGCAGTCCTTGGGTATCTCTATCTGCACTATGCGCGGAACAAACGGTTTGTAGTCGTCGCGGGGCTTGCTGATGGTGGCCTCGATGATGTCCATGATGTGCATGCGTCCGGCGTGAGCCTGTGCGAGGGCTTTGGAGAGCACTTCGTACGAGAGTCCGTCCACTTTGATATCCATCTGGCAAGCTGTGATGCCGTCGCGGGTACCTGTTACTTTGAAGTCCATGTCGCCGAGGTGGTCCTCATCGCCGAGGATGTCGGAGAGCACAGCCCATTTGTCGCCTTTGGAGATAAGTCCCATTGCGATACCGGTAACGGGCTTGGTAATTTTTACGCCAGCGTCCATAAGTGCCAGAGTACCAGCACAAACAGTAGCCATAGACGAAGAACCGTTGCTTTCAAGTATGTCGGAAACCACACGTATGGTGTATGGATTTTCGGGACCGGTGGGTATAACCTGTTTCAGGGCACGCCAAGCAAGGTTACCATGACCTATTTCGCGGCGGCTGAGGCCGCGATTGCCTTTCACCTCGCCGGTAGCGAAGCCCGGGAAGTTGTAGTGCAGCAGGAAACTCTTGGTACCTTCGATAACGGCACCGTCTATAATCTGCTCGTCGAGTTTGGTACCGAGGGTAACGGTGGACAGCGACTGAGTTTCGCCTCGTGTGAAGATAGCCGAACCGTGAGCTGAAGGCAGGTAGTCCACTTCGCACCAAATGGGACGAATTTCGTCGAGTTTACGGCCATCGAGACGGGTACGTTCGTTAAGAACCATGTCGCGCATAGCCTCTTTTTCTATGTCGTGGAAATAGCGGTCTATCATGAAAGCCTTGGCAGCCAACTCCTCATCGCTGAGGTTGAGCGATTCCACGTATTCGGTTTTTATCTTTTCAAAACCTTCGGCACGCATTTGTTTGTTGGCAATGCCCTGTTTTGCAAAGTCGTAGCACTGCTGGTAAACAGCCTTGTGCATAGCTTCTTTCAATTCGGGGTCGTTCACCTCGTGGCAATACACGCGTTTTTCGGTTTTGCCTGCATCAACGGTGAGTTCGGCAATGGCCTTACACTGTATTCTGATGGCCTCGTGAGCGGCTTTAAGCGCCTCAAGCATAAGTTCTTCCGACACTTCTTTCATTTCACCTTCCACCATCATGATGTTCTCTTCGGTGGCGGCCACAATGAGGTCGAGGTCGGCGTTTTCTATCTCATTAAGCGGAGTGTTTATCACAAATTCGCCGTTGAGGTGCGACACACGTACTTCGGACACCGGTCCGTGGAAGGGTATGTCGGATACTGCAATGGCAGAAGCGGCGGCAAGTGCTGCAAGTGCGTCGGGGGCAGTCTCTTTGTCGCCGGAGATAAGGGTTATCTGCACCTGCACTTCGGCGTGGAAGTCGTCGGGGAAAAGAGGACGCAGGGCGCGGTCCACCAAGCGGGCTATCAGTATTTCGTGCTCCGAGGGACGGGCCTCTCGTTTGAAGAAACCTCCGGGGAAACGCCCTGTGGCGGCGTATTTCTCCTGATATTCTACCGTAAGAGGCATGAAATCCACATTCTCGCCTGCCTCTTTTTTGGCGCACACCGTAGCCAAAAGCATGGTGTTGTTCATTTTTACTACTGCCGAACCGTCGGCTTGTTTGGCAAGTTTGCCGGTTTCGATTTCGATAATCTGTCCGTTACCCAAATCGATAGTTTTTTTGATGATGTTCATTTTTTCTTCTCTTCTTTGTATATTACTAACGGATATGCAATCGTCACGCATATCGTGTTTAACTATGTATTCCTTTTAATACGAAGAAAGGCAATTAGGACTCTAATTGCCTTCAACCATAACCAAATAAATATGAAAAACTATTTTCTAATGTTGAGTTCCTTGATGATGTTACGGTAACGCTCGATGTCTTCTTTTTTGAGGTAGTCGAGCAGACGTCTGCGTTTTCCTACCAAGTGAACCAAAGCACGTTTTGTAGTAAGATCTTTTTTAGCGTTTCTCACATGCTCGGTCAAATGCTGGATTCTGAATGAGAAGAGGGCTATTTGTCCTTCGATGGAACCGGTGTCCTTCTCATTTTTACCGTATTTTGCAAAAATTTCTTTTTTATTTTCTGCTGTTAAATACATACTATTTAATTAGTTTTAATCTTAAAAATATCTTTTTTCTTCTTTAAATCGGTTTGCAAAGTTACATATTTTTTTGTAAATGGAGAAATTTTTTTTCACTCTTTTTTTATCATCCACATAATATACTAAAAATCAACATTGTAACATCTCGGCCAATTTGTTGGTTTTATTTTTTAATTCAAAAAAATCATGTACAACGGTGCGGCTAAATCTGATTTTCGTCATCATTTTTTGCAAAAACCAGCTCAACATCATCGGAAAAAGTCCCCTCCTCTATTTCGGTGTATGGATTGGCAAGGAACACTTTACGCAAGTTGCCACAACCGGAAAAGAGGTCGTTGTTGATGTAGTCTATCATATATGGCAGCGACACCGTATGCAGGTTTGTGCAGTTGCCGAAACAATATTCGTTGAGCGAGTGTACGCGCTCCGGTATGGCAAGCGCCCTTAGCGACGAACAACCGTAGAAAGTGCAACCAATCTTTTCGTTTCCTTTGTCACCACTTTCGCGGCCTATCTCCGTAACACTCTGTGGCAAACGCAGTTCCTCTATCGACGAACAACCGGCAAAAGCGTAGTCGCCGATATACTGAAGTGTGGGAGGCAAAACAATGTCGGTTAGTTGGGCGCAGTTTTCGAAAGCCGATTGTCCTATGTTCAACAATCCTTCGGGAAGTATCACCTCCTCCAGCCGGGGACATTCGGCAAAGCAGTAATCGGGAATATTTATAACATATTGCGGAATCCTGATACGGCTGAGGTTCCGGCAGCCCGAAAATGCCGCCTGCAAAAACGACGAGGTTAGTTGAGGTATGTCGAACTCCTGGCAGTTTTCGGGGCAACGCATCAGCTGCGACTGATATTTATTGTACAATATACCGTCTTCGGAACTCAACTTGGCATTGTCCTCATCCACAGTAATATCGGTGAGTGCCGAGCAACCGTCGAAAGCACTTACGCCAACACCTTTTACATTTCTTGGGATAAACACTTCCACAAGGCTCTTGCAGTCGATAAAAGCCTGTCCATTAATCATTTGCGTACTTTCGGGCAGATTTATTTCTGTAAGACTGGTGCAACGTGCAAAAGCCCCCGTTCCGATACGCCTCACGCCCTCGGGGATTTCGATACGCTCCAACGCGGTGCAGTCCATAAACAACCATCCCTGTAATTTTTTGATGTTCGGACTCAAATTGATGTATTTTAAGCTGGAGCATTGCCCAAAAGCCCCTGTCCCGAGGATGATTACTGTGTCGGGAATTTCAATGCTTTCGAGCTTGGTGCAACCCAAAAAGGCATAGCTTCCGATGGCCGTGACTCCAAAAGGAATGCGCACCTCCTCGCAATCGCACGAAACTTTGATAATAGTGGTAAAATCGTGATTGTATAATATTTCCCCCTTGCTGTCGGTATGCAGGAAAATATTGTCGGGGTGTACATCGAAGCGCCGCAGGGTGTTTTGTTTGCGGAACACGTTGCTGTGAAGGCTTTTAATTGTGGAAGGTATCACTACCTCGGTAATTTCGCCGCAGTGCTTGAAAGCGTCGGCAGATATGTGTTCGGCACCTTCGGGTATCACAACTCGGCCAGTGGTATTCTCCGGAAAAGAGAGAATTATTTTTCCGCTACTGCTGAAACGAATGCCGTTTTCGTCGAAAAATGGGGCGGGATGTGCCTGCTCGGAGTTTTCGCTGTCGTCGTAAAACTCTTCACCCATAGGGGATTCCTGCAATTCATCAAGTTCGTCCATTTTTTCAAAAATATTTGTTATACCATTATTATAACGAGAGTTTTATGTTTTTTGTATTGCAAAATGCGTTTTTTCGAAAATAAAATCTTATCTTTGCAAGGAAATGCTAATTTAAATTTTATAATAAAACACTATAAATAAAAGAGATATGAGTAAAATCGTTTGCATAACCGGTGCCACGTCGGGCATAGGACGCGCCACTGCCGAAATTTTTGCAAAAAATGGATACAACCTTATACTTACCGGAAGACGTAAAGAAAAACTTGAAACTTTGGGCGAGGAACTCGTTACAAAATACGGTATCGACCTGATGTTGCTCAATTTCGACGTCCGTAGCCGCGAGGCTGTGGACAAGGCTCTTGAGAGTCTGCCCAGCGGATGGAAAAACATCGACATACTTGTAAACAACGCCGGTCTTGCCGTCGGTCTCGAACCTATTCAGGAAGGCACTATCGACGATTGGGAACGCATGATAGACACCAACTTAAAAGGTCTCCTATACGTGAGCCGCAAGGTATTGCCGTGGATGGCCGCCAACAAAGGGGGACATGTGTTCAACATAGCTTCCATAGCCGGCAAGGAGACCTACGCCAACGGCAATGTGTACTGCGCAACCAAAAGTGCTGTGGACAGCCTTTCGCGCGCCATGCGCATAGACATGGTGAAATACGGAATCAAGGTTACCAACGTGGCACCCGGAGCTGTGGAGACGGAGTTCTCGGTGGTTCGTTTCAAAGGCGACCAACAGCGTGCCGACAACGTGTACAAAGGCTACGAGCCACTCACCGGCGCCGACATAGCCGACACTATATATTATGTGGCAACACTACCCGACCACGTGTGTATCAACGACCTTGTAATAACTCCCAAGGCACAGGCTTCGGCAACAATTTTCAATAAAGAACTGTAATTGTTTTTGTTTGTTGAACAGCAGCTCATGGAAGACAAGCACCTTCATAGCAATTTCGACTACGAGTCGGCACTGAGCGTGCAGAAAGGCATAAAACAGCCCGAAAAAGTAAGCAGTTCCTATCTGGAGAAAGTTCGTGCAAACAAACGCAAAGAGCTTACCGTTGAGGAACTTGTGAGCGGCATACTGCACGGTGACAGGACTTTGCTTAGTCGTGCCATAACGCTGATAGAGAGCACTTTACCTGCACATCAGGAAAAAGCCCAAACAGTGTTGGAACAGTGTCTTCCTTACTCTGGAAAATCGGTGCGCTTAGGCATAACGGGCGTACCGGGAGCTGGCAAAAGTACTGTTATAGAAGCACTTGGAACCATGCTCACCGCCCACAACCACAAGGTGGCAGTTCTTGCCATCGACCCAAGCAGCGAACGTAGCGGCGGTAGCATTCTCGGCGACAAGACCCGCATGGAACGTCTCAGCACCGACCCCAAGGCCTTTATCCGTCCTTCCCCCAGCGCAGGCTCGTTGGGCGGAGTAGCACGAAAAACACGCGAAATTATCGTACTTTGCGAGGCAGCAGGTTTCGACGTGGTGATAATAGAAACGGTGGGCGTTGGACAGAGCGAAGTGGTGGCTCATTCCATGGTGGATTTCTTCCTGCTTCTGCAACTGGCCAACACCGGCGACGAGCTACAAGGCATAAAGCGCGGTATCATGGAAATGGCCGACATGATTGCCATCAACAAGTCGGACATCGACAAAACAAAATCGGAACTGGCCGCCACCCAGTATCGCAACGCATTGCACCTGTTTCCCGCTCCGGATTCGGGGTGGCTGCCCAAGGTGCAGCTGTGCTCGGCATACAGCGGACTGGGCATAGAAGAGCTGTGGAACAACGTTATGGATTACGTGACTTTCACCAAAAGCAACGGCTATTTCTACGCCAAACGGCAGGAACAGAACATCCGAATTTTGTACGAAACTATCGACAATATGCTGAAAGACCGTTTCTACAACGACAATACCGTGAGCGCAGGCATGGAGCAGTACAAAAAAGATATTTTGACAAACAAAATAAGCGGCTACAAGGCCGCAGAACTGCTGGTAAACCGATACCAATGCGGGGGTCGGAATGCGGAGGCCGGAATGCGAGATTCGGTGCCCGATACATAGATGTAGGCACTATGTGCCTCCGATAATTCGGAACCGTCTTTTGATTAAGGAAGACATAAAAAACATTATATAAAAAAGAGACATGAAAAGTAAAATTTTATTATTTAGTTTGGCGATGATTTTCGCCTTAGAGGCTTTACAAGCCCAAAATGCAGCAAAAAGCATTGTACATCTTAAAAACGGGAAACTTATACAATGCGATATTATTGGGTGGCAAAACGACACCATAAAAGTAAAAACTCCCGATGGTACTCTGTTTGCTTACTCAATGAAAGATGTGGATAAAATATCAAATGCCTCTGTATCGAATGATAACAATACGGCAAACAACGCACAAGAGACAACCCGATATAAAATAAGAAGATCCGGAAGAGACCTTTATATCGGCAACAAGGGTATTGACGACGCTTCGATTCACATACTTTTGGGCAATAAGCTTTATAACCAATACAGATCGGGGTACAGTAAAGCCGGATTGGGAGGTTTCTTTATCGCGACAGCAATTGCATCCACCGCATTAGGCATTTACTGGTGCATTCTTGGAGAAAATTCCTCCATAAAAACACGTGGTTATGTTTGTTGCGGAGCAGCTTGCGTTATTTTGCCAATAGGCTGCACTTTGAGACATATCGGCAAAAAAAGAATCGACTGGGTTGTAGATGAGTACAACCATGGACGATATGCAGCCGATATTTTCAATGTTTCGCCCGGAATCTTTCAATTTAACGACATCGCAACAGGGAACCAGACGTATGCCCTAGGAGCAACTTTGAAATTTTCGTTTTAGTGCCTTACAATAAGGAGGATTTGTAAAGAAACGCACAATTTTGACCATTTTTGGCAACATTACAGTTTTTCATAATCGTTCCTTTTTAAGAAGCAATTCTCATTAAGCAGTGAGGACAGGGAGCAAGCTCCCTGTCCTCACTGCTTTGAAAATATTGGATTTTAATTATTAGTGTCCGATAAAAAATCATAGGCAACGTAATAAAAATGTAAAGCATTGATATATAGCAATGATGTGGTTTGCCAAACAGCAATTTGTCA
>CAJOEN010000014.1 GCA_905233475.1 uncultured Bacteroidales bacterium
ACTTTGACAAATTGCTGTTTGGCAAACCACATCATTGCTATATATCAATGCTTTACATTTTTATTACGTTGCCTATGATTTTTTATCGGACACTAATAGTAAATAATCATGCTATTTACAGAAACTACCAATAGTGTTTTTCTGCAAATAAAAAAATCCCGCCTGAAAAGGCGGGATTTTTTTGTAATTATCCAATCCTATTTTCTTCTTTGGTTATCTTGTATAAATTTCAGTAGTTTGTCCTTGTCGGACTTATGTACAAACAAATCGGTGAGTGTGAAATAGTTTTCGGGGTCTATGCAATATTGGTAAGCGTACTGTACATACTCCATACGAGGATTGTCGAAAGCGAATTTTTCGGCTATGCGTTTGATCTGCTCTACAAGGAACGGTTGTTTTGCCACCGTGACGGTTTTCAGGTAGTTGAGGCGCGTGTCGTCGAAAGGTTCCTTCGAAACAGAAGATATTATAACGGCAATATCGGTTTCGCTACAATACTGTGGCACTGCAGGTTGAGGAGGAACTGGAGGCGTTGTATGGGTACCGTATCTGTTATCATTTCCATAATTGTCGGCATAGTGGTGGCGCGTGCTTCGATAGCCGGCACCTCTGGTAGGACGCTCTTCGGTGAAATACAGTTCGGCGTATTTGTCGCGACTGTCGGCATAAACCTCCATCTCGTATTTGCCGGCACGCAGGCTCACCTCGGTATAAAGCAGATAACGTATGGGGCGTTCCACAACCACAGCCACGTCGTGCATTTGGTTTGGAGTTATGTCATAAATAGTGAATTTTGAGCCACTCTTGTTGCTTTGCGGAACACCGTCAATATAAACGGTAAAACGCTCGTTACGGTTAGCTAAAACTGTTAGTTCCACTTCGTTATTTTTCGGTTGCGGACGTGAATTACTCTTATTGCGTTGTGCCGATACCGAAGTCGTTGCCAGCAAACAGCATAGTACTGAAAGAATTATTTTTTTCATGACAATGATGTTTTATTGTTTCCGTTGGTTTATTACAAAAATATTTGTACCTATTTTCTCAACACCTTACGGCTGTATTTTTTTACAATTTACACTTCCTCGTTTTTGCCGTGGCACTGTTTGTATTTTTTGCCGCTGCCGCAGGGACAAGGATCGTTGCGTCCAACTCTTTTCTCCACTTTCACAGGTTGCACCTTTTGCGGTTCGGAGGTGCGCTGACGCATAACCTCGTCCTCACGACTGGTTTTGAGGTTGCGGTCGTCGTTGGTGGGTTGCTTAGCCTCACGCATGTCGGCGTCCTCGCGCATTGGCAAAGAAGCACGGCTGAGGAACGACGAGATTTCGCGGTTGATGCTGAGAAGCATTTTCTCAAACAGGTTGAATGACTCGAATTTGTAAATCAACAGCGGGTCTTTCTGCTCGTATGTAGCGTTCTGCACCGACTGTTTCAGGTCGTCGAGTTCGCGCAGGTGCTCTTTCCACTGCTCGTCGATAATGGCAAGGGTGATGTTCTTTTCAATGGACAATGCTATTTCGCGGCCTTTGTTCTCGTAGGATTTTTTTACGGGAGTTACTATATTCATAGTTTTTTTGCCGTCTGTGATGGGGAACGCCACATTTTCGTAACGGGTGTTCTCATACACATTTTTGATGAACGGGAAAGCAAGGTCGGCAAGGCGTTGCATACGGTCTTTGTACGAAGTGTAAACGATATTGTATATCTCATCAACCATTTCGTTGGCACGTCTGTCGAGCAATTCTCTTTCTGAGAAAGGCAGTTCTGTACCGAACACACGCAGTATCTCCATATTGAACTCCTCTACATCGCCAGTATCGCGCAACTGGGCATACAGCATTTCGCAAGTGTCGTAGAACATATTGGAGATGTCGATGCTCAGGCGGTCGCCGTAGAGAGCGTTGCGGCGTTTGTTATAGATAACAGTACGCTGGTTGTTCATCACATCGTCGTATTCCAAAAGACGTTTACGTATGCCAAAGTTGTTCTCCTCCACTTTTTTCTGTGCGCGCTCGATGGATTTGGTAATCATGCGGTGCTGAATAACCTCTCCCTCCTGCAAGCCCATGCGATCCATAATAGAGGCAATACGTTCGGAGCCGAACAGACGCATAAGGTTGTCTTCGAGGGATACGAAGAACAGCGAGCTTCCCGGATCGCCCTGACGACCGGCACGACCACGCAACTGACGGTCCACACGACGGCTTTCGTGACGTTCGGTACCTATGATGGCCAAACCGCCAGCCTCCTTGACACCGTCTCCGGCTTCTGCCACAATGTCAGCTTCCTTTTTATGCAGTTTAGCGTTCAGCACATTGTGAGGTATGCGACGCATTTTCAGCATTTTGCTGAGCAATTCGGACACCTCCACCGAAGTGGTACCCACAAGCACGGGACGTCCGAGGTCGCGCATACGCTCAATTTCGTTGATAACTGCCTGATATTTCTCGCGTTTGGTCTTGTAAACCAAGTCCTCCATATCCTCACGGATAACGGGTTTGTTGGTGGGAATAACAACCACATCAAGTTTGTAGATATTCCAGAACTCGCCTGCTTCGGTTTCGGCGGTACCCGTCATACCTGCAAGTTTCTTATACATGCGGAAATAGTTCTGCAAAGTTATGGTGGCGTAGGTCTGAGTAGCGGCCTCCACTTTCACATTCTCCTTGGCTTCGATGGCCTGGTGCAGTCCATCGGAGTAGCGACGGCCTTCCATGATACGACCGGTCTGCTCATCGACAATTTTTACCTTGTTGTCGATAACTACGTACTCCACATCCTTTTCGAAAAGAGTATATGCTTTAAGCAACTGATTTACAGTGTGCACTCGGTCGCTTTGTGCGGCAAAATCTTTCAAAATCTCGTCCTTGCGAGCAAGTTTCTCCTCTTTGGAAAGGTTTTCCTTCTCCAATTCGGCCATCTGAGAACCCACATCGGGGAGTTGGTAAAATTTGGGGTCTTCGCCCAAAGAGGCAAGGAACGACATACCCTTTTCCGTAAGGTCGTTGGTATGCTGTTTTTCGTCGATAACGAAATAAAGTTCGTCGTCGATGATATGCATGTTCTTGTTCTGCTCCTGCATGTAGAAATTCTCGGTCTTTAGCAGGATTGCTTTCATGCCCTGTTCGCTGAGAAATTTGATAAGAGCCTTGTTTTTTGGCAGACCGCGGTGAGCGCGCAACAGCTGTTCGCCACCGCGTTTCTCGTCCTCCGGATTACCCGAAGTGAGGAGTCTTTTGGCGTCGGCCAAATACTGGGTAACGATATTGCGCTGAGCGTTGTACAGTTTTTCAATAATCGGCTTGAAATGGTCGAACTCCTGATCGTCGCCTTTGGGCGTGGGACCGGAGATAATAAGAGGTGTACGTGCGTCGTCGATAAGCACCGAGTCCACCTCATCGACAATGGCGTAGTTGTGCGAACGCTGCACAAGTTCTTCGGGGTTACGGGACATATTGTCGCGCAGGTAGTCGAAACCGAATTCGTTGTTGGTGCCGTAGGTAATGTCGGCGAGATAGGCGTTTTTACGTGCCTCCGAGTGCGGTTCGTATTTGTCTATGCAGTCCACTCTCAGTCCGTGGAACTCGAACAACATTCCCATCCATTCGGAGTCACGTTTGGCAAGATAGTCGTTCACGGTAACCACGTGCACGCCTTTGCCCGGCAGGGCGTTGAGATAAACGGGCAGCGTTGCCACAAGGGTTTTACCTTCACCGGTGGCCATCTCGGCAATCTTACCGTTGTGCAGAACAATACCGCCTATAAGCTGCACGTCGTAGTGCACCATGTCCCAAGTAATCATGTTACCGCCTGCAGACCAAGTATTTTTGTAGTATGCCTTGTCGCCGCGTATGTTCACGCTGTCGCGGTAAGTGGAAATATCGCGGTCGCGGTCGGTGGCGGTCACCTCCACTTCCTCGTTTTCGGCAAAACGCCTTGCTGTGTCCTTTACAACAGCAAAAGCCTCGGGCAGTATTTCGAGCAGTATTTCCTGCGTTTTGTCGTAGGAATCTTTTTCAAGGATTTCGATACGTTTGTATAGCTCCTGCTTTTCTTCAACCGGCATATCGTACTCATTCTCGATACGCTCTCGCAGTTGTGCCAATTCGGCCTCTTCATCGGCGATTGCAGCCTGTATCTTGTCGCGGAACTCGGCGGTTTTGGCACGCAGTTCGTCGTTGGTAAGGTTTTTTATTGTCTCGTAGGCTTCTTTTGCCTTGTTCACCAAAGGCATAACCTCTTTCAAGTCGCGTTGGGACTTATTTCCAAAAATCTTCGATAAAAAATTTGCCATTTCGTATATCTATATTTCTATGTTACAATATTCTACAATAATTAATCTTTGCTTTTCCACACGAAAAAACAAGCTACAAAAATACGTTTTTTATTCCATTAAAACAAATATATTTTTGCTCTCATTTAAAACACGGCAAAAACTGTGCCACGGAGATGTGGTTTGTATTTTAGGATGAACTAATATGAAATCACTAATCTGTCGTAAAAATCTTCTTATTTACTAATTACCAATTAAATATCTCTATCCCGTATGTCCATTCGAGGAACTGGGCATGGGCGGCATGTGCCTTGATGGAGGCACCCACGTACTGCCGCATACGGTTGCCGAAGGAATAATACACACCTATCCTTTCGTAGAAAGGCATGGTAAAGTCGCACCCTCGCCATGCGTAATACCCCACGGCCCCGCGCAACGAAAAACGTCCCCAATACGCCTCCAGCAGACCATAGCCCGACACCGCGAAATCGTTGGTGATGGAATGTGGCTCGTGTGCCTGCTCCAACGAAGCGTCGTACATGAAATCCACTCCTGCGCCGTAGGCGAAACACGGGTGGAACTTACGCCTGTAGCCTATCGACGCACTGGCGGAGAAATAATGTTCCCACGTCTTGCGCGACGAGTTGTAAACAGGCGAGACATTTATAAACAGCCTGTTCTTCGTGCCGTTTTCCACGGTGTCATCATAACCTACAGTACAACATGGTAGCAGATGCCTGAGTTCGGCGAAATTTACCTTGGCACCCACTTCCAGCCGGGCGATGTTGATACCTTTGTTTGGCAGCTGCACCGTGCCGTTCGACGAATGCGAGAACGCCAGCTGCGAGTACAGCGTGGTACGTTTGCCCACTTGCCAGTTCGCACAAAAACCGAGGGAGATAAGTGCGTTAAGATGGGAACCGATAAACAGGTTGTCGGGATTGGACACCGAGTCGTAAGTATTTGTAAGATAAGAAAATCCAAAATCGAAGAAAGCGCCAAGCCCCCTGCGTGCACTACGGAAGAAAGGCATTTCGAGCGATGCTCCAAGCGAAAAACGTTCGCCGACGAGGGTGCTTGTTATATGCTCATAGCCCATTTTAATGCCGAAATACGGATTGTTCCAGTAATTTTTCCAGTACTCCGTACCGACCATGCGTGCTCCCACACCCACATTAAACCCCGCCACGCCCACGTCTCCGAGCACGGGACTATCGGAAGGCTCGTTGGGGATTACCATACCGCCGTCGATACCGAACGACACATAACCCCAGTCGCGGAAACGGCTTTGAGAAAGGCTCTTGGCCGGTATCAGAACAGCGGCTGTAAACAACAGCACAACTATTTTAAATATCAGACAAGAGCCTCGCATAACTATCTATGTAATTGATATTTAGCAAAATCAGTCTTTCGACATGTGCACCTGCACCTGCGGGAAGGCTATTTCTATGCCCTTTTCGGTGAAAGTACTGTAAACCTGTTCGTTGAGACGGAAGAACACTTCCCAATAGTCCTCCTGATTAACCCACGCCCACAGGCAGATGTCCACCGAGCTGTCGGCCATGGCCTTGCACACCACCTTGGTAGGTTTGATGTTGTTAATCACCTTTGGGTCGGCGTTGGCAAGCTCAAGCATGGTATTGCGGGCGTTCTCCACCGACTGTCCGTAGCAGATGCCTACATTGATGTCCACGCGGCGGTATTGCTCGCGGGTGTAGTTTATCAGCGACTTGGTGGCGAGGTCGGTGTTGGGCAATATTATACACTGGTTGTCGAAAGTGGTGAGGAAAGTGTTGAAAATGCGTATTTCCTTCACAATACCCTCGTAACCTGCGGTGGCTATGTAGTCACCTACTTTAAACGGTTTCATTATCAATATGATAACACCACCGGCAAAGTTCTGCAAAGTCCCTTGCAGGGCAAAGCCGACAGCAAGTCCGGCAGCTCCCAGTATGGCTATGAACGATGTGGCTTTGATGCCGATGATGTCCATCACCATTATCACGAGAAGGACTTTCAGCAGAACATCAACAAACGACGACAGGAAACCCGTCAGCGACTTGTCGATATTGCGTTTGTCCATCATCTTCACAATGGAATTCTTGAGCCGTTTCACAAGCTTCATTCCAATCCACAGAATGAAAAGAGCTCCCGCTAATTTCAGCAGAAATGGTATCCCGCCTTCTATCAGCGTTTTAAATATCGTTCCTAAAAAGTTGAAAACATCACTCACCGACTCCACATTTTTAATGTCGGAATGTAAAACTTCTTTCAAAGAGTCTTTCTGGTATTGTACTTTTGCCAAATTTTCGGCGTAAGCATTAGCGTAAAGTGCTGTATTATCGTCAATAAATATCATAGTTTCAAAGGCTTAAAAAAGAGCCGAATACTCGGTAAAAGTGTCGGCTCTTTGGTTTATAATTCAATAAAACTTCAGCAAAGTTCGTGAATAACAAGTCCCGAACGCAGTTTCGGCTCGAACCAAGTGGTCTTCGGGGGCATTATGTTGCCGGTGTCGGCAATGTCGATAATCTGTTTCATGGAAACGGGATAAAGAGCGAAAGCCACTTTCATTTCGCCGTTGTCCACGCGACGTTTCAGTTCGCCCAGTCCGCGGATACCGCCGACGAAATCGATACGTTTGTCGGTACGCAGGTCTTTGATACCCAATACTTTGTCCAAAACAAGGTTGCTGAGGATGGTAACATCGAGCACTCCGATGGGGTCGTTGTCGTTGTAGGTGCCGGGCTTGGCGGTCATTTTGTACCAATGTCCGTCGAGATACATGCTGTGTTCGTGCAGCTTGGCTGGTTTGTAAATTTCGGTGCCCATGTCCTGAAGGTCGTAGTTTTCGCCAACGGCGGCGATGAACTGTTCCTTGCTGAGGCCGTTGAGGTCCTTAACAACGCGGTTGTAGTCGATAACGTTGAGCTGGTTGTCGGGGAATATCACGGTCATGAAGTAGTTGTACTCTTCTTTGCCGGTATGTTTGGGGTTCTGTTCTTTCTTTTCCTGTCCCACGAGGGCTGCGGCGGCGCTGCGGTGGTGACCGTCGGCGATGTACATGGCGGGAACCTGTTTGTCGAAAATATCAACGAGTTCGGCTATGGTGGCTTTGTCGTCGATAACCCAGAAACGATGGCCGAAGCCGTCTTCCTTGGCAACAAAGTCGTAGATGGGCTTTTTGGCGGTGATGCCGGCCACAATCTCGTCGATACGGGCTATGGCGGGATAAGCGAAGAACACAGGTTCCACATTGGCGTTGGTGATACGCACGTGTTTCATACGGTCTTCCTCTTTGTCCTTGCGGGTGAGCTCGTGTTTTTTGATGACTTTGTTCACATAGTCCTCGCTATAGGCGCAGGCCACAATGCCGTACTGCCATTTGGCGTCGGCGGCGGTGGGGTTCATGCTCTGGGCATAGATGTAGAGTTTTTCCTCTTCATCTTTCACAAGCCATCCGAGGTCCTTGAAAAGGTTGTAGTTTTTAACCACCTGCAGGTACACTTCGGGCGAGTGTTCGTCGGTGCCTTTGGGAAGGTCAATTTCGGCTTTGGTCACGTGGAGGAGGCTGTAGGGATTGCCCTCGCACTCAACGCGAGCCTCTTCGGAGTTCAGTACGTCGTAGGGACGTGAAGCCAGTTTTTCGACTATGTCGACGGGCGGGCGAAAGCCCTTGAAAGGTTTGATTATGCTCATGGTTTGATTATTATTAAATTATAATGTATCATCAGTTTTTTTGCGGTTGCAAAGATACGCTTTTTTTGCGACATAAGAAAATATTTTTGACTAATCGTAAGAAATAGCCTCTTTTTCCTCTTAAACTGTCCGCTCCTCCTCCCTCCGGAATATCTTGTACCCCAGCATGGCAATGGTGATGGACATCAGCGGCGAGACGATATTGAAAAAACAATACGGCAGGTAATCTATCGTGGGGACTTTCAGCACCACGCTCTGTGTCATGCCGCAGGTGTTCCACGGCACAAGCACCGAGGTAACGGTGGCGGAGTCTTCGGTGCTACGACTCAGCAAGCGGCCTTCGTAGCCTTTTTCCTTGTAGAGATTTATGAAGATATTGCCCGTTAGCACTATGCTAAGATACTGGTCGCCGGTTACCATATTGGAAAACAGTCCCGTAGCCACCGTCGACGACACCAGAGACCGGCGTCCGCTAATGCCTCCCGCCAAAGCCGACGTTATGCTCTGTATCATGCCCGTGCCCGACAGCGCTCCGCCGAAAGCCGCGGCGCAGAAGATAAGGAAAACGGTGCTCAGCATGCCCCTCATGCCGCGCGTCTGCACAAGGTTGGTAAGTACTTCGCTGCCTGTGTCGAGGGTGGTGCCGCCGTAGTAGGTCATCATCAGTCCACGGAAGTCGTTCCCCTCCCCTACATGGCTCACAATGTCGGGTTGGAAAAGAAACATTGCCAATCCCGCAATAAGAGCCGAAAGGAAAAGCACTATTGTCGCGGACAACCGAAAGGCTATCAGAACTCCGGTAACGACAGGCACTATCAGCAGCCACGGACTTATGGTAAAGACATTCTGCAATCCCTCGGCGATGTTCGACGACTGCTCAGCGTCGCCCGAGGTGTGGCACAGACTTACCACGAGGAATATCGTCAAAGTTATTACAAACGAAGGCACCGTGGTGATAAGCATATAGCGTATGTGGGTAAACAGCGGCACTTCGCCCACCGACGAAGCCAGCACCGTGGTGTCGGAGAGCGGCGAAATCTTGTCGCCGAAATATGCTCCCGAGATGATAGCCCCTGCAGTCCAGCCTACGGAATAGCCGTGCGCCGTGCCAATGCCCATAAGCGCTATGCCTATGGTGGCTATGGTGGTCCACGAACTGCCGGTAACTATGGACACCAACGCGCATATCAGACAGGCGAGGAACAAAAACACCGACGGACCGACAATTTTCATGCCGTAATAAATCAATGTCGGCACCACGCCGCTGAGCATCCAGCTGGCCGACACCGCTCCGATAAGGAAAAGAATAAGTATTGCAGGACCTACGGTCTTTACGTTGTCGGCAATAGCTCCGTCTATGCTTTTCCACGGCACTTTGTAGCCGATCATGGCTATTGCCACCGCCACTCCCGCCGAAAACAGCAGCGCCGTCTGACTGGCGCCGTCGAGGGCGTCGGAGCCGAACACCTTGATAACCAAAATCTGCAACGACACAAGCACTGCAAAAGGCACCAAGGCTATGGCCCAGTGGATATGACGTGTTGAATGAATTCCAGGCATTTCCATATTTCTTTTATGCGATTATTCCACTGCAAAAATACTAACTTTTCACGACATACGGAATTTTTTTTCCGAACGGCGAAAAAATGTAATTTTGCAATCCATCAACAAATAAAAAACACCTATGAAAACGGTATTACTTTTCTTATTGGGGCATATGCTGTTCATGACAATTATAGCCGCCATCAGCATTTACGCTTTTATAGCCGTGTCGCGATTAAAACAAAATGTAAAGAAACTCCAACGCACCATCTACTGAATGCAAGCCACCTGCAACGGAAAAATCATGTGCCTTGGCTTTGTCATCCAGCACAATTTGCTATAGTAACTCGCAATTCCAAGGTTCATAATACTTAAGGGGGCTTCTATAAATTGCCTCGGAGAGGCAAACTCTCAATAACCTCACATGCTAATGTGAGGTATATCAGGCAAATAAAGAACAGGCGTGTCGCCTTAAATTGCTCGCTCTATCGTGCAGTTTTTGCTATTTTACGCTCACTCCACTGTACGAAATCACATCAAGAATAATCCAAAAATCAGTACAAAAAATTGTTGTACGGGTAGCGGATGGCGTGTATGCGTTTGATACGCTCGTACATCAATTGCCTTAGTTTGTCGATGTTCTGCTTGTTTTTGGCGGAGATGAAAATGGTATTCTCGTTGTCCTTGGCAAGCCAGATGTTCTGCAACATCTCAAGGGTGTTGTTCGCCTTGGTCATCGGCGTAAGGTCGTCGGGGTCTTTCTCCTCGAAAGTGTAGGCGTCGGTTTTGTTGAACACCATAATGGTAGGCTTGTCGTTGGCGTCTATCTCGGCAAGGGTTTTGTTCACTTCGTTTATCTGTTCCTCGTAGTCGCGGTGCGAAATATCCACCACATGTATCAGCATGTCGGCCTCGCGCACCTCGTCGAGGGTGGATTTGAACGACTCCACCAAGCTATGCGGCAGTTTGCGAATAAAACCCACGGTGTCGGTCAAAAGGAACGGCAGGTTTTCTATCACCACCTTGCGCACAGTGGTGTCCAAAGTGGCAAAGAGCTTGTTCTCGGCAAACACATCGGACTTGCTCAGCAGGTTCATCAGTGTGGACTTGCCGACGTTGGTATAACCCACAAGTGCCACACGCACAAGACTTTCCCTGTTCTTGCGCTGCAACGTTTTCTGTTTGTCGATGGACGCCAGTTTTTCCTTCAGCAGCACTATCTTTTCGGTGATGATACGGCGGTCGGTCTCTATCTGCGTCTCGCCGGGTCCGCGCATACCTATGCCGCCTCGCTGACGTTCGAGGTGCGTCCACATTCGGGTAAGTCGCGGCAACATATACTGATACTGAGCCAGTTCCACCTGCGTGCGGGCTATTGAGGTGCGGGCGCGTTTGGCAAAAATGTCGAGTATTAACGTGGTTCGGTCTAATATCCTCACTTTCAGCTCTTTTTCAAGATTTCGCAACTGCGAGGGAGATAGTTCGTCGTCGAAAATCACGAAATCCACCTCCAAGGCGTCCACAGCTTCCTTAACTTCCTCCAGCTTGCCTTTGCCAACGTATGTACGCACGTCGGGACGCTCCAGTTTCTGAATGAATGTCTTAACGCACTCGCCTCCTGCCGTCTCCAGCAGGAAAGCAAGTTCGGCAAGATATTCGTTGGTACGTTCCATTGTGGTGTTCTGCGTGCAGACGCTCACCAGTATTGCTTTTTGAGGTTTCTGTGCTGTCTCTATCATAACTTCATTTTTGAAAACAAGTCCCAAAGCACTATCCCTGCCGTTACCGACACGTTGAGCGAGTGTTTGGTTCCGAACTGCGGTATCTCTATACAGCCGTCGCAGGCATCCACCACTTCTTGTGCCACGCCGTCTATCTCGTTACCGAAAATAACGGCGATTTTCCCATCTTTTTCGGGAGTAAAAGCGTTCAGCTTAACGCTACCTTCCACCTGCTCAACTGAAAAAATCTTGCAATCATCTGCTCGAAGCCGTTTCACGCAGTCGAGAGTGTTTTCAAAATACTCCCAATCCACCGAATCCTCGGCGCCGAGGGCTGTCTTATGTATGTCGCGGTGCGGCGGCGTGGCGGTTATCCCACAAAGGTAAATATTTTCGATACGGAAAGCGTCGGCAGTGCGGAAAACCGAACCTATATTATTCATACTCCGCACGTTATCCAGCACAACAACTATCGGTGTCTTTTCTGCTTGCTTGTATTGCCCAACACTTATTCGGTTGAGCTCGTCCATGGTCAGTTTCTTCATATTAATTATTGAATCTCAACCACTTCCACAATTCCTTATATGTAATCTTTTTGCCGTATAGCAAAATTCCCGTGCGGTAAATCTTGGCCGCAACCCATACAGTAAGCAGTATGGTAAGTGCAAGAATCCCCACCGACACTGCTATTTGCCATATCGGCACGCCAAAAGGCACACGCACCATCATAGCCACAGGCGAGGTGAAAGGTATCATGGACAACCAAATAGCCAACGAGCCGTTGGGAGCCTCTATAAGCGTTGGCGTGAGTATTATCACCAGCAACAGCGGCACGGTGAGCGGCAACACAAACTGCGAGTTGTCCTGTTCGCTCTCGGTAATGGCGCCCACGGCGGCAAATAGCGTGGAATACAGCAGGTAACCGAGTATGAATAATATCAAGAATGCTACTGCTATTACTCCAAACTGTATATGTAACAATCCCTGCACCATCTCTGTCTGCATATCGGTATCGGGCATATCGGTATCGGACATTTCAGCAGCTATCTGCTCTACCGACACGCCTCTCGATTTAAGCATATCTATCTGCTCCTGCTGACGCGCTTTGTCGAAAGTGTCGGCGTTGGCAATAGTGAAAGCCGTTATTATACTACCCGAAAGCACTATCCACAGCACAAACTGCGTAAGTCCAACCAAGGCCACGCCAACCACCTTGCCCATCATAAGCTGGAACGGTTTGAGCGACGACACCAGCACTTCCACAATGCGATTGGTCTTTTCCTCCATCACGCCACGCATAACCTGAGAGCCGAATATAAATATAGCCATATATATAAGCAACGACAGCACAAAAGCTATCACCATTCTCATGCTGCTGAAATCACTTTCGCCGGTATCCAAGTCCTGCACATGCAAATTTACCGAAGTGTTTGTGATTTTTTCGTAATCCTCGCGGTTTATGTTGTACACATCAAGCAGTATGTTGTTCCGCAGCATATCCTGCATTTGCTTGTCTATGCCGCTTTTCACCGAAGGACTTGGAGCGTCTTTGGAATAATACACAAATATTTCGGTCGGCACTATCCCCGACTTAGGCTTTTGCACATACACTATAGCTTCAACTGTGTCGGCCTTCCCGAGGGCTTTTTGGGCAATGTCAATGTCAGCCATATAATGGTAAACAACATTGTCGGACGAACGAAAATCATTGTACAATCCCGTTTCATCGACCACAGCCACATGGGTTACTTCCAACGAATTGGTGGCCAGATAGATAGGAATTGCGTATAGTGCCACAAGCAAAATCGGCACCAACAATGTGAGTATCCAGAAGGATTTCTTTTTTACCCTTGTAAGGTATTCCCTTTGTATTACTAATAGTATTTTGTTCATATATCCTCCTTGTTTTCAGCGGTTTGACTCTGGTTATTGCTGGTGACTGTCTCTATGAAAATCTCGTTCATGCTCGGCAGTACCTCCTGAAACGACAGCACCTCTACCCTATCCACCAAACTGCGGAGCAAATCATTGGGCGACAATGTGTTGTCGATTTTCAGTTTCAGGAAAGTGTTAAGTTCGTCGGCGGTCTGAGAAAGCACCGAAATGCCGTAGGCAAAAGCTATCTCTCCGTCGGTCTTTCGACAGCGCACATCGAAAATGTTTTTACGGAAAGAGTTTTTGATGTTGTTCACCCTGCCCGACAGCACTACTCTCGACTTGTTTATCAGCACTATATCATCGCAGATTTCCTCCACCGAAGCCATGTTGTGTGTGGAGAAAACCACTGTGGCACCGTTGTTTTTCAACCTCAGTATCTCCTCTTTCAGCAAATTGGCGTTGATGGGGTCGAAACCGCTGAACGGCTCGTCGAAGATAAGCAGTCTTGGCTCGTGCAGCACCGTAACGATGAACTGCACCTTTTGCTGCATGCCTTTCGAGAGCTCCTCCACTTTTTTGTTCCACCAATCCTGTATTTCGAAACGCTCGAACCACTGCCGTAGGCGTTTTTCAGCATCATACTTTGTAAGTCCTTTCAAACGTGCAAGATACATAGCTTGTTCCCCGACCTTCATTTTCTTGTACAAACCTCGTTCCTCGGGAAGGTAACCTATCTGCGAAATATGCTTCTGCGACAGTCTTTCTCCGCCGAAAAGCACACAGCCACTGTCGGGAGCGGTAATTTGGTTTATTATGCGTATCAGGGTTGTCTTGCCCGCACCATTGGGGCCAAGCAGTCCCAGAACAGTGCCTTCGCGTGCGCTTATGCTAACATCGTCCAAAGCCTTATATCCTGAGTAGCTTTTTTCTACATTTTCTGTTGCAAGTAATTCCATATACAATATTTTTTTGCAAAAATACGACTTTTTTCCGACACTTAGCAGGTTCGGCGAGTTTTTAACATAAAAAAGGAGCCCCGTCTTTGGGACGAGGCTCCAACATCTATTGAACCTTGATTATAAAATTCGTTTTAACGCAACAGCAACACCGAACCAACCTTTGTAAACGTTCTGTCGGGCTGCGAAACAGATTTGTAAACAACCCTGTAAGAGTAATTGCCTTGGTTGCACGGTTTCGACCTGTCGTTATTCAAACCGCCATTCCAGCTTTCGTTTATGTCGTTCGAAGTAAACACTCTGTAACCGTTGCGGTTGTAGATATTTATTTCATATTCCGAGACTTCTATACCTTGTATAATAAAACCATTGTTTTCCGATTCATCGGGAGTAAAGGCAGATGGAACCCAAATCCCGTCCTTGAACAAAGGTATGGTAACACTTGTGGTATCGTAACATCTTGTTCCTTCTATGTAGGCCACAAGTATAATGTTCACCGAATCCTCTCTTGGGTCGAATGTGTAAATATAATTCTCGCCTGTACCTACTGGACGGTTGAAATCCCTCAAAAACCATTTGCGGTCGGTATTTCCAATACTGCGGTCGTAGAACACAACCTGCATTTGGTCGTAGTTGGCAACGTCGGAAGAAGTGTGTATATAGGCTTTGAGTTCATTTTCGATATTAACGATGGTACTTGCAGTAGTTGTACATTCGTAGCCATTCAAACCTGTAACAGCGGTGTATATGGTACGCTCGTGAGGTTTCACCACCAAAGTATCCTGTGTTTCGTATCCAGACATTGATGTGTCAATTGGCGACGACGACCAACGTATCCAATCACCGGTTTTGCGGGCTATCAGTGTTATTGGATAATAGAAACATGGCACATAGCTGTGGAAAAGTTCCAATGTTGGACGCGGCAACTCATGCAGGTCGAGGTATATTATGCTATCGCAACCGTGTTGGTTGGTGAAACGCTTAGAATAAACTCCACCGCGTGTAAGAGGTATGTCGTAGAATACGTATGGATCGCCGTAACAGAATGTGTCGTAGGTCATTGCTTCGTTGGTATCCCAAATCATAAGGTGCAGGGTTGTAACGCTGTCCACTCCGAAGTAGGAGCGCACATGACGTTCAAACACAACAGTGGTGTCGGCGAAATTTCGCAAAGTGGAGGCTGGTATGTTGAAACCGTAGCCCACATAACGTTCGTTGCGGCAAGTGGTGTCGTATATATGGCAGTCGGTAACGCCCACTGTTACTCGCATACTGTCGATACAGCCTATGCTGTCGCGAGCCACAAGGGTATATACCGTAGTGGTATCGGGAACCACATAAAGCGAATCTCTCGTATAACCTGTACTCCAGCGGTATTCCACATAGTTGTGCGTTGCGGCACGCAGCAAGGCGGTGTCGCCGTAACATACCCTACGAGGAGCAACAATATGGCTCGTAAGCGGAGGACGGAAAGTAAAGCGTTTTACTATTGAATCGACGCACTCATCGTCATTGATTTTAGCAATAAGTTTCACTGTATATGTACCCGGACGCGAATACGTTACAGTAGGATTTTCGGCTGTGGACGTCTGACCATTGCCAAAATCCCAGAAGAAACTCTCGCACGGACCAATATTTATTGTATCCACATTGGGGTCATTGGTTATGTGGCTTAAATTCCTCAAACGAAGACGGTATATACAGCTGTCGGTGGATGTTGTACCCGTGAAGTTTGCTTTAGGATAACGCAATGTAGCAAGGGTGGACATTGTGAAACTACAGGAAGCATTGTCCACAAACGAAACTTCGCAGTAGTACATAGTACTGTCGAGTTGCACGGTAACCGTTTGTGCTGTAGATATGGTCTGGTTAGGATTTTGCCCTGTGTACCAACGGTAGTTGAAACCCGAAGGTGCTGTAAGAGAGGTTGATTGGCTACCACCACCGCAAGTTGTTGACGTGATACGGGCCTTGGTGCAACCTAATGTGTAGTACATATAACCAGAATGGTTGTTGGCACCTGCTCCACAAGCAAATACCGTAATGCGTATTACTATGGTCTGCCCATGATATGGAGACAAATCCAAACCCACTGGCGTCCAGTCTTTCCAATAAACCGGATAGCTACCAAACGAAATACCCCTATTCCATGTCTGTGCAGCCTGTGTGGCATCTATGTTGGAGTAGCCACAAGATGGGTCTATCACATTATTGTTTGTATCCAATATTTCAAATATGAAACGTGGACTCTGATTTGCGCCATGCCCCGGGTTCACCAGAACCACAGCATAATTAACAAGAGCAATATCAGCCACTGTAGTATCCACATGGAAACTATATGCCGTTGCCTGACATAGATACGTACCATAACGACAACCCAACATTACAGAGGCACACTCCCCCGGTGGTATAGTGGATAACTGATAATTGGTAAGCGAGTCTTTTTCAAAAAGGTCGGTACATATTGTATGCGACGCGCCGGCATTATTGCCATTGCCGTGTCCTGCTCCCGGATTGCGTATTCCCTGATTATGATAAGGACCTGTATTGTTTTGATTTGTTGGACTCCAACTTCCATAATTGTTCGATGTGCCATAGGTACACAACACATCTGGCCCCGTAAGATTTGTAAAATCAATGCACCCAACTGTGCTGGGGCAAAAACGGAAATTGCACACGATAGATGTCATAGATGTGTCACCGCTGCCCGTGTTTGTGTCGCACACTGCCCGAACACGGAAATAATATGCCGTATATGGCTGAAATCCCGATAATGCACTGTATGTTATAACGTTACCTTGACGTATTGAATTGGCAGAATGGACATTTATTATGCGTGAACGGCTGAAACTCGATGATGTGCTATATTCCAATATCCATTGTGTGGCATTGCCTGTTTCTAACCATGAGGCAGAGGCATTACCTGTAGCCGAAGTCGCCCTAACATTAAGGTTGTCGGGACGAGGACAGGTAGCTGTAGTTATTTGTATGTTGTCCACAGCAGCCGGAGGCTGAACGCCCGAAGCCGACGCCGAAGTATTGACCCAGCCGAAAACAAGGTAATACGTTCCTGTTGTTGGTACCGACACATTACCTATATAAACATTCTGCCATGTACTCTGGTTGTTCATAATGGCACCGGTGGGATATGTGGAGTTTATTGGAATCCAGCCGTTGGGTTGTCCTGTGGTTTGGAAACCGGTAGAACTGCCAGCGGCTCCTGTAAACTGTGATTGGAGTACGAGATATGCACGCATATAATGTGCAGAGGAGTATCCCTGTGCTCTCCAATCGTATGAAATGTTGTACAGTCCCTGCTGAATAGCAATCTGCCTGTAAGCCCAAACATAACTTGCTGCGGAGTTGTTATATTCATTTTTCAGTCCACCGTCTTGAGAGATATACATACTGTACCGTCCTCCGTTGTTGGTAGCTGTGTCGATATACCATTTGTTCGGTTGGTTACCATTGCGAAATATCCATTGCGAACGCTCTACAGCATTTTCGAAGTCGCAATAGTAAGGCACGGTGGATATACCACCAACACCCTGTGCATTGGCTTTGCCCGTATAGAAACCTAATACGGCGAGTGTGACAAAGATTTTTACAATTCCCTTGTTCATATCCTTAATCGTTATTGTTGTTATTCTTCAAACTTTTATCTTTTCCCATGCCACAAAAGGCTTTCGGGGTTCTTATTCAAATAGACACTTGTAGATTTTTTTTGATACACAATAATATAAAAAACAATCGATATTAACTTACGCATATCAAAAATACATAACTACAAATATCTAATTACCAGGTATTTCCGTTTGCAAAAATGGTAAAAATGCACCACTTCGGCACAAACGAAAGTGCGGTTGCAAAGATAAGAAAAAAAAACGACATTGACAGTTTTTTTTGCCATAAACAACATTTTTTGCAAAAAAAGTGATGCTCCATTCCAATTTATATGAAAGTTTTTTCGTGTTTTTCCAAAATATATTCTGCTATTTTTCAAATCTATACAGCTATTACAAAAAACTTTTCTCTGACACAACCTACTAATTACTAATATTTTACAAAATTATCATTAAACTTTTGTTGATAAACAAAGTTGGAAACCCGTCCTATTTACTAAAAAAGCAGTATTTTTGGCGATATTTTTTAATATGTCGAAAATGTCAGTTAGCGGAAACAAAAACAACAAAAGCAAACGGCACCGTGTAGCATTCAGCATTTCGGAGCGAGACTACGAAATTTTGAGATATTACGCACTGGTAAAAAAAACTTCTAAGAGTTTAATTGCAAAACAGTTGCTTCACAACGAGTTACAAAGGTTAAAAAACGACATGGGAGATCTTCCTATCGAAAATCAGCTGAACCTTTTTGTCGCCCCACAAACCGATATTTTTGATTTTATCGACGACAAAAATCAAACAAACAAATAATTTTTTTGTAACGTATCAAAAAATAATGTATATTTGCCAAACCGACAAAAACATAAAACAGAGAAATAAAAACTTGATTATATGCGAATTAAAGTATTTATCGCCGCATTTTGCGCACTAACACTGGCAACAAATTTCGCCTTGGCCGAAAACGACACTACATCTACATCTGCCACAAAAGAAGAAAACGCCAATAAGGAATTTAACCCGGGTGCCGAAATTATAGAACACATCTCCGACGCTCACGAATGGCATATAATGACCTTACCAAACGAAAAACATATTTCCATTCCGTTGCCAATAATTCTTTACAACACAAAAGAAGGCAAACTTGACGTGTTTATGTCCTCAAAGTTTCACCACGGCGAAGAAGCCTACAAAGGATACACCCTTGTCGGTGGCGGCACCGAAGCCCAAGAGATAGTCTACGCCGACGAGAACGGCAAGCCTGAAGTGGATGAGTCCGGTGCTTTCGTGAAACCTTTGGATTTTTCCATCACAAAAGTGGCTGTTTCGGTTATGATTGCCTCCCTGATTCTGCTATTGCTACTATTCGGAGTGAAACGCAGTTGCATAAAAAATGCAGGCAAAGCCCCGAAGGGATTGCAGTCGCTTATGGAAATTCTCATCCTGTTTATCCGCGACGGCGTAGTGATTCCCATCATTGGCGAAAAGCACTACCAACGCTACCTGCCTTACATACTCACTCTTTTCCTTTTCATTTTCTTGTGTAACATTTTAGGTCTTGTACCTTTCTTCCCGGGTGGCGTAAACGTAACAGGAAACATAGCTGTAACCGGCGTTCTGGCAATAATTACATTCTTCATCACCACTTTTTCGGGCAACAAACACTACTGGAAAGACATTTTCAATACTCCGGGCGTGCCTTGGTGGTTAAAAATCCCAATTCCCATAATGCCTTTGGTAGAGTTTGTAGGTATGTTTACCAAGCCTTTCGTGCTTATGGTCCGACTGTTTGCCAACATCACCGCAGGACACATAGTTACCCTCGGCTTCATTTTCCTGATATTCATTTTCGGAAACACAATGTCGGCCGGCGTAGGATTCGGCGTATCGCCCGTGTCCATAATCTTCAGTCTGTTTATCAGCGCTTTGGAATGCCTTGTAGCTTTCATCCAAGCATACGTTTTCGCAATGCTGTCGGCGCTGTACATTGGCATGGCTGTACACAACCCTGAAGAAGAACATGCATAGTATATAGTATGTTGAATTGTTGAACTGTTTAGTTGTTGAATTGTTCTGTTTAAGGCTATTTGAAAGCATGTCAGGCATTTCAACATATTTGAAAAAACAGATAATGTAATAGCAAATAAACAAAGGATTTTAAAGTTAGAAATAAACTGCTTTGAAGTCCTTTTTAATTCATAAATAATTCCACAAAAAACAGATGAATCATGAAATGTCTTAAAGACGAAAACTTCGAAGGGCAAAGAGTGCTGTTGCGCGTGGATTTCAACGTACCCACCGATGAAAACGGCAACATAACCGACGACACCCGCATACGGAAGTCGTTTCCCACAATGCAAAAACTTATCAACGACGGTGCAAAAACCATCATTATGTCGCACCTTGGCCGTCCAAAGGGAGCTTTCGACGAAAAATACTCGCTGAAAAACGTCGCCAAACGCATCTCCGAAATCATTGGAAAGGAAGTACTGTTTACACAATCGCTTCTTGGCGAGGAAGTTACCAATATGGTAAACAATATGAAAAACGGCGATGTAATGTTGCTTGAGAACATACGTTTCTACAAAGGCGAGACCGACGGCGACATGGAATTTGCCAAAGAGCTTGCCAAACTGGGCGACGCTTACGTAAACAACGCTTTCGGCACAGTACACCGCGACCACGCTTCGGTATCATTGCTGGCCGAACTGTTCCCCGACAATCACTATTTTGGATTCCTGATGGAACGTGAAGTGGAGAACCTCAGCTACCTGCTTGGCACCCCAAAACGCCCTTTCACAGCCATCATCGGCGGCTCCAAAATTTCCAGCAAAATCGACGTGCTCGAAAACCTTATTCCAAAGGTTGATAACATGATTATTGGCGGCGGTATGCGTTACACCTTCACCAAAGCCATGGGCGGAAAAATTGGCAAATCCATACACGAGGACGACAAACTCGACGTTGCTCTTGACCTTGTGGAGAAAATGAAAAAACACAACGTAAACCTCTATTTACCAATAGATTGCATAGTTGTGGACGAATTCAGCAACGACGCGAACACCCAATTGGTGAAAGGCGACGAAATTCCTGATGACTGGGAAGCTGTAGACTGCGGCTCCGAGAGCATAGAGCTTTTCCGCGAGGTGATACTGAAATCGCAGACAATACTGTGGAACGGTCCTATGGGCGTGTTCGAGATGCCCAACTTTGCCAAAGGCACTTTCGGCGTGGCCGAAGCAGTGGCCGAAGCTACACAAAACGGTGCTTTCTCCGTGGCCGGCGGCGGCGACTCCATCTCGGCTCTGCAACAACTCAATATGACCGACAAACTGTCGTTCATCTCCACAGGCGGCGGTGCCATGCTCGAATTCCTCTCGGGAATAGAGCTTCCGGGACTGAAATACATGAAATAACCAACACAACTAATAACAATTAAAAGGGCTGTCGGCTGATAGCCCTTTTTCATATAAATAAAAATGAGCGGATTTCTGCCAATAACTGCCGACGAGCTGAAACGCCTTGGCTGGGACTATGTGGATGTGATAATGGTGTCCGGCGACGCCTACGTAGATCATCCCAGTTTCGGCCATGCCGTGATAGGACGTTGCCTTGAGGCGGCAGGATTCCGTGTGGCCATCTTGCCCCAGCCCAACTGGCGCGACGACCTGCGCGATTTCCGCAAATTAGGCAGGCCACGACTCTATTTCGGCGTAACCTCGGGCTGCATGGACAGCATGGTGAACCACTACACCGCCGCCCGTCGTATGCGTACCAACGACGCCTACACCCCGGGAGGACAGGCAGGGTTCCGTCCCGACTACGCTACATACGTGTACACACGAATTCTGAAACAGATTTTCCCCGACACCCCAGTTGTGATAGGCGGCATAGAAGCCTCCATGCGGCGTTTTTCGCACTACGACTACTGGAGCGACACGCTGAAACCATCAATACTGTCCGAAATCCCGGCCGACCTGCTTGTGTATGGCATGGGAGAAAAAATAATGGTGCAGATTGCCGAAGGCCTCCGCGACGGGAAAAGCATAGAGGATATGCGCAAGCTTCCGCAAATTGGCTACATATCCACCACCCTGCCCGACTACGACGGCGACACAATAAAACTGCACCCACATGAGGCATGTCTGAAAGACAAGTTCAAACAGGCACAGAATTTTCACCATATAGAGCTGGAAAGCAACAAGATAGAGGCAAGCCGTATTATACAGGCCGTTGGCGGGAAATGTGTTGTGGTGAATCCTCCCGACGAGCCTTTCAGCCAAGCCGACATCGACCACAGTTTCGACCTGCCATATATGCGCCAGCCACATCCCAAATACGCCAGACGCGGAGCAATACCCGCTTTCGAGATGATAAAATTCTCTGTAAACACCCATCGCGGCTGTTTCGGAGGATGTTCGTTCTGCACAATATCGGCTCACCAAGGCAAGCAGGTGGTGAGCAGAAGCGAAAAATCGGTGCTGGAAGAGATTAAACTCCTAACACAAAAACCTGATTTCAAGGGAGTTATAACCGACTTGGGCGGTCCTTCCGCCAATATGTACCGCATGGGGGGCAAAAATAAGGAACTATGCCGCAAATGCAGCCGTTACTCGTGCATACACCCCACCCATTGCAAAAACCTCGACAGCGACCATACTCCGCTTATAGAACTTTGCGACAAAGCAGCGGCTGTAAAGGGAGTTAGGCACCTGTTTATAGGCAGCGGCATACGCTATGACCTCTTTACAGAACAGAATGCAGGCTACCGCTACTGGGAAAACGTTGTACGCAAACATGTGTCGGGAAGATTGAAAGTCGCTCCCGAACACACATCCGAAAAAGTGCTGCAATGTATGCGAAAACCATCTTTCAAACTGTTTGGCGACATCAAGCGGCGTTTCGACGACATCTGCCGCCGCAACGGGCTAAACCAACAACTTGTGCCGTATTTCATTTCCTCGCACCCATCTTGCACTTTGCGCGACATGGCACAACTTGCCGTAACCATGAAAGGGCTTGGCTACCGATTGGAACAAATTCAGGATTTTACACCTACCCCAATGACACTCTCAACCGAGATGTACTACACCGGCTACAATCCGGCGACAATGGAAAAAGTGTTTGTAGCGCGCCACCCCAACGAAAAACGCGAGCAAAACCGCATGTTTTTCTGGTACAAACCCGAAAACCGCAATGCCATACGCCAATCGCTTGCAAAATCGCACAACGAGGAGTTTATACGGAAACTATTTCAGAATTAGAGCCCAACCCAAAAGCCCTGATATATCATTGATATTGTGTCGATTAGCAACCCACACCACTTTTTATTACCAAAAATTATCAATCGGTTGCACTTTCTTGTTTTTTGCACCAAAAATACCCAACCCTCCTCTGATGTTGGTAAAAACCTGTACCGGCTCTGTGAAGGGGTTGTTTTGCGTGTTGTAATAGTTGTTGAGGGTGGAGAAGTATTTGTAAAGGCTTTCGCTAATCGACGCTACTTCAACATAATACAAATTGTCTGTGTAGATAATCCCCTCAAATTCTATGGTAAGTATACAGGTGTCGCCGCTGAAATTGCGGGCTGGAAAAAGCAAATACTTACCTTCGTTAATAGTCGGGAAATCGCTATTAGAGAGCATCAGCCTTGAATCGTTGCACGAGATGCGTTCATATCCGACATTATTCCAATCCAAATCATTGGTTGAATCATTATAAAAATTACTATAAACCGAAATTTTGTAGTAGGTGTTGCTTGGGTCGTTGTTCAAAAACTTTAATGTGAACGATTTTATATTTACATCTCCATCTGTCCATTTATAACAAGCATTGCAAATCAATGGCTTAGCAGGCATTTTTAAGGTTTCGGTGGTGATGGTGCCAAATTCCGGCATGGTAGCGGCAATGCTTATTCCATCTCCTGCGCCAATTGTATATATCGGCACAATTGTTGCGTAAACTCCGTCCTTTTCATGTTGCATTGGTAATTCAGTGTCCTTCCATGTAAACGTAATCTCGGCATTCTTAATCGGTGCAAATTTGCCATACCTAAGGAAGAAAAGACTTTTTGTGAGGTCGGCATACACAATGTCTTCATCGGCGTCCACCACACAATTCAAAACGGGCAAAGGAGCAGTTTCCTCACCTGTAAAGTCCACTTCCTTTACACATGATGTAATACCAAATAACAAGCTAACAATCAGTAATTTAAAATATATTCTATTGTTTCTTTCCATGTACGTTCCTCCTTTTAAAATTTGTAATTATAAGCAATTGTCGGAATTAACTGAAACACCGATAGTTGCTTCAGCTTGGTGCCGCCTGCGTTCTGATAGAGCATATAGGGGTTCTGCCGGTTGTAAGCGTTGTAAACACTGATGTTTATTGTGCGTTCGCCGTGTTTTAGTTTGCGGTTGAAATTGGCGCTGAGGTCAAGGCGATGGTAATTGGGCATTCGGTAGTTGTTGCGTTTTTCAACATAAGTGATGTAGCCATAATCATAGCCTTCCAAGGGCTTGAATTTCTGCAATCCAAGTGTCATGGCGTTGCCCGTACTGAACACCCATGTGGCAGAAAGGTCGATTTTCTCATTCACCTTAAAGTTGAGCACTATCGAAACGTCGTGCCTGCGGTCGTACTTGGCGGGGAACACCTCTCCGTTGTTCAGTGTCTGTCCTTCGCGGTCGAACTGCCGTTCCGACTTAGACCAAGTGTATGCCACCCATCCGGAAAGTCTGCCCACCGAGCGTTTTGCCATAAGTTCCACGCCATACGCCCAGCCGTTGCCACTGCACACCATATTGTCCCAAGAGTCGCCGGAAAACATATACGTGGCTCCGTCCTTGTATTCGATGATGTCGGTCATATACTTATAATAGCCTTCCACCGAAAATTCAACTATTTGTGGGATATTATAGAAACCACCGACGGCAATCTGGTCGGAGGTCATGGGTTGCACCTTCTCGGTAGCCGGCACCCACAGGTCGTTGGGCATACTTACGTTGCTGTTCGAAAGCAGATGTATGTACTGTGTCATGTGGGCGTAACCCGTTTTGAACGAGAGATTTTCGTTGGCCAAATAACGCAGTCCCAAACGAGGCTGTACCGACTGATAGGGCTTACCTTTGACAACAAAAGTGGTGTAATTGAGACCGATGTTAGCTTTGAGCCACGAAACAATATCCCAACTGTCCTCCACGTATGCGTTAAGCTCGTGGGCTATGGTTGGTTCGGCACCCATGTTGGTATCAAAATCGGTGCTTTTCAGCACAAGCACATCGGGTGTAAAAATATGGTAAGTGTATGTGGTTCCGAACTTTATACTGTGATTATCAAGCGGATGATAATCAAAATCGCCATGCAGTGCAATATCCTGAATACCAGACTTGTACTGAAATTCTATTTTTTCACTGTCGTTGAAATCACTTATACTCATATCAAAAACGATATTGTTCTTATAGCGTGTGTACGAAGCAGTTATGTTAGAAAAAAGTTGTGGTGTCAGCATATAGTTCCAACGCAAGGACGAAACTATGTTGCCCCACACATATCGCATTTCCATATCGCTGTAAATGCCATCCTTCATACCGATGGCGATAACATCGTTGCCGAGATAGAAAGAGCCGAACAAACGACTGCGGTCGGAGAACTTATGGGTTATTTTGGCATTGAGGTCGTAAAAATTGTAACCGGCGTCGATATCCGATTCGGAGAGCAGTTTTATGGCAGGACGTGTAAAAATATCGAGGTACGACCTGCGTGCCGAAAAATTGAAAGTAGTCTTTTCCTTGATGATAGGCCCTTCCACGTTCAATTTAGCCGAAATAGCACCTATGCTTGCCGAACCGTGATAGCTCTTGTCGTTGCCGTTGTTGGTGTAGATGTCGAGTACGCTGGACAGCCGTCCGCTGAAACGTGCCGGAAAACTGCCTTTATAGAGGGTAATGCTTTTTATGGCGTCGGGGTTGAAAGCCGAAAAAAAGCCGAAGGCGTGATCTACGTTGTACATGGGTATTCCGTCGAGCAGATAGAGGTTTTCGTCGGGGCCGCCGCCACGCACATACATGCCTGTGGTGCCCTCGCCACCCGACTGCACGCCAGGCATAAGTTGCACTGTTTTAACCACATCGGCCTCGCCAAAAAGCACAGGCATGGATTTTATGTGTTCCAAGGGTATGTCCACAGCACTCATCTGCACACCTTTAAGGTCGTGTTCGCGCCCAGCGGTAACAACCACCTCATTAAGTCTGAGCGAACCTTGCAACCTGATATTCAACACTGTATCCTTTACCAAACGGAAAGCATGGCACTGCGTTTGATAGCCAACATAAGAGACTTTCAGCGACACTTCGCCGGCAGGGAGCACGAGTGAAAAATAGCCGTATGCATTGGTTACCGTACCTTTGCCCGAAATACTATCGTAAATGGTGGCTCCGATAAGAGTTTCTCCGTTCGATACGTCGATAATAGTGCCGCTTACAGTATGACGCACAGCTGCATGGAGACTTGCAACCGACAAAAACGTCGCTATCAGCAATAATTTGTGAATGATATATTTCATATTTTAGGAAAAATTTGCATGCGACAGTTTTTACAGTCGAATTTGAGGGCAAAACGCCGTCCATTGTTCTCCAACACAAGCTCAGAGCGAAAATCCTTTGCAACTTGGTGTCGCACAAGGCATTGCCCCAGTTCGTAACGCAGGCAGTATTTGGTGGTCATCAGCGGTTTGCCGTTATAGTCGGCAGTTTTTTCAAGACCGTATTCGGCATTCTCAACCCCATGCCGCCTGTAAAACTCCAACGCCTTATGGTTGAGGATGTTCTCACTAAAATCGGCATTGTCTTTGAAATACGGCACATTGTTAGGTACAAACTGCACATCGACAGGATGAAACTTATGCAAACGCTGTGCGGCAAGCGTTTCGAGGCAGTCGCGACGAAGAGCGTTCAGCACCGAAGAGGGCACAAAAAAAGCCTCGCCACAACAGTTTTCGAAATCGGTAACCCTAAACACCGTGTCGCCCGTTTTACAAAGCTGTGTCTCAATGGTTTGCAACGCTTTTTCGTATTGCAGGGCTTTCTGCTTTTCACAATCCACTGTGGAGCAAGCATTTACACCATCCTCATCGGTAGCAAGCAACGAAAAACCGCTTTCTGTATCGGAGAAAACAAGTTTCACCCCCACCCTTCGCACCGCCGATTTGTCGGATTGCAGGACTTTTTCAAAATTATAGTCGTTGTTGCGATAAAGCAAGGCTCCGGCTTTAAGGTTTGCGGGCATATTGTTCGGAAAAATCCTGTCGTTATCCACACGGTTCACTAAAAAGCCCTCCCACTGGCCATTTTCGCCTTTAAAGCAAAGTCCGTCGCCGGCGGTTATTGGCAAGGAAGTGCGGCACACAAGGCTTTTCGGCTCCACCCGTACCACCTTGCCAAGACGTTTGCCAATAGACTTTTGCGTGGTGAGCGAGGCCATAGGCTTGCGTTCTTTCAAAAAATAGTCGGTAAATCCGCGGTTGAAAGTGCGTTCCACATCGGGCGTAAACGAAAAAACGCAACTCCCCGACGAAGACTTACAAACACCGTCCCTGCCTTCCAAAAAGCCGTCTATCAGCTGACGGTAGTAGGCAGTAAGGTTTTTCACATAACCCAAATCTTTGAGCCTCCCCTCAATCTTAAACGAGCAAACGCCCGTTTTCACGTATTCCGCAATGTATTGCGAGGCATTGAAATCCTTTAGCGAAAGCAGGTGCTGATTGGCAACAAGTAGTTTATTTTCAGTATTATACAAATTATACGACGAGCGGCATGGTTGCGAGCATACGCCACGGTTGCCGCTACGTCCGTTGATATATTGGCTTAGGTAGCACTGTCCGCTAAGCGACACGCACAGAGCACCTTGCACAAAGCATTCAAGCTCGGCGGTGGTGTTGGCACGTATTTCGGCAATCTGCTCCAACGAAAGTTCGCGAGCAAGTATAATCCTCTGGAAACCAACATTTTCAAGAAACCTGATACGTTCCAGCGAATAGTTGTTCATTTGCGTGCTGGCGTGGAGCGCTATGGGTGGCAGGTCGGTCTCCAAAAGTCCGGGGTCTTGTATTATAACTGCATCAACGCCAATATTATAGAACTGATGTACAAGACGGTTGGCCTCTTCCAGCTCGTCGTCGAAAAGAGAGGTGTTGAGAGCCACATGCACTTTGGCGGCGTAAAGATGGGCGTATTTCACAAGTGCCTCAATATCCTCTATGGGATTGCCCGCCGAAGCCCTTGCTCCAAAAGCCGGAGCACCGATATACACGGCATCGGCACCGTGGTTTATGGCCTCTTTGCCAAACTGTAGGTTTTTGGCGGGCGAAAGAAGTTCTATAGTGCGTTGTTTACTCAAGAAAGTTTATAGTTTATAGTTTACAGTTGATAGTTATTTGTTTTTCTATTTTTCTGTCAGAGATGAAGGTTTTATACGATTTGTTCAAGGCAATTATTTAGTCTGCAAAGGCGTTTACACTTGCTTCGTAATTGGCGAGCCAGAAAATAATTTATCGAACATGCCATTAGTGTTTCAAGAAATTTTCCAGATTGGTGGAGACTGAGATGGTGTTGGGTGCCTGCCCAAGGTGGTAGTTGTTGCGGGCATAGCCGATGTTTATGCGTTTCACCCTAAGTCCGAGCCCGTAGGAAAAACCGCTCATATTGGTAATGTCGGCGGCCTGCATTTCCTTGCTTTGACGGTAACTGTAGCCCAGCCACACTTTAAAGGCGTTGCCCGGACAGAACTCCACGCCAAGGTCTAAATGGCGGAAAAAGTTGTCGATAAAGCCTTTGAACGCTTTTTCGTCGGTGCGCTCGCCGGTGAAAGGGTCGATGGTGTAGGTTGGATTGAGGGTGTCGCTGTAACGCAGGTTCCATTTCTGCAACTCGTTGGCCGACAGATAGAAACGGAAAGGGGCTTTTTTAAGTTTGTACGAAAGTCCGGCAGAAAGCTCGAAAGGCAGTTTCTCGCGTGTACCCGAAAAGGTAACTATCTGAGCTCCAACGTTTCGGGCAATAAAAGTAGCTGAAAAACTTTTGGAGTTGTTTACATACGAGCCCGCCAAGTCGAACGAAAGGGCGAGAGCCGTGTAATAGTCGTACTGCGAGAGTACCGGCCTGAAATTCACACCGATGTAGAAATTGGAATCCAATGCCCTGCCCCACCCTATGTGGAACACGTAGTCGGCGGCGTGGAAAGTGCCGTCCTCGTTTTCGGCCTCGTCGTAGCGAGCAAACTTGCCGTAATTAACATACTGTAAACCAAATATATAACTACCAAATTTTTCGAAAGTCCGACCGTAGGCCACAGAGCCGTAGTTGGTACCCGCAAAATGGTTTATAAAATTGATACTAAGATGATTGTGCATTGAAACATTGGTGTACGAAGGATTGTCCCACGCCACGTTTATATCGTTGTCGAAAACAGAAAGATAGCTCATGCCCAAGCCTGCAGTTCTGGCGTTTGGCACAAGGTTGAGCGCCGAAAGTGCGGTATTGCCTGCAATCTGAGCGTGTCCGCAGTGTGCCGCAAGCACCATAGATAGTATCAGTATGTATGATTTTTTCAAAATTATGGAGTTTATTTCCGTATTTATAAACGGATATTTTTCCAATTTATTTTGCGGAAGTTCCAAACTGCAAATATTTTTCTGCAAAAAACGGCTAAAAATACTTTTTTCAAAGAAAATACGTTATAGTTTTTTCGCAAGAATTTTAGATATTGACAAAAAACGTTTTAAAATATTGTATCACAGCATTTTTGCTGCTTTTTGCGGGTAGCAACGGTATTTATTCACAAAACAATACCGTTTTCGGCACTGTTACCGACAGCGACGGCAATCCTTTGCAATGGGTAAACGTAATTGAGTTGGACAGCCCAAAACCCAATGGTTATATAACCACCGCCAACGGCCATTACAAAATTCTTTGCGAAAAGCGAAAAAACATAACCCTACGATTTTCGTTCACCGGTTACAAGACTCAGGAAATAGCGGTTTCTTTCGACAGCACCCACTCGCGCGAAATCAACTGCCAAATGCAAGCAGTTACACAAACCCTTGATAATGTGGTAATTCGCAAAGAACGCTCACGAAACACCACTTTTACGCCTGTAAAAATAGAGAAAATCGGCGATGTGGTGGGACCTGCCAAAACCATCGAAAGCCTTATCAAAACCCTTCCCGACGTAAATTCCAACAACGAGATGAGTTCGCAGTATTCGGTGCGCGGCGGCAGTTTCGACGAAAACCTCGTGTATATCAACGATGTGGAGATTTATCGTCCGTTCCTCGTGCGTTCGGGACAGCAGGAAGGTCTGAGCATCGTCAATCCCGACATGGTGAGCAACATACAGTTCTCGCCCGGCGGTTTCGACGCAAAATACGGCGACAAAATGTCGTCGGTGCTCGACATCACCTATCGAAAACCTTTCCAACGCCTTGCAGGACAGGCTTCGGTGAGTATGCTCGGAGGCTCGGCACATGTAGAAAGTGCTGTAAACGAGAGACTTTCGTTTAGCCTCGGTTTCCGAAGGCATTCCAACAAATACCTGTTTCAATCACTTGACACCAAAGGGGCTTACAACTCGGTTTATACTGATTTTCAAGCTATTATAAACTACGATATAAGCAAAAAACTATCGCTGTCGTTTTTGGGTATCTATTCCCAAAACAAGTACGGACTAATACCTGAATCTCAGACAACCAATTTCGGTAACTTCTTCGAATCCATGCAGTTGAGAGTATATTTCGACGGTCAGGAAATAGACCAGTACCGCACATTGCTGGGTGCCGTTACCCTCGACTACCGTCCGAACAACAAACTGTCGTTCAAATGGATAACATCGGCATACAACAACAAGGAGAGCGAAGTTTATGACATACAGGGGCAGTATTGGCTATACGAACTCAACGTTGGCTCCGTTGTCGGAGAGACAGAACTTTTCGACCGCGGCATTGGCACCTATCTCGAACATGCCCGCAATTTTCTAACCACAGGCGTTACAAGCTCCGAAATCAAAGGTCTTTACCTTGCCGACAACGGACGCTGGGAGTTCGGTGCCAAGGCTCAGCACGAGGCCATCAGCGACAAGATTCGCGAGTGGAAACTGATAGACTCCGCCGACTACGCCATCCCCTATTTCGACGAGATTCCCGGCGACTCAGCCAATATGCCCCGCGCACCATATCTGCAAAACTTCGTGCGTTCGCAAAACAATTTGGGTAACAACCGTCTGTCGGCATATCTGCAACGCGGTTGGGATTTCCGCCTTGGCGAGGACAAACTGTCTGTGCTTGTAGGACTTCGCGGACAATACTGGAGTTTCAGCGACGAATTCTTCGCCACCCCGCGTGCAAGCGTAAACTACAAGCCCAAATGGAAACACGACATGCTGTTTCGCTTAGCGGGCGGAATGTACAACCAATCGCCTTTCTACCGCGAGTACCGCCGTTTGGACGGCAGCATAAACCAGGACATCAAGTCGCAAAAATCGTACCAAATCACCGGCACCCTCGACTGGAACCTACGGCTGTGGCAAAAGCCTTTCAAACTCACCGCCGACATATATTATAAGTACGTTACCAACCTGATACCCTACGAGATAGACAACCTTCGCATACGCTACCTCGCACACAACGACGCTGTGGGTTACGCCACAGGAATAAGCCTGCGCCTGAACGGAGAATTTGTAGAAGGTGCGGAATCGTGGGCAAGCCTATCGCTAATGCAGACACAGGAAGATGTGTTCGATTCAGAAACGCAGACTTGGAGCGGCTGGAAAGCCCGTCCCACCGACCAAAGGCTGTCGTTCAAACTGTTTTTCCAAGACTACCTGCCAAGCCTCCCGTGGTGGCAGATGAGCCTTAATTTCGTGTTCGGCACGGGATTTCCGTTCACCAAGCCTTATCAAACCGACTACAGCATTACACACCGCCTACCCTCCTATTTCCGCGTGGACTGGGGCAACTCGCTACATCTCAACAAGATAGGCAAATTCGGAGATTCAAAGCTCATGCAACACCTTGACGATGTGGTGATTAGCGTGGACATATTCAACCTTTTCAACTACAAAAACGTGGTGTCCTACCTTTGGGTAGCCGACTACGACAATAAATACTACGGTATACCCAACTACCTAACCGCCAGACAAATAAACATAAAACTAACTGTCATTTTTTAAAATATGAACCAACCCGACCGCAAACAAAACCCTGTAAAAGAACAACTTAGCGCAAAAAACATCGACATTGCGGCCTTGCGCCCCGACACATACACCCTGAAAAACGGCATCACTATTGATGTATTCCATTCCAAAGCCATAGAAATAATGCGTTTGGACTTTGTTTTCGAGTCCGGAAAAGCCTACGCAAACAACACCCTTGCGGCAATTGCAGCTATGGCACTTGTTACCGAAGGCACCTCCAAACACACTGCTCAGGAGATTGCCAATTTTCTGAATTTCAGAGGAATAACCATAGAACGCACTATAGACAGCCTAAATACTTATTTCACTATCTATCTACAAAACAAATACTTGAGCGAAACTTTGCCTTTGTTGAAAGAAATTTTCTGCGATTGTACATTTCCTCAAAATGAATACGAGATATATCTGCAGAAAAAACGACAAGAATTTGAAAATCAATTGCAAAAGACCACCTACCAAGCCTCTGTAGCTTGCCTGCAAAATATTTTCGGCTCCGATAGCATTTTCGGCAAATACCTCACACTCAAGGATTTCGACAAAATTACCTTGGAACAGGTTCGCGATTTCCACCAACAATACTACCAATGGCAGAATTGCAAGATTTTCGCTGCGGGCAACGTTACGCAAACCAATATCCAAGCATTCGAAGAAACTTTTGGCACCATAGCTTGCGACAAAGTATACAAACTTATAGTACCGCAACAGATACAAAATCAAGCTATTACAAAAAACATAAACATCGCCGATGCAGTGCAGACTTCCGTGCGGATAGGAAAAACTATCAACGCGTCATGGGACAGCATGGAATTTGCCAAACTAATGGTTGCCAACACTTTGCTCGGAGGATACTTCGGCTCGCGCCTGATGATGAACATACGCGAGGACAAAGGCTACTGCTACGGGATTTACTCCATGTTGCAGGTGGAGCGCAACGCCATTTACATGATAATTTCCACCGAAGTCGGTACCGAAGTTACACAATCCGCTATAAATGAAATATTTAACGAACTGCAACGTATGCAGACCGAACCCGTGTCCGATGAGGAATTGCAACGCTCGAAAAGTTACCTTGTGGGCGACTTTATGCGCAGTATCGACGGTGTTTACGAACTCCTTGAACGCTACCGTTCTTTCCACACCTCGCATACCAACGACACCTTTACTCACAACTACCTTGCCGCTATTGAAAGTACTACAGCTCAAGATATTACGGATTTGGCGAAGAAACACTTTAAGCCACAGGATTTTGTAACGGTAACCGCAGGAAATATTTAAGACAATAATTGCTTCTGCCTACGGCAGAAGCAATCTAAAAGATTTACAATATTTCGTTCGCCGCAGGCGAGCAGGAGAATAAAAAATTAAAAACCTATAAACCAAATTATTATGATAAACATTTTTTCAAAAAAACAGAAGTTTGAGCAGGACACCATTGCTCTCGACAACGGCAAAAGCCTGAAAATCACATTTATGCAACACGCGTCATTGCTATTCGAGTACGATGGACGGAATATCTATATTGACCCTGTGGCGGAGTTCGACGACTTCAAAATCGATTTTTCCAACTTGCCCCAAGCCGACCTTATTCTCGTTACCCACGACCACCACGACCACCTCGACACAAAGGCTATTAAGGCCATCAACAGCGACGGCACACAGATAATCTGCAACGAAATATCGGCACAACAGCTTGATAATGCCACCGTCATGCACAACGGCGACAGCCTCAGCCTTTTCGACGGGGAAATAGCAATAACAGCAGTGCCCGCATACAATATCACCGAGGGACATCTGCAATTCCACCCCAAGGGAAGGGACAACGGCTATATTATAACACTCGGAGGAACAACTATTTACATAGCCGGCGATAGCGAAGACACCGACGAAGCCTACGCCTTGAAAAACATTGACATAGCTTTTCTGCCTGTAAACCAGCCATATACCATGACCTTACAACAGGCCGCAAAACTCGCACGTGCCATAAATCCACACATACTATACCCATACCACTTTACCGACACCGATATTGCACAACTACCCAATCTACTGAAAGACACCGATATAGAAATCAGGTTGCGGAAAATGCCGTAATTTATATCGGGGTTCGGAGGCCGGAGCTATGTGCTTGGGTAGAAAAGCACCGTCTTAGCCATAGGACGTGGACGACAAACAGTAGGTATCCGCAGGAGTCAACGTCGTCCACATTGTCTTTTCAATATCTGTCGTTACTTGTGATAATAATCGTACACCAGCCGGGCTTTGGCTTGTCCCACGACTTTGGCGAGGTCTTCGAGGGGTGTGTTGCGTATCTGTTTCACCGATTTGAACTGCAACAGCAGCTCGCGGGCTGTCTTTTCGCCTATGCCGGGAATCTCGGTGAGGGCGGTCTTGAAAGTGCCTTTGGAGCGTTTGTTGCGGTGGAATGTGATGGCAAAGCGGTGCACCTCGTTCTGTATCTGCTCCAGCAGATGAAACAAGGGACTGCGTGGCGCAATGCCAATGCTTACGGGCGGAAAACCGTACAGCAGCTCCGAGGTGCGGTGGCGGTCGTCCTTGGCAATTCCAGCAATGGGTATGTCGATGTTAAGCTGTTCGTGCAGCACACGTCGCACCACCTCCATCTGGCCTTTGCCGCCGTCCACTATAATTAGCTGAGGCATAGTTTTTTGCTCATCATGCAGACGCTTATAGCGACGCATCACCACTTCCTCCATCGAGGCGTAGTCGTCGGGGCCTTCCACAGTTTTGATGATAAAATGGCGGTACTGCTGGCGGTCGGGCTTGCCGTCGGTGAAATGAACCATGGCGGCTACTGGATATTCGCCCTGTATGTTGGAGTTGTCGAAACACTCTATGTTGCGCGGCAGTTCGGGCAGTCCGAGCTCTTTTTGAATCTTTTCCAGAAGTTGCATCTTGCCTGCGTCGGGGTCCACCAACAGCCGCTGGCTGAAACGCTCGTGCTGGTAAAATTTTACGTTGCGTAACGACAATTCCAACAGTTCTTTACGTGCACCGCGGGTGGGGACAGTCTGGTGAAGATAGTCGTCGGGGATGTCCACCTTTATCGGCACAACCACCTCTTTTGCAGTACTTTGTGTACTTTCGTGAAGTTCCGGGATAATTACGGCAAGTATTTCGGCGTCGCTCTCGTCGAGCTGCTTCTTTATTTCCGTTGAAAACGAGTGGATTATGCCGCCGTTCTTTATCCTCATCATGTTTACGTAGGCAAATTTCTCGTCGGAGAGAACGGAGAACACGTCGATGTCGTGCACAGCGGTGTCCACCACAGTGGAGCGGCTCTGGTACTGGTTCAGCAGCATTATTTTCTGTTTCACGACTTCGGCTTTTTCAAATTCGAGAGCGTCTGCATGAGCCATCATCTCGTTTTTCAGTTCGTTTAGAATCTCTCCGAAATCGCCTTTCAGTATGCGGCGTATGTTGTCGATGGTGGCTTGGTAATGCTCGTAGCTCTCATTGCCCGTGCAGGGGGCGTTGCACAGGCCTATCTGCGCGTTGATACATGCCTTGAACTTGCCTTGCTCTATGCTTTTTTGCGTAAGCGGCAGCTTGCAGGTGCGATAAAGAAAAATGTTGCGGATTATATCCTGTAACTCTCTCAGTATCTTTTGGTTGGGATATGGTCCGAAAAACGAGCCCTTCAGCTTGCTGCGGTCGCGGGTGAAGAGCAGGCGCGGAAACTCCTCATTGGTGAGGCAGAGGTAGGGGTAAGTCTTGTCGTCCTTGAGCATGCTGTTGTACTTGGGTTGCAGCGTCTTGATGAGGTTGTTCTCCAAAAGCAACGCATCCACCTCGGTTTCCACCACAGTATATCGTATGGTGTAAATCTTGCGGACAAGGATTCGGATTTTCGGCGCAAGGTCGTCGTAATGAGTGAAATAGGAATGCACGCGACGGCTCAGGTTACGGGCTTTGCCTACGTAAAGCAAGTTGCCCTCCTCGTCGAAATACTGGTAAACACCCGGAGTTTCGGGCAAGGTTTTTAGCTGCCGTGCAATATATTCGAAATTGCGGTTGAAACTTTTGTCGGACGACACAGTTAATTGATTTTCAAATCCATGTTTACTTTTTCAATCTTTATCCCGAACGAAACAATACCTTTGGTCTCAAAATATTGAGAGCCATTTTTAACCTGAAGTTCGTGCGGGCCGGCCATGTTGAAAAAGAAATATTCGCGCACTTTTCGGTTGTATTCGTAAAAACCGCCCACCGGATTGCCGAGCCAGTTGCCACGTTTGTCGCGTATCTTTATGTCGGTTACGAGCTGTCGTTTGTAGTCGGCACTTTCCATCAGCGAGCAGATAAAAGGCAGGCTCTCAGGGCGGAAAGTGTTGGTGTCTATCCTGAATTTGAAATAAATGTCGTAGCAGTCGTCGGTGTTCTTTATATCAAAACTAAACACCTCTGGTTCAAAGCGTTGCCAAGTAGCATTTGCAAATTCATGGGTCTCGTCGATAATAACATTGTTGGAGCAAGCTGTAAAAATTGCTGTCGCGACGAGGACGTAAAAAATGTTTTTTTTCATATTGTGTCGTAATTTTAAGGTTCAACGTGTTTTGATCAATTCCTGAAGTATTTCTATGGCGTTGGTGGCGGCACCTTTGCGCAGGTTGTCGGCTACCACCCACAGGTTCAGTGAGTTGGGTTGCGAAAAATCGCGGCGTATACGCCCTACAAACACATCATCTTTGCCTTGGGCGAACATGGGCATGGGGTATTGCAGGGCAGCGTTGTCGCTGCAGAGGGTAACGCCCGATGTATTGCGGATAATCTCCACAGCTTCGTCGAGGTCGTAATCTTTTTCAAATTCTATGTTCACCGCTTCGGAGTGTCCGCCCACCACAGGCACACGTACTACGGTGGCGGTGATGGCTATAGTGTTGTCGCGCAGAATTTTACGTGTCTCATCGACGAGTTTCTGTTCCTCGGTGGTGTAGCCGTCGGGCAGGAAATCGCCGCCATGAGGGAACAGGTTGCGGTGTATGGGGTAAGGGTAGGCCTTTTCGCAATCACAGCCTCGTTCCTCGGCTTCGAGCTGGCGCACGGCTTTTATTCCCGTGCCGGTAACGCTTTGGTAGGTAGATATTACCAAACGCTTTATTTTGTATGCCTTATGCAGCTGCGACACAGCCAACACCATCTGAATCGTGGAACAGTTGGGATTGGCAATAATGCGGTCGGAAGGTTTTATTACGTCGAAATTTATTTCGGGTACAACAAGAGGCACGTTTAGGTCTTTGCGCCATGCCGACGAGTTGTCTATAACGGTAGTGCCTACCTCGGCAAAGAGCGGTGCATATCGGCGCGAAGCGTCGGCACCGGCAGAAAATACGGCGTAGTCTGGACGTGCGACGATGGCTTCGTCCACCGGCACAACTTTAAGCTTTCGTCCGGCAAAGTCAATCTCCTTGCCTACGGATTTCGGAGAGGCAACGGGAATTATCTCGCAGTCGGCGAAACCGCGTTCCTCAAGCACTTTAAGCATTACGCCACCCACAAGTCCGGTGGCTCCTACAACAGCTATTTTCATGAGTTTCGAGTTTTTGTTCGGTTTTGCAAAAGTACGCAAAATTATTTGTGTTTAACTTCTTTCGACATCTTTTTTTTCAATATTGCAAGGTTGATATTCCAAATTTCCTACCCATTGCGGAGTATGCTAATATCTCTGTCAACCGCTTGTTGCCAAAGCCGACTTCTTGTCCAAGCGAAGCGGCAATTTGAATATTATTCTCTTTTTTTGAAGAAAATCCGCTGTAATTGTTTTTTTTTAAGTATCTTTGTACCAATGCGGAATATTAGGTTTTGCAGGTTAAATAATTGATATATAGTTAAATAAATAATAAAAGAATGAAAAAAACATTACATATCGCCGTAATTGCCGCGCTGATGATTGTTTCTGCGGGATTTGAAAACAAGGCTTTTTCGCAATTTTTGCACCAAAAGAAAGAAGCCCCGATTCATTTGGTAAAATATTCGTGGACAGGTTCATTGGACTCCGTTACGCCAATATCCGTGTGGTTTGAGCGCAACGACGACAACATACTTGCCGGCGAAATAGTATATACGGCTTCGCAGACCAAAAGTCCGGTACGGATACTTGGTCAGGTTGTTGTCGATCAAAACACCGGGTACGAGGAATTTCGCCTTTCGGAGTTCCTTGGACGTAAAGCCGAAAAAACAGGTACAATGTACTTCATCCTTGATTCTTTGGGCAAAGGCAAAGGCGTTTGGAGAAACATCGACACCAGCCACGCCCTTCTCCTTGACCAAGTTGTGTCGTTCCCAGCAGGCAAAGGCGGACTTCTGCAACCGGAAAATCACACCACAATAGGCACTAAACCAATATATTACAGCTATTACTACTACCATCCATACAAAGGCACTCTCGGCGGAGAGGCAACCCTCGAACTTATGGAACATCGCTACATCAAGTTCAAGATAATAATCCGCGACCCCAATATTGCCGAGGGCGACGACGAGCTGGACTATCACCGTCACGCTCCGCTGGTGGGCAACAAGTTCATCTATCACATGCGCGGCTGCGATTATATGTTCGAGTGCCACATTTTCCACGATTTCATTTTCCTGAAATCGCTTACCGACCGTCCGTCGGATTGTTTCGGCGTGGGCTCTTCTTTCGACGGATTCCTTATCAGACGTTAGAACTGCCGTTTACAAATCATTGCAGTACAGTTTATTACAATCGTGAACAGGTTTCGTAATCTGGTTCTCCCCATAGCCATTGTTCTGGGATTGATTTTTCATTCCTATTGTCGCACTTTGCAGGTGTGCGTGCCTTATCTTATTTTCACCATACTGCTGTTGAATTTCGTTGCCACCGACATCAAAAAGCTGCGTTTCACGGCAATGGACGCACTGCTTATGCTTGTGCAGGTGAGCCTCAGCTTGGGCATATACATAATTCTTGCTTTGTGCGGCGTGGACGAGATAGTGTCGCAGGGCGTGCTGGTGGGAGTGCTGTGTCCCGTGGCCGCCTCGGTGGTGGTGATTTCGTGCATGCTTGGCGCCAATCGCGAAACGGTTACGGCATACACCATTTTCGACAATCTGCTCGTAGCCGTGCTGGCCCCCGTGATATTCTCCTTCGTGGGCGAACATCAGGATATGCCTTTCGGCGAATCGTTCCTGCTGATAATCCGCAGGGTAGGGCCGATAATAGGACTGCCGTTTTTTGTGGCCTGGCTTATGCAGAGCCTTCTGCCCAAGGCCAACGCCTTTTTGGTTCGCTACCGCGGACTGTCGTTCTACCTGTGGGCTATGGCGTTGTTTATAACCCTCGGACAGACAATAGATTTTATTTTCAAGAAAGGCGAGGAAAACATCACTTCCATAGTGATTTTGGGTGTTGTGTCGGTGGTGTTCTGCGTTGTGCAGTTCGGCGTGGGAAAACTTATAGGACGACACTACGGCGACACCATCGCGGGCGGACAGCTGCTGGGACAGAAAAACTCGGCCCTCGGCATCTGGATGGCCAACACCTACCTAAACCCCTTGTCGGCAGTGTTTCCGGCACTGTATTCCATCTGGCAGAACCTCTTCAACAGCTGGCAGCTGTGGCGCCACGACAAAAGGGAAAGTTGAAAGTTGAGGGTTGAAAGTTGAAATGTTTTGCGCGAGGGATTTATTCTTTCCGACTTCTCACCACCGCATCCACCGAAAACAAAATCAGTCCTACCCAGATGCACGAAAAACAGACCACGTGCGAGGTGGTGAACGGCTCCCCGAAAACCATCACTCCCAAAAGCAGTTGCATCGAAGGCGAAAGATACTGTATGAAACCCATAGTGGACAGCGGTATGCGTTCCGCGGCCTTGCCGAACCACAGCAGCGGCACGGCGGTAACCACGCCGCCGAAGGCGAGAAGCATGGCGGTGGGCCAGTCGAAATCGTTGAGGGCGTTGTTGCCCTGCGCAAAGGTGATGGCGAGATAAGCGAGGGCCGGCACGCTCATATAAATGGTCTCCACGGTGAGGGCCGATGTGGCGTTGATGTTTATCTTTTTTCGGATTAGTCCGTAAAGGGCGAAGGTGAGTGCCAACATTATGGAAATGAACGGGAAATGTCCGAAATCGATAGTGAAATATGTAACTCCGAACACCGCCAGCGCCAACGACACGCACTGCACTTTGTTCAATCGCTCGCGAAGGAAAAGAAAACCGAAAAGCACGTTGAGCAACGGGTTTATGTAATATCCCAGACTCGACTGCACTATGTGGCCGTTGTTCACTGCCCAGATATAAATACCCCAGTTGGCCGAAATCAGCGCACCGGTGAGGAAAAGCAGTAGATATTGTCGCAGGCCATTCACTTGTCGGCGGATGGGATGCCTACGTATGCCGATAAAAAGCGTCGCCATAAACACCATGGACCAGAACATGCGGTGGCACAGTATCTCCACAGGAGGTACGTGCTGCAGAAGTTTCCAATACAGAGGGAAAAATCCCCATGTCAAGTAGCAGACTATGCCGTAGAAAATACCTTTTTTGTATTCTTTAGTATGTTGATTTACAGAGTATAATTTGTTCATTCGTTTTTTTTGTTGAAATGCAAATATACGAACTTAGGTTGAATAGTCCCATATCCATTTTGTTTGAAACGTTTTTTGATTAGGTATTTTTCTGTGGTAAAAAGTTTTTAATGAGAAAGGTTACGATATTTCGTCAATTATTAGGTTTTGTCTTTGTTGCATTTGCACATAAAATTTTTCAATGTCTGAGATTAAGTTCAAATAGAAAATGCAACACAAAAGATAAATGAACAATAATAGAATATCAAGTTTAATCCTCCTAACATCCGTACGACAATGTCATAAGGATTTCAAAGCGACTCCAGCCGAACTCCGAACTAAAAAAAACTCCTACGTCAAGATCTCACTGCCAACAGCAACAGAACCATAAAACACAACATCTTGTAATACAATCTTTTGAAACTTTATTTGCTTTTTCGGCAAAAAAAACGTAAATTTGCATTTTCGTTTTTCAAAAAAAATAAAAAATGGACAGAACCTCTCTTTCAAAAATTTATGGAATAATCTCATTTCTGCTTCTATTTGGAGCCATCGCAGTATTTTTTGCCATCAGAAACACACATTTTGTATTGATTTTGCTGGCATTTGCTATCTTTTTCCGTATGATGACCGAACGCTCCTCAAGGATTGCGGTAGAAAAAGAGAACCAAAAACTGAAAGACGACTTGCGCCGCCTTACACACATACTTGAATATTCGAAAAAAGAGGAAGAAGAATAATAAAATCATCATTATAACAATCTAAAACACAATCAAATGGCAACAACCACCGACATTAAAAACGGACTCTGCATCAATTTTAACAACGACATCTACACTATCGTTGAGTTTCTGCATGTAAAACCCGGCAAGGGAGCCGCTTTCGTGCGCACCAAAATGCGTAGCGTAAAGACAGGACGCACCCTCGAAAACACATTCCCCAGCGGTGCCAAGATTGACATCGTCCGCGTGGAACGCCGTCCTTACACATATCTTTACAAAGAGGGCGACATGCACGTTTTTATGCACACCGAAACTTACGAGCAGATTTACATACCCGAAAACATCATCAACGCACCGCAGTTCCTTAAAGACGGCCAGTACGTGGAAATAACCATCGAAGCCGACACCGAGACTCCTCTCGTTTGCGAACTTCCGCCGTTCATCGAAACTGTGGTAACCTATACCGAACCCGGTTTTGCCGGAAACACCGCCACCAACGCCATGAAAGACGCCACAGTGGAACCCGGCGTACAAGTGCGCGTACCTTTGTTCATCAAAGAAGGCGAACGTATCAAAGTGGACACCCGCACAGGCGAATACTCCGAAAGAATACGATAAACAACCGCATGGTTGCGAAAAATTTTTGTTTTCATGCGGAACTGTGTTTTTTTTGCAGTTCCGTTTTTTTTAACATTTAATTTATTTTAATACACATAGGAACCGGAATGTATAACTCCAAAACAATGCTGAAATTCCGCCTTATAGCGATGAGCTTCCTGCAATATGCAGTATGGGGGGCATACCTTACCTGCATGGGTAAATATTTGGGCAGCAGTGGTTTGGGGGATAAAATAGGGCTTTTCTACGCCATGCAAGGCATTGTTTCCTTGTTTATGCCGGCACTTATGGGTATTGTAGCCGACCGTTGGCTCCCGGCGCAAAAGACCTTGTCGCTGTGTCATTTCATATCGGGCGGGGCAATGATAATGGCCTGTTTGCACGGCATAAACAACTCCTTCCCCGATTTTGGAGTTCTGTTTCCGCTATATTCCCTATCTGTAGCCTTTTATATGCCAACCATAGCTTTGTCGAACTCCGTGGCATACTCCGCCCTCGAAAAAGAAGGTCTCGACACTGTAAAGAACTTCCCTCCTATCCGCATTTTTGGCACCATCGGCTTTATCTGCGCAATGTGGGCTATTGACCTGCTTCGCCTCTCCGACACCCCCTACCAATTCCTGCTCAGCGGGGCAACAGGCGTTATACTTGCCTCATACTCACTCACACTGCCGGACTGCCCCATAAGTCGGAGCAATGACAAAAAATCGCTTTCAGAAGCCCTCGGACTACAGTCTTTCAAACTCTTTAAACAGCGCAAAATGGCTGTTTTCTTCATCTTCTCACTGTTTTTGGGAGCAGCACTACAAATCACCAACGGCTTTGCCACACCTTTCATTTCGTCGTTCCGTGCCAATCCTGAGTTTTCCGACACTTTCGGTGTCAAATATTCGGTGATAATATATTCAATATCACAGATTTCCGAAACTGCGTGCATACTGCTGATACCATTTTTCCTTAAACGTTTCGGTATAAAGAAAGTAATGCTGATGGCAATGTTGGCTTGGACACTGCGTTTCGGACTCTTCGGCATTGGCGACACAGGCTCAATGCTTTGGGCTATAGTGCTTTCGATGATTGTGTACGGCTTTGCTTTCGATTTTTACAACATCTCCGGCTCATTGTTCGTGAATCAGGAGACCGACCCTGCCATGCGGTCGTCGGCACAGGGACTTTTCATGCTGATGACCAACGGTTTGGGAGCTTCAATAGGAACTTTCGCGGCTCAAGAGGTGGTAAGCCGTTTCTGCCACTGGACAGAACCGCCACATCCTGCACTCGTCGGCGACTGGCATACTGTGTGGTTCATCTTTGCGGGCTACGCCCTCGCCATAGCCGTGCTGTTCGCAATATTTTTCCGATACAAACACCAAAAGAGTTGAAAGTTGAAAATCAAAAAATAAAAGTTAATAGTTGAGGAATTTGGCAAGCTAAGCCTCCCCAATCAATTCCGAATTCCGAGTTCCAGAGTTCCTACTCCCGAAATTCCTTCGGGTAGCAGATGTAATATTTGGTGACGGTTTTTTCCAGAAAATGGTGGTCGAGCTGGTCGGAGGCTTCGCTAATGCCCACACAACGTCCGTCCTTGAAAAGTATCTCAATCTCTTGGTCCTGAAAGTCGTAGGCGTGGTTCTCCAGTTTCCCGTGCATGACGAAATATTCGCTTTCCTCGGCCGAAACGCCGTATTTTTCGGCAAAACGTTTCTGATATTCGGTCACAAGTTCATCGCTAATCGGCGCCGTGCGGACCTCGATGCAGGGCAGTTGTCTGTTTATCAGCTGTTTGGAAAGTGTAGCAAGGACAAAATCGTCGCACGACATCCATTGCTTGGCGGATGACACTATGTCGCTGTCGTCGAGCAGTGAGAAACGTTCTATTATCGTCTCGTCGTTTTTCAAATCGTTGAGTGTGAGGTTATTGACAAAGAAATAGCGCAAAGTCTCCGTGCAAGGCAGGGGCTTGCCCTCGTTGATAAGTTTCCTTGCCCTACGCAATATGTTGCGCATCACCTCGTCGGCGGCAATCACAGTCTTGTGCAGATACACCTGCCAGTGCATCAGTCGGCGCGAGATTATGAATTTTTCGATGGAATAGATGCCTTTCTCGTCCACCACAAGGTTGTCGCCGTGCACGTTCAACATATTGATAATGCGCTCGGTACCCACAATCCCCTCGCTCACCCCCGCAAAAAAGCTGTCGCGGCTCAGGTAGTCGAGGCGGTCCATGTCGAGCTGGCTGGAGACGAGCTGATGCAGGAATTTCTTTTCGTAAGTGCCTTTGAAAATCTCTATGGCCATGGTGATGCGTCCGACCAGCTCTTGGTTGACACGCTCCATAAACAGTTCCGAAAGGGTTTCGTGCCCCACCCCTTCGATAATGAAATGCTCCAGTTCATGCGAGAAAGGGCCGTGGCCGATGTCGTGCAGAAGTATGGCGGCTTCGGCGGCTACAGCCTCTTCGTCGGTGATTTGCACGCCTTTGCCACGCAGAACACCTATGGCTTTTTTCATCAGCGACATAGCTCCGAGGGCATGCAAAAAACGCGAGTGCATGGCTCCGGGATACACAATGCACGAAAGCCCGAGCTGCTTTATCCGCGCGAGACGCTGGAAATAGCGGTGCGCCACGATGTCGTAAAGCAATTCGCTGTCGAGAGTTATGAAACCGTGTACAGGGTCGTTGATTATTTTGGCTTTGTTGGTTTTCATGGTTATTGAGGTCTAAGGTCTAAGGTCCGTGGTCTATTGTTTTAGTTTTGTCTAAAAAAGTTCCCCCTTTTAAGGGGGCAGGGGGATTTCAACTTTCAACTATTTAAGTATTACAGCAAGGAAACGTATGTTTTTGCCGCTTTCGTTGCGGATGCTGTGACGGGTGCCGTTGCCAGTAAACACCACGTCGCCGGCGTGGAGAATGTGGGTGTCGTCGTTGTCGGTAACCACTGCCTCGCCGTCGAGCAGATAATACATCTCCGAGTCGGAGGTGTGGTCGTGGTCGGCAATCATGCTGCCGTGGGGCAGTTCGATA
>CAJOEN010000015.1 GCA_905233475.1 uncultured Bacteroidales bacterium
AAAGGATATACCCCCTCAAAAACAAGCGTGCTGAAAGCACGCCACATATTTCTACAGTGAGAGCGTTGTTATTCTCCGTTTCACTATCGAAAAAGCCACTGGCGTTTTCTTCACTCCGGCACGCCATTATTCCATTCTTTTGCCTACCACAAGTTGTACTTGGGGTTATTGAGAGCAGCTCTCTCTAAGAGCATTTTTTTATTGGACACTAATAATTTTTTTTAGGGTGAATCTTTGCTTGTAGTTTTATTGTTTTGACATTTATTCGTATCTTTGCACCCATAAAAACCAACTAAAACAAACAACATATCGAAATAAAGAATAACTAGAAGATAAACATATAGTATAAGGCGTTTTCGCTTTTCACGGCAGTTCGAAACCTAGGAAATTTCGTTACTTTAGTGCACATGAAAAGAGATACGCTCGCGGTATAACCGTGAGCTTTCTTGTTTGCACTAAAGGTTTTTCCTAGGACCTCGAACTCAACAAAAAGTTCGCGGTTTTTTTATGACAACACAAGACCAAAAATCCCAAATCAAAAGCCGCCAACGAGTGGCTGAGCACGGGGAAGTGTTTACCAACCCACGTGAGGAGAATGCCATGCTCGATCTGGTGCGCGACGAGTCCTTCCAAATTGCTTCCTTAAGAATAAACACTCACAGCCTCTGAACTACACTCTCCACCGCATACAGCGGAACATTCTCCATCCACGACTGTTTTATATAGGGTTTCAACGAAAAACGTAGCCCTGTAAATCCCTGCTCCTTAAAATCTTCATTAACAAATAAATACAGCGAACGACTTGCAACATTCTCGGCTGCTTTCACCTCGATGGGAACTATATGCTCTTCGGTCTGAAACAGAAAATCAATCTCCATAGTGGAATTGTCCTTGCTATAATAGAATGTCAAGCTGTCGGGAACGGCTTTAAGATGCTGTAGCACAAAGTTTTCCGCAAAAGCACCCTTGAACTCCACAAAAGCGTTGTCGTTCAGCAGAAGCATATTGGGATTAGCTTCCGACATACATGCAAGCAGTCCGCAGTCGAGCAGATACAGTTTGAAAGCACTGTCGTCGGCATAGAATTTAAGAGGGTGGACCGGTTTTTTGCAACGTTCCACACGATATACCAGACCTGCATCCACCAGCCATTGCAAGGCCAGTTCAAAGTCTTTCGCACGGGCTCCCTTGCGCAGTGAGCCGTAAAAGAATTTCTTGTTCTCGCGCGACAACTGTGCCGGAATGCTCTGCCACACCTGATGGATTCTCTGAATCTGCGTTTTGCTGTGTTTGGCCATGTCGTGGGAGTAAGTCTCCAATATCTCACGCTGTACCTCGCGCACTTCGCGCACGTTTCCCGTCTCTATGTATTTCGAAACGGCTTCGGGCATGCCACCGACAAAGAAATACTGTCGCAAAAGCTCTGTAAGTTTCTCGTTATGTAGCTCCATCGACTCCCAATCCTTGTTTTCCAGCACTTCAAGCAGACGCTGTTGCCCGCAAGCCATAAGATATTCGTTGAAAGTCATTGGATACATTTTTATGGTATGTACTTTCCCTACAGGAAACGACTCTTCTTCGCGAAGCTGTATGCCAAGCAACGAACCAGCCACGGCCACATGTAGGGAGTTCATTTCCTCGCAAAAGTATTTCAGCGATGTAATGGCGTTTTTCGCTTCCTGAATTTCATCGAAAATCAGCAACGTCTTGCCTGCCACTATATCGGTGTCGAAATAGCGTTCCAGTTCTGTAACAATCCGTTTTACATCCAAATCGCGGAACAGTTGTTCGCAAATGCTGTTGCGCTGACAGTTTACATACACCATGTTCTCGAACTCCCGTTTGCCGAAATCTTGCAAAATATATGTCTTCCCCACCTGGCGTGCGCCTAACAGGATTAGTGGCTTATGGTCGGGACGGTTTTTCCAATTCAATAACTCTTTGTAAATATTCCTATACATTTTTTTTGTGGTTTTTGAACTGCAAAAATACACTTTTTTTGTGTTATTTTCATCAAAAAACTACACTTTTTTTGGGTTATATTTGCTGGTTATGGTTTAAAATGCTGAAACAAAGAAAATTGTGTTCTTGTTGTAAATAATGGCAAAAATACCACCCTTTAAGAAATTTTTGGGCATACGGGTAGTTTGATGCCCCGCCGTTTAAAAGACAGCAAAACACTTTGTTATAGAATAACCTATGGATATAATTCCCCCATAAGTCGTTCTATGTTGATATTATTTTCCGCTGGACAAAGTTTAGCGTGCTATAGAATGCACCTCTTCTGAATGTACCGTAAGTACCGGCGTTTGCGAGTGGTGTATCATTTGCTGTGCGTATGAGCCAAGCAGTATGTTGGACATGGTTTTCTCCTGCTCGGCCATAATCATTATGAGGTCGGCGGAGTTTTTTTCGGCGAATTCGAGGGTGGTTTGTGTAACATTTTCCGTTTCGGATTTTGCCACCACACATTTGATTCCCGCACCGGTTAGCATTTTCTCGGTCTGTTCTGTGTATTTGTCCACTATCTTGCGTACATCGGCAACCCCTGAGCTGTACAATCCAAGCACATACACCTGCGAGTTGAAAGCGCGGGCGAATTTTATGGCTTGAGTAACTTTCTGGCGTGTCTCCATCGAACTGTCGATGGGAAGCACAATTTTTTCCAAAGCCTTGTTGAAGTTGAAATTCTCGCGTATGGTAAGCACGGGGAGGGTGGCTTCGGTTATGGTGCGGTAGGCGTTTTTTCCTATCCAATTGCGTTCGTAGCCCGAAGTGCCGTGCGAGCCCACCACAATCAGCCATGCCTTTTCCTCTTCGGCAACGGCGTTGAGTTCGCGGTACACGCGTCCGTGGCGTATTAGGCATTCGAGTTTTCCGGTACGTAATTTATGCTCGTGCCGTTTTATCACCTCGGCTATTTTGTTGTCTATCTCCTGATTCGACATCAGAGCCGAATCGTATTTCGTGGACATTACATATACCAATTTCACCTTATTCTCCCATTTGTTGGCGAGGTCAATGGCAAGGTCGATAGCGCAGTCCGACCCTTTCGAAAAGTCTATTCCTACAATTATCTTTTCCATATTTATTTCTCTGTGTTTGTTTTTATAAAATGATTGTTTTTAAAGTCATATAGTGTAACTGCCGCCGGTTGCCGCGCTCACGTTCTTGCAATGGTTCTTTGTTTTGTTTCTCTTTTGCAAAGGACGTGAGCGTTTTATGTGCGTTACCGGACAGTTTTTGTTTTACTCCTCGGGCAGGAACATAGGATCCCAAGCGGGAAGCATTATGGGTTTTTGGTCAAGTAGAGCCTTGGTTTTGGCGGGCATGTATTTGTCCTCTATCACAAGGCGGAACATGTACTCATTGAACCATTCGTTGGTCATGATAAGGAAGCCGTTGTAGCCGTATTTGTTGCCCCAGCTGTTCTCCACCATCCATTTTATTGGTTTGCCGTTTTGGTCGAGATCTACGGCGCAAAGGGTCATGGCGTGGCTTGAGCCGCTGGCAAAGGTGGATACGCGTTGTTTTTTGTTCATGTTGAAAGTTGTACCCATCAGCGAAGCGTAGTCGTAGTTGTTTACATCCATGAATCCTTTTGTGCGGTCGAGGAATTTGGCTACGTCGCAGGAGAAGTACATCATGGTGCTGTCCTTTATGGAAGCAATGGCCATTTCGGCAATTTCGTCCATAGGCAGGTTCAGGTAGCGCCAGTTCTGGCCGTCGTACACGTGGCGGTCGTATTCTATTTCGTAAACTTTGTAGTATTCGCGGGTGGGGTCGTTCATTATCATGTAGTAGTTGCTGAAATCCTCATCAACAAACTCTTCGTAGAACGATTTCGGGGTGTAGGTCTTTGTTTCCACGGGGTTACCCTTGGCGTCTTTGCGTGTCCATGTGAATTCCGTTGGTGGAACGCCGAAATTCAAAGCCAGCATACGGTAGATAGTCTGCAACATTTCCACTTTGCGCTGTTCGAGTTTCTTTTCATTGACACCTTTCTTGGTGCTCATCTCGCGCAGTTCAAGGCCGAACTCCCTGAGTTTCAGAGAAATTAGCGATGAAAGTTGTGATGTGTGTTCGCTGCTGTAGGTCTCGGGCATAGCGTCGGCGGGCATAATGCCGTATTTTGTTATAAGATTGGCTACTCCGGTAAATTGGCCACCGTCGCCGATGGGATTTTTGAATAGCCATTCCACAGTTTTGTCGTTGAAGTCCAATTTGCGGGTGTCGATGATAGACTGCAGGAAGAGGTTGGATTTTTCCAGCTGGTCCCAAAAGAAAGTGTAAACTTGAGAAAACTGGAAAGTGGCAGGGAGGTTGTGCTTGCGTATAGCTTTGGAACGCAATACGTTCATTCCGGTGAACATCCAGCAACGTCCCGACGATTTTTGGTCGGTGATAGCTTGAGAGTTCACTTTGTTCGAAAAATAGGTGTTGAAGGCAGTGCTGTTGTCCGAGTTCTGGGCCAGTTTGCTAAGGTCGTTGCTAAACATGGCGTTGCGCAAAGCCTTGTCTTCGGCATTGTTTTTGAACGATTTCTGTATCTTGGCTAATGTCGCAGCCGAGATGCCTTTGGTGTCGGGTTCTTGATTCTTTTTCTGTGCTTGTGCCGAAATGCCTATGCACAACGTGGCCAGCAAAATCCATTTTGTTTTTCTCATAAAAAAATTCGTTTTTTATCTTTGTTAGTGTATAAAATATTTAATTCCAATAAATTATCCCGTAAAATAGGCAATTTATCACAATACAAAGATATGAAAAATTTTCCAATTATTGTTTTTTGTGGCAATTTTTACAAAAATAATATGTTATTGTCTTTTGTCTAATCAGAGGTAATGTACCAAGCCTATGAAATTTAAAAGATATATATTACTGATAACCTGTATTTTATCGTCTGCAATTGCAGTGGCAGGAATCCCGGAACGTCCGTCGTATCGTTTGGTGAACGATTATGCAGGTGTGTTTTCCGATGAGCAGAGAAAATCCATGGAAAAGCGTTTGGTGAAACTTGATGACAGCACTGGCAATCAGATTGCGGTTGTCGTTGTGGCAGACCTTGAAGGGTACGATATTGCGGAATACGCACAACAGATAGGGCAAAAGTGGGGTGTGGGTTCCAAGCAACACAACAACGGGGTAGTTATAGTGGTGAAAGTCAAAAATCAAACCAAAGGTCAAGCCTTTATCGCGATAGGTTACGGTTTGGAAGGTGTTTTGCCCGATATTACGTGTAAACATATTGTAAATAGGGAAATGATTCCCCGTTTCAAGGAAAACGACTACTACGGCGGCGTGGAGGCGGCTTTAGGTGTGATAATTCCTATTGTGAAGGGAGAGTATTCCTACAAAGACTACGACGATAAAGATGACTCCGCTGCTTTGATAGTTATGCTGGTACTTTTTATTGTTGTCGTTGTAATTATTTTGAAAAGGTCTAATGGCGGTGGTACTACCTACAGTAGCGGTGGTACAAGTAATATCAGTCCAATATATTGGGGCGCAGGTGGTTATGGCTATTCGTCTTCCTCGTCGGGAAGTGGTTTCGGTGGCTTCGGAGGTGGCAGTTTTGGCGGCGGTGGCGCAGGCGGAAGTTGGTAAAAAAATGTGCTACAAAAATAATATTTTCAACAAAAAAGTCCCGGTATCAAAAAAAAATGTATCTTTGCAAAATCTGAGAAGATGGTAATTTGTACGCTATTTTTGCTGAAACTACAAGATAACCGTCTGAAAAATAGTTTGATATAAAATAAAAACAAAACAGGAAAACGGTAAATTTTATGGAGTATATACTTATTATTATTGGTGCCATATTTGTAAACAATATTGTTTTGGCACAGTTTTTGGGAATATGTCCTTTTTTGGGAGTGTCCAAAGATGTAAAGAGTTCGCTCGGCATGGGCGGTGCAGTGCTTTTCGTAATGCTTATTGCCACAATGGTTACATGGCTTATCAACGAGTATCTGCTCATACCCTTTAATTTGGGTTACTTGCAGACCATAGCATACATACTTGTAATAGCAGGTTTGGTGCAGATGGTGGAGATAGTACTCAAAAAATCGGCACCGGCCTTGTATCAGACACTGGGCATTTTCCTGCCTCTGATAACAACCAACTGCGCCGTACTTGGAGTGGCCATACAAGTGGTGCAAAAGGACATGACCTTTTTGGAAAGCCTTACATACGCAGGTGGCATAGCAGTAGGCTTTACATTAGCACTTGTGATATTTGCAGGCATACGCGAGCAACTTGCTTTGGTAAAAATACCCAAGGCTATGAAAGGTGTTCCCATTGCCCTTGTCACAGCCGGCATACTTGCAATGGCTTTTATGGGCTTCTCCGGACTGGTGTAAAAATGAAGAAAAACCCATTAAAAATATTCGAAAAAAAACGAATTTAGAAGAAAAAAACGCGTTTTTTTGGTTGTATAAAGCAAAAAAGAAAGTTTGTAAAATATTGAAAATCAAGTAAGTGTAAAATATTTCAAAAAAAAATCGTTTTTTTTGCTGTTAAATCATAAAAATGTAGTAATTTTGCAACGTTCAATTCATAAAAATAGATAACTTTAAAAATTACAAAGAGATGAAAAAAGTAATGTTCGTTTTGGCAGTTGCTGGAATGTTCGCTTTCGCAGCTTGTAACAACAACGCTCCTGAGGAACCCGCAATCGAAGAAAACCAAGAACAAGTAGAAGCTACTCCCGAGGAGACAACAGAAGAAGCTACTGACGCTGAAGCTGAAGCTACCGAAGGCGTTGCTGAAGCTGAAACTCCCGCTGCTGAATAAGCTACTGAGTTTTAAGTAAAAAAAAAGAGGGCTTGCAAAACAAACCCTCTTTTTTTACGTTTATAGGTTTGTATTCAAGTTTTTGTCGGTATATATGTGTAAACGTTGTATAGTGCTGTTGCTCAGTGTTTTCTTTTTTGTGCCCGTTGTGGCACAAGGGAGAGGCTACGCTCAGTTTGAGTTGCGGCAAAGCAGTATCGACGTATATTCATTCACATTTTCGGTTACAGACCTCGACATAATTCCATACGGAGATTATGCCGCTCTTTTTGTGGACGGCTCTTTCTCATCTCTTCAAGAGCCGGGTAAGCCCGAGCTCCCGGTATTTCAGCAGATTGTGGCAGTGCCGCAGGGTGCGGAGCCACAACTTGGATTCACTATCGGTGAAACATTTTTTAAGCATTTGGGCGACAGGTCTTTGCGACCTGCCCAGCCACATACATTCAAAAACCGTGAGGCGGATTTTGCTTTCGACCGGAGCGTTTATGCCTCCGATGTCTTTTTTGCCAAACCTGTTGTGAGCATCGCCGAAATTGGCAGTATGCGAGGCCTGCGTCTGCTACGCATAACAGTGTCGCCTTTTGAATATAATCCGCAAAAAAATACGCTTGCCATACATTCCGACATCAGCATTGAAATTACTTTTAGCGGAGCCGACGTGCCTGCCACTGTTTACGAATTGGAACGGCATGCTGGCCTACCTGTTTTGGATGTGGCCAACCGTGAGACTTTTGTGTCGTTACTCGCAAGTAGTCGCCAGCAACCTCCGAAATATGTTGTTGTGGCCTTGGATACTTTCGTCACCGCCTTGCAACCGTTTGTTGAATGGAAACGTCGCAAAGGATTCAATGTGGTTGAGTTGTACGTGCATTCTGGCGATACCTGCACCATCATACGCAACCGTTTGGACAGCATTTACCGCGCCTCCACGCCTCTTGACCCCGCTCCAGCTTTTGTAACCATAGTTGGCGACGTTAAGCATATACCGTCTTTCGAAGGCAAGGTGCGTATTTCTGGCCTTGGTCGCCATTTTACCGACCTTTATTATGCCGAATACACTGGCGATTTCTATCCCGACATGCTTTACGGACGTATATCGGTGGCCGATACCGCCGGATTGTCGGCAGTGCTCTCTAAAACAATGGATTACGAGCAGTGTTGTTTTGCCGATACATCATTTCTCAACCGAGTGCTGCTTGTTGCCGGTCGCGAAACAAGAGTTCCGGCACCAACGGTTACAAACGGACAAATTAACTATTTGAACAACACATATTTCGCAAATAATTCCAATATTGACACGCATTGTTTTTACAACCCTGCTTCAGAGCTACAACTGCCTCGGATTATAGATGAACTTAACCTCGGTGCGTCGTTGGTGAATTATACATCTCATTGCCTTGCAACAGGCTGGCACCGACCTACATACACCTCCTCGGGAGCTGATACTTTGGACAATTTTGGCAAATGTTTCTTTGCGGTGAACAACTGTTGTCTTTCCAGCCGTTTTTCGGACCCGTGCTGTTTTGGCGAGGCCTTGCTTCGTCGCAATAGTGCTGGAGCTGTGGGAGTTATTGGCGCAGCCAACGAGACCCTTTGGGAAGAAGACTATTATTGGGCTCTTGGCGCCAAAGGTGCGGTGTCGCTAAATCCGCAATACGACTCCGCGCGGCTTGGGGCTTTCGACCGTTTTTTGCATACTCATGGCGAACCATACACACAAACAGCGGCTACGGCGGGCGAGATACTTCAGGCAGGGACTTTCGGCCTCGCACAGATGGGTATGACCTACGAGAACTACTATTGGGAGATATACAATTTGCTCGGCGATCCTTCGCTTATGCCTTATTTAGGTGTGCCTCAGAATATTACACTTAGATGCCCCGACAGTTTGCCTTTCGGCGCCTCAAAGATAGTTGTGCACGGAATGCCTCACACTCGCGTTGCTTTTTGGCAGGACAGCATATTGCTGTCTTCGGTGCGGCTCGATGCAAATGGTGATGCAACAGCCATATTCTCGCAACCGCTATCGCTGTCTCCGCTCGTGGTTGTTGCTACGGCACAGTTTTGCAAACCATTTACTGATACGATTTCGATTTATATTCAAACAGCTCCAAATGTTGTAATAACTGATGGCTTTGTTTCCGATACTTTTGGTGTGGGTATTGTCAATCAAAGGGTTGCGTCGGGAGAAGCGTTTGATTTCGATTTTGTCCTGCTCAACGCCGGTTCCGACACCGCCAAAAATGTTGTGCTCGAACTGCAGTCGCTGGATGGTAGGTGTTTTGTTCCTACAACACTTTACAACATAGGCGATATGCCCGCTTTCGACACCGTGCGCACAAACGGAGTTTTTTCTTTTGTGCCAAATCCATATTTACGAGAAAACGAAATAGTGTCGCTCAAAGCCACTGTTTTTACCGACAGTACGGCAACGTGTGAACGCCGTTTCGATTTTTTGATACGTTCGGCTAATATAGAAACCGGCTTGGTGGAGATACTACATAACGGTATCCCTGCAACATCGCTACAGAAAGGTGGGAGTTACACCCTTAGGTTGCCAGCGTGCAACATTGGTTCCCGTTTTTCGGACACAATAAATACCGTTGCTCGCATGGAATCACGCTTTGGCAGAGTGCTTTTGCCAGACACCATTGCGATACTTCCTTTGGCACCGCAAGCGTCCGACACTGCCGAATTTGTCTTTTCGGTAAACGCTGATGCAATATCGTATATCGACATAAATATTGCCATTATATATGGCGATACGGTGTGCGAACTGCCTTTGCGACTGCCCTTGGACAAAGCCGAAGAAACATTTGAGACAGGCGATTTTTCGCTTTTTTCGTGGGACACCACTCATCCCAACGCATGGTTTATAGACACCATAGCTACGCTGGCATACGCCGGACGCTACTGTGCAAGGTCGGCAAATATCACACACAAGCAACAAAGCGTGCTGTCCATAACCTTGACCACAATAGCCGATGACACGATAAGTTTCTATCGTCGCACATCTACAGAAGCAAGTTCCGACTATTTGTCCTTTGCTGTGGATGGCGTTGTTAAAGGTAAATGGGCTGGTAGTGGACAATGGGAGCGTATGGCGTATTTTGTGCCTCGTGGCAAACATGAGTTTGCTTGGATTTATGAGAAGGACGCTTCTCTCGACGGAGGAATCAATTGCGTGTGGATAGACAACATCACATTCCCACTGTCGATAACCGACACGACATGCTTATCGGAGCCTACGGAGGGTATTTTTGAAGTTGGACAAGAAAAAAAATGCAGAGTTTTTCCCAATCCCGCAAAAGGATATTTTGTTGTAGAAAATACTGGTAATGAGCAATTTGAGGTGAGAATTAACGACTGTTTCGGCAAAAATGTTGATAAAATGTCGATATTACCATCGGAACGCTCATACTACGAGACGGCGGAATTGCGTTCAGGCGTTTACATTTTGATTTTTACGGGTAAAAACGACAGTTTTGCTGAAAAAATAATTATTTCGAAATAAAATGAACGACGACATCTTTTTGATACATAGGACAGTACCTGACGATACCACAAAAAAGGCAAAGACCATGGTGGCGTCCGATACAGCGAAAAAAGACTCGCAAGTCGTTGGTACACAGGCTACTGCGATTTATAAGGCAGAAACCGACACCTCCATCAAATCCACCAAAAAGAAAGCGTCCTCAGATACAACAGCGGTAGCTACCTCGGCAAGTAATTTGAAAATAACTGAGGCTCAAGCAAAAATAACACATTATCAGCAGATTGTGCAATCCGAAGGACGGCAATCTAAGGACACCGCGCAGCTTGTACCCATGTATCCGCCATACCTTTATCACATTGGCGATAAAGTGCAATACTATGAGATACAACTTTTTAACCTCGATAGTCTGATAACGTCGCACGACTCCGTTTTTTACCATAAAAGCATTTTTAGAGAACACAATTACACTGTGAAGGACATTGTAACTCCCGAAAGAGTCAGCAAAGGACATCCTATTTGGGTGTTCCTTGTAATTATGTTCGTAATGTTTGTTTTAGGCAGGATGGTTACTCACTACAAAGGTCGTAAATCTAACGTGATTCTATCCCCGTTTAGCCGGACGAGCCTGAAAACCCTTTTAAATGAACGTGCGGTGAACAAAGTGTCAGTAAATCTGCTTATCGATTTCTTATATTCAGTGCTTTTGTCGTTGTCGGAGTTCTTTGTAATTAGGAATTTCGGTGTTGTGATAACCGGCACTCCGGTGTTGGATTTTATTGTTTTAGTGGGAGTTACCTTTTTGTTCATATACATACGGGTTATGCTTGTAAAATTTATAGGAAGCGTGTTCAACTACAAAATCAGTACCAGCGTATATATACTCAACCAATCCATTTGCAACCTTTTGTGTGGCATGCTACTTGTACCAGCCCTGCTGTTGGGGTTTTATTCGGGACTGAGCTTTACGGCGCTTCTATACACCATCACCGCCATAATAACAGTGATGTTCCTTATCCGAGTGGTACGCGGTTCGGTAATTATGCTTTCCGAGTCGCAGTTCTCAAAAATATATATGCTTTACTATATGTTTGTAATAGAGATACTTCCGTTGCTTGTTATAGCAAAATGGATAATGCTTAACGTATAATCAAATATAGATAAGAAAAAACATAAAATAATGGAAATCAGTGAGGAATTAAAAAAACTGGTATTCGATAAATCGGACTTGAAACAGTCGGTTTACAAGGCAACCAAGGAAACTTTTGAGCAGTTCAGGACTATAACACAAGAAATTACAGAAGATTTCAAGCGTAAGGCCGTCGCTGATGGCAACAGAACGGTGTTCGAGTTCAGGAACCGCGGCGATTTCGAATTTGAGGTGAAGTTCGCTGGCGATGTGCTTATTTTTATGATGCACACCAATGTGTTCGAATTTTCACGCAACCACGAAGTTATGAAAACTCCATACGTAAAAGATTTGCCCCAGCGCTCCTATTGTGGTATTATACACATTTACAACTTCTTGGCCGACTCCTTCACATACGACCGCGAGGCCGACATCGGGTATATGATAGGTAGGGTGTTTGTGAACAACGAGAAACATTATTTCATCGAGGGCAAACGCGAACTTGGGGTTTTGTACAACAATTTCAACACCGCCGTAATCAGTCCCGAATCGGTGCAAAAAATAATAGAATCGGCAATAACTTACACCACCAATTTTGACCTGCTAACTCCGCCTTATGATGAAGTAAAATTGGTTTCTGTGGCCGAAATGAAGACCACTTTTGACAGAAAACCGATGGTAACTGGAAAACGCTTGGGCTTTCGTTTTCAGCAAGATATGGACTGACAAACAAAAAAAAACCACAAAAATAGAAAAAAAATTTTGTCAGTTGAAAAAATGTTCGTAATTTTGCACCCGCAAAACGGCACCGAAAAAACGCAAAAAAACGATTTGAAACGAAAAGTTTTGCAACGGCAAATGGCCCGTTCGTCTAGTTGGTTAGGACGCAAGATTTTCATTCTTGAAATCAGGGGTTCGAGTCCCCTACGGGCTACAATAAATTTTTAAAGAGAATATGGCAAATCATAAATCATCAAAAAAGAGAATTCGTTCTTCCGAGAGAAGAAGAGTGGAGAATAGGTATTACGCAAAAACCATGCGTAACGCCCTGCGCGATTTCAGAGCTTTAGAGGATAAGGCCGAAGCTATGGAACGCATGCCCAAAATGGTTTCGATAATAGACAGATTGGCAAAACGTTCGGTAATTCACAAAAACAAAGCTGCCAACCTGAAATCCAAAATTAGCAAGAAGGTAAATGCCATGTAATTGAGGCATTTTGGTAAGAGATATAAAAGTCTGTCAGTATTTTCTGACAGACTTTTTTGTTTTATTGGCCGGAAAAGAGAGATTCCGTAAACTTTGTGTTCAACAACTTTTTCATTTGTACGTGCATAAATTCAAAAATTTTACGTACCTTTGCACTTTCAAAAATCACATAGTAATGAAAAAACTTACATTGATATTAGCAATGGCTCTCGCTACAACAGCCTTTGCACAGACCACTCCCGACGAAGAAACCGCCGGTATGGAATGCACCTCCGTCACCGTGGGACGTCTTGCCTCCAAGGACGGCTCGGTGATGACCTCGCACACCGACGACAGCCACCGCTCGCGCACCAACATCTGGGTGGAGCCAGCCCGCGACCATGCCAAAGGCGAAATGCAGAAACTATACCTGCGCCGTTGGGCACCGAAGGTAGAAGGCAAAATGCCGCGTTACGAGAACATCGAAATAGGAGAAATACCGCAGGTGGCACACACCTACCAGTTTTTCAATACCGCATACCCTTGTATGAACGAAAAACAGTTAGCTATAGGCGAATCCACTTTCGGCGGACGTGCGGAACTTAAGTCGGACAAAGGTCTTATCGACTGCCAGCGTTTGTGTATGCTTCTGCTACAACGCTGCTCCACAGCACGTGAGGCCATCAAGACAGCCGGAGAGTTACTCAAAAAATACGGCTGGAACGATGCCGGCGAATGTCTTACCATTGCCGATAAAAACGAGGTTTGGCACCTTGAAATAATGGGTCCGGGCAAAGACAAGATAGGTGCCGTATGGGCTGCCCAGCGTGTCCCCGACGACCATGTTGCAGTAAATGCCAACGCCTCCACCATTCGCGAGATAGACCTCAAAAACAAGGACTTTTTCATGGCTTCGGACAATGTTTATTCCCTTGCCGAGGAAAACGGCTGGTGGGACAAAAAGAAAGAACCGTTCCGTTTTGCTTACGCCTATGCCCCCGAAACACGTACCATGCTGGCCTGTCGCCGTCGCGAATGGCGTGTGTTCGACCTGCTGGCTCCGTCGCTGAAACTCGACCCCAACGCCGAGAACTATCCATTCTCAGTGAAACCCGACTCCCTTGTTACTATAGAAGATATGATGCGTGTTTTCAAAGATTATTACGAAGGTACCGAATACGACATGCGCAAAACACTCACCGTTACCGACAAGGACGGCAAAACTGTGATGTCGCCTTTGGCTAATCCCTTTATGAAAGCCGACGAGCTTGCTTTGCACAAGATAAACGGCGGATGGCACGCCCGTGGTGAACGTAGCATTGCCGTGCATTTCACCGTTTACGGCACCATACTGCAATGCCGCAACTGGCTTCCCGACGAGGTGGGTGCCCTCTGCTGGTTCGACCTCGACAACGTGGCTTCGTCTATCTACGTGCCTTTCTACGCCAACGTTACCGACCTGCCACAGACCTACAAGACTTGCGGACGCGAGACGGGTTTCAGCCGCGAGGCCGCTTGGTGGGCTTTCAACCGATTGGGGACAATCGCCGCCAAACGCTGGGGCGACATGCACAAAGTGGTGGACGCCGCTTGGAAACCCATGCAGGCCGACTTTATAGACGAACATTACGACATTGAGAAACAGGCACTTCGACTGCTTAAAGAAGGCAAACGCGACGAAGCAATAAAACTCCTCACCGATTTCAGCAACCGCTGCGGAAACACTGCCGTTGAAAAGGCTTGGAAAACAGGAGATTATATTTGGACAAACTTCGACGGACAATGGTAGGGGAGGGGGAAAACGCTTCCGTTTTCGTCAAACAAAGGCATAAATGTCTAAAAATGTGAAAAAGTAAATATAAACAAAAAGGTTCTATTTTAATATTGGACTGATTTTTCAACAGCCTCGAAGAGGTTGAATTTCAATAACACCGTAAAAGCGAAGCGCAGTGCGGCGACAAAAACAGTCTATCTACCAGCGTCTCGGATAAACGCGACAAGGAGATGGTTTGGCAAAAATCAGTCATACGTTGTATAAGAACGAACAAAAAATAAGATTTTATTAGCAACCATAGCAGTTGCAATTGTAGCAGGCATAGTTGTTGCTAAATTCCAGTTACAAGTGCAACACTGAGTATAAAAAAAAGAGTAAAGAATCAACAAAAAAGTGTTGATAAAACGCTCTGAAAATAAAAAAACGGCCTTCCAAATGAACCTTTTTTGCCCTAAAAAATGGAAAAATTATCAATAAGTTACAAAAAAATGAATTTTGTAAAATACTGAAAAATAGCATTGTGCAAGGATTTTAAGATTTTTTTTTAGATTTTGTAGATGGATATGGTCTGAGGTTCAAAAAAAAGTTGTATCTTTGCAGTCCCAAAATTGGGCAAAAAATAGATTATAAACAAAGAAAAAACATAATAATTAAAGTAAAAAATGCCAACAATTCAACAATTAGTTCGCAAAGGACGTCAGGAGATGGAATACAAAAGTAAATCTCCGGCATTGGATTCATGTCCGCAACGCAGAGGCGTTTGTACCCGTGTGTACACCACAACCCCCAAAAAGCCTAATTCGGCAATGCGTAAAGTGGCAAGGGTAAGACTGACTAACCAAAAAGAGGTGAACGCCTACATACCCGGCGAGGGACACAACCTGCAGGAACACTCCATAGTAATGATAAGAGGCGGTCGTGTTAAAGACCTCCCGGGTGTAAGATACCATATCATTCGCGGAGCATTGGACACATCAGGAGTTGATGGAAGAAAACAACGTCGCTCCAAATACGGTGCCAAACGTCCAAAACAAGCAAAATAACATAGGATAAACATTATAGCTTTCATAAAACAATGAGAAAAGCAAAACCAAAGAAAAGAATCATATTGCCGGATCCCAAGTACAACGACACTCTGGTTACAAAATTCGTGAACAACCTGATGATGGGCGGTAAAAAAACCATAGCATACAAAATATTCTACGAGGCTATAGACGTGGTTTCTGAACGCACGCAGGAAGACGGTCTCGAAGTGTGGAAAAAGGCTCTTACTAACGTGACTCCTTCAGTTGAGGTACGTAGCCGCCGTATAGGAGGTGCCACTTTCCAGATTCCTTCGGAAATACGCCCCGAAAGAAAGCAGTCCATAGGAATGAAAAACCTTATCGGATTTGCACGCAAAAGAAGTGAGAAAACTATGGCCTTGAAACTCGCAGGCGAAATACAAGCCGCCTACAAGGAAGAAGGCTCCGCATTCAAACGTAAAGAGGAAATCCACCGTATGGCCGACGCCAACAAGGCATTCTCACACTTCAGATTCTAACAAGAACAGCAACAAGATACAACGATGGCCGACCTTAAATACACAAGAAACATTGGCATTATGGCTCACATCGACGCCGGTAAGACTACCACTACCGAGCGTATCTTGTACTATACAGGCAAAAACTATAAGATTGGCGAAACCCACGACGGCTCCGCCACTATGGACTGGATGGAACAAGAACAGGAGAGAGGCATAACCATAACATCGGCGGCCACAACAGTATTTTGGAACTACAAAGGCGAAGAATATAAATTCAATATAATAGACACTCCGGGTCATGTGGATTTCACCGTTGAGGTGGAACGCTCGCTTAGGGTGCTCGACGGTGCCATAGCCATTTTCTGCGCTGTGGGCGGCGTAGAGCCGCAATCCGAAACCGTTTGGCGCCAAGCCGACAAGTACCAAGTGCCGCGAATCGCTTTTGTAAACAAGATGGACCGCGCCGGTGCCGATTTCTTCTCTGTAGTCAATCAGATAAAGGAGAAACTAGGTACCAATCCTATACCGCTGGAAATACCCATAGGACAGGAAGACCTTTTCAAAGGTGTGGTTGATCTCATATCCAACAAAGCTCTGATTTGGGACGACGCATCCAACGGCTCGAAATTTTTCGAAGTGGATATGCCCGAAGACCTGAAGGATACAGTTGCCGAATACCGCCAGAAACTCATCGAAGGCGTAGCCGAGGAAAATGATGAGTTGATGGCGAAATTTTTCGACGACCCCGACTCCATCACCGAAGACGAAATGCGTGCCGAAATACGCAAAGCCACCCTCGCGCGTAAGATAACTCCCGTGCTATGTGGTGCTTCGTTCAAAAACAAAGGCATTCAGTCGCTGCTCGACGCAGTTTCGGCATACCTGCCCAGCCCGCTCGACGTAAACGAAATACAGGGTGTAAATCCAAAAACGGAGCAAGAGGAAACCCGCAAAATCGATGCCAAAGCCCCATTTTCGGCTCTCGCCTTCAAAATAGCCACCGACCCCTATGTGGGACGTATATGCTTCTTCCGTGTATATTCCGGTTCTCTTGAATCGGGTTCGTATGTTTACAACGCGTCCACAGGCAAAAAGGAGCGCATCTCGCGTATAATGCAGATGCACGCCAACAAACAAAATCCTTTGGACAGGATAGAAGCTGGCGACATAGGCGCAGCCGTGGGATTTAAGGAGATAAAAACAGGTAATACCCTCTGCGATGAGAAACACCCCATCATACTCGAATCGATGAGGTTCCCCGAACCGGTTATAGGTATTGCTATCGAGCCCAAGACACAGGCCGACATCGACAAGATGAACAACGCCCTTATGAAACTTGTGGAAGAAGACCCGACACTCGTTGTAGAAAGCGACGAAACATCGGGACAAACCATTCTTCGCGGTATGGGCGAACTTCACCTCGATATTATAATTGACCGCATGCGTCGCGAATTTGGCATAGAAGTAAACCAAGGTGCGCCGCAGGTAGCATACAAAGAAACGATAACGCAAGCTGTACAGCACCGCGAGGTATACAAGAAACAGACTGGCGGTAAGGGAAAATTCGCCGACATTATCTTCGAAATATCGCCGGCCGACGACGGCGTGAAAGGACTTCAGTTCATCAACGACGTGAAAGGCGGCAATATTCCCAAAGAATTTATGCCGGCCATCGAAAAAGGTTTCCGTATCGCCATGCAGAACGGCGTTTTGGGCGGTTTCCCGATGGAAAGCCTCAAAGTCCGCATAATAGACGGCTCGTTCCATCCAGTGGATTCCGACGCGCTGTCGTTCGAACTTTGTGCACAGATAGGATTCAAGGAAGCCTGCCGCAAAGCAGCGCCGGTATTGCTCGAACCAATAATGAAACTCGAGGTGATAACCCCCGACGCCTACCTCGGCGACGTAACCGGCGACCTAAACCGTCGCCGCGGAGTACTCGAAAACGTTGTGGCCAAAGTAGGTGCGCAGGCAATACACGCCAGAGTGCCTCTACAGCAGATGTTCGGCTACGTAACAACCTTGCGTACAATAACGTCGGGTCGCGCTAATTCGTCGATGGAATTTTCCAACTATGCTGAACTTCCAAAAGAGATTACGGAAACAATATTGAAAAAATAATAATAACGATTTATAAATCAAAAAAAACGTGAACCAAAGAATCAGAATCAAATTGAAATCTTACGATCACAACTTGGTGGACAAATCAACCGAGAAAATCGTAAAAACCGTTAGAATGACGGGTGCCGTTGTCAATGGTCCTATACCACTGCCGACCAACAAGAAGATTTTTACAGTGAACCGTTCGACTTTCGTCAACAAGAAATCGAGGGAACAGTTCGAGCTCAGCTCGTACAAACGACTGATGGACATCTACAGTTCGTCATCGAAAACCATCGACGCACTTATGAAACTTGAGTTGCCGAGCGGCGTGGAAGTGGAAATCAAGGTCTGAAGACGGTAAAAAAAGAAAAACGTCAGTTGAGGTTTGGAAAAACATGCTGACACAAAACAAACAAAGTAAAAAAACAAGAAATGTCAGGATTATTAGGAAAAAAAATTGGAATGACCAGCCTGTTCGATGCCTCCGGAAAACAAATTCCGTGCACAGTGATTGAGGCAGGTCCTTGTGTGGTAACACAAGTAAAGACATTGGAAAAAGACGGCTACGAAGCCATACAGTTGGCTTTCGGCGAAAAAAAGGAAAGCCACACAACAAAACCCATGAGAGGCCACTTCGCAAAAGCGAACACGACCCCCAAACGCTATTTGGCCGAATTTACACGTTTCGAGGAAGGCCACAAGAAAAAATTTGGTGAAACCCTCGATGTAACAGTGTTTGAAGAAGGCGAATATCTGGACATAGTGGGAACATCCAAAGGAAAAGGTTTCCAGGGCGTTGTGAAACGTCACGGATTTAGCGGTGTAGGCGACAAGACACACGGCCAGCACGACCGTCTGAGAGCCCCCGGTTCGGTGGGAGCATCGTCGTACCCCTCACGTCTGTTCAAAGGTCTGCGTATGGCCGGACAAACCGGTAACAAACGCGTCAAGGTGCAAAACCTTCAGATAGTGAAGATTTTCCCCGAAAAGAATTTATTGATAGTAAAAGGATCAGTACCCGGAGCTAAAGGTTCAATTTTAAAATTAGAGAGATGGAGCTAAAAGTATATAACATAAACGGAAGCGAAACAGGTAGAACAATCACTTTGGACGATTCTATCTTCGCAATAGAACCCAACGACCACGCCATATATTTGGACTGCAAACAGTACTTGGCTGATCAGCGTCAGGGTACACATAAATCTAAGGAAAGAAGCGAAATAAGCGGTTCCACCCGCAAACTCGGACGCCAGAAAGGCGGCGGCGGAGCACGTCGCGGCGACATCAACTCGCCGGTGCTCGTAGGCGGAGCAAGAGTTTTCGGTCCCAAACCGAGAGACTACCGTTTCAAACTGAACGTAAAGGTGAAACGCCTTGCACGCCGTTCGGCATTAAGCTACAAAGTTTCCGAAAACGCACTGACGGTTATCGAAGACTTCACAATGGAAGCTCCGAAGACCAAAAAAATGGTGGAAATTGTTAATAATTTGAAAGTTGCAGAAAAAAAATCACTTTTTGTTTTTGCAGAACCAAATAATTTCGTATCTTTGTCAGCCCGTAACATACCCAACGTAAAGATTGCAAAAAGTTCAGACTTAAATACTTATGGTATTATGGAATGTGCAAATCTGATTGTTTCGGAGAGTGCTGTTGCGGAAATTGCCCGTATATTGGCAGTGAAATAAAAAAAATTGTGAACAAAAAAACTTAAAACACGATGGAAGTTATAGTAAGACCGCTGATAAGTGAGAAAATGACAAAAATAACGGAGAAATTTTCAAACCGTTGCGGATTTGTCGTTGATAAACGGGCGAATAAAATACAGATAAAAAATGCTGTAGAAGCATTGTACAACGTTAAAGTTGTTGATGTAAATACAATGAACTACAGTGGAAAAGTAAAATCGCGCTACACCAAAGCCGGATTTATAACGGGCAAGAAACCCGCGTTTAAAAAGGCAGTGGTAACGCTCAAAGAAGGAAACACAATAGATTTTTATAGCAATATTTAAGAAGAGAGATGGCTTTAAAAAAATTAAAACCGACAACACCGGGACAACGCCATAAAGTAGTTGTTACATTTGATGACATAACAGCATCAAAACCCGAAAAGAGCTTAGTCTTTGGCTATCGTAAATCAGGTGGTAGAAACAACCAAGGTAAGATGACCATGCGCTATATCGGCGGCGGTCACAAGAAAAAATATCGTATCATCGACTTCAAAAGAGACAAAGATTCGATACCTGCAGTAGTAAAAACCATTGAATACGATCCCAACAGAACATCCCGCATAGCACTTGTGTTCTATGCCGACGGAGAAAAACGCTACATCGTTGCCCCTCAAGGACTTAAAGTCGGTCAGACAATTTTGTCAGGTAGCGGAGTTGCCCCGGAAATAGGCAACACATTGCCATTAGGAGAAATACCTTTTGGAACACTGATACATAATATAGAGTTGCGTCCGGGCCAAGGAGCTAAAATGGTTAGAAGTGCCGGAGCATACGCCCAATTGATGTCGAGAGACGGAAAATATGCGGCCATAAAAATGCCGTCGGGCGAGATGCGTCTCATACTTCAGACATGCAGAGCTACTGTAGGCATAGTGTCCAACACCGAACACAACCTCGAAGTGTCAGGAAAAGCCGGTCGAAGCAGATGGCTGGGACGCCGTCCGCGTACACGTGGCGTAGTGATGAACCCTGTGGATCACCCGATGGGTGGTGGTGAAGGCCGTCAAGCCGGCGGACACCCACGCTCGCGTAAGGGTATACCCGCCAAGGGCTACAAGACTCGCGCTCCGAAAAAACAATCGACCAAGTACATAATAGAAAGAAGAAAGAAGTAACAACGATTAAAAACAGAAAGAGATGAGTCGTTCATTAAAAAAAGGTCCGTACATATTCCACAAATTGGAAAAAAGAGTGGTGGAGGCAGCCCAATCGAACAAAAAAGTGACCATCAAAACATGGTCGAGAGCTTCGATGATATCCCCAGATTTCGTAGGACAAACAATAGCTGTTCATAACGGCAACAAATTCATACCCGTATATGTAACCGAAAATATGGTAGGACACAAATTGGGTGAGTTTGCCCCCACACGAATTTTCCGCGGACATGCAGGACAAAAAGATAAAGGAAACAAATAAAACTCGCAGAAATGGGACAAAGAAAACGCAATAGTGCCGAAGCACGCAAGGAAGCCAAGAAAACCGTTTACATGGCGAAACTGATGAATAATCCCACATCGCCCCGCAAAACGAGACTTGTGGCCGATATGATAAGAGGTCTTAATGTGGACAAAGCCCTCGGAATACTGCAATACTGCCCAAGGGAATCCGCACCTAAAATGCGCAAGCTCCTCCTGTCGGCAATATCCAACTGGCAGTACAAAAACGAAGGCCAGCGCATAGAAGACAATCAGCTTTATATCAAATACATAACTGTTGATGGCGGACGCTCGATGAAACGCCTCCGCACAGCACCGCAGGGAAGAGGTTACAGAATAAGAAAACGTTCCAACCACATCACTATGGTGCTTGGCAACAGAGTGGAAGAAAAAGCTCAAAAAGAAGTTGAAACTACTCAAGAAGTAGAAGAACAAAAATAGTAAAAACAAAGAGAATAAAGAATGGGACAGAAAACTAACCCAATAGGAAACAGATTAGGAATCATAAGAGGATGGGATTCCAATTGGTATGGTGGCAGAAAGTTCGGACAAAAACTTGTAGAGGATAACAAAATCCGTAAATACCTGAGTGTCCGCCTTGCAAAAGCCAGCGTGTCAAAAATATACATCGAGAGGACTTTGAAACTCCTTACGGTCACCATCAACTCAGCAAGACCGGGTCTGGTTATCGGACGCAACGGTAGCGATGTTGACATCCTTAAGGAAGAATTGAAGAAACTCACAGGCAAAGATGTGCAGATAAACGTCTATGAGGTGAAACGCCCCGAAACCGACGCCGTTCTGGTAGCCCAGAACATAGCCCGTCAGATAGAAGGCCGCGTTCAGTACCGCAAAGCCGTTAAAACTGCCATAGCCTCCACAATGCGAGTAGGAGCCGAAGGCATAAAAGTCTCCATCTCCGGACGTATAGGAGGTGCCGAAATAGCACGTACCGAACACTACAAAGAAGGAAGAACCCCCCTGCATACCTTGCGTGCCGATATAGACTACTCGCAAGCAGAGGCACACACCACCTACGGACGCATAGGCGTAAAGGTGTGGATATGCCGTGGCATAATATACGGTAAACAGGAATTGGTTCCCTCCACAGTGGGCGGCCAAACCAGAGAAAGACGCAGCGGCGGCGCACGCCCGTCGGCACCCAACACACGCGCCAGAAGAAGTAGAAATAACAAAGGTTAAAAATTTCAATAAAGAAAAGTAACAATGTTACAGCCGAAAAAAACAAAATATAGGAAGCAGCAGAAAGGGAAAATAAAAGGAAACGCCCACAGAGGTTACGAACTTTCCTTCGGTACTTTCGGTATCAAATCCCTTGAGACGTGTTTTATCACGGGAAGACAAATAGAGGCTGCACGTCAAGCGGTAACCCGTCACATGAAACGTGAAGGTCAGATATGGATACGCATTTTCCCCGACAAACCCATCACCAAAAAACCTAACGAGGTTCGTATGGGTAAAGGTAAGGGAGCACCCGAATACTTCGTGGCAAGAGTAATGCCCGGAACAATACTGTTCGAGGCCGAAGGCGTGCCGATGGAAGTGGCAAAGGAAGCACTCCGACTGGCCGCACAGAAACTGCCCATCACAACAAAATTCGTAGTGAAACGGGATTACGTGGAAGAATCTTAAAAATAAGAAGAGATGAAAAACAAATTAGTATTGAAAGAGCTTTCTACAGCCGAAATAAAGGAAAAATTGGACGTTGAGCGCGATATGCTTCTGAAAATGAAACTCAACCACGCAGTATCGCCCATAGAAAATCCCAATAAAATAAAAGAAAGTAGAAAAACTATAGCACGTTGCCTCACCGAACTTCGCCGTCGCGAAATAGAGGAATCGGCCAAATAGTAAAAAATCAGAATCAGAGAAATGGAAAGAAATTTAAGAAAAGAAAGAATCGGAACCGTTGTAAGCAACAAAATGGACAAATCCATTGTGGTGCTTGTTGAACGCAAGGTGAAACACCCCAAGTACGGTAAATTCGTCAAAAAAAGCACCAAGTTCATGGCTCACGACGAGAAAAACGAATGCAACATTGGAGATTCTGTTAGAATAATGGAGACACGTCCGTTGAGCAAGAACAAATGCTGGAGATTAGTTGAAATAATAGAAAGAGCTAAATAGTTATGATACAACAAGAAACAAGAATGACTGTCGCAGATAACAGCGGTGCGAGAAACGCATTGTGTATCAGAGTATTGGGAGGCACCAAGAAAAGATACGCCTCCGTGGGCGACAAAATAGTGGTGGCCATAAAAGACGCCATCCCATCGGGAAATATCAAAAAAGGAGCTGTTTCGAAAGCTGTTGTTGTACGCACAAAGAAAGAGGTACGCCGTCCCGACGGATCATATATCCGCTTCGACGACAACGCCTGCGTGCTGCTGACCGCCGCCGACGAATTGCGCGGAACACGTATTTTCGGACCTGTGGCCCGCGAACTGCGCGAGAAACAATTTATGAAGATTGTGTCTTTGGCTCCCGAAGTTTTATAAACATAAAAAACGTATAAGAAGAGATGAAATTGCACGTTAAGAAAGGGGACACAGTAAAAGTTATAGCCGGCGACGACAAAGGCAAAACCGGCAAAGTGCTGAAAGTGTATCCCGACAAAAATCGCGCCATAGTGGAAGGGCGTAATATTATAAAGAAACATACAAAACCCAACGCCAAAAATACACAGGGCGGTATAGTAGAGATGGAAGCTCCTATCCACATCTCCAACCTCATGGTGATGGAGAACAACGTTCCCACACGCATCGGCAGGAGAATAGACGAAAAAACAGGTAAATTAGTCCGTTATTCTAAAAAATCAGGGGAGGTGATAAAGTAATATGGATTATCAAGTGACATTAAAAAAGAAATACAAGGAAGAAATTGTGCCTTCTTTGATGAAAGAGTACAGCTACAAGACTGTTATGCAGGTACCCCGTCTGCTCAAGATAACCCTGAACCAAGGTTTGGGCAAGGCGGCCATCGCCGACAAAAAGGTTATAGACCAAGGAGTTGACGAGATGACTTTGATAGCCGGCCAGAAAGCCGTTGCAACCAAGTCAAAGAAAGACGTCTCCAACTTCAAACTGCGTCGCGGCATGCCCATAGGAGTACGTGTAACCCTTCGTGGCGACCGTATGTACGAGTTCCTCGAACGTCTGATAACAGCCTCCATTCCCCGCATAAGGGACTTCAGAGGCATCAACGACAAAGGTTTCGACGGGCGTGGAAACTACACATTCGGTATATCCGAACAGATAATATTCCCTGAAATCGACATCGACAAGATAGGCCGCATACAGGGAATGGACATAACTTTCGTAACATCGGCCCAGACCGACAAGGAAGCAATGTCGCTGTTGAAAGAATTTGGCTTACCATTCAAAAATCAAAAATAATAAGAAATGGCAAAAGAATCAATAAAAGCGAGAGAACGCAAAAGAGAAAAAATGGTTGCCCGCTATGCCGCCAAAAGAGCAGCACTGAAAGAGCAGGTACGCAAAGGCACCCCCGAAGAAGTTGAAGCAGCCGTGATAGCACTGCAGAAATTACCCAAAAACGCACTGCCCGTGCGCCTGCACAATCGCTGCCAACTTACAGGCCGCCCAAAAGGATACATGCGCCAGTTCGGTATATCACGTATCAACTTCCGCGAAATGGCCATTTCGGGACTCATACCCGGCGTTAAAAAGGCAAGCTGGTAAAATAAAATAAGCGTTAAACATTAAAAAAATAGCAGAAATGGCAACAGATCCAATTGCAGATTATTTGACTCGGATGAGAAATGCTATCATGGCAAAACACAGAGTCGTGGAAATACCCGCATCGAATTTGAAAAAGGAAATGACCAAGATATTGTTCGAAAAAGGCTATATTCTGAACTACAAATTCGACGAGGAGACCAAACACCAGACAATAAAGATAGCATTGAAATACCACCCCGTAACTAAAATGCCGGCAATATCCAACCTTACAAGAGTTAGTAGCCCGGGATTGAGAAAATATGTTGGCGTGGAAAAAATGCCCAGAGTGTTGAACGGATTAGGCATAGCAATAATATCCACATCCAAAGGCCTGATGACCGACAAGGAAGCCAGGAGCCTGAACGTTGGTGGCGAAGTTTTGTGTTACATAAGCTAAATCCAAAAAAAAGAGGAGAAAATAAGAAATGTCAAGAATAGGTAAATTACCGATAAAAATCGAGCAAGGAGTAGAAATATCCGTATCTCCCGAAAATGTTGTAACAGTAAAGGGACCAAAAGGCGAACTCTCGCAAAAGGTGGATCCCAGCATCAGCCTGTCGCTCGACAAGGAAAACGGAGAATTGACACTGACACGTTCTTCGGACGACAAGGAACACAAAGCCAAACACGGTTTGTACCGCGCATTGGTGAACAATATGGTTACCGGTGTAACCACAGGCTTCAAAGTCGTTCAGGAAGTCATAGGAGTGGGCTACAAAGTTCAGGCCGAAGGTCAGGTGTTGGAAATGGCGTTGGGATACTCCCACACTGTATTCTTCGAACTTCCCAAGGAGATAAAAGTTGAGACAATATCCGAAAAGGGAAAGAACCCGCTGATAATAATGACATCGGCAGACAAACAGCTGCTTGGTCAGGTGGCCGCCAAAATACGCTCGTTGCGTAAACCTGAACCCTACAAAGGAAAAGGTATAAGATTCCAAGGCGAGGTTATACGCAAGAAAGCAGGTAAAGCAGCCGCTAAATAACAATTAGTATAATAAACGAGAAAAAACACATACTAATGGCAACAAAAAAAGACATAAGAAGAACAAAGATAAAATACAGAATTCGTCATAAAGTGAGCGGAACGGAAGCAACCCCCCGCCTGACCGTGTTCAGAAGCAACAAGGAAATTTACGCACAGGTTGTAAATGACGAAAAAGGTGTTACACTCGTAGCCGCATCATCGCGCGAGAAGTCTTTCGAAAGACAAGGCACCAAAATCGAAATGGCAGCCAAGGTAGGCAAAACATTGGCCGAAAGAGCATTGGCAGCAGGAATCAATTCCGTAGTATTCGACCGTAACGGTTATCTGTACCACGGACGTGTAAAATCGTTGGCTGAAGCAGCCAGAGAAGGAGGATTAAAATTCTAAAAAGTTATGGCAGAAGTAAATGTAAAAAGAGTTAAATCAAGCGAGATCGAATTAAAAGACCGTCTTGTTGCAATAAACAGAGTAACCAAGGTTACCAAAGGTGGTAGAACCTTCAGCTTCTCGGCCATCGTCGTTATCGGCGACGAAAACGGAGTGGTCGGCTATGGACTTGGTAAGGCTAAGGAAGTAACGGCTGCCGTACAGAAAGGTGTTGATGATGCCAAGAAAAACCTCATCAAGGTTCCTGTGCTGAAAGGCACCATACCGCACGAACAGATAGGCAAGTACAGTGGAGCCAAAGTATTCCTCAAACCCGCCGCACCCGGTACCGGTGTTATAGCCGGTGGTGCTATGCGTGCCGTACTCGAGAGCGTGGGCGTTAAGGACGTGCTGGCAAAATCCAAAGGCTCATCGAACCCCCACAGCGTGGTAAAGGCCACTATCAATGCACTGTTGCAGATGAAAGACCCCTATACAGTGGCTCAGTTGCGCGGCGTAAGCCTTGATAAAGTTTTCAACGGATAAATAACGACTAATTACATAGATTGAAATGAAAACACTGAAAATAAAACAAGTAAGAAGCAAAATTGGTCGTCCTGCCCGCCAAAAAAGGACTTTGGAAGCACTGGGATTGAGAAAAATCAACCAAGAGAGAGAAGTTCAGGCTACTCCCGTAATACTTGGCATGATTGAAAAAGTGAAACACTTAATCACAGTGGAGGAAATTTAAGTAACATTGTAAATTTTTAGAAGAGATATGAATTTAAGTAGTTTAACACCTGCAAAAGGTTCGGTAAAACACTCAAAGCGAGTAGGTAGAGGTCAGGGTTCGGGAAAAGGTGGCACATCCACACGTGGACATAAAGGTGCCAAATCCCGTTCGGGATACTCACGCAAAGTGGGATTCGAAGGCGGTCAAATGCCCCTGTACAGACGTGTTCCCAAATTCGGTTTCAAGAATATCAACAGAGTTGAGTACGTTGGAATAAATATTGACGTGCTGAACAACCTTCACGAAACTAAAAACATAGAGAATTTTGACATCGAAGTGCTGAAACAAAATGGCCTGCTTTCCAAAAATGACAAGGTTAAGATACTCGGACGCGGCGAAATTAACGCCAAAATCAACGTGACGGCACACGCTTTCTCCGAATCGGCCAAAAAAGCCATCGAGGAAAAAGGCGGAATAGTAACAGTAATCTGATAACATTTTTATGAAGAAATTAATCACAACACTCAAGAACATTTGGTCAATAGAAGACCTGCGCAAACGAATACTGTACACTTTAGGGTTGGTATTGGTTTACAGAATAGGGTCCTATGTTGTGCTTCCTGGTGTTGACCCAAGCCAATTGACAGGTCTGCAAAATCAGACCCGCGACGGTATTTTGGGATTGTTGAACATGTTCTCGGGCGGAGCTTTCTCGCACGCTTCGATATTCGCACTCGGTATAATGCCATACATCACAGCCTCCATTGTGATACAGCTGTTTATGATGGTGATACCTTATTTCCAAAAAATGCAGCGCGAAGGTGAGAGCGGACGCAGAAAGATGAACCAGATAACGCGTGTATTGACGATAGCTATTACTGTTGTTCAAGCTCCTGCTTACATTACAAACATGATTTACCAACTCGGTGCCACTCCAACAGCCATTTATCCTTTCGACGGTTCGTCGCCGGGATTTTTCTTCTGGCTGTCGTGCATAGTGATACTTACTTCCGGTACATTGTTTGTGATGTGGCTTGGTGAGCGTATCACCGACAAAGGTGTGGGCAACGGTATATCACTGCTTATCATGGTTGGTATCATAGCTCGTCTGCCTTTCGCATTGTTCGGAGAGTTCGCTTCGCGTATGGAAGACCAAGGCGGCGGATTAGTTATGTTCCTCATCGAACTCGTAGTTCTGCTCGTGGTTATCCTGCTCTGCATACTGCTTGTGCAGGGAACACGCAGAGTACCGGTGCAATATGCAAAACGCATTGTAGGTAACAAACAGTATGGCGGAGTACGCAATTACATTCCTTTGAAAGTAAATGCCGCAGGCGTTATGCCCATTATCTTCGCTCAGGCCATCATGTTCATACCTATCACAGTGATGGGGTTCAACCACTCCGACTCGTCGATACTGGCGGCATTTTCCGATTTCAACGGATTTTGGTATAACCTTGTTTTCGCACTCCTTATCATAGCTTTCACATACTTCTATACCGCTATTTCTTTCAATCCCACCCAAATATCTGAGGATATGAAGAAAAACGGAGGTTTTATCCCGGGCGTGAAACCCGGCAAGAAAACTGCGGAGTATCTGGAAACGATATTGTCGAAAATAACCCTTCCGGGTTCCATATTTTTGGCAATTGTTGCCGTATTGCCGGCTGTGGTAAGTCTGATGGGCGTAAACTCACAGTTTGCACAGTTCTACGGCGGCACATCTCTGCTGATTATGGTGGGCGTTATACTCGACACCCTGCAGCAGATTGAAAGCCACCTGCTCATGCGCCACTACGACGGTCTTACCAAAACCGGACGCATAAAGGGACGTAGTTCAATGTCAATATCCGCATAAACAGAGCAAAAATCCAGAGGTATCAAATGATCAAGCTGAAGACAAAGGAGGAAATAGAGCTTATACGCGAAAGCGCTCTGCTGGTGGGCAAAACCCTGGCGGAAGTGGGGAAATACGTTAAGCCCGGTGTTACCACCGCTTTCCTTGATAAAATTGGCGAACAATTTATCAGGGACAACGGTGCAACGCCCGTGTTCAAAGGCTACAACGGCTTTCCCGCAGCTCTGTGTATCTCCGTAAACGATGTAGTTGTTCATGGAATTCCTTCTGAAGATATGTTTATAAAAGACGGCGATATTGTATCCATCGACTGTGGAACAAACCTCAACGGTTATATAGGAGATTCGGCCTACACTTTCACTTGTGGTGAGGTGCGTCCCGAAGTGCTCCGTTTGCTAAAGGTAACCAAAGAGGCCTTGTACCTCGGCTTGGAGAAATGCGTCGAGGGCAACCGAGTTGGAGACATTGGCCATGCTATACAAACTCACTGTGAGAAAAACGGTTATACAGTGGTTCGTGAACTCTGCGGACACGGTGTGGGGATAAAACTGCACGAAGACCCGAGCGTGTCCAATTTCGGAGTGAAAGGCACCGGTCCGCTTCTCAAAGAAGGCATGGTTATTGCAGTGGAGCCAATGATAAACCTCGGTTCAAAAAATGTGAAATTTTCGCAGGAAGACGGATGGACATGCAGGACAAAGGACGGCAAGCCATCGGCACATTTCGAGCACGATGTAGCCATAGGCAAGCACGCTCCCGACATCTTGTCGAGCTTCGATCCTATTGAAAATATTAAATAAAAGACACAATAATGGCAAAACAACCACCGATACAAGTAGATGGAACAGTAATCGAGGCTTTGGGTAATGCGATGTTCCGTGTTGAGCTGGAAAACGGGCATGTTATAATAGCCAACATCTCCGGCAAAATGCGTATGCACTACATCAAAATACTGCCCGGCGACAAGGTGCAACTAGAAATGTCGCCTTACGACCTGACAAAGGGAAGAATAACATACCGTCATAAATAAAAAAAACAGAAAACAAACAGATAAAAAAGAATAAAAAATGAAAGTAAGAGCATCTGTAAAGAAAAGATCCCCCGAATGCAAAGTCGTTCGCAGAAAAGGGGTTGTTTATGTAATCAACAAAAAAAATCCTAAGTACAAGCAAAGACAAGGATAAAATAAATTAAAATTTAGAATAGATAAATAGTTTATGGCAAGAATTGCAGGTATTGATTTACCCAAAAACAAAAGAGGAGAAATAGGTTTGACCTATATTTTCGGCATTGGAAGAAGCACTGCTACAAAAATACTTAATGAAGCAGGCATCGATGTGAACAAGAAAGTGCAAGACTGGACCGACGACGAACAGAACGTTATCCGAAATATCATCGGCGAGCATTACAAAGTCGAAGGCGAATTGCGTTCCGAAGTACAGATGAACATCAAACGACTGATGGACATCGGCTGCTACAGAGGTATACGCCACCGTCTGGGCCTGCCGTTGCGCGGACAAAGCACAAAAAACAATGCCCGTACTCGTAAGGGTAAAAAGAAAACAATCGCTAACAAGAAAAAAGCACCTAAAGGCTAATTGAAAAGGTGCGGCCTGCGGCGGATCAGAGTAAAAATGACTTAGGAGCCGGAGGGAAAAACAAAGGTTTAATACAAAAAAGAGAAAAAAGAAATGGCAAAAACTTCAAAACCAACAAAAAAGAGAGTTGTAAAAGTTGAACCAGTGGGAAGAGCATGTATATTTGCCTCTTTCAACAACGTAATTATTTCGTTGACAAACAATGCCGGTCAAGTGATTTCTTGGTCATCTGCAGGTAAAATGGGCTTCAGAGGATCGAAGAAAAACACTCCGTATGCCGCTCAAATGGCTGCGGAAGATTGCGGTAAGGTAGCCTACGATTTGGGCTTGCGCAAAGTGAAAGCTTATGTAAAAGGTCCGGGTTCGGGAAGGGAATCCGCAATCAGAACAATTGACGCTTGTGGCATAGAGGTAACGGAGATTATAGACATAACCCCGCTTCCCCACAACGGTTGCCGTCCCCCCAAACGCCGTCGCGTATAAGAGAAGGGACAGAGAGAAAAAATAGAGTATAAATTTATATTTTATAGGAAAAATGGCAAGATACACTGGACCAAAAAGTAAAATAGCAAGAAAATTCGGAGAGCCGATATTCGGCGCTGACAAGTCTTTTGAAAAGAAAAAATATCCTCCGGGAATGCACGGCCAAAGCCGTCGTCGCGGCAAAGTGTCGGAATACGGCACCCAGCTGAAGGAGAAACAGAAAGCCAAATATACCTACGGTATTTTGGAGAAACAGTTCCGCAACCTTTTCAACAAGGCTGCACGTCGTGGCGGTATTACCGGTGAAGTGCTGCTGCAGCTCATCGAAGCTCGCCTCGACAACGTGGTTTATCGTTTGGGAATAGCAAGAACACGCGCTCAGGCACGTCAGTTGGTTTCGCACGCACATATTGCCGTAAACGGAAAAGTGGTTAATATACCTTCATATTCGCTGAAAGAAGGCGATGTCGTTTCGGTACGCGAACGCTCCAAATCCTTGGAGATAATAACAGACTCCCTTGCAGGCAACGCAAACCGTTACAATTGGTTGGAATGGGACGCTGACACAATGTCGGGCAAATTCCTGAACTACCCGCAGCGTGCCGACATACCGGAGACTATAAAAGAGCAACTGATAGTTGAGTTGTACTCCAAATAGTAACGGCATAGTCTGAATCTCAAGTGAAACCAAGTTATTAAAGAAGTAACGCGAAAGGAAAAAAATGGCAATATTAGCATTTCAGAAACCTGACAAGGTTATTATGTTAGAATCGGATGATTTTCATGGAGTTTTTGAATTTCGTCCGTTGGAACCCGGCTACGGCATCACTATAGGCAACGCATTGCGCCGTATCCTGATCAACTCTTTGGAGGGATTTGCAATAACATCCGTCCGTATCGAAGGTGTTAGACACGAGTTCGATACCATAGCAGGAGTTGTTGAGGATATGACCGATATAATCTTGAAACTGAAACAAATACGTTTCAAACGCCAAATAGAGGATGCCGAAAACGAAAAGATTGCTTTCACAATTACAGGCAAAACCGTTTTCAAAGCAGGCGATCTTAACGAGTTCCTCAACGGATTCCAAGTGCTTAATCCCGATTTGGAAATCTGCCACATGGAAAATAGCGTAACCCTTAATATAGAGCTTCTTATCGAGAAGGGTAGGGGCTACGTTCCTTCGGAAGAAAACAAGAAAAGCACCGATCCTATTGGCGTAATAGCCATAGATTCTATACATACTCCGATAAAAAATGTTCAATACTCGTGGGATAACTACCGTGTTGAACAGAAAACGGATTATGAAAAGTTGGTTATTGATATCCAGACAGACGGCTCGATACACCCAAAGGAAGCTCTCAAGGAAGCAGCAAAAATACTAATTCAGCACTTTATGTTGTTTTCCGACGAACGTATATCGCTGGAGGTTGAACCTCGCCAGACAAACGAGGATTTCGATGAGAATACCTTGCATATCCGTCAGTTGCTTAAGACAAAGCTCGTGGATATGGACCTCTCCGTAAGGGCATTGAACTGCCTTAAAGCCGCCGAGGTGGAAACTTTGGGCGAACTTGTAGCTTTCAATAGAGCCGACCTTTTGAAATTCAGAAACTTCGGTAAAAAGTCACTTAACGAACTTGAACAGTTGGTGGCTTCAAAGAACTTGGATTTCGGAATGAATATATCAAAGTATAAATTAGATAAAGAATAAAACGATGAGACACGGTTGTAAACAAAATAAATTGTCAAGAACTCATGCACACAGGGCAGCCATGCTTTCGAACATGGCCGCATCTCTGATAAAGCATAAAAGAGTTGAAACCACTTTGGCCAAAGCCAAGGTGCTGAGAGGTTATGTTGAGCCACTGATAAACCGTTCCAAAGATGACTCAACTCATTCTCGCCGTATGGTGTTTAGCTATTTGCAAGACAAAGAGGCCGTTACGGAACTGTTCAGAGAAATTTCGCAGAAAGTGGCAAACCGTCCCGGCGGTTACACCCGCATTCTGAAAACTGGTATCCGCAAAGGCGATAATTCCGAAATGGCAATAATAGAACTCGTTGATTACAACGAAAATATGCTTAAGGAAAACAAACCTGCAAAAGCCAAAACAACACGCCGTAGCAGAGCCAAGAAAGCTACTGCCGAAACCGAACCCGAAGCAAATGCAGAGGAAAAGGTTGAAGAAAAACCGGCTGAAGAACCCAAAGCTGAATAATTCATATTTGGATAATCTGAAAAAAGGCATCCTTTTGGGATGTCTTTTTTTTGTCTTATTCCATACATACGGAGCCGAGTTATTTATTTTTCTGGTTATTTTACTTGTAAAATTGTGAAAAAAAATGTATCTTTGCAGTTTGGCTTGATAAAAGGCGGAAATGGTTTTTTATTGCCATAATTGGTTGAAATACAGGAACTAATTTTATTCGATATATATTTAATAATCTAAAAAAACAAACTAAAATGTCACAAATTATTGGAATTAAAGGAAGACAGATTCTGGATTCGAGAGGCAATCCCACTGTAGAAGTTGAAGTTTACACTGACCAAGGCGCTTTTGGAAGAGCCGCTGTGCCTTCGGGTGCTTCCACAGGTGTGCACGAGGCTTGCGAGCTTCGCGACGGTGATGATAATGTTTTTCTTGGCAAAGGCGTTTTGAACGCTGTGCAGAACGTTAATAACATTCTTAATGAGGAACTTAGAGGTATGTACGTATCGGAGCAACGCGCTATCGACGCACGTATGATAGAAATCGACGGCACCGAAAACAAAAGAAAGCTCGGCGCCAACGCCATACTCGGCGTGTCGCTGGCATGTGCCAAAGCCGCAGCAATGGAAAGCGGCCAGGATTTGTTCCGCTACCTCGGCGGCACCAACGGCTACACCCTGCCAATACCTATGATGAACATCCTCAATGGCGGTGCTCATGCCGATAACCCTGTTGATTTTCAGGAGTTTATGATTATGCCCGTGGGTGCTCCCACTTTCTCCGAAGCACTGCGTATGGGTGCCGAGGTTTTCCACAACCTGCGTAAGGTTCTCAAGGACAAGGGTCTTTCCACCAACGTGGGCGACGAAGGCGGTTTCGCCCCCAACCTCGGTTCCAACGAGGAGGCTATCGAATCCATACTTGTGGCCATCGAAAAGGCCGGCTACAAGCCCGGCGACGACGTTTGCATAGCTCTCGACCCCGCTTCGTCGGAGTATTATCTGAAGGATGAGAATATGTACGAGCTTAAATGGTCGACCAAAGAGAAACTCACTCCCGCACAGATGGTGGATTTCTGGAAAGACTGGGTGAACAAATACCCCATCATCTCCATCGAGGACGGCATGGCCGAGGACGACTGGGACGGCTGGAAACTCCTTACCGACACCATCGGCGACCGCTGCCAGCTTGTAGGCGACGACCTCTTTGTTACCAACGTGGCACGTCTGCAAATGGGTATCGAAAGACAGGTGGCCAACTCCATACTTATCAAAGTTAACCAAATTGGCACCCTCACCGAGACTATCGACGCCATCAACCTGGCCTACCGCAACGGCTATACTGCCATAGCAAGCCACCGTTCGGGCGAAACCGAGGACACCACCATTGCCGACCTCGCCGTGGCTATGAACACCGGACTGATAAAGACCGGCTCGGCAAGCCGCACAGGCTTTCTATCCCGGAAAGACTTTCAAATACGCAAAAAGATAAGAGTTGCGGATTTTATAAAAAAAGGAGAGACGTTGTCGCGCTCTCCTTTTTTTTATTCTTGTTAGGTGGTTTAGGGTAATGCTATTGGAAATACTTTTCGATTTTCTTTCGGGCGTATTCTGAGACGGAAAGACTGATATCGGTTTCTGTGAAGAGTTTCCTTTCGGAAATATATAGTTCTTTCTTGTGTTGGTCCGAAAATAAAATTAGTGTCGGGAAGTGTTTTATTTTGTGCTTTTGGAAATATTGTTTGCGAGTGGTTGGATTGAGGTCGAAAACTGCGGTCGGTCTTTCCTCGTCGGAGTAATAGTCGCGAAGAGCGGAACAAAGCGAGCGGCGGGCTCCAATGTGGGGCACACCTCGCATAAGGATTACGATTTCCACTTCCGGCCTGGAGTTGTGAAAATCTATGCAATATGCCGCAAGTGTGTGCATGCACCCGTGGCAGATGTAGGTATCAAAGCAGATGGCCATTGTTTTGGGCGATGATTGGTATGCGTTGCCGCGTATGTCGTACAGATGTCTTTCCGTTTGTGCTTGGCACAATGCAGAGGAAAGTATCAGAAAATATAATAGCAGTTTTTTCATATTGTTAATTGGCAAAAGTGTGTGTGAATATTGTTATTTTCAGGAATGGCTCGTTATTCTGCCAGCTGTCCCATTCTTTCTGATAATACTCCTGTGCGGGCATTCCGATAGGATATTCTGCCACTCGTCCGTTTCTTGACAATATCACAATTTTGTTGTTGTTTACAAAATGCACTTCGGGGTTGGACATAAAGTTGATGGCGAAGGAATTCCGCTGTATAGTGTCCGACTTTATGGCAGAGTCGTCTATCTCTGTTTCTTTTAATTGCCATTTGCCGTTGTTTTTTTGCCAAATATCCAAAAACGCATAGTGAAATTTTTCTTTGTTGTAGGGTCTTATACGTGCAGTGAGTATGTGGGTGGTGTCCATTATATATGCCCATTGTAGTTTGTCTATTTTGTCAAATTCTTTTTCAACGATGGCTATGATGTCGGCAGCGTCGTGTTTGTTCCTTTTGTGCGCTTTTTTCAAGGTTTTTTCGCTGAGTGTTTTCCAATCTTTTACGGGCTGCGAAATGCTGTCTTGGAGTTGCAGTTTGTTGTCGTATATAAGGAATGAGTACTCCGCGCGATTTGTCCATAAAATGATATTGTCTTTTACGTCGAAATTCTTTTTTGGACTGAAATAGGTGAGTAGTAAATTATTGTGGTGCGGGTTTATTGTTTTTTCTATGGATAATGTGTTGGTATTGAAAAAGGATATGTAGGTTTGTGGAGTGTGTGAGTAGTAGTAGTTGGAAAGTACAAGAATGCTGTCGTTCATAAACTGTATGTGCTGTGGATAAGCATCTGTTTTGAATTCTTTTTTGAGGGTGTAAGTGTTGTTCTGTTTAGTAAATATGCTTATGTTATTGGCGTATTTCAGCACTAATTTTTTGCTGTTGAATGCTATGTTGGATATTTTTGTGTTTTGGTTATTTTTTATAGTTTTGCGTAGGTTTTTTATGTATATGTAAATAGTATCAACGCCGAAAGTTTCGGCGTTGATACTATACAATTTTAGTGTGTCGGATTTGGTGTTGGTGGTGAAAGTGGTGAACATCACAGTGTTTCCCCACTGGTTGCTAACAAGTCCGCGCAGGTCGGTTTCGGTGGGGAAATAAATGATGGTGTCCACCGAAATATAATTACTTATGCTATTTTGGGGCTCGGGGAGGTGGTTTACTTTTTTAATGGAGACACTCTCGGACACATCTTGTGCTGTTGCAGTGGCAGCCATTAAAATTCCGAGCAATAGTAGGATTGTATGTTTCATTTTATATTGAAATGTGTGTCAGAAATCATGTTTGAAAATTCTTATCTCAATAATTTCTTCATTATCCGATAGATATTCGTTGACTTTGGAATAATAGTCTTTGCTGCTCATTCCAATCGGGTAAATTGGTGCCCCGCCCTGTGATATGCTTATGATTTTGTCGTTAAAAACAAATATTTCGGGATTTGAAAGCATTTCGAGATAAAAAGAGTTGCGGGTTATTATGCTGTCGGAGCGTTTGAAACCAAGGTCGTCAGCAATATTTTGCTTTACTCGTTCCCAGCCAGAGTCGGTTTTTCCCCAAATATCAATTATTGGGCGCCAAATGTCGTTTTCAGGGTCTTTTGGAGTGTATGATAACAATAATTTGTTTTCATTAATGATATAAACTCTGTTAAGCTGATGTATTTTGGTGTAATAGTTTATCAGGTAGTTGTTTATTTCTGCTGCATGGTATCCTTTGCCCCATTTTTTCTGTATGGTTTTGAAAGCTTTGTTAGGTAGTTTGGCCCAGCCTTCTATTTCTTGACATGTGCTGTCCAACTGTTGCAGATTTTTGTCGAAGGTAAGGAAAGAGTATTCAAGCCGGTTGGCGTAGAGTAAAAGATTGTCTTTTATGTCGTATTGTTTTGATACGATTCCGGAGATTATTTTGTGGTTGTGGTAAGGGTAAATGGAGTTTGTGATTTTGCCTGTGTTTATGTCCACAGCGTGGAAAGACACCCCCGTTTGGTAATTTATTTCAGATAACAATACAGTTGTAGTGTCGATGAAATCAATTTTGCTGGCATCGGTTTTTATATGTATTTTTTTGTGGTAATAATAAGTGTTTTCTCCATTATTCTTTTTGAAAATGAGAATGTTTTCCCCTCTGTCGTATCCAAGACCCTGCATAAGGGCAATTGTGTTTCCGTTGTAGGCCAAACATTCTTGAAAACTACAGTTCATCAACTTTTTCATTGTTTTTCTGATGTCGGGGATGTGGATTTTCACAGTCTCCAAACCGTAGTTGTTGGTGTTTATTATATGGAATGCGATGGTGTCGGAACTGGAGTTGCAGTGGAAATTTGTTAGGATTACTTCGTCGCCCCAGCTCGAGCATGCCATTGAACGTGTGTTTTTCTCGTTTTGGAGAAAAATTATTGTGTCGAGTGTTATAAACTGGTTTATGTGATGGTTTTGGCATATTGCCGGTGTCGAGGGCGAAAAAAAGCCCAGTATTGCCATTAAGAATGGCAATACTGGAATAATGTTTTTTTGTGCGATTTTCATGTTGTAAAAGAATATTAGTGTGATAGTGCTGAATTGCTTGTGGCACTGGTGGATGTGGATGTGTATGGCATATGTTTTGTTATATCCGTTATTGTGGATACGATTATTCCGCCATATTCAGAATTGTCACAGTTGTTCCATTCGATGGTAATTTGGTAAGTTTTAGTGATTCCTCCAGTCTTTTGGCTGATTTTTTTTACCATTGTTCCATTGGATTTGCCGTTGTGTATCTGTTCCTCGATCGTAGTTAGCATCTGGTCTTCCGCATCGTCTAATAATGTTGCGGTGTTTTGGCTAAGATTTGAACTGTGTTCGGTAGGCCCTCTGCGACATTTCTCCCAGCCACCGTCTTTGCATACTACTTTATACTGATCCAGATAGCAGTTGCATACATTGAGCAGTGTTCTTTCAAACGTGGTTTTGACTTTACTATACCTCACTCCCATAAAGAGCCTGTACGCCCCGTTTTCTTTTTCATAAAGAGTGATACGAATCACTTCTTTGTCATCTTTTGCATTTGTTTTTGCTGAATATCCTATGAAAATCGAGAATATTAAAAATGTTGCTATTATTTTTTTCATTGTGATTTGATTTTAATGTTTTTTACTAAATGATTTAATTTAAATTGTTTTGATTTATACCCTATGATTGTGCCCGCTGTTATTAGTCAGCAGGCAAACTCAGGATAAAGCTTGCGGTTTTGAATGTTTGGTTTTGGAAAGGTATTCAAAGTATTTTTTTGTTGCGGTTTCATAGTATAGTTTTGTGTGGGTTTTCTTTAGTAAAACATAGGCAAAAAAATGGTTTTTATCGCATTTCAGCAGTGAGTTGGGGGGGGGGGTAACTCGCTGATATTCAATATTCTATATTGATATTTTGTCATAGAAATTTTAAGTTGTTACAAGGGCAAATATACAAATATTTTTTAATATTTAAAATTTTTTTTCGAATATTCAAAAAAAACAAATGGATACCAAAGATACCTCATTTTTTGTGCAAAAGCGGCAATAAAACAACGGTTGTGGCGTTTATATATCACAAATATTCAACTTTATGAAAATCAGATTATTCATCCTTGCAATTATCGCTTTTTTGCCTTTTGCGGTTTTTTCGCAGGATTCTTTCATCGGGAAGGTAAAAAAATTCGTTTATAAAAATTATCATATTGACAGCATTTGCAAACCGCAATGTGATAGCGATACGATTTGTGTTTATTACAAAGGGGAAGAAAATGCGATTTTTTATTTTGTTGAATCGAAATGTGCGGGTAGCCTTAGGAAAGAGGGGTTTGTAAAACATGCTGATGGAAAAACAGTTAATCATGGAGTTGAAATTTACGACTCTTTGTACGGCGCTATGAGGCTGATTTGCATAAAGGAGTTCACCCCGGAAGGACGTTTGGATACGATAAATGTGTTTAAATATCGTTACGACACGGTAGAAAACAAACTTTACTCTTATGTTTACGAAGAAGGAAGGCTTTACGAATTTAGTGTTACCACATTTGACAATTTGGCTTTGCCTGTAAAGGAGGTGCTTTATAGGTTTGGAACATATGGTAATTTTGACGAAAACAGATTGTGCGGACATAATAAATCCGTTTTGGATAAAATTGTGTACAGCAAACATTTTGTTTATGGTAATTCTTTACAATTACTGCAAGAGATTAAATATAGGTATTCTGCTGAGGGGATTTCAGAGAAAACAGTACAAACTTTTTCCGCTGATGGTAAATTGATTAAAAAACAGCAATTCGACCCCGACGACGAGCTTGTGAACGAGATAGTTATGAAATACGACAAGCACGGCAACCTAACCAAGAGGGTAACAACTTTTTACAACCTCGACGAGGTGGAGAAACACACCGACGAGTATAAGTACAAGTACGACAAGCACGGCAATTGGGTGGAGAAGAAGTATTTTGCCAACGGAAAACTTGTTGAGGCCGTTACCCGATTGTTTGAGTATTGTGAGTGAGGAGTGAGTTTTTTTAGGCAAAAAGTGATCTTGCTGCGATTCGAACGCAGGACCTACTGCTTAGAAGGCAGTTGCTCTATCCAGCTGAGCTACAAGACCTTTGTTTGTGGAGATTTGCTTTTGAAGTCGGGATGGCAGGATTCGAACCTGCGACCTCCTGCTCCCAAAGCAGGCGCGATAACCGGACTACGCTACATCCCGTATCTCTTCCAGTTTTTGCGGAGAAGGGGGGATTCGAACCCCCGGTACCCTAATCGAGTACGACAGTTTAGCAAACTGTTGGTTTCAGCCACTCACCCACCTCTCCGTCTGTCAAATTCTGTCAAATTTCTATCAAAATTTCGGTTTGCAAAAGTACTATTTTTTTACGAAACTACCAAATTTTTTTCTTTATTTGACTTTTTCTATTTCTTTGTTGCTTGATTTGCAACGCTTTGCATCTTGCGGGCTATCTCGTCCGGGTCTCCCAAGAAGAAGTGTTTTTGCACCTTGTTTTGCTCGTCGAGCTCAAAAATGTAAGGCGTTGCAGTAGGAATATTGAACTCCAATATTTCATCGTTTGTCATGTTGCGAAGCTCTTTCACTATTCCGCGCAGGCTGTTGCCGTGAGCTACAATCATAACTTCGTTGTGGCTTTCCAAAGCCTTGAGAATATTGCCTTTGTAGTAGGGCATAAGTCGTGCAATAGTGTCTTTCAACGATTCGGTTAAAGGTATCTCGCTGTCGCTGAGTTCGTTGTAGCGCGGGTCGCGACGGGGGCTGCGCTCGTCGTCCATAGCCAAGGCGGGCGGTTGCACGTCGTAGGAGCGTCGCCATAGCTTCACTTGGTCGGCACCGTATTTCTCGGCGGTTTCGGTTTTGTTCAGTCCCTGAATGGCTCCGTAGCTTTTTTCGTTCAAACGCCAGCTTTTCTCAACGGGCAGGTAGTCCATATTCATTGCGTCCAGCACGTTGTTGAGGGTTTTTACGGCACGTTTTAGATAAGATGTAAAGCATATTTCGGGACGGTAGCCCTCTTTTTTCAGCAATTTGCCGGCTTCGTAGGCTTCCTTGCAGCCGTTTTCTGTCAAATCCACGTCAGTCCAGCCGGTGAACAGGTTCAGTTTGTTCCACTCGCTTTCGCCGTGGCGTATCAAAATAAGTTTTTTCATTGTTTGTTGGGTTTAGTTTTATTAGTGTTTTTGTTTGTGTCCGGTGTTGAAATATTTTCATCAAGTTTGTAGAAAACCTTGTCGGAGAATTTGTTTTTCAGCGAAAGCACGATAAACACTATTCCGGCAAGTATGAACGGTATGCTCAGCCATTGTCCCATGTTCAGCGTCATGCCCTGCTCGAAGTCCACTTGGTCTTGTTTTATAAACTCTATCAGGAAACGGATTCCGAACAGTGCTGTAAGGAAAATTCCGAACGTCATTCCGGGACGGATTTTGCCTTTTTTACGGACGTAGATTAAGAGCAGTATTGCAAAAATAATCAGGTACGACAGGGCTTCGTAGAGTTGTGTGGGGTGTTTGGGCACGGTTTCGTGGTTGCGTTCGTAGATGAATCCCCAAGGCAGTGTGGTTTCCACGCCGTAGATTTCAGAGTTCATCAGGTTGCCGCAACGCACAAAGGCTCCCACAAGGGGTATCACTATAACAAGGCGGTCGAGTATCCACACGGGATTTATTTTGGTTTTGTGGCAGTACAGCCACATTCCTATTAGTATGCCTATGGCTCCGCCGTGGCTTGCAAGTCCTTGGTATCCGGTAAATTCCCCTGTTTCGAGGTTTATTGGCAATACTATCTCAAGAATGTGGTCTTTGTAGTATCCCCATTCGTAGAACAGGCAGTGCCCGAAACGCAGTCCCACAAGCAGTGCCACAAAGGTATAAACGGTGAATTTGTCCAAATAGCCGGGGTCTATTTTTTCGTGGCGGAACATACGTAGCAGTATGAAGTATGCCAGAACGAAACCTGTGGCGAACAGCAGCGAGTACCACCTAAGCCCGAACGAGCCTATGTGGAATATAACGGGGTCTGCCGACCAATGTATTACCAAATCTGTCATCTCTAACGGAATGTTTATGTGTTACTTGGCGTAATTGATGGCGCGAGTTTCGCGAATAACGGTAACCTTGATTTGTCCCGGATAGGTCATCTCGTTCTGTATCTGACGAGAGAGGTCGAGGGATAGCTGTGTGGCTTCGGCGTCGCTTACCTTGTCGGCACCGACGATAACGCGCAGTTCGCGGCCTGCCTGAATTGCGTAAGTCTTGACAACTCCCGGGTAGGTCATGGCCATCTCTTCGAGTTTGTTGAGGCGGTTGATGTAGGCTTCCACCACTTCGCGGCGAGCACCCGGACGAGCACCCGAAATAGCGTCGCAAATCTGTACTATTGGTGCTATAAGGCTGGTCATCTCAACTTCGTCGTGGTGCGCTCCTATTGCGTTGCAAACCTCGGGACGTTCCTTGTATTTCTCGGCAAGTTTCATACCCAGCAGTGCGTGCGGCAGGTCGGGTTCGTTTTCGGGCACCTTGCCTATGTCGTGGAGCAGGCCGGCACGTTTGGCCAATTTTGGGTTCAAACCAAGTTCCGAAGCCATAGTTGCCGAAAGGTTGGCCACCTCGCGAGAGTGCTGCAGCAGGTTCTGACCGTAGGAGGAACGGTATTTCATGCGTCCCACCATGCGCATTAGCTCGTGGTTCATGTTTACTATTCCGAGGTCGATACAGGTGCGTTTACCGGTTTCGATAATCTCCTGTTCAATTTGTTTGCGTGTTTTGGACACCACTTCTTCTATACGTGCGGGGTGTATGCGTCCGTCGGTAACAAGTTTGTGCAGCGACAGGCGTGCTATCTCGCGGCGTATGGGGTCGAAGCCCGAAAGTATGATGGCGTCGGGCGAGTCGTCGATGATGATTTCCACTCCGGTGAGGGATTCAAGGGCGCGTATGTTGCGGCCTTCGCGACCGATGATACGTCCTTTGACCTCCTCATTTTCAAGGTTGAACACCGACACGGTGTTTTCGATGGCGGTTTCGGTGGCGGTACGTTGGATAGACTGTACTATGATTTTTTTTGCTTGTTCGTTGGCGGTAATCTTGGCCTCTTCCACAATGTCCATTATCATTCCCGAGGCTTCGGATTTTGCCTCGTCCTTTATCATCTCTATGAGGTTTTCCTTGGCTTCTTCGGCTGTCATAGAGGCTATGTGCTCCAGTTTCTTAACGCTTTCTTTGTAGATTTTTTCCACTTCGGCCTGCCGTTTGTTCAGCACTTCGATACGGTTGTTGAGGTTTTCGCTCACGCCTTTCAGTTCTATGCTTTTCTTTTGCAGTTCCTCAACCTTTTGTGCGAGGGCTTGTTCGCGTTGTTTCACTTTGTTTTCGTTGGCCGCTATTTTGGCGTTGCGTTCCGACACCTGCTTGTCGTATTCGCTTTTCATCTGCAGGTATTTTTCTTTGGCTTGCAGTATTTTGTCTTTTTTTATTACTTCGGCCTTGGCTTCGGCGTCTACGAGGATTTGTTTGCTTTTTGCGAGCAGTCTGTTGCTCAGGACTTTTCGTGTCAGGAAGATGCCTATTGCGCCTCCGGCGAGCAATCCTCCAACGATGCTAATTATTACTTCCATGTTATTTTGTTTGTTTTGCAGTTGGCACACCTTGCTTTTATTGGCAACTGGCGGTTGTGGAAAAAACTGTACCGAGCTTCGCAAGAGTTATGGTAAACTCTGGAAAATAGGATTTGAGTGTCGGGGGCTTCTGTTATGACCGTTTTTCCTGTTTTGCAAGAAGAGCACGCCTGAATTCGGCGTGGTTCTCAAAACTTTATTTATCAGAAAAACAACATCCACTCCCATGAACTTACTCGGCTTGTAAAAATAATTGATGAGTTTACAAACTGGGTCCACCCGGTACAGTGTTTCTGCTCATCGTTATAAATGCCTCGGGATATGTATGTTATCGAGCTATCTTTTCTTCTTCCAACACGTTTTCTATTTCTTCGAGTTTGCTCATTAGTTTGGAGTTTACGTATCGGTTGTTTTCTTCAAGACGTATTATTTTTGTTGACATTTCCACGCTCATCATTGCCAGGATGTCTTGCATATCCTTGTATGCAAAATTTTTTTTGTATTCCCCGGCACGTTTGTTTATCGCTTTCACGGCTTTTCTGATGGTCTCTTCCTCTCTGGGACTCACTTTCATTTTGTATGGCCGGTCAAGTATTATTACCGTTATCGGAAATGCCTCATCCATATTTATTTCTCGACTTTTGTCAATAACTCAATACTTTTGTCAATTTCCCGTATCAGGCGATTTATTTTAATTTTTATTTCCGTTGAATTACCTTTATCGCTTAGTGTGTTTCCTAAATTAAGTATTTTGTTTTGTTCTTCTAATTTTTTGATTATTAAATTGTTATTATATATTTGGTTTTCAAGTTCCTTGTTCCGCCGCTCGCTTTCCGAAAGTTTGTCTTCAAGTGCTTTTTTCGACTCTATCAGCTGTCTGATTTTGTAGTCTATACCTGATATTTTGGTTTCGAAATCGAGCATTGGTCTTTGTAGCGAAACTTTTTAAACGTTTGCAAAGATACTATTTTTTTTGCGTTTTAGCAATTTTATTTTTGTTTTTTATCAACCCTGCAAAGTTACAATTTGGATACAATGTTGAAATATAATGTTTTGTGGATAACTTATTTATTTTAATTTAAGATTGTGTCCCATGCGTTCCTGCTTGGTTTTTAGATATTTTTCGTTGTATTTGTTGGGTGTTATTATAATTGGCAGAGTTTCAACTATTTCTAGGCCGTAGCCTTCCAGTCCGTTTCTTTTTACGGGGTTGTTGGTCATAAGGCGCATTTTTGTAACGTTTTGGTCGCGAAGTATTTGTGCGCCAATGCCGTAGTCGCGTTCGTCGGCTTTGAAACCGAGTTGCAGGTTGGCGTCCACGGTGTCGTAGCCCTGTTCCTGCAGGTGGTATGCCCTGAGTTTGTTGATTAGTCCTATTCCGCGCCCTTCCTGACTCATATATATTACCATTCCTCGCCCTTCTTTTTCTATCTGTTGCATGGCGTAATGGAGCTGTGCACCGCAGTCGCATTTGCACGAGCCGAAGATGTCGCCTGTGGCACACGACGAATGTACGCGCACTAAAACGGGTTCGTCTTTCTCCCAGCTGCCTTTTTTCAGCACAAGGTGCGTGGCGTTGTTGTTGAGCTGTGTGTAGGCTATCAGTTTGAAATCGCCCCATTCGGTGGGCAGAAAAACTTCCTCTTCTTTGCGTATCAGAGTTTCGTTGGCTACGCGGTAGGCTATTAGGTCTTTTATTGTTATTATTTTAAGGTCGAATTTCTTGGCCACCTCCATCAGTTGCGGCAGACGTGCCATTGTGCCGTCGTCGTTGATTATCTCGATAAGTGCTCCGCAGGGGTTTAGTCCAGCCAGACGTGCAAGGTCCACTGCCGCTTCGGTGTGTCCGGCGCGCACCAGCACGCCGCCGTTGCGGGCACGCAGGGGGTTGATATGTCCGGGACGGCCAAGGTCGGTGGGACGGGTGTTGCTGTCGGCAAGGGCGCGGATTGTCATGGCGCGGTCGTGCATGGAAACGCCTGTGGTGCAGCCGTTTCCGAGTAAGTCCACGGTAACGGTGAAAGGAGTCCCCAATAGTGAGGTGTTGTCGGTAACCTGCATGTCAAGGTCGAGTTCCTTGCAACGCTGTTCGGTAACGGGGGCGCACAGCACTCCACGACCGTTCTTGAGCATGAAATTTACTTTTTCGGGGGTTATCTTTTCTGCGGCAATGATGAAATCGCCCTCGTTTTCGCGGTCTTCGTCATCAACCACAATTACGAATTTTCCGGCTTTGAAGTCCTCAATGGCTTCGGGTATGGTGTTTAATTTAATGTCCATCAGTGTATTATAGATAATAGATACATATTGTATTGATTTTGCAAATGTACGAAAAAAAGTTGAGCCACAGTACTTTTTTTGCCGCTCTTGTTTTTTGATGGATGAAAAAGTTCAAATGGATATTTTTGTTTGCCTTGGCAATTTTGAGATGGGAGAACCTTTCTCAAGTCCTTGATTTTTATTATATTTACGTGAACCTTATCAAAAAAGTGCATTAGTGTCAGAAAAAATGTGTAAATTTGCACTGTCAACCATCCGAGCCCTTTGACGGGTATGTGGGTGGGGGACAGGACATAATAAGAAAGACGCTGAAACGGCGTTTTATCTGTGCAATCGAATCTGGAAACTTTAAATCTACCGCACAGTAAAACAAAGTCAGTGCCTATTGGTGTGATATGCATAAATTCTATGTTTACTCACAGCGTGGGCTCGGCATTGTTTATCCTCGGGAAATGGCATACCAGAGCCTCGATTGCGGGATAAACAATGAAGTTTGGATACCCGCGTTTCTTTTTTATATGCCTTTAGAAATTTTATTCAATACAAATAAACAACTGCCTCTCGGGTATCGGGCAAAAATAAAACCAATGAACCGATGGAAATAAAGTTCAGATCAACAATCAAACAAGTAATCATATTTTTGTTTTTTTGTATTGTTAGTTTACAAACTGCGATAGCACAAGAACAACCTGAATGGGCAAAACTAGTTAAACAAGCCCAAGAATATACCAGCGTAAAAGATTATCATACCGCTAACAAATGCTACAACAAAGCGATAGAATTGGTTTGGTCTGACAGAGCACACCCCGAAGTGCAAAGCTTTCTAGAAACCTTGCAACAAGCTGTGAAAATGAATGGCTGGCTTTCCGCTCATGACAGCCTAAACACACTTGCCTGGGAATGCACTCGAAGAAAAGAATATGAGCAGTCAAACATTTACTACGAACAAGTAATCAGTGTATTGGACTCTTTGGGATGGAATAGTATCATCCCCAAAGTGAAATATCATATGGCTCATAACGATGTTTCTTGGGCAATTGAGTTATTAAAAAAAGAACGTTATGAAGAGGCACGTCCATACCTGTTGCGAGCCTTGGAGCGTGACACCGTGGGGAGCAAATCATATTATTTGGCACATAACTGGCTGGGAGACATTTGTGATATTGAAGCGATGCAATTAGAATCCAATTCTAAAGATTTAAATCAGGCGTTGTTGTTATGCGAGGAGGGGGAACAACACTTTGAGATTGTCGGTAAAATTAAAGAAGTGTTCGATTTAAGGTTGAGAAAGGCGAAGATGTTATTTCGTCTGAATAGGAAACAAGAAGCTCTTTCCGTATACAATCAAATCGTAGCAAGTTGCAAAGGTGTAGACAGTCTGCTTTTCCTTGAGGGAAAGGCTCTCAATGGCATAGGAACTATTGAAAGAGAAAACGGCAATTTCAAAAAAGCCATCGATTTATTGGAGGAGGCATACTCATTATTCGACAATGCAGGTATTAATGTTGCAGTGGATGCTTTTAGAAGTGCAAACGAACTATTTGGAATCTATCAATTTGATATTGGTGATACGGTAAAGGCTGCTTTATGGGAGGTTCGAGCGGGTAAAAAACAGAATGAGGCATTTGCACATTTTGACCAATTAAACTCCAAAAGCAAAGGAAGCTTTGAGATGAGCCAGGTGAGAAAAGAGGTGGAATTTAAAAAAGCATATGTCCACGCTATGAAGCAACAGCATGTCGACATTGACAAACAAATAGAAGAACTAACGGTTATTATTCAAAAACTTGAGAGTGATTCTGGCTCGTTCCTGTCAATATTGGCTGATTGCTATATAAGCAGAGGTACTGCAATAATGAAGAAAAAAAACTTTGAGTCAGCCGCGAGCGATGCCAAACGAGCCATCGGTGTCTTGAACAGAATTGGTGCACAGGGCGAAAAAGACAAATGTAGTGCATGGGATCTACTATCAGGCTGTTTGTGGAAATGTGGTGACGGTAAGAAGGCTTTGTCTGCTGCTGACAGTTGTGTGATACTAACGGAGGCGTATTATGGCACCGAGCATACTGAAACGATGGATGCCTATGGACATCGCGGTCTTATCGCCCGTGAATTTGGCCAAATAGACATGGCACTAAACAGCGTACTGCAATCTTATGTCATTTTGCGTCGTAAAACGGAGGATACCTTTGCCTATCTAACTGCACAGGAGAGATGGTACTATTGGGACAAACACAATATCCATACACATAGAATGCCGAATACGGCATATATATTGAAAGAGTACGAGAGTGCGTACACGGATTCCTTGTATAGTGAACAACTGTTTACCAAAGGTATACTACTCACAACAGAAAGTGCGTTACGACGTGCAGTGGAAGGCGACTCTGTTCTGAAACAATCGTATGATAAAATACGAATGCTACGAAAAACTGCATTGGAGTCGGACAACCTCTATGAAATTAATAGAGCCAACCATGAGGCTGACAGATTGGAAAGAGAACTGGGTACAAGAGCGAACAGTCTGCACCTATTCACGAACATCCTAAAAACTCATGTTTCTGATGTGAAAAAGAACCTTCCTTCAGGTAGTGCGGCAATTGAGTTTTTAGAGTTTACTGGCGACAGTTCGATGGTATGCGCTTTAGTGTTGTTGCCGAATAAAACCCATGTGCAATTTGTCCCATTGTTGTCAGAAAAACAGTTGCAAAAAATAGCTAATGACACATCGTTACACATTTATAATACAGGCGTATTGTCTCGGTTGATTTGGGGCGAACTCGCCAACGCACTTGATGGTGTCAAGACTGTTTATTTTTCGCCAGCAGGTAATCTGCATAGTATTGGCATTGAGTATCTGCCAGATTTTCAAGATACGACAAAACGCATTTCCGACCGATGGCAGTTGTATCGTTTGTCATCTACACGTGAACTGGTCAGAAAAAAAGAGAATAATAATTCCTTGGGTAGTGCTGTTTATGGTGGTTTGCGTTACGATGCTGACACAAATGTAATTATAAATGATAGCCGCAAATACCCGTCTGGCAATCGTGAATTAGGAGACAATGCTTCTCACAATATAACTGGTGTTCGGGGAGAAGATGTAATACCGTATCTGCCAGGAACAAGAATTGAGGCATTAAGTGTTGATTCCACTTTAAAAGCAGTTAAAATAGACAACAAAATATTTATAGACACTTTTGGTACCGAAGCCTCTTTCAAAGCACTTAGTGGTCAGCATAAGAAAATGCTGCTTGTCTCAACACATGGCAAATACTGGAACGATAAAAGGATAATACCGAACACCCTTAAATCTGATAATTATAGCTTTGAGGATATGGCGTTGACAAGATCTGCTCTTTTCTTTACGGGTAGTGAAAAAGCATATTACAATGGCACAGTACCTAAAGGAATAGATGACGGCATCTTGACAGCGAAAGAAATTGCGGATTTGGATTTCAGTGGTATGGATTTGGTTGTGCTATCGGCATGTCAATCAGGACTTGGAGATATAAGCGGAGACGGTGTGTTTGGCTTGCAACGGGGGTTCAAGAAAGCTGGTGTAAACACAATAATAATGAGTCTGTGGAATGTGGATGACCTCGCAACTCTAATGCTGATGTCGCATTTTTACGACAATCTTCTTGTCAAGAAAATGACGAAGAAGAAAGCCTTGGAAGAAGCACAGATGTTTGTTCGAGACTTTAAGATTGCAGATTCTTTATGGGTTTGGAATGAAAACCATGAGAGCGGATGGCCAATATCATTGGAGGCAGCACAGAATTATGTTTGCCATTATACAATAGAGAAAAATGATTGGAATTTGCTCTTGAAAGGCTTGAAGCAAAATGTTGGCGTAAAAACCATGAACACCAATGCCATAGGAAAAGGGAATTCAAAACAAAAAGGAATAATACGTCCGTATCAAGATCCCAAATTTTGGGCAGGTTTCATTTTAATGGATGGAATTGAATAGATAGTGGATATGAAACAAAGCAAATTGCGATATTTGAGGTTGATTGTGTCAAAATGGTGGAGGGCGTGGTATGGCGGACCACTACTTATGGCATTGGCTTTTGGCATAGTAAGTTTTCATTACGCCAGCAGTCCTGGAAATGCGAAAAGAGAAAAAGAATTCATGGCTAAGTGTGGAATGATGGAAGTTAAAAATTGCCTTCGTCGTGATTATTATAAAACTGGAGATGTAAAATATATAGATGTCTCTTATTGTAAAACCCTTGTGCCTGTTGTGAGAAAGGTTGAATTTCTTGACATATTAGATACTATAGGCACAAGGGCAATCACTAATCGCCAGAAGTTACTCGAACAACTTGAAGTATTTTTGAAAGATACAAGCTATCGTGCCATTATTCTTGACATTTCTCTTGATGCCAATACCCCAACTTCTGCGGACAGCGAATTGGTTTCAGTACTTCTACAACTTCCTAGAATTGTGATAGCTGACACAATGAAAGGTTGCAAATTGCTAGACTCGCGTCTAAACAGTATTGCTGGTTCGACTGAGTATTCAATCAATGCTTCAGAAGCTGGTTTTGTAAAGTATCCATTGTTGAAAGATGATAAGCGAAGCCTACCGTTATTATTATACGAAAAGCTGACTGATAGTAGATTGAAGCACTTATTCGGTTCTGTTTATTTCGATGGATGTTCGCTTGCATGTGGCAATATGTTTACGACACTAAACAACAGGGTTGAGAAAATGGACACGCTTCGTTTGGGCGAGAATGAATTATTACCAGAGGATTATAAAGACAATTATATTGTAATTGGAGCCATAAGCGAGGGCGATGAACACAATTCGTACATTGGTGATCTATCAGGTCCCGAAATAAATATCAATACATATTTTGCACTTATCAATGGCCAACATAAAATAAGTATTATTACTATTTTGCTCATCCTTGGCTTTTACTATTTGCTATCGTACTCCATTGTAAGAAGCAAATGGAAAATAACCGATCGTATGCAAACAAGCCAATTATGGACTGTCAGAGCGGGTGGCTTTATACTTTCGGGGTTGATATATAAAATATTATTGATAGTGCCATTTGTGTTAAATTATCTACTTTTTGATCAGATTCTTACATTTACAGCTGTGGCGTTTGTTTTTTGGGTCATAAATAAGATTGTTCAAACTAATAAATATATTAAAAAATGAAAAAAATAACAATTACATTATTGCTCTCGTTGTTTGTGTTATGTGTCAATGCACAAACTGAAGTGTTCCGAATAGAAAAAATATATGGAGACGGAATAACTGTTGGTGGAAAGAGAATAGATAAAAAAAGGTTAAAAATCAAAGACAACGAAGCAATTTGTTTTTCAAATGACAATAGTGGTTTAGTACTTCGCAGTAAAGTTCATTCAAGAATTTGTATTACGGGAAAAGAAATGAACAACAAAAAACTGTCAACTGTAAAAGAATATTTGACCTATTCAGACTCAAGACAAAAAAAACGACTTAAAGATATTGAAAATCAAATATATACAAGAAATACAAGTGTTCGACCTATGCCTTCTCCTCTGTCAATAAAGGATACAATATTCGTTTTAGATACTTTATATTATGAATTGCCATTGCCTGACACGATTATATATGAAGGAATATACGTGATACACATATATCATGGGGAAAAAGAATATATAGTGCCAACAGGTATTTCTGGGAAATCAAAACTAATAGCAATTTCCCGTTCGGAAATACAATATGAAAAGGGATTATACGAAATGTTAATCTATATCAAGGACACACAAAATGACAAAAACTATCCGATTGTACAGGGGCTTTGGTTGGATATTCTTATGAATGAATAATGATTTATTTTTTTGTCAAAATATAATACTAACATAATACCAATATAATTATGGAACTTACTAAAGAAGAATTCAAGACGTTGGTGATGCTTTATGCCGCCAACATTGGTGGAAACATCCAACCCGAAGAAGTGGAAGTTATGCTTGAGAAAGCAGATGAACCTACTTTCAAGAAAATGAGTAAACTTTTCAAAAAGATGGGAGATGTCGAAGTTATCGATTGCATACGTGCAAACAAAAGTCAGTTTGTAACCACATCAGCAGAAACAAATCAAATGCTGGAGGACATCCGCTCCGTGATAGAAGCAGACGAACACTGTACTTCTATGGAGAAATACTTGCTAAAAGCAGTAGAAAGAATTCTCTCGTGAAGCATACCACAAAACAAATATTTTTTTACTATCATTGCATGCACAATAATAGTTGTACTTGGTAGTTAAAGTCTACAAAAATGTATCTTTGCAGTGCAATTGTAGAATTATGAATAAAATATCGGCGTTATCTATATTATTGACAATGAGCTTGTTTCTGTGTTGTAATAAGAATACAATTATTGTATATTTTGAGAACGTAAATCCCAATGATTTCGAAATATTATTGTCCGCTGGTTTCCCTATACGTTTTAATAATAATCCTGACACAATATACAAAGACGGTGTGTATTATGATATTCCAAATGAATATGGGGAAAATGGGTTATTGACTACAAAGGACAGAAACAATGTGCGTTCCGACATTTTAAAACGAATTGGAGATATACTCATAAATACAAGTTCGTTATTTTTGAAAAGCAGGATACCCTTTATTGTGCGATAGACATTCGAGGAAAAAATTCGGAGAAAGACACTTTTATTTTTACCGAAAACCCTTTACTTTTACAGAAAGATAGATAATTAACACAACACTGAATCTACAACTCTTAGCTGAAATCCAGAACTGCTGAAAGTATGAACTTTTTATTTTCCACTCATTTCCAACACCTTTCTGAAACTTGCTATTCCTTCTTCCATATTTTCAATGATCTCAGCCGCAATTTCATCAGGCTCCGGCAGGTTGTCGAGGTCAGTAAGGCTTTTGTCCTTTATCCAGAAGATGTCGAGGTTGGTTTTGTCGCGGGCAATAATCTCGTCGTAAGTAAACTTGCGCCAACGGCCTTCGGGATTCTCCTCGCTCCATGTCTCGGTGCGCAAATGGCGGTTTTCGGGATTGTAGCATTTGATAAAATCGGCCAAATCCTCAATTGTGAGCGGAGACTTCTTCAAGGTGTGGTGAATGTTGGTACGATAGTCGTAAATCCAAATGTCTCGGGTCTGCACCTCTTTGCTTGCCGGACGGTTGTCGAAGAAAAGCACATTGGCTTTCACTCCGTTGGCATAGAAAATGCCGGTAGGCAGGCGCAAAATGGTATGCAGTTCGGTGGTTTTCATCAGCTGCTTGCGGATTTCCTCGCCTGCGCCGCCTTCAAAAAGCACATTGTCGGGCAGTACTACCGCCGCCTGACCGTTGATTTTCAACAAGGTCTTTATATGCTGAAGGAAATTCAACTGCTTGTTGGAGGTGGTTTCCCAAAAATCCTGACGGTTGTAACTCAAATCCTCCTTCTCCAATTCGCCCTCCTCGTTGGTGATGGTGATGCTGCTCTTTTTGCCGAAGGGCGGATTGGTGAGCACATAGTCGTAGCGATTGCCGGTGTCGGACACGAGCGCATCGTTGGGTGAAATAAAGTCCTCGCTGTCGAGCTCGCCGATGTTGTGCAGATAGAGGTTCATCAGGCACAGACGGCGTGTGTTGGCCACAATCTCGTTGCCAAAAAAGGTCTTTTTCTTCAGGAAGAGTTTCTGGTCTTTGTTCAACGGCTGGGCGGCAATATAATCGTATGAGGCAAGGAAGAAACCGCCCGTTCCGCAGGCGGGGTCGATGATAGTTTTTTCTGGCTTCGGGCGCACGCACGCCACCATTGTGCGAATCAACGCACGGGGCGTAAAGTACTGCCCTGCACCGCTTTTTGTGTCTTCGGCATTTTTTTCGAGTAAGCCCTCGTAAATCTTGCCCTTCACATCTGAACCCATCAGCGACCAGTTTTCGCGGTTGATCATCTCGATGACACGAAGCAGTTTGGCAGGGTCTTGAATCTTGTTCTGGCTCTTGGTGTAGATTTGCCCGAGCATACCTTTCTCCGTGCCAAGGCTGCGAAGCATCTGTACATAATACGCCTCCAATTCCGCACCGCGCTTGCTCGTCAAGGTTTCCCAGTCGCACAGCTCGCCATCGGGAATTTCCTTTCCTTCGGCATCCTTCAGGTGAGGGAATTTCAGCCCCTTGTTGTAAGGCGGTTTGTTCATCTCGTCGGCCATTTTCAGGAAAAGCAGATAGGTGATCTGCTCCAGATAATCGCCGTAGCTCACGCCATCGTCGCGAAGGACGTTGGCCATATTCCAGATTTTCGATATGATGGTTGATTCGGTCATGAATACCTATTTTTTACAGTCCATAATACAATTTGATGGCGACACCGACAAATATTGCCATTGTAAAGCTCAACAAAGTGCCTATCAATACATATTCCGATTTGGCCTTGTCGCCTTCTGCAAAACGCAAAAGTGATTTTGCGGCTATGATAAATCCAACAGCTTCGTATTGTCCCAATAGTACAAACACAAAGGAAAGAAGTCGTTCCACAATACCTATCAGTTTTCCTGCATTGGGCAAATCTCCGGTATTATCATCGTCACTTCCTTTATCCACTTTGATATTTGCCGCCTTGAAAATTTCTTTGATTATTATGTTTGAGGGTTTTAAACATACCAAAAAGCCCAACAGCAGGGCTATATACTCTTCTTCCAAACCCCTCACGCAATCAGGCGAATTGCGATTCCACAGATAGCAAGCCACCACAATTACAATCAAATGCAACAACTGATCGATAAAGAAAATATATTTACACTTGGAAGCATAACATTTCAGGGCATCGACAAGCAAATGAGTGGCAGCAATAATCAACGCCACCCACCAAAAATTGAATGAAAATGACAAAAGCCATGCGCACACAAAGGTTATCAAAACATGTATATATAGTTTCGGTGACTTAAAGCCATTTTGTGCCTTATCTGCACACGACTTGTCATTCTGCAAGAAAAAATCGCTGATTGTGTGTGCAATTATCTGTAATAATAAAAAGCGTACCATATTCAGAATTCCATTTGTTCGTAATACTTTAGCAACTGCTCAACCGCATTCCAGCCAAATGTTGTAGAATGCTGGTTAACAACTGATTGTCCAACCGATAATTGCTCGGATATTTCACTTTCCGTTTTACCCAACAAACGATAATAAACAACTTCGCATTGTCGCTCCGTCGCACGCTTGAACAGCACATCCAAGAAGCCCAGATATGCATTGATCTGTTGCGATAATTTTGCATCCGAAGATTCAAAAAACAAGGTGTTTTTTATCACTATTTTTGATTTGTTCGAAGTGTACTGGCGTTCGATAGCTCTTCCGGAGGCATAGATGGCTTCACCATCCAGCATATTGGTTCGCTTGTTGGCAACACGCATTTCTCCTACAGCAATAGCGATTCTCACGCCGTAGGTTTTAAACATCTCCAAACGCTTCCTATCCGCATCCTTAGCCGCACATTCCGTATCGACCTTGAATTTTTTTATCAAAGTTTTTAAAAGCAAGGCAATCCGCAATGAATCCTGTGGTCTGTCAATATAAATCTCCACACTGTCGCCTTTGCTCAACCGCCCCCAAGTGCCTTTGTATCCATTTCCCAATTGCTTGACAAAAGTTTTTATCTCTTTCTGCAATTGGCTTAATGCACACGGTGTCAGTTCGGTAGAGGACACTATATCTGCTGAAATTGTAGCTTTGTTCATGTGTTTAATTTTTTGCAAAGATACTATTTTTTTAGATACAAAACAGGTTTTTAATAAAATTTATCGGCTAAATAACCCATAAACCCAATTTATCGGCTAAATAACCCATAAATATGCTTTATCGGCTAAACAACCTATAAATTTATAAGCCAAACAACTTATAAATGTTACGGTGGCTTCGACAGGCTCAGCCACCTTTTGAGGTCGTTGAGCTTTGGGGAAACGTGTTCGTTGAGCTTGTCGAAACGACCAACTCTCCGCTAAATGCCTTTTTGAGTATGCTTTGCCGCAAAGCCTCGGTCTTTTGCAAGGCTTCGGCAATGCTGGCCTCGGCTGCTTCGGCTTGCGATAGACGTGTTTCTATCTCTTTCACTATGCGCTTTTGCTCGGGAAGTGGGGGAAGAGGAATATGTAAACTTTGAATTTCGGCTGAATTAATATTGTTTACTCCGCTCGTTGATTTAGCCTTTTCTTCTATTTGAACTCTTAAATTATGGGATTCCAAAGTATACAATAGAAACTTTGAATTAGCCTTCTCTCCATTGGGTCTTAATCGTATTAGATACCCTGCAAAAAGATACTTTTCTTCATCACAAGAAATCAAAGCACATTTCCCAACCAAATCAACACTTCCATTAGACCTAATCGTTAACAAATCCCCATTTTTCAATGAGTATTTTTCTTTTTCCTCTTCAGAAAAAACCGCATATTTTAAATCTTCATCATTTATAAACCCATCTCCAATATTGGGTATTCTAATCACTCCAATACCATCAATACCATAATCACATTTCTTTGAAGTACCATAAGTTGGTTTTTCAATCACCTCTCCCAACTTCACCGTTTCCCATTTCCCATCTTCGTTGTTTAGCCAATGGTTAAGCACGGCCTGCCTATATGTTTTCAGTTGCTGTTGGGCAGTGCGCAGGTGCTCCACGGCCTTGTCGAGTTCGGCAAAAAGGGATTCTATGCGGGAGACTATTTGGTGCTGGGTGGGGAGAGGGGGGAGAGGGATTTGTAGTGATTCTATGTCCTTCTTTTTCAAATTACATATATTCACGCCTTGTGATTGGTATGACACAAAATTGCGATATTCTTGTGTCTGAAAATACAATCCTAAATATTTTGAATCGATAATTTCTTTAGCCCTAATCAAACCGCAGAATGTTCCAAAAGCCGCATTTATATCATTGTTTGCCTGTGCTGATTTGCCAACTAAATCTTTACTTCCACTCGACATTGCAAGAATAATATCTCCCTTCCGAATCATTTGTTCTTCTTTTACAAAATCATTTGGCACATATACCAAATCATTCAAAACCAAATTCTTCTGGATATTATTTGCTCGCAATATTGGAATAAACCCATCTTTGGCCGTCAACAAAGCAACACTCTTATCATACGAAACACCACGAATCAATGTGGCAATTTCTGTAAATGCTATTTGGGGATATTTAGTCATTTTTTATATGTCTAAAACTTCTCCTATTTATTATCTTTGTAGTGATACTACAATAATAATAAAAGAAAGAATTCCTATTTAAAGTATTTTTGTATATATTTGAAAGGTTTTTTTGCTTGTTGACAATTGTATTAACTTTATTATCAATGTCCTTTATCCATTCTTTTACTTTGATTTTATGTTTGTTTTCTTTTGTTACATTCTTATTCAAGGTGTCAATTTCTTCTTTCAATAGTTTTAGGGAACAAGCCAACGTACGACAATATTGGGAATAATAACGCACATAGCTTATGTAATCTCTACGCTCTAACGACTCTCTAATTTGACGCTGATACCTATTTAAACAATCATTTGAAAAAGAGTGAGTTGAAAGCATATAATTTGAATATGCTACACTTATTTGTTCGTATGTGGCATGAGGTATGTTTGTCAAAACAATATTTGAATTGCTATTCTGTCGAAAACGTTCAAAATAGGCCTCTTCTGCTTCAATAAATGAATTATATGAATCTATTTGAGGGCTTTCGTTTCGTTTAGCCTCTATCAGGTAAAAAGAATTCTTTGAATAAGATTGTAGTTGCATCCATTGCTTTCTTACATCAATGTAATTACGCACAAATACCTCATTGATCTTATTTATATAGTTCCTTTCTTTAATTGTATCAAATATTCTTTTCTTTTCTTTCGGCGTTAAGTCTTGTTCGGATACAGACAACAAACGGTGAAACTCTAATAAGTCGGACGGCTCTTTATACTCTTTTAATTTCGTTTCGAATACAAAATCTGTTATTTCAACTAACGTAGCCCAATTATGTTGTTCTTGATTTCGTAATTGGACTTCAACTAATTTACCATCACCATTTGCCAAACCAACAAATAAATGTATTGATTTATAACCTTCTGCTTGAGGTTTTTCAATATAATCTATTTCTTTTTTGATGTATATTTGAGGATTCCCTCTTAATTTATTCAATAAACGATATACTTGCTCATTATTAGAAAGAATACATCTGCATCCTGCTATATCAATTAATCTATCCAATTCACCATCAGGCATTCTTTTTAACTTGCCAATAATGGATTCAATACGTTTGATACGATAAGTTACAATGATCTTTTTATTAATAGATTGACAATCTTTGTATACAATATCAAAAACAGAAGCGATAGTGTCACGAAACATCAAACGATAATCTTGTAACAATTTAAGGTCTTCTTGGGGAACTACACCTGTACCATCTCCATATGCTTCGCGAATCCGATCGCCAAGTTTGCGAATTTGATTTTTCGAAAGTTCACTCATGTTTCTAATCTACTTATACTTTATTTAATTCCTCAATTATCTTTATCACCTTATCTTTTTTTGCAAATAACCATCTCCTGCTGATTTTGCCATCATCGTCAAGTTTTTACCCCCCTTTCAAATACTTTTCCATCTCCTTGTCAAACTCGGAGATATATTCTTTGTCTTGGCGGACTCGGAAAATCTCATATTCTTTTGTTGCCTTGTCTAAAGCTTGTTCATGCGAGACTATTCCCTTTCCTTCAAGAACTTTTCTGCGGTTATTGGTCAAGAATACATTGGTTTGGTCGAGCCAGTCCTTCATGCTCATCAGCACCTCATCTTCGGCCATAAGTTCGGCATAGTCGATGAACATGGTTACAAGGCGGTTCAATCGCGACAATTCCTTTTCATTCAGATAGTTCTTGGCCACTGTCACATCGCGTTTCAGAATCTTTCCATCGGGGGCGGCGCTCCATGTAGTCAATCCCATGGTAGGTTGTGCAGAATCGGCTCGTTCGTAAATCAATTCCGCAGCCGTCTTTCCCGTTACGGCAAAATGCAACTTGTTTTGCACAAAGGCATAAAAAGCCCTTGTTGTCTCGCTGTTCTTGTCATAATCATAGCTGCACTGCTCAAACACATCGGCGATTTTTTGATAGGCACGACGTTCGCTGGCACGTATCTCACGAATCCGTTCAAGCAACTCATCGAAATAGTCCTTGCCGAAAGGCCTGCCGTTTTTCAACATGTCATCGTTGAGCACGAAGCCTTTTGTGATATATTCTTTCAACGTTTTTGTTGCCCAAATGCGAAACGCCGTGGCCTGCTTTGAGTTGACGCGGTATCCGACAGCAATGATTGCGTCGAGATTATAGAATGTAGTCAAATAAGTTTTCCCATCGGAGGCAGTTGCCGAGTATTTCTCGGTAACTGAATCCTTATCAAGCTCACCGTCTAAAAATATCTTTTTCAAATGCAGCGATATGTTGTCGGTTGAACATCCAAATAATTCCGCCATTGCTTTCTGCGTCAACCAAAATGTTTCGTTTGCATAACATACGCTTACACACACATTTGTGCTGTCGGTCTGATAAAGGACTATACTATGTTGTTGGTTCTCCATTGCACTTTGTTTATTATGCTACTAAAACTTCATTCAACTCCTCAATTATCTTTTCCATCTCCTCGCCAAACAACTGATACATCTTGCCGCGGCCGCCTTGGGCGTCGAAGGGCGTGTAGTCCAAATCGTCGAGATCGAGGTGGTAGCTGCTCACGATGTGGTCTTTTATCATTCGCAGCCATTCAATCTGCTCGGGCGTGAAGCGGTTGCGGTTGCCGGTGTGCTGGCGGAAGAGCCATTTGTTGAAGTTCTTCTCAATGGTGCTGTCGAAGGCTACCAGGTTTTTGTCAATTCCGCATGCGTGGCGCACCAACGAAACGAGAACGGTAAGTTCGGTCTTCGGCTGGTTCGCTTTCACGTTTTCAATGGCGCAATAGGCGTCCCAAACGTATGCAGGCGCCAGCAAGGGCTTGTCCTGTTTCAGTTTTTCGAGCAATTCCTGCGCCATCTTCAACGTCAGGTTGCGGCGGTTGTAGGGCTGGTTGTAGAAAATGCTCAACGCCATGATCTCATCCTTGTGCTGTTCGAGGTACTCGACAAACGACTTCACAGTCTCCTCGGCTTTCTCCTTGGTAAAACTGTTGAATCCACTGCTGATCACCGTATCCATATTCACGCTGTCAATCTTCTGATCGTGCAAACTGCGGACCAACACGATATACTCGTTCAACTCGCCGTTGAAGGTGCTGATGGCGATGTCAATCAAATGCTCCTGTACCTTGCCGCGGATTTTCTCTTCGATGGCGGGTGTCATTTCTGTCGGTGAAATGCTCCTCAACTGCGGTTGCACTTCGTCGTCTATTTTGTCGGGGTCGAATGCCGCCAACAGTTCTGCACTCATTTGTCCCAGCGTCTTGCCCTTCGACAAAGATACGATGCGTTCCTTCTCCTTTTCGGTGACTTCCTTGTTTAAGCGAATTAGGCGGTTTGCCAATGACGTGAACAAATCTTCTTCGGCAACGCCCATCGTTACAGCACCCAGCAGATCTTTCTCGGTGCCGCGAGGTAGCCTGCCCAGTCCGCGACCCCGTCGAAGATCGGCTCAATCCGTGCGGGATCGTAGCCAAGCTCGGCGAGGCGGGCGC
>CAJOEN010000016.1:0-71863 GCA_905233475.1 uncultured Bacteroidales bacterium
TGGTTTGATTTTGCAAAGATAAACCAAAGGGCTGACATTTGTTAGTGTCAGCCCTGTTTTTTTTCAGATGCTCTAAATAGTTTTATCGGACACCAATAAATAGAATACTGTTTCTTTTGTGGCTAAAATGGCGTTTCCGGACACAATTTGTATATGTTTTTGATTTTATTGCAAAAAAGTCGTATCTTTGCACCACGAACCATCACATAAACATTTATGGAAATAGCTTTGCTTGGCTACGGAAGAATGGGCAAGGAAATTGCCTCTGTAGCCGAAGAACGCGGACACGAAATCACAACTACTATCGACAGCGCCGACGACTGGATGGAGAAAATTGACGAACTGCGCCAATGCGACGTGGCTATCGATTTTTCTACTCCCGACACAGCAGTGGATAATATTATGAAATGTTTCAACATCGGCATACCTGTTGTTGTGGGCACCACAGGCTGGTACGAGCAGCTCGACAGCGTAATCCACGACTGCCGTCAGCGCGACGACGCGGCTCTCTTTGTGGCCTCCAATTTCAGCATAGGCGTAAACATTCTTTTCGACATCAACCGCCGTTTGGCCTCTGTTATGAACCGCCATCCCGAATACCGTGTGCAAATAGATGAAACACACCATATTCACAAGCTCGACGCTCCAAGCGGCACAGCCATTACCCTTGCCGAAGGCATTATCGACAATATTGACGGCAAGGAAACGTGGAAACTCAACATCGACGAATCCGACAGCGTGAACATTGTAGCTCATCGCGAAGGCGAAGTGTCGGGTATTCACCAAGTTACCTACCAAAGCGACATCGACGTGCTCTCCATACGCCACGAAGCCAAGTCGCGCAAAGGTTTTGCCCTTGGTGCCGTAATTGCCGCCGAATTTCTCCAAGACAAACGTGGCTACTATACTATGGACGACCTTCTGAATTTGTAGAACCTGTTAAAAATCATTTGTTTAAGTGAAAGGAAATGCCTTGCTGCGCCATCGCGGTATCGTGCTTGTAGCCCTTGCCATTATTATGGTGGTGCTTATGTTGGCGGTGTCGCTTGTAGGCATTGTGGATTTTTCGTTTGCACAAGCCCTTGACAACCTGTGGCAGGGCATTAGCGGCGGTAGTACCAATGTCATTTTTTGGAACCTCCGTTTGCCGCGCATAGTGCTTTGCGTGCTTATAGGCGCCGTGCTTTCGGTGTCGGGAGCCACCTATCAGGCGGTGTTTCGCAACCCTCTCACCGACCCCTATGTGCTGGGAATTTCGTCGGGAGCATCGCTCGGAGCGGCGGTGGCAATACTGCTCGGCTTCGAAAGTTCTTTCTTCGGCGTGGGAATGCTAGCCTTGGGTACAGCGTTACTCACAGTGCTTCTGATTTACAAAATCGCCTCCATAGGCAATCGTATGCACACCGCAACACTCTTACTTACAGGTGTTTGCTTCACTTTTTTGGCAACGGCCATAGTGTCATTCCTGATGGTGATAAATCAGGACAAGATGGACCGTATCATTTTTTGGACTATGGGCAGTTTCTCCGCAGTATCGTGGACTGACGTGCTTATGCTGCTTCCGGTGGCTGTTTTGGGCATTGCCGTAGTGTTGTATTACGCCAAGGATCTCAACCTATTGCTTGTGGGCAGCGAAACCGCAAAAAGTCTTGGTGTGGATGTAGAAAAGGTGAAAAAGATACTGCTTTTGGTAACAACGCTTATGGTGGCTTTTGCGGTGTCGGCCTGTGGCGTTGTAGGCTTTGTGGGACTTGTGGTGCCGCATTGCATACGTCTGCTGGCGGGCTCCGATAACCGTCTTATTATCCCGTACTCCATTTTTGTAGGCGGTATCTTCCTGCTTCTTTGCGACACCTTGGCACGCACGGTGCTCATGCCCTCGGAAATCCCTGTGGGTAGCGTAACGGCGTTGGTTGGTGCACCTATGTTTATTTATCTGCTTTACAAATCGAAAAAACGTTACTGATATGTTGGAAATCAAGAATTTATCATATCGTTTTGGAGAAAAGCAGGTGCTGTCCGACATTAGTTTGGATATTGCCGACGGTAGTTTCTACGCTGTGATGGGTGCAAACGGTTGTGGCAAAACCACACTTTTGCGCTGCATGGACAACCTTTTGGAAATTCCATCGGGCACAGTATTGCTCAACGGAAAGGACATAAAAAACTACTCTAACCGCCAGCGTGCCACTCAGATAGCATACGTAGCACAGCGTCCGTTGTACGATGTTGATTTCTCGGCTTTCGAGATAGTGCTTATGGGACGCAATCCCTATCAGAGACATCTGCAAAACGAGTCGCAGCACGATTGGGACATTGTGGAGCAGTGCATGAAAATGACTAATACATGGCATTTGCGGCTGTCCACTCTGCAGCATATGAGCGGAGGAGAGATGCAACGTGTGATGATAGCCCGCGCTTTGGCACAACAAACACCCGTCTTGCTCCTCGACGAACCTCTTGCCAACCTCGACATCGCCCATCAGTTCGAGATACTCGGCATACTTTCCAAAATAAACCGCGAGCAGGGCAAAACCATTGTTCTAATACTACACGACCTGAACATGGCTTTGCAATATTGTCCTAAGTTGATACTTATTGAAAATCAATCTATTGCCTATTGTGGCGATACTGCCGAAGGCCTTACCGAAGAGAATATCTCACGTGTGTTTGGCGTACAACCCAAAATCAAAGAAATTGACGGAAAAAAACAGGTTGTATTTAGTTGAGAGTTAATAATTAATAATTAAGAGTTAAGGGGGCTTCTATAAATTGCCTCGGAGAGGCAAACTCTCAATAACCTCACATGCTAATGTGAGGTATATCAGGCAAATAAAGAACAGGCGTGTCGGGTTCCGTACAGATGTGATGTGGTGCGTCTGTGCAGGTCGGCCATAGTTTTTATCACGATTTTTGCGCAATTCAAATCATATCAAAGACATAAATAACTATGGAAAAATGTAATTCATATACACTTTTCCCCAGTTAAAAATGTTTTGTAAAGATAAGAAAAAGTTTTTAATAAAAAAGTGTACATATCATTTTCTGTCGTAGAACGGGCTTTTACCTTTGGCAGTGAGTGGCAGGGCGAGGATTATCGGGCAGTTGGGAAGCAGGTTCATTTCTTTTGCAGTGCGGCCTGCCGAGAACATCACGCGGTTGTCGATACGGCAGTCGGCGGCCTGCGACACTGCCGAGCCTATGGCTATGCCCATGTCGTTGGCGTTGAAGAAACACGGCACGTCGCTGCCTTTCTCACCGCAGGTGGCGAAACCGCAGTATCCGCAGTTGAGTCCTAACGGCGCGAGGCGCGAGCCGAACAGCAGTACCGCCTCGCTGTTACGTATATTCTCGGCGTCGCGGGCAAAGAATGCCTGTCCTGTGGCCTCGGCTATGGCCTGCATGCGGTCGGCCAGACGGGCAATGTCGTCCTCGGTAAGCACTGCTATTTCGAGGTTGTCGGTGCCACGGGCCTTGGGGGCTGTGCGGGCTGCCACGGCTATGCGTTTGGCAATTTCGGCAATAGTGTCGTTCCTGAAATCTTGTTCTTTGATAATCATAGTGTTATTTGCGGTTATGATACGAAATTACTATAGCTATTATAATGATGAGGATTCTTTTTTCTTATTGAGAATAAATTAATCTTTTATTATATTGTAAGATAAAACGAGATCTAATATATCTTTCATGAATTTACGGTGATGAAAGTATAATTCTTGAAAATTATTGGTTGGCATATATGCTGGAACGGTTTTTGTACCACTACCTTTACTTTCATAAGTATATGTTCCCACAAAAACATAACTCCCACTTAAATTTTTTTTGTCATAATAGATATCGTTTTGGTTTTTATCTCTCTCAGGGCAGGTTAAATTTATAATAAAGAATACTTCATAACTGGAGTTTTTTGCTAAACAATACGAATAGTCGGAAGTGTTTGACAATCCCTGCAAACATTCAATATATAACCATTTTGATGGATATTTGTCATAAAGAGAGTTCTTAGTATTGCCATCTGTTGAATATATTTGATCGCTACAACTACTAAAATTAAATAATAATCCAATAGAAAAAAAACAAATTAAAAATATGTTTCTCATAAAAATGTTTATATAAAATAAAAGCACGTTATGTTTTGTTTACATAACGTGCTTTGTGTTGTCGATGGTTATTTTTTGTCGTTGTTGGCGGTAGGTTTGGCTATGGATTCGCGCATTCCGGTGTCGGCTTGGATGTTTTTCATGCGGTAGTAGTCCATAATGCCGAGGTTGCCGCTGCGGAAGGCTTCGGCCATAGCTTTTGGCACTTCGGCTTCGGCTTCGATAACGCGGGCGCGAGCTTCCTGGGCCTTGGCTTTCATCTCCTGCTCGGTGGCAACGGCCATGGCACGACGTTCCTCGGCTTTGGCCTGAGCGATGTTCTTGTCGGCATTGGCTTGGTCTATCTGCAATTGTGCGCCGATGTTTTTACCCACGTCGATGTCGGCTATGTCGATGGAGAGGATTTCGAAAGCTGTGCCGCTGTCGAGACCTTTCTGCAACACGAGTTTGGAGATGGAGTCGGGGTTTTCGAGCACCGATTTGTGGCTTGTGGCCGAACCGATGGAGGTTACAATGCCTTCGCCAACACGTGCGAGGATAGTCTCTTCGCCGGCGCCGCCCACCAGCTGTTTGATATTGGTACGCACCGTTACACGAGCTTTGGCTATCAGCTGGATGCCGTCTTTAGCCACGGCTGCAACTGGCGGAGTATCAATAACTTTTGGGTTTACCGACATCTGCACGGCTTTAAACACGTCGCGGCCTGCGAGGTCGATGGCGGTGGCAGTTTTGAAATCGAGGCTCATGTTGGCTTTGTCGGCGGAGATAAGGGCGTTCACCACAGGGCTTACGCGACCGCCAGCGAGATAGTGAGCTTCCAATTCGTTTTGGTTGAGGCGCAACCCAGCTTTTGTGGACGAGATGAGGTTGCTAACTATCAGTGCAGCAGGTACTTTGCGCAGACGCATAAAGAAAAGTTGCACCAACGAGATGTGTACTCCCGATACAAGGGCCTTGAACCAAAGTCCTACGGGTACAAGGTAGAAGAATATCGCCAAAAAGACGACACATACTGCTACAAGAAGAATTATAATGTAATCCATAAATAAATAATTTTTAGAATGTTAGTATTACAAATTATTAGTTTCAACGTCGTTTATGCCTGTAAACACAAGTCTTGCAAAAATACGAAAAATATTTGTTTTTTTGCCACATTACATTGAAAAGTGGTAAAAAAATGCGTTCTCGAAATTTGTGTTTGATGTCCGTTATTTCTTTAGTTTGTTGTTAATCAATGTGTTCAAAAGCTTTTGGCGTGTTTTTTTGATAAGGTGAAAAGTCAAGAAAATTTGTAGTGGATTGGCGTTTTTTAAATATTTACGGTTTGCAGATTGAGACATTGGCGATGTCGGTAGCGGTTCTTTGGCAAAAAATAAAAAATCTTGTAGAAGTCATTTTTTTTTCGTAGATTTGCAAAACGGAAAAACAATGTGGAATGGCCGTTTCAATATGCGTTTTGTCCGTTGTAAGTAATTGATAATAAAATAAATATCAAATGAAAAAATATATTTTTACAACCTTTGTAACGGTGCTTTTTGGCACTGTGATGTTTGCGCAGACCGACAATCTGAAGTTTAAAGTTAAGGGTCAGACCTTTGAAATGGTTTATGTAGGCCCCGGTACATTTGTGATGGGCGGTACACCTGAACAGGGCAACGATGTTTGGCTCAACGAGCGTCCTACCCACAAGGTAACCATGTCGCCGTATTATATTGGTAAATACGAGGTTACGCAGGCTTTGTACAAGGCTGTAATGGGTTCGAATCCCAGCCGTTTCCAAGGCGACGGCCTGCCAGTGGAAAATGTTACGTGGATAGAGGCCGAGAAATTTGCGGAAACCCTTAATGAGTTGTTACATGATGAGTTGGGTAACCGAAAATTTGCCCTGCCCAGCGAGGCGCAGTGGGAGTATGCCGCACGTGGCGGTGTTGATGGCGAGGTTACCAAATTCAGCGGTAGCGACGATATTTCCGATGTGGCTTGGTATAGTGAGAACAGCGACGGACGTACACACAATGTAGGAATGCTTAAAGCCAACGAGCTTGGAATATGCGACATGAGCGGCAACGTAAACGAGTGGTGCTACGACTGGTGGGGAGTGTATAACTCCGAACACCGCCGCAATCCCAACGTAACCAGCGAAGGAGTGGAACACCGCCGCCTTGTGCGTGGCGGAGGCTGGGACCGCAGCGAACGCTACAGCCGTGTATCCATACGTCACAATATGCAGCCCGAACGCAAAAGCCCCAGTATCGGATTCCGCATTGTGCTTGTCGACGACCACGACCCCGTATTCTGGAAAAACGAATAGTTTTTCTTGATATTTAATTTAAAAATTCCCGTTGTTGCGGATATGTTATCCGCAACAGAAATGTGTATGGATTTGTTATCTCTAAATTTTAGATTGTAAATCTGTGCGTTAAGCTACAGATTAAAGGTTAGCATCGAGGGGTTCGAGCAAATCTATATCCTTGATATCGTATTGGGCAGGCACAAAAGATCCTCCCACAAAAAATTCGGCTTCTAAGGGATTGAAACATCTCTTTCTAGCGTGGTGCAGTCGGCGGAACTCCCATGTTTCGGTGCGGCCGTCTGGATGGGTGTAGCTCAGGATGAGTGTTTTCTTGGAATTCTTTGATGGAATTGAATAGTGGAACACAGTCTCGTGTCCAATGCTTTTGCGGATGTGTCTGACTATTTCTTTTTCAAACCCTTTTTGGGGCAGAAATCGATAAGATGTATTGGAAGTGTCGTTTATATTTATCCAAATATGTAATTTAAGCCAAAAAACGTTTGTATTGGGAATAACATCGAAATAATAATAGCCCAGCAATTTGTCGCCAAAGTAGATGTTATCCGCAAAACCTAAGTCGTACATGGCTTGGCGTCCGAAATAATACAAGTGTTCGTCGTCGGCACGCCAGCGGCTTGGGCTTGCGTATCTTATATCAGATGTGTCCTTGCTACCGTCGCTGTGGGTGATAACAAATACATGTTGGGCTTCGTCGAGGGCGGTGCCGTCTTCGTAGAAATTGATAAATCCGGTCTCGTAAACGTCGAGACGAGCCGTGTCCGTGTCGTAGCTCCAGCTATGCTCGTATGCATAGCGGCCTTCTATCTGCATCTGCGAAAATGCTGATACATATATTGTTATCATCGGTAGCAATAACGCGGCATAGAACTTTTTCATTGCAAAAAGTGATTGGATATTGTCTTGCAAAGATACGTTTTTTTTTAATATTTGTTGTAAAAACGCTTAATTTTTCGTACATTTGCATTATCCAAATAATGTAAACAAAATTGTAATACAATTAAAACCAATAATTTACCAATGGATAAACTGATAATAACTGCCGCAATATGCGGTGCTGAAGTAACCAAAGAACAGAATCCCGCAGTGCCTTACACTGTAGAGGAGATAGTACGCGAAGCCAAATCGGCACACGATGCCGGCGCCGCCATCGTGCACCTGCACGTGCGTTTCGACGACGGCACCCCCACGCAGAGCCGCGACCGTTTCCAAGAATGCACCGAGGCCATCCTCAAGGTATGTCCCGATGTGATACTGATACCTTCCACCGGCGGTGCCGTGGGCATGACTCCCGACGAACGTCTGCAGTCCACCGACACCAACCCCGTTCCCGAAATGGCCACCCTCGACTGCGGTACCTGCAACTTCGGCGACGAGATTTTCGACAACACCATGCCCACCATGCGCGCCTTCGGCAAACGTATGATGGAACGCGGTATCAAACCCGAATACGAGTGTTTCGAGATGGGACATCTGGATACCATTCTTACTATGGCCCGCAAAGGTCAGGCTCCCGGAGCTCTCATGCAGTTCAATTTCGTGCTTGGCGTTCCCGGATGCACCCCCGCCACTGTGCCTAACTTGTGCTGGCTGGTAAACAACATCCCCGCCGGTTCCACATGGACCGTTACAGGTATCGGCCGTCACGCTTTCCCGATGGCTGCCGCCGCTATCGCCATGGGCGGCAACGTGCGTGTGGGTTTCGAGGACAACCTCTATCTCGAACGCGGCGTTCTGGCCAAATCCAACGGCGAACTCGTGAGCAAAGTGGTGCGCATTGCCAAGGAACTGGGCAGAGAGATAGCTACCTCCGACGAGGCACGTCAGATATTGGGTTTGAAAGCCAGATAGTTATAACGAAAAATACCGAGAAGGCATTTTCCTGAAAAATGGGAAATGCCCTTTTCCCGTTTGTGTAAAATTGTCCTGTTTTTCTGCCGAAGGCAGAAGTTATTTTTAAGATTTACAAGTTTTCGCGAGCTTCAGCGAGCAGGATTACATGAATAAAAAAGCCAAAAAGTAACGATGAACGAACTGTTGCAGATATATTCCTCGTCCGGCGAGGTGAGGCATGTGGCCGAAGCTCTTGCGGGTACCAATGTGCGGCTACGTTTGAAGGGCATGGCAGGTTCGATGACTGCAGTGGTGGGAGCGGCCGTGTATAATTCGCTAAATAACAAAACGTTGCTGTTTGTTGCCGAAAACAAGGAGCGTGCTTTCTACCTGTGCAACGATATGGAGACGCTTTTTGGCGAAAACGGTGCCGAGCTGTCCGAAAAACGGGTGTTGCTGTTCCCTTCGTCGAGCCGAAAGCCTTACCAATACGAAGAGATAGAGAATAGCAACGTGCTTTTGCGCTCCGAGGTGCTTAAACGTCTCAACAGCGGTCTGCACCCAATTATTGTTACCTATCCCGAAGCCCTTTCGGAAAAGGTGGCTTCACCCAAGTCGCTGGCAAACAATACTATAAATATCAATATTGGCGAAAACCTTTCCATCGACGGCATGCTTGACTTGCTGATGGACAGTGGTTTTGTGCGTGCCGATTTTGTGGTGGAGCCCGGACAGTACGCCCTGCGTGGCGGCATTATCGACGTGTTCTCGTTTTCGAGCGAACACCCATATCGTGTGGAGTTTTTTGGCGAAAATGTGGAGTCGATACGCACTTTCGACCCTGTGTCGCAACTTTCGGTGCGTAAGATGGACACTGTTGCCATTATTCCTGACATAGAGCATAATGCCAAAAGTCAAGTTTCCGATACCAAGGTAATGCTTCTGCAATATCTGAACAGCAGAGATGTGGTTTTTGTTGAAAATCTGATGTTTACGGCTGAAAAGATAGGTCAGGACTATGGCAAGGCCGAACAGGTGTTCCAAAACATCAACGCTACGGTAGAGCAACTGCCACTGTCCGAACTTTATGCCACCGACAAGGATTTTCTTGCCAATATAATGGACGTCTGTGTGGTGGAATATGGTGTGTCACAGTATTTTATCGAAGCCCGACAGGTCGTGTTCAACAGCGACGTACAGCCGTCTTTCAACAAGCAGTTCGAAATGCTTACGACCTCGCTTAACAACTATAAAGAGCAGTCTTTCAGTAACTTCATCTGTGTTGAGAATGCCCGTCAGCGTAAGCGTTTGGAGGACATCTTCACCGAGATGGGTATGATGGACGGCATTGTGGAGTTCTTGGATTTCTCGCTTTCGCAGGGATTTCTCGACAACAGTCATAAGGTGCTGTGTTTCACCGACCATCAAATTTTTGAGCGTTACCACAAGTACAAGGTCAAGGATTTTCGCGATGCACGCGAGAGCCTTACCATGAAAGAACTTTTCGAACTTAAGCCCGGCGACTATGTTACTCATATCGACCACGGAGTGGGACGTTTTTCCGGTTTGGAAAAAATTGAGGTGAACGGTCGTGTGCAGGAAGCTATCCGTTTGATTTACAAGGATAATAGTATGCTGTACATCAGCATACACAGTTTGCACAAAATAAGCCGCTACATTGGCAAAGACGGTGTCGCTCCCGTGCTAAATCGCTTAGGCTCACCAGCTTGGCAGGCCCTGAAACAGAAAACCAAACAGCGTGTAAAGGACATCGCCAAGGACCTTATCAAGCTATATGCCGAGCGTAAAGCCACCAAGGGTTTCGCTTTTTCGGCGGACTCGTATCTGCAACATGAACTCGAAGCTTCGTTCCTTTACGAGGACACTCCCGACCAGTACAAGGCTACCCGCGACGTGAAAAACGACATGGAATCCTCCACACCAATGGACAGGCTTGTATGCGGCGATGTGGGTTTCGGCAAGACCGAGGTGGCCATACGAGCGGCCTTCAAAGCCGTGTGCGACAGCAAACAGGTGGCGGTGCTTGTGCCTACCACCATACTCGCAATGCAGCACTACAACACTTTCTGTGAGCGTTTGCAAGGTATGCCGTGCAATATCGAATACCTCAACCGTTTTAAAACCACCAAGGAGAAAAACAAAATTTTCAAAGACCTTGCCGAGGGTAAAATAGACATACTTATTGGTACTCACGCCATTACCAACGCCAAAGTGAAATTCAAGGACTTGGGTTTGCTTATCATCGACGAGGAGCAGAAATTTGGCGTAAGTGTGAAAGAGAAACTGCGGCAGATGAAAGTGAACGTTGACAGCCTTACACTCACCGCCACGCCCATACCGCGAACCCTGCAGTTCTCGCTTATGGGTGCCCGCGACCTTTCGGTGATAAACACCGCGCCGCCCAACCGTCAGCCTATACAAACGGAATTGGAGGTGTTCTCGGAAGAGACAGTCCGCGACGCCATTCTTTACGAGCTTTCGCGTGGGGGACAGGTGTTTTTTGTGAGCAACCGCGTGGAAAACCTCGACAGTATGGCCGACCTTGTGCGCCGCCTTGTTCCCGACGCACGCATAGGCATTGGCCACGGACAAATGGAGGGTGAGCGTTTGGAACGGGTGTTGATGGATTTCATAGGCGGCGACATCGACGTGCTTGTGTCCACAACCATAGTGGAAAACGGATTGGACATTCCTAATGCTAATACTATCATTATCAACAATGCACAGAATTTCGGCCTCAGCGACTTGCACCAGCTGCGCGGCAGGGTGGGGCGTTCCAACCGCAAAGCATTTTGCTATTTGCTTATACCATCGTTTTCCGTACTCACCGACGAGGCGCAACGCCGCCTGCGAGCCATTGAGGAGTTCTCCAACATCGGCAGTGGCTTCAACATCGCCATGCGCGACCTCGACATACGCGGGGCGGGCAATATCCTCGGTGCCGAACAGAGCGGATTTATCTCCGAGATAGGTTACGATATGTACCACAAAATTCTGAACGAAGCCATTGAAGAACTGAAAGTTACCGATTTTAAAGAACTATACTCCGATGAACTGGAGGAACATTCCGGATTTGTGAAAGAGTGTATGATACAGACAGACCTTGAGGTGCTTATCCCCGACGACTATGTGTCGAACATTCGTGAGCGTGTAGCCTTGTACAAGGAACTCAACGACCTTGAAACCGACGAGGAGCTGGATGCTTATAAAATGCGTATGAAAGACCGTTTCGGGACACTGCCCAAAGCCACCGAAGAGCTTGTGGAAACGATAAAACTGCGGCGTTTGGCAAAGGCTATGGCTGTGGAAAAACTGATATTGCGTGAAGGCAAAATGACCTGCAATTTTGTGGCCGACACCAAGAATCCGTTCTATCAGTCGGATATTTTTGGCAAGGTGATAGCCTACGTGCAGCAAAATCCCGGTAGCTGCTACATGAAAGAAAGCAAGGACAAACTAACCTTGACATTCAGCAATATACGCTCCATCGCCAACGGCATTTCGGTGCTGGAGAAAATAGTTTGAGTTTACTCGGAACTCGGAACGGTGCGGTCATTCGACAAGCTCAGGAACCGCGTTTTAGTTGAAAGTTGAAATCAGTTTACAATTCACGATCAACAATTCAACCTTCCTATCACTGTTCACCCCGAAACCAACTTTTCAAAAGTTCAACATCCACTGTTGTGATTTCACGTTCTTTTTAGCACAAAAAAGTAAAAAAAATATACCGATAGCGTTACAATAACTCAGTTTTTTACCCACTTAATGTAGTAGTATCTGCACTTTTTTTCGATGAAAAAATGCCACTTTTTACACATTATATCCAAAAGTGGTTAGAGACAGATAATTCATGCAGATACTATTGTAATATATTTGAATTTCAATATATTAAAATAAAGATTAATCCTATGTCAAACACTTTATATCATAATAAAACATGCCGATAGCATTACAATAACTCAGTTTTTTACCCACTTAATGTAGTAGTATCGGCATGTTTTTTTTCTTGGCAAATTCATATTTTATATGTATCTTTGCAAAAAAATAAACGACATGGAACACAACCCAAAAATTATCGGACGAAAATACGAACAGGAGGTGCTGCAACGCTGTGTAGAATCGCCACGAGCCGAATTTATAGCCGTTTACGGCCGACGCCGAATTGGCAAGACATTCCTTGTGAAACAATATTTCAACGACACTTTCGATTTCTATATATCCGGTATTTACAAGGTTCCCCGTGCAGAACAGCTGAAACGCTGGCAGTCGCAACTGAACAAGTACAGCGGCAAGAAAAGAACGCGCCCCAAAGACTGGTTCGAGGCTTTCGACCAACTGTGCGATTATCTTGAAACGCATAAAAAGAAAAAACGTCTGATTGTTTTCATCGACGAACTGCCGTGGATGGACACGCCGAAATCGGGTTTTCTGCGTGCTTTGGAGGTGTTTTGGAACACATGGGGAGCCAACCGCAACGGGTTGAAACTTGTTGTTTGCGGAAGCGCCACCACTTGGATGACCAACAAACTTTTGGGCGACAAAGGAGGGCTTCACAACCGCGTAACAAGGCCCATAAGGCTTGCGCCATTCACACTGAAAGAAACAGAACGGTATTTGAAAAGCATAGGACTGGATTGGTCGCAAAGCGAGGTGCTCGACACATACATGATTCTTGGAGGCACTCCGTACTACCTTTCGTTGCTGCGTCCCGAACTAAGCCTGCGACAGAACATCGACGAGCTTTTCTTTGGCCGCGACGCCGTGCTGAAATCGGAGTATGAATTTATGTTCAGCTCGCTGTTCAACAAGGCGCATGTATATCGCAATATCGTGGAATGCCTTTCGAAGAAACTGAAAGGACTGACGCGAAGAAAACTTGTGGAAGAAATCAAAATTGCCGACAGCGGTATGGTTACCGAGGCGCTGGACAATCTTGAGAAATGCGATTTTATCCGTCGCTATAAGGCTTTCGGCAAGCGGCAGAGAGATGTGCTCTACCAACTTACCGACATGTACACGCTGTTCTACCTGCGTTTTGTGAAAGGCTACAACGGTATGAACGAAAAGGCATGGAGCAGTCTTTCCGACGGAAAACGCAACTCATGGGCAGGATACGCTTTCGAACAGGTGTGCCTGATACATTTGAACCAAATAAAAAAGGCTCTGGGCATTTTGGGCATTGCCAGCGATGTGTGTTCGTGGAACAGCGCAAACGACGAGCGTGGCGCACAAGTGGACCTGGTGATAGACCGCAGCGACAAAGTCGTCAATCTTTGCGAAATGAAATACACCACAGGCCGTTTCGAGCTGACACGGACTTATGCCGAATGGATGTCGGAACGCAAAGAACTGTTCCGCAACGAAACTTCTTCGAAAAAAACACTGCATCTGACACTTATCACACCTTACGGAATAGTGCCGGGGAAGAATACTTCCGCGCTTCAAAATATCGTAACAATTGGAGACCTTTTCGAATAATGGAATTTATTGCCTAAATGCTTTGTAAATAAGGGTTACGGGCAATTTACCATGCAAAAAAAACATACCGATAGCGTTACAATAACTCACTTTTTTACCCACTTGATGTAGTAGTATCGGCACTTTTTTTTTGGGGGGGGGAAAAGGCGAATAAGCATAAAAAAAAGAGGCAAGTTTTTAAACTTGCCTCTTTTTGGCTCCGCCGCAGTGTTAATTCAATGGCTAAACAATTATCAATCAATAACTAACTTTCTTACTGCATTGCCCACACGCACAAAGTAAATGCCTTTGGGCAAATCCCCTACGCTGAAAGTTAGAGTGCCGCCTGCGTTCTCCAAACGTCTTACCACCTTGCCCATAGCGTTGATAATAAAGATATTGGCTTCGTTGCCAACGCCCTCCAACGTTACCTTGTCGCTTGCAGGGTTGGGGTAGAGAGTTATGCTTGTGTTCTCCGTCTCGGCAATGCCTTGATTTGAAGTGAAGAAGGCTATAAGTATAGTGTCCTGAGTAACGGTGATGCTACGAGGATTCTGCGTATTGCCATCGCTCCAACGGCTGAAGGTGTAGCCAGTATTGGCGGTGGCTGTAATGGTGTCTTGAGAAAGGTACGCAAAACGGCCGTTTCCAGTTACTGTTCCCATTGCAGTATCATTTGATGAAACAGTCACATTGTAATAGTTTGGATCTAAATAAAAAATAGCTGTAACTGTTATGTTCTGCCTAACGGTTATTATGCGTGTGTTTTGGTTGTTTCCATCGCTCCAGCGAGAGAAGATGTAGCCAGTGTTAGGTGTGGCTGTAATGGTATCCTTCGAAAGGTACGCAAAACGTCCACTGCCGGATACAGTCCCCATTGCAGTGTCATTTGGTAAAACAGTCACATTATAATAGTTTGGACTGAAAAAGGCTGTAAAGGCTGTATCCTGTGTAACGGTGATGATGCGCGGGTTTGAGGTGTTGCCATCGTTCCACTGGCTGAAAACGTATCCGGTATTAGCGGTGGCTGTAAGCGTGTCCTGCGTAAGATACCCAAAAATACCGCTGCCAGAAACCGAACCTTTAGTGGAGTCATCAGAATGGACTACAACATTGTGCGCTACAGCAAAATATGCTGTGAATATTGTGTCCTGGGTAACTGTAATGACGCGTGGATTTTGTTTGTTGCCATCGTTCCAGCGAGTGAAAGTGTAGCCAGTTTCAGCTGTGGCTGTAAGCGTGTCTTGCGACAGATTTGCGAATCTGCCACTACCAGAAACCGAACCTTTGGTGGAGTCGTTAGAATGGACAATGACATTGTGTTCTACAGCAAAATATGCTGTAAAAATAGTGTCCTGCACAACTGTAATTACGCGCGGGTTTTGGGTATTGCCATCATTCCAGCGAGTGAAAACGTAGCCTGTGTTAGCAGTTGCTGTAAGTGTGTCTTGCGACAGATATGCGAATATGCCACTACCAGAAACTGAACCTATATTAGTGTCGTTGGCGGACAGTGCCACGTTGTAGTAAATAGGGGTAAAAAAAGCAATGATATTTGTGTCCTTTGTGAGTGTAATGTTCCGTGGATTCATAGTGTCTCCATCGCTCCAATGACTAAAAGTGTAGCCATAGTTTGGGGTAGCACATATTGTCCAAGAAGAGGAGTTGCAGGTTGGTGCTGTTACTGTGGCCACGGTGCCTTTTACATTGTCATGCGACGACAGGTGATATTCATATTGAATTTCAATAAAGTTGGAGAACCCAGATAGCTGATTTCTATACCACGCCAAAGCACCGCAAGGCACATAGACTGGTATACTTGTTGATACCCCACTAAAAGCATAGTTCCCTATAGTAGTGGATCTTCTCCTCATTGTTACCGAGGTGATGCCAGTGCAACCAGAGAACGCAGAGTTTTCAATGCTTGTAACGGAGTTGGGGATGGTTACCGAGGTTATGCAAGTGTCCCCATAAAAAGCACGTTGTTTTATTGTATCAACGGTGTTTGGTATAACCAAGTTTGTTACAAGTTGGTTGTTTATGTATAGATTATGGCTGTAAGAAATCGGATTGGCGGCGTAACTATTAAAATCAATGTTGCACCATTGGGCTATTGTTCCAGTATAGTTTGTACGTGACGGGCCAGAGCAGTCATTGAACATAACAGTAGGAATTTTGCGTACATTGTTTCCAATAGTAATTGTGTTAATAGTACACCTATTTAAAGTATTACGAAAAGTATGCCCAGCTACATAATTCCCTAAATATCTCAAATTTGTGGCATTGTAATATAAAGTATCTACTCTGTCGTTGTAAAAAACAGATTCTCCCATGCTGTCCACAGCTCCGCCTATGGTTACCGAGGTAAGGCTCCCACAATATTCGAACGCATTATTACCAATTTTTCTAACGGAGTTTGGGATGGTTACTGATGTCAAGCCCGAGCAACTAGAGAATGCATAATTGCCAATGCTTCTAACATGATTGCCTATAGTTACCGAGGTGAGACCTGAGCAGTCAGAAAACGCAAAATTGCCAATGCTTGTAACGGAATTGGGGATGGTTACTGAGGTTAGGCTAGAGCAGGATTCGAACGCAGAATAACCAATGCTTGTAACTGAGTTTCCTATGGTTACCGAGGAGAGGCTTCCACAATTTTCGAACGCACAATTTCCAATGCTGTACGCAGAGTTGGGGATGGTAACCGAGGTAAGACTCGAGCAGTGATAAAACGCTTTATTTCCAATGTGTCTAACGGAGTTGATGTTTATCGAGGTCAAGCTTGTGTCTCCACTGAACGCATATTCTCCAATTATATAAGCGGATAATATGGTAGCCGAGGTGAGGCCTGAGCAGTCAGCAAACGCTCCTTTTCCAATACTGTAGGCGGATAAAGTTGCCGAGGTAAGGCCTGAGCATCTTATAAACGCATAATCTCCAATACTTGTAACGGAGAATATGGGAACAGAGGTAAGGCCAGTGCAGTCAGCAAACGCATAATCTCCAATGCTTGTAACGGAGTTGCCTATGGTTACCGAGGTGAGGGTAGAACATTGCCTGAACGCATTAGAAGGTATTATCTTTACATTGTTTCCTATTATGAGTGTACTAATTCCACACTCATCAAAAACATAATGGTAACCGTTATTATTATTATAATTGTAGGAACCTGAATAAATACAGCTATCTGCGTTGAAATACACTGTGGTTAAGTTACTATCGCCCGCAAAAGCACAATACTCTATGCTTTCCACTGCTCTGCCTATGGTTACCGAGGTAAGACCAGAGCAGCGAGAGAACGCATAATATCCAATGCTTGTAACGGAGTCAGGGATTGTTACCGAAGTCAATCCTCTACAGCCATTGAACGCAGAATTTCCAATACTTATAACGGAGTTGGGGATGGTTATCGAGGTCAAGCCAGTGCAACCGCTGAATGCATTATTTCCAATGCTTGTAACTGAGTTGGGAATGGTTACAGATGTCAAGCGAGAGCAACCAGAAAACGCAGAATTTCCAATTCTATAAGCGGATAATATGTTAACCGAAATGAGGCCAGAACAGCCATAGAAAGCATAATTTCCAACTGAGAGGCCTATCGTTGCCGAGGTGAGTCCAGTGCAGCCACAGAACACATATTCTCCAATGCTTGTAACGGAGTTGGGGATAGTTACCGAGGTCAAGCCCGTGCAGCCATAGAACGCATATTCTCCAATGCGTGTAACTGAGGTGTCTATAGTAACCGAGGTGAGGCTCCCGCATTTTTCGAACGCACTTTTTCTAATGCTTGTAACGGTGTTGGGAATTACAGCTTTGTGTATTTGTTTGTGTGCGGAACAAAGTGTTGTTTTTGAGGTATCCGAATAATAAAGGCTGTCGTAATAATAACCGTTTACACACAATGCACCCCAAGGGCTTCCTGTTGCAGAACCGTGATAGTTTATGTTAGGCATCAAATAAAAAGCATAAGTGCCGATTGTAGAAACTGAATTGGGGATGGTTACAGAGGTCAAGCGAGAGCAACCCGAGAACGCATAATTGCCAATTCTTGTAACAGAGTTGGGAATGGTTACAGATGTCAAGCGAGAGCAACCAGAGAACGCAGAATTGCCAATTCTTGTAACAGAGTTGGGAATGGTTATCGAGGTCAAGCCCGTGCAAGCATAGAAAGCAGTATCTCCGATGCTTGTAACGGAATAAGTTAGGCCATAATAAGTTACCGAGGAAGGAATTGTAACGCTATCAGAGTTTTGACTTTTGATGACACTCGTTACCGCCACCCCATAAGGAGAAGCGTAGCTGGTAATAGTGTAATAAATTGTGTCGCCATTACTTACTTCGTAAAAGTCTTGCGCCCAAGCTGTAGAAAAACAAAGCAATATAGCTATTATTAAGGGTATCTTTTTCATAATTATCTGTTTTGCGAATTAGTAACTTCTATTAATTCTTTAATGCGGTTTTTAGTTTCTTCATCAAGATTTTCACAACCCTCAAATGGCTCTTTACCAAAATATTCAAATGTTGTTGCTGGGGGGAGAGTGATTGTTTTGAGCGTCATACAATTGCAGAAAGCGAAATCACCGATACTTTTTACATTTGACAAGTCACCTACATCCATCAAGCCCCTGCAATCATAGAAGGTGTATGGTTCAACCGTTTTTACAGCACTAGGAAAGGAAAATTTTTGAAGAGATATGCAATGATAAAATGCATGACTGCCAATCTTTTCCACATTTTCTGTGCCTGTAATCTCCCGTAAAGAAATACAATTTGCAAACGCACTTTCACCTATTTCACGTACATTTGCAGGGAGTTCTATCTTAGATAGATTGTGGCAACCATCGAAAGCATTTGCGTCAATAAATCTGCATCTTTCATCAATTTTTAGTTGAACGATTGATTGGTTCAAGCATTTTTCCAGATGCTTAAAATCTGGGCTGTAATAACAACCTTCATAAATCTCGCCCATCGGAGGAGTGTTTAGTTTTACTTTCATATTGTGTTTTTTGTTTGGTGACGATACCCTGCCACCGCAATTTTTTTTAATTTCTAAAATACACAATAAAAATAACGTGGGTATCAAGTCCTTTGCTTATCCCACTTGTAAGGCTCTAGCACTGCCATCAGGTCAAGGATAAGCAATGCCGAAGCCCACGTGTACGTATAAAGTCATCCGTAAATACGGAAACAGTTATACACACCATGGACATCAAACCATTGCTTTATCGTGTGACCCAATACGAACGTGCTAGATTCTACAAGTCGCGGATAAAACGTCAGTTCAACGTCTTTTCATTATGTCTATCCCCCTCCCTAACCCTCTGGCAAATAGCACATTATTGCACAAATGCCAGCATCGGCCTCGGCAGAAAGACGTTGCAAATATAAGATTTTTTTTGGAAATAAAATGTTATTTATGTCTCTTCAACACTTGCCATCGTCCACCTTTTTCTGGGCCTATATGGCGCAAATAGCCAAGTTCTTGCAGTGTGGAAAGGTCACGTTTAATGGTTCTAATATGTACTCTTAAAAATAACGAGAGTGTCTCTGCATTTTCAGTGACATCAGTTATATACGTACTTCTGCCAGATACCAATAATTCAAAATTTGGTTCCTGAGCTCTGCAAAATACGCTTTAATTGGTGAATACCGCGCGTAGTGTAAGCATTATAATGCCAATATCCCCCATAAAACTGTGATTGTTTACATACTGCAGATTGATACGCAGTTTGTCGGGCATCACTGTTTCGATATAGAAGCATTCGGGGTCGTCGGCAGTGGCGAGGAGCTCGTTTTCGTTGCGGTAACGTATTGAAGCCTCGTCGGTTATGCCCGGACGGACATCAAGTACGTGCAATTGCTCGGGGGTGTACATATCCACATACTTACGCACTTCGGGACGCGGCCCCACAAGGCTCATATCGCCTTTGAGCACGTTGATAAGCTGGGGAAGCTCGTCGAGTTTGTACTTACGTATGAAATAACCGGAACGTGTTATGCGCGGGTCGTGTCCGCCCACGGTGATTAGTCCCGCCTTGTCGGCGTCGGTGCGCATGGAACGGAATTTGATTAGTCTGAAATCGCGGTTGCCACGACCGACACGCAACTGCCTGTAAAACACGCTACCACGCGAATCCAGGCTTATCCATACGGCAAGGACAAGAAACAGCGGCGACAGCAATAGCAGTCCCCAAAAACTGAAAAATATGTCGAAAATACGCTTCAATTTAATTAGTAATTAGTAGTTAGTAATTTATAATTTTCGATTAAACATTTTCAACTACAAATCTCCGCAAGGTTCTGGGCTACGAAACTGGCTTGGTCGTCGGTGAGGAGGGTGTGTAACGGCAGGGTTAATTCGTTGGAATACAGATTGTAAGCATTTGGATAGTTGGCTATGTCGAAGCCGAGGTTGCGGTAGGCAGTCATCATGGGCAAGGGTTTGTAGTGTACGTTGGTGGCAATGCCGCGCTCGGCCATGCGCGTGATGGCGGCGTTGCGCTGTTGCTCGTCTTTGCCAAGCAGTCGGGTAAGGTACAGATGTCCGCTCGACGACGAGGTGCCGGTATAGTGATTAAGTACATGTATGTCAGAGTTTTCCAAAATATCGTTGTAGATACCTATTATCTCCCTGCGACGTTGCAGCAGTTGCGGATAACGCTCCAGCTGCGCCAGTCCTATGGCGGCCATTATGTCGGTCATATTGCACTTGTAGGCAGGATAAACGATGTCGTACTCCCAGGCTCCGAGCTGTGTCTTGGCAAAGGCGTCCTTGCTCTGTCCGTGCAACGAATATAGCATAAAATGCTTGTAGAGCCATTCGTTGTCGATGCCGGGGATGTCGCGCCACGTGAGCGCTCCGCCTTCGGCGGTGGTGAGGTTTTTCACAGCGTGGAACGAGAATGACGTGAAGTCGGCTATCTCGCCGCACATCCTTCCCTCGCGACTTGCGCCGAAGGCGTGGGCGGCGTCGGCAAGGACGATAACCCTGCCAAAGGCCTCCTGCAAGGCGTTGGCCGGACGGAAGAGCTGCCGTTTGGTCTCCACGGCGGCAAACACACGACGGTAGTCGCACACAATGCCTGCCAGATCCACTGGCATCACTACCTTGGTGCGAGGGGTGATGGCCTGTTCCAGCTTTTCGTAGTCCATCTCGAAACTGTCGGACTGGGTGTCCACAAGGATTGGCTTGGCTCCCGCATGGCATATCACGCTGGCCGTAGCTGTGTAGGTGTAGGCCGTGGTGATGACCTCGTCGCCTTCGCCAACGCCCAATATACGCAGTATCAGCTCCATACATGCAGTGGCGGAGTTCAGGCACACGGCTTTGGAGGTGTGGCACAGGGCGGCTATCCTCTGCTCGAACTCTTTGGTGCGCGAGCCGGTGGTTATCCATCCCGAACGCAGAACTTCGGCAACGGCATTTATCTCATTTTCAGTAATATCCGGAGGTGAAAAAGGTATTTTCATAAAGTTTCGTATTTCTATAAAAGTTGGATGTTTTGAAGTCCCCTTATCTTTTCAATAACATTTATAAAAGATAATCTTCAATCTTTTCAAGGAATCGTAAGATTGGAGTGACGTCCGCGACATCTGTCGGAAGGTTTAGTATCTGGTTGGAATATTTTGTTGCAACAGGAAAGTCACATTCACGGAAATTCCATTGCTCGAATTGTTTGCGAACTGGATGTATAGGACTGCAGAACCATTCACCAAGCGGCACCTTGCATTTTTCCGCAATTCTCATAACCTCGTTGCGTTCCTTTACAAGAAACGGGTATTTGAGGAAAGAGTGGTCATTGAATAAATTTTTTGGTACAAATGTCTTTTCTTTTTTCTCAAGGTAGTTGCTATATGTTTCTGCATTCTTTTTCCTGCGAACAAGCATTTCGTCCAAAGCGGAAATATTGTATATTCCTTTTTTTATCTGGACGCTTGAAATGCTTTTGAAATAATGAGGTGGCATTTGCGCGCTTTCTATTTCGGTGCCGGAAGATGAGCCCTGAACTAATTTGTGCTTGCTCAGCCATCGGTACAGCTTTACCATCTGCCAGTATCTGTTGTCGGTCAGAACTTTCTCTCGCACAAAATATAGTACAGACAGCGAAAATTTGTCTTTGGCAGTTGAGGGTTCTAAATTAGTGTTTACTTTTTCTAATTTTGTTTTCAGTTCCTTATCGGTAACAAGAGCAAAACCTCCTATGCCGGTGCTGAAAGGTTTGTTCCATTGCGTTGAGTAAAAAGCTGCATCACAATAACTACCATTGGGCTTTCCTTTGTAGGTGCCGCCAAAGCCGTGTGTGCAGTCCTCTATGGTTTTGATTTTATACTTTTGTGCTATCTCTACAATCCTTTCCACGTTTGATGAAAGTCCGAATGTGTTCTGACATATTATGACCTTTGTCTTGTCTGTGATTTTTGATTCAAGTTGCGTTAAATCAATGTTGTATGTTTGTGCGTCGATGTCAATATAAACAGGATTGGCACCTAGGTATTTTATAGCATTTGGCACTACCACGCAGGTGAACGCCGGCAAGACAATTTCATCGCCTTTGTGTACATCCATTGCCTTCAGTATTGCATACAATGCGACACGACCTTTCCAGTAAAGGAAAATATCGTCGGCAGCTGCGTTCAAGTATCTCGCAATTTCAGCCTTGTATTTCAGTTCAGTGGTATTCATTTCTTCTTTACAGATTTAAATATACCTACAAACGAGCCTGTAGCGTAAGAAAAATGTAATACTGCAAAAGACCAGAATAAGTATATGAAATTGAGTTTTTTTGTTATAGAATATTTTGTGCATATTATGCATAGGACAAGCAAATAGCAAAACAGCGATGCTCCCGAAATCAATCCCAAAGGCCACCATAATGGAGTAAATGCGATGGGCAAGATAAGCGACAGAATAAATATCAGCGGAACGAAATGTCTTGGCGAAAGGGAGGAGAAGTTCCTTGTTATCTTGATTGTGAGTATGTTCCAAAGTCCGTTGCCGTAGTTGTTACGTGCTATGTCGCCGAATGTTTCCCGGGCATAATATGTACATAGCACATCGGGGATAAGGTATATTTTCCCGCCCGCCGCCTTTATGCGTTTGTTTAGTTCAATATCTTGGTTGCGAGTGAGTTCCGTGTTATAGTATCCGAATCGGTCGAATACATCGCGACGATAACACCCGAAAGGTACGGTATCGGTTTCTGTGATTTTTTCTACACCGGTGCGGAAAGACGAATTCCCCACTCCGAAAGGACTGCTTAGTACCTCCTTGATGGCCAATGTTTTGGGCGTTTTGTTCAGTACATCGGTATGGCATACACAGCCGACATTGTCCGCATTGAGTTCAAGCAGTTTCTTCGATAATGTTGATATGTAATTTATTGAATATGAAGAATGTGCGTCAAGGCGTATTATTATGTCTCCGGAAGCGTTCTTTATGCCTTCGTTCAGTGCGTATGGAACAAAAAGTTTGGGGTTGTCGATAAGATGGATGTTTTGATGGTGCGAACTATATTCCGCAATGATTTTTCTTGTATTGTCGGTACTCATTCCATCAACGAAGATAAACTCAACAGCTTCTTTACTATAGTCTTGCTGTAATATGGAAATTATGCATTTCTCTATGTGTTTTTCTTCGTTCCTGCAGGGTATTATTACTGATATTTTTTCCATGGTCAAATATTAAAGGTCCATCTTAAGGCAATGTTGTTCCATCTGAAATCTTCGAATGGGAATGCCGTTATATTTTGAGATAGTTGTGTCCTGTTTCGAAAAGCGAGGTCTATTTTGTCCGAAATATCATTGATTTCGTAAGGATTGGCTTCTTCGCCAGTTTTTGCGCTGGAAAACATATTGGAAGCGCCTTGTCCTTTTGTGTATATTATTGGAAGTCCCTGTGTTAGCGCCTCAATATATACTAATCCAAATGTTTCGGAATATGATACCATTGCAAAAACGGAATTTTTTCTGTATTCTTGTATCAGTTTGGTTTTGTCGTATATGGGGCCAAGGTATTTTATCCATGAGGAATGTTCTTCTACCGTCTTCAAAACTTCCCGTTCCTGATTTCCGCCGCCGCCAATCAGATTTAATGTCAGGCCGGGATGTCTTTTTTTAGCTATTTTGCATGCTTTTATTAGGTTAAGTACATTTTTGTTTTTATTGAAAGAGCCGACATATAGAATGGAATCCTTGATATACGTATTGTTTTCAAGGCATTTGTTGTCGAGCCATATATTATCAACGCCATTTGTTATTACCTCCCCCTTGTCCATTATTATATTTTTCACTGGTTCCATTGCTCGGCACTCCAGTGTCTTTGTCCTCAGTACAGATGTGATAAAGATGATTTTCCTTGCATTTGTTATTATTTCACGGCCAAGTTTGTGGAGGTGAAACATTTTTTTCATATACAGATTTGCGTCTGTCGCACGTACGGCAACTATATATGGTATATGCTTTTCCTTGTATAATTTAAGAGCGGTGGCGCCTTCAGAAAACAATGTGGAGGCAATGCACAAGTCAATTTTCCCCAAGTCAATGGTTTCTGCAAGAATATTGTATTTCGTATTGGTTTTGTATGGAAACCAATACTTATACAATAGAGTATTTATTGCAGGTGTCGCTATATGTACATTGTATTTGGGTTTGTAGTATGTGCTTGTAATATCGCGTCCGGAATAGTTCTTGCGTTTAAGCGAAAAAACCTCAAGTTTGATATTCTCATTGGTTTCGCACATTGCCTGGCACAAGTTGTGATGTACTCGTGAACCTACATAGTCCTCTGATAGATACATTATATTCATAGTCTTGTGCTTGTTTGTCCTTTCGCAAAAATAAAAGTCATAACAATGCTTAGGATGTATGCCGATGCCCTAAGTGACGTGAATATGATTAGAGTTCCTGTCATATCCTTAAAAACCAATGCGCCAACAATGATGGATATAATTGTGGTGGTTGCATAATAAATTTGCCAGATAAGATATGCCTTTAGTTTTTTCGCTACTATAAAAACTCCATTCAACGGAATAGATACGAACGAGAATATTACAGCAACTCCCACTATCTGGGAATATTCGCCGGCAGTCGTCCATTGGTCTCCGAGCACTATTTCAAATAATGACGGCAAAAAACACACTATGGAGGCGTATCCTATTATTCCTGTTATCGCTGCGATTCTGAATGTTTTTTTGAATATTGATATGCAGTTCCCCTTTTCTTTGAATTCTTCGCTTGCCCTTTGCTTGAACACATCCCTTATTGCACTGCTGATAATCGTTATAGGAATTGCCACTATTGTCATGGCCATACTAAAAAATCCCACTTCCCTGCCGCAAAAGAATAAGATTAGGAACAATGCGGGGAATCGTACTCCTATCAAGTTCAGCAAATCTCCCGTCATTGTGTATTTGGGAAACTCTATGTACTTCTTGGCCAATTTTGGCAGTTCTGCAAGTTCTACTTTTGAGAATGTTCTGCTGTCGTCGTGCCAACATCTTATTATACATCCGAGCGCTGAAATCCATCGTCCTATTGTTTCTCCGATAATGAGTCCGAATGAATTTGTCTTGGCTAAACCCATTGTTGTTTCAGACAGAACAATGGCTCCTGAATTCACTATTTTGTTGACAGATAGTTTTTTGAAATATTTGTTGCGTATGCACCATTCGTTATATACGGAGAATATCACGATTGCAAATGCTGTGAGTGGACAAATAAATATAATGGAGTTTAGCCGTGGCTCTTGTAGCAAGTCACTTAATATAGGGCATAAAGCGAACTGAAGCAAAAAATACGATATTGTTAGTATTGCAAAAGACATAATTATGCATAGGGTGGCAATATTCGCGGCTTCTTCTTTTGATTCAGACAGTATTATGCTCCCCTCGTATTTGCAGGAAGACAGTGTCGCCAATATTGTGGTTATGGCAAAAAGAGTGGCTTGTAGTCCAAAATCTTCGGGGGAGAAAATCCTGCCAAGTATCGGGTAAAATAATAATGGCAAGACTTGTGCAACGGCAATCCCGGATGTCAAAGTAAGAGAATTCCTTGCGAATTCGCTTTTTTGAAATATGTTAGCGCTTTTAAACGGATTGTTCCACTGCATTTTCTTTCCGGTCAATATGTTTGTAAATGTATGGTAGTATCAGTAGAAATAAAAGAAACGACATCCCGAGAAAATTCGAATTGCTGAAAAGCCCGAAAAAGAAGTTTATTGCAAACAGAGAGGCCAGCAGCCAAAGTTCCTTCATATTTCTCAAATAAATATAGGAAACATATCCGACAAGAAGAAGCCATAGCAACAATCCGATAACTCCGGACATCAATAAAACTGCAAACGGTTGAAAATGAGGGTGGTTTGCCAGATAATCAACTTCATCGTAAAAATATGTCAGGTAAGAAAATCCGCTACCTATTATTAATTGCAATACCGAGTAGCCCTTTAATGTTTCAACTGATATTTTCCAACAGCTCTTTCTCGATTCTATAAGTTTATTGTTTTCAACAATGTTCCTTGATTTGTTATCTTCGTACTGAGTGATGTCGCTTGGTTTAATATTGCCGCCAATGTTCTTGGATTTGTTATCCTCATCCTGAGCGATGTCGCTTGGTTTGTTGTTGTCGCCAATGTTCATTGATTTGCTGTCTTCGTCCTGAGAAATGTCGCTTGGTTTATTGTTGTCGCCAATGTCTTTCAATATATTGTCTTTATCCTGCGTTATTTCGCTTGGTTTAATGTGTTTATCAGGGTTTTTCCATATCTTGATAAAGTTGTGATTGACTATTGTATTGAAGCGGTAGCCGACTAAAATATTGCTTTGTTCAATATGTCCTGTATTGAAATGCAATGCCTTGGCTATTTTTTGTTCGGAAGACAGAAAATAGGATATGTGAATGTATGATACAGAAAGAACCATCGACAGCAGCAGCAACAATACCACACTCCTTTTTTGTGTATTTTGACCGAATGCTTTTTTGTATAGTTTTGGAATTATAACCAGTATGATTAAAACAATATAAACACCCAGCGCCATAGCCATGCCTCTTCGCGAAGTGGACATGATTACTACGCTGTACATCAGGGAAAGGGCTATTAGTCTGGCAAACCAATGTTTCATTTCCTTAGACGACAATATGTCGTATATATTCAAAATGATTGCGTTTAGTATGAATAGTGAAAAGAAGTTGTAATCAGTCATAAGCGTGGTGCCATACATTACTTTCTGTATGTTGTTTGCCGTGTATAGTGTCATTGCGTCGGGCGCATAAAAATACTTGTAGATGGAGATCGCGGATATTCCAAAGGCAAACCAAAAGAAAAACTTAGTAATGTATCTTATAAGCCCCGAAAAGTCGGCCTTGTTGCGGATGTGTGCGTTTATCAGGTATAAATAGCAAATATAAAAATAGAATTCCTTTGCGTATCTTACAATGTCGATTTTGTCACGGTAAGGTATAGCTGTTACGAATGCCAGAATTTCGATTGCGACAAGAATGAAAAATGGATGGAACGTTCTTAGCGATTCTCTTATTGAGAATATTCTGTTTTCGGAGAATATAATTGTGTATATTACATATATGGTGATAAAAGACAAAAGAGGGAAAAATATAAAAGGGACGGCATTCCTGACAGCATACAGGGCAATAATAAATGCTAGTACGATAATGTTCTGAATATTAGATAATTTCGATTTAACAGACAGTTCATTCATCCCCATTTTACTTTTTTTTAATTCTGCAGAATAAAAATTTTTTCAGTTTTTGAAAAAAAAACGCCAAGTACTTGCAAATCGGCTATATAGCATTGACTTGCATAATCTATGATTTATCACATAAATATATGTTATAAAATCAAATAAATTATGAATGCAAAGATACAACTAAAAAACGGAAAAACAGGAACTTTTGGCGTTTTTTTTTCAACTCTGGAGGCTTGCGACAAAAGTCGCCGCATAAAAATATCGGCAACAAGTTGTATTCCAATAAATTGGATAAAACGTGACTGTTCCGGTATAGTTAAAATTTATTAGTGTCCGATATATGTGTTGTATGTGAAAAACCGATTTTTATAGGATGTCAATGTTTTTGTTTATCAAGGTTTTTCAGTTACGGATTTTCAGGTAATTAAGAATGGGGTTTCAGGCAGCTCTTGATTCCGGAAACTACAAATTCCAAGTCCTCGTCGGAAACACAAGGTCCGGAGGGGAGACAAAGGCCCTGCGAGAATAGTTGTTCCGACACACCGTTGGTAAACTGCGGGGCGTCCTTGAACACTGGCTGTGTGTGCATGGGTTTCCACAGCAGGCGGCTCTCCACACCTGTGGTTTCAAGATGTTTGCGTACAGTGTCGCAGTCGGTGCCTGTCTTTGCCGGATTTATTGTAATTGTGGTGAGCCAGAAATTGGAGTTGTGTTTTTCCGAGGGGTTGCCGTGCACCTCAATTCCGTCGGTATCGGCCAGCAGAGCGGCGTACATATCTCTCGCGTGCCTGTGGTGCGATATGTGGCTTTCAAGGGCGGTCATTTGTCCTCGGCCTATTCCTGCGCAGATGTTGCTCATCCGGTAGTTGTAGCCTATCTCTTTGTGCAGGTAATAAGGAGCCGCTTCCCTTGCCTGTGTCGCGTAGAAGAGCATTCGTTTCTTTGCCTCTTCGTCGGGGCATATTACGGCTCCGCCTCCGGATGTTGTTATCATCTTGTTGCCGTTGAAACTTAGTATGCCGTACTGTCCGAAAGTCCCGCAGGCTTTGCCGTCGTATTCGGAGCCGAGTGCCTCGGCGGCATCCTCGATAACGGGAATGTCGTATTTTGCGGCAATGCTTAGTATGTCGTCCATTTTTGCCGGCATACCGTAGAGATGTACGGATATTATGGCTTTAGGCTTTTTACCGGCGGATATGCGTTGTCGTATGGCCGTTTCAAGCAATTCGGGATTGATGTTCCACGTGTCACGCTCACTGTCCACGAACACTGGTGTCGCGCCCTGATATACAATGGGGTTGGCAGAGGCAGAGAATGTGAACGACTGGCATATAACCTCATCCCCGTGTCCTACTTCAAGAGCGACCAAAGCAAGGTGTATGGCCGATGTTCCCGATGATAGGGCAGCCACATACTTGCCTCGGCCTACGAAACTTTCAAGTTCTTTTTCAAATGCGTCCACATTCGGACCAAGGGGCACAACCCAGTTAGTGTCGAAAGCCTCCTGTATGTATTTCATTTCGTTGCCGTTCATATGGGCAAGACACAGGTGTATTTTTTTGTTTGTCATATTTTATCAGACTGTTTCTCCGTTATATTTCATTTTTTTTCCGAAAATAGTGCAGAAAATTATTTTTATATCTATGGCAAATGAATAGTGCCGCAGGTAATACAGATTTATTCGCACCTTGTCGGGATAAATAACAGTGTCGTTGTATTCCTGAGGGTTTTCCTGCAGTGCGAGCAGGTTCTCCTCGTCGCGGTACTTGAGGCTTGCCGGCCCTGTTATGCCCGGCCGCAGCCGCAGTATCTCCCTGTCTTCGCCAGCAAGTCTGTCGGCGTATCCTCGCACATCAGGGCGTGGTCCGACAAAGCTCATGTCGCCGGTAAGCACATTCCACAGCTCGGGCAGCTCGTCTATTTTGGTTCTGCGGAGCTTCGCGCCGAAGGGCGTTATGCGCGACTCTCCGGCAACGGACACTGACGACCCCGAATGCCCAACTTCCATTGTCCTGAACTTGTACAGGATAAAGGTCTTGCCGTCTTTACCCACTCTTTCTTGCGAGAAGAGCACCGGCCCCCCGGGCATCTTCAACTTTATCATCGCGGATATCAGTAGCAACAGTGGCCAGATTACAAGCAACGCCAAAAATGAGACAAGCCTGTCAAAAATGTATTTAGCAATCATGTTTTTGATATTTGTTACTGTACATCGTCTCTATGCGCAAGAGTGGCTGTGTTTTTAGGGAAGTGTTTTGTGAGCCCGAACGCATTGCTTCGGCAACGGCATTTATCTCGTTTTCAGTGATGTCCGGAGGCGAAAAAAGTATTTTCATAAACTACCGATTTTGTGATTGTTTGTGTAAAAGTCGTTTGAAAATCCATCCTCGTAACTTGTTGGGCAACAGTGCCACAACGAGTTGGACGAGCAATGTGTTTTTATAGTCCCACCACGATATGAATCCCGTTTGGTAAATCCTGCGGCGCGCCTGTTTGTATTTCTTGTAATACGCCAGTCCTCCACGACGCTCGTACATGTCTTTGCCTATGCGCACAAAAACGAGGTAGTCGTCGATGTTCATCGCCTTTGCTCCGGTCTTGAACATATTGACCCACAGCAAGGTATCTTCCATCAGAGGACAATGCTGGTAGTTGCCTGCCGCAAGTACCGCCGACTTGCGGAACATCACCGTCATGTGGTTGAAAGCATCGCGGCGATGTTGGTATCTTACACATTTGTCGTGAGTTAGGGGCACCTGGCGCTCGGCAACGATATTGTCGGGGGTCTCTTCGAACTCTTTTATGTGCGAGCCACAGATGTCGAGAGACGGATTTTTCTTGAATTCAGCAAGTTGCAACTCGAAACGCTTTGGTGTGGATATATCGTCGGTGTCCATTCGGGCTACCAATTCATGGGAACAATGCAACATTCCCTCGGCAAGGGCAAGTCCCAGTCCTCGGTTTTCGGCCAACGGCACACGTTTCAGCTCGGGATGGGATTTTGCGTATCCGTCGAGCAAGGCGTAGAGTTCATCGGTTAAAGGGCCGTCCTCCACCAGCACCACCTCGGCAGGGGACACAGTCTGCTGGAAAACGCTGTCCAAGGCCTGACGCAGGTATTCGGGGCGCTCTTTGTAGTACACCGACATCAGTACCGAGAAGTTTGCTTCATTCATTGTTATATGTTTTGAAAATTGACAACACATAATTAACTGACTTTGTACATCATTCGCTTAACAATAAAATGAAATAGTCTGTGCAGCCTTAGTTGGTTGAATAATAGAACTATTTTGTATTTTGTCATCAAACGCCTATTTGTCAAGTAGTTCAATGAGCTTACACGGGGAATTTGTTTGTAAATGTTTACATCTCCCGAGAATTTAGCCCACGCCACGAATTCTCTCGCCACACTAATATGTCTTGCTGCCGCGAGCGATGACTTGTATTCATCGTAATCGGGTTTTGCACCAAAAAAGTTTTCAATTACTTCCAGTGCCTGATTTTTCGACTTCGGGCCATTGTAGGTATTTACATAACTGTTCTCATTGCTTCGAAAATAGCAATATATAAATTCTTGCAAATAGGATATTTTTTTTGCGTAGTAAATGAGGCGGGGCTGTACCGAATAATCTTCACCCATATTGATTCCCTCTACATTGCGTATGCCATTGTCTTTGAACAACGAAGCCCTGTAGAAACAAGTGCACAAAGATGCAGTTATCCTGTGTTCGATAATGAATTTTAAATATTTTTTCTTATCAGTTGGAATATTCTTCCGACATTTTTTTTCCCCGTCCACATATATATTTTTGAAATCGAACACCACAATGTCCGCAGAATCTCCAACTGCAGTTTCGACAAGTTTCGACACTACATTGTTGGAGGAGAGCCAATCATCGCTGTCAATAAGCAACAGAAAATCTCCCGAAGATGAATCAAGTGCGGTGTTTCGGGTGGCGGCAAGGCCTCGGTTTTGCTCATGCCGTAATATCGTTACTTGACTTGCACGATTGGGATAATTGTTTAAGACAGACTGTAGTATAGCTACAGAGTTGTCGGGGGAGCAGTCGTCAACAAATATATATTCAATATTGTCATAATCCTGCGAGAATAGGCTCCGTGCATTTCGCTCTATATATTTCTCAACTCCATATATTGGTACAAGAACAGATACTTTTGGGGATAAGTCCATTGCAAATCAGATTTTTGATATTTTACGAAATAAGTTATAAAACCACTTGTGCAGTCCTGATTCCATTAAAAAATACTTAACTCTATGTCTAAAAGGAATTTCCGTGTTGAGAAGTATATGGCCTTCCAGCTCGGGATATGTGCTGTGCCATACACTTTTAAAATTCTTTTCGTTTCGCAGATTTTCCAATTCAAATCGTGCTGACAATTTCTGAAATGTTGTATATTTTTCGGGAACATTGTAATTTTCAAAGAATTCTATCACTATATCACGGTTTTTCTTTGATTGCCAGAAATTGTTCCAGCGTTTCTCAACTGTTTGCGGGTGCATAATGGACCCCGGATTCTGATAATAGTAATAAAGCGGTTCTGGCAAATATCCTATAGTATCAGCAAAGAAAAGCAGTTGAGCCATAAACACATTGTCTTCTCCAATATTATGTGTCGGGAACAGAATTTCTTTGCTGTATAACCGGGCAGACACCAATGCTGCCCACAAACTGTGTGTCGCTGTATTGTCGCAAAACATGGCGTCGAAAACTCTCTTTTTGGATATTTTCGTATTCTGCAATGTGTTACAGCTAATTGATTTTACTCCGTCGCTACTATAAAAATCACACCACAGAATATCGAGATTTTCGGCGGACGCTTTATTGTACAGCTTTTCGTATATCGTAGGCTCCACCCAGTCGTCGCTGTCGCAATGGGCTATGTACTGCCCCGTGGCCATGGATATGCCTTGTTTGCGCACCGCTGCCTGTCCGCTGTTTTCGTGCATACGGTAAGTGCGTACATCCCAGTGCTGTTCGGCAATAATATCGCGGTGCCGTTCTATTTCGGCTTGCAGTATTTCCATCGAGCGGTCGGGCGTACAGTCGTCGATAAAGAGAAACTCCACATGGTCGAGCGTTTGGGCAAAGAGGCTCCTCGCACAACGCTCCATGTATTTCTCCACACCGTAAACGGGCACTATCACCGACACTTTTACACTCATATCCTTGGTTGGGGTTTAAATTTTGACAACACTCTTTCCACCACCGGAAGCGAAAGCACAAACTGTCGCTCCTGACGGTTGATGCCGATAAAGAAAGACGCCAGTCCCACCATCAGCACCGAAAGCAGGCATGTAACTACGAGCTGCACCCAGCTGTTGTCGATTTGCCACGCCAGCCACAGGGGCAGAGGCACTGAAACCAGCGTTACGGCTATCATTTTCAACACCACGTCGGTGGCGTAGCGACGCAACGAAATGCCTATCAACCGGCGCATATAAATAGTTCGTGCCACTGCACACACAAAGTTGAGCGCCGCCCAGATGTACAACGTAAGTTCGGGCGTCCCGCCCAGCCACAATGCCACGTATGTAACTGGGATACAGATAATTTTGATTACGGAAATCATAATCTGATGCGTCCGCAGTTTTCCTGTGGCGTGGACTGCCGTAACAAGGGGCATCTGGAAGACATCGAAAATAAGGTAGGCCACTATTGCAAACACAAAAGGCTCTGTGTCAGGTGGATATTCCGACAGCCACAGGGTAAGCACAAACCTCAGGTTGAGCAGCACGGGCAAGGTTATCAGCAGGAAAAGGTAGTAGTAAATCTTTGACGTAGAATATATTAACTGCATAAAATAGCCCCTGTCGCCGGCGGCGTAGGATTTTATTATCTGCGGACGGAAAGCCTGCGAGAAGGAATCGACAAACACGTTGAACAGCGTAATCACCTGATTGGCAACACCCAAGGCAGCGTTGGCCAAAGCCGTGGAAAACCAGTTGAAGAAAATGCTGCGACTCTGCACCGTAAGTCCGTCGGCGCCGTTGACGAGCATGCTGTAGCCGGAATACGACACAAATTCCTTTACCATCGTCTTGTCCCAATAACGTATGTAGTGTGTGTCTGTAAGCACCCGGCGGGTGTAAACCACATACACGGCCAGCACAATCAGCGACACGGCGAAAAGCAATGCCGAATAAAAAATGAGATTGTCGAAAGCGCTGTGCGCCATTACGATGACCAAAATCAGTTTCAAAACCGTTTCTCCTATGGAGGTGAAAGCGTAGAAACTCATCTTTTCGTGGGCTATGACGTTGGAATGCAGCGGCACTTTGACTATCGACACACAGAAAAGCAGCAGCGAGAACTGGAAACACCAGTTGGCGGCCGCCACACGGTCGGGAGGTATCACCAGGTGGTAGTTTACGAACCACACGCCCGCCGTTTCCATAATCAGCAGCAGCGCCAAAGCAAGTATGGCGTGGGTGTTGATAGCCATGGAGTAGGTGCGGTTGAGTTTCTCGTTGTCGCCGGCGCCCAGCTCGTAGGTGATGTATCGCGATGTGGCGTTTGTAAGGGCGGTGTTGAGGAATGTAAGAAAGGCTACCACGCTGCCCACCACGTTGTACAGTCCATAGTCGTCGAAACCCAGCGCCTGAAGCACAATACGCGACATATAAAGGCTTATCACAAGCACCACCCCCATCCTCAGAAAGAGGAAAAGGGTGTTTTTCAATCCGCGTGTGGCATCCTTTTGTGTCATTGTCCTTTGTTTTTACAAAACCAGATGTTCTCCCTTGGCAATACGTTGTTCAACTTCCTTTATATCAAGTCCTTCGCGAAGATTCATATAATAACGCACATCGCCGTGGGTGGCGTTCTGTTTCTCGGGCGGCGGGGGCGTGCGCCAGTCGCCGTAGAGTGCGGTGAGATACTCGTCGTAGTCGCGGGGCACCACCATCTCGGTGTCCTCGAAAGGCACGCTTATGGTGTCTTCGAACCAGCTTGTCTTGAAAATGCCTTTCATTCCGGAGGATATATACACGCTTTTCTCGCCCGTCTGACCTATCTTCGACTGTATGAACGCATTGTAAACTTCCAAGCGCTTGTCGGCCTTGGAGCGCGGGTTGAAAGGCGAGAGCGCAAGCCTGTAGGCCGAGCCCAGCTGACGTATGGCGATATAATGGAAAAAGTCGCCTATGCCCTCGTTGGCGGTAATGCAGGCCTGATAGCGGTAGAAAAGCTTGCGGGCGCGTTTGCGCATGGCTTCCAGCTCGGCGTCGCTGGCCGAAAAGCTGTCGACGGGGAAAATGTCGATGTAGTTGCCCAAAACGAACGGCAGCTGTTTCAGCTCCCAGATGCTGGTGTTGAGGTCCACTATCTTGGCGAAAGGCAGGTAATAGCCTTTGTCGAGAGGCGAAACCACGTCGTAGCCGTCCTTGCGCATCTCGGCGCGGAGCGACAGCAGTTTTTCGTAGTCGGCACGTTGCATGTGGATGTCCAAATCGTCGTCCCACGGGATAAAGCCTTTGTGCCTCATTGCCCCGATAACAGTGCCGTAAGCCCCGCAGTAGCGTATGCCGTGCTTCTCGAAAAAATCCACAGAATACCTGAAGGTCTTCATCAGGTTCTGTTTTATGATATTCAGCTGTTCGTCGTTCATGATAATAATTTGATAACGTGATTTTTAAATCCAGAATTTCGACGTTTCGCGTTCTATTGTTATCTCGTGGCTGCCTTCTTCCAAACTTTGGTAAATTTTGGCCGCAAACACAGCGTCGTGGAGTCCGAGACCGATATTATAGCTCAAAATACGCTCCTTGTCGGATTCCCTGCCGGGGATGGAACCCTGCAACACTTCGCCGAATTCGGCATATTTGCGGAAACGGTCGAAATAGCGGAACCCGTGCAGATGGCCGGTGTCGTCACCGAAAACCTTGTCAAAAAAGAGGTCGCAGTTTTGGAAACCCTTGGTGTGGACAGGAACGACAAGGCAGCCTTCGCGGAAAAGCGAGTCGTCGGGACAGAGCAGCTCGTCGGCATTGGTGATGCAACTGACAATAACGTCGGAGGAGGACACAATTTCTTCCACACTTTCGCAAATGGAGAAACTCACGTTTTTGTAGTCCTTGAACCTCTCCATCAGCGACTCCGCCTGAACCTTGTAGCGCAACAGCCTTATGTTGTGCATCCTCTCCGGCTCCGATTCCAGCAGACACAGCAGGGTGGCGCGGCATGTGTTTCCGAGTCCCAAAAATCCGTATTCGCAGTTGTCGTGGACACTGAAAGTCCGTATTGCCAAAGTAGCCACGGCGCCTGTGCGCATAGTGGTTATCCAGTCGGCATCCATCATTGCCAAAAGGTCGCCGGTGGAAGAGTTGTAGAGCAACAAATCGCTGCCCAAGGAGGGAGTGGCGCCAGCTATCCTATGCACAATCTTGACACTGAACAGGTTATACGAAGGCGGTAACAGACAAGGCATGGTGTTGAAAAAATCCGAGCCTTGCGGGTGCAGGCTGATTTTGGGCGGCAGTTGGGCGTCCTTTTTCATCAAAAAACTCTCGCGCACCCACTCGACGCAGTAATTTTCATCGAAGTCTTACAGTTTTTTCAACGTTTCGGTAAGGTAGTGGTTGTCGTGGCGGTCGCGGACGGCAAGACGTATGTAGTTGCTTCCGTCGAGAGCTTTCTTGGTGCCGCAGTCCTTTATCAGTATATTGTATTTCAATAGTTTAAGGGCAAGTTCGTGAGAGGTGAAGCGGTCGGTTACGCGACAAAGGAAATAGTTGGCCTGACTGGGGAACACTTCGAGGTAAGGCACCTCGCGCAGTTCGGCAAGGAATAGCTCGCGTTCTTTTCTAAACTCCTCGCAACCAAGCACATACTCCTTGTGGTATTTTTCGTAAATCTGCATGAAAAACTCGCCGAAGGAGTTGATATTCCAAATTGCCACGTCTTTTTTCAGTGTGGCGATAAGTTCTTTGTCGCCCGAAGCCAGGATGCCGAGCCTCAGTCCCGGCACGCCGTAGCTCTTGCTGATGCTCTTAACCACCGCCAGATGCGGGTTGGCGGCAAGTATGCCGTTGTCGAGCAGCGACACCTGCCCGTCGGCCGACACAAAGTCCACAAACGACTCGTCGACGACAAACCGCAGACCTTTGGCCTTGGTCCATTCGATAAGTCGCAGCAAGTCGCTGAAAGATATGTAGTTGCCCGAAGGGTTGTCGGGATTGATAAGCAGCAGGGTGTCGATTTTTTTGTCGTCGAAGAAACTGACAATATCCTGAGCCGAGTATCTAAACGCTTCGTTGTCAGGGATATACCTCACCACCGTATCGGCAGTGCGACGGTTGGGATATTCGTCGAAAGAGGGGGCTATGTTGCCGAGAATGCCCGTGTGGTTCTCCATCAGCGCCTTGATAAGCTCCGCGGCGCCGTTTCCCACCACAATCATATCCTGACTTACGCCGAAGTTTTTCGACGCCAGCAGCGAGTTCACCCGCATCCCTGAAGGATATTCGCGTATCAAAGTCTCGAAACTGGCCTTAATCTCGTCGAGCATGCGCTGTGGCGGGAAGTAAGGATTTACCAGATAGCAGAAATCGAGCATCTGCGGGTAACGCCAATATCCGCCGTAGCGCGACGAAATGGCCTGGTAGTGCTCGTTGTCGGTGGGGGCGAACATTCCCGATGCTATGTCGAGGTCCTGCACGTCGTCAATCTCGTACCACACCTCGCCGTCGAGCGGAAGCGCCTTGATGGGGGCGTCGTAGAGGTGGAGGATAACACGCAGCACCTGCTCGTAGTATTCGTTGTTGCCCAAGGCTGTGCTGTAGGCCGTGAGGAAAGGCACGTAGAACTTGGCGGAGAACTCCTTGCTGAACTTGTAGATGTTCACCGTTTTGTAGTAGCTTTTTATGTCCTCGAAACGGAAATGAGCCTTGTCGATAAAGTTGGTGATGCGGCTGTTTTCGCCTATGGTCACCACGGTGCCGTCCATCCAGCTCTCGTATTTGTCCACAAGGGCGATGTTGGGACTTGCGTCGGCAACGATTTTTTCCACCACCGAAGGCTCGAAAATAAGGTCGCTTTCCAGCAGAAGGGTGTCTTCGGCCAGCATGAAGTCTTTGGCCAGAAAAAGGGAGTAGATGTTGTTGGTTTTGTCGTAGATGGGATTGTCCACATAAACTATGGGCGTGCCTTTGTAGCTGTCGCCCACGTAGTTGCGCACGTTATCGCCTTTGTATCCCACCACCAGCACCACACGGCTTACGCCGACATTGTGCAGAATCTCCAGCGAACGGTCGATAAGGCGTATGCCGTTCACCTCGAGCATGCATTTGGTGTTGTTCTGCGTGTATTCGCCGAGCCGCTTTCCCATTCCCGCGGCCAAGATTATTGCTTGCATATAGTTTTTCGTTTGTCCAACGTTTTTTTTTCACAACCGGCAACATCGGCCGACTGCAAAAAAATTGCTTTCGTTACAATAACAAACGATTGCATATATTATTGTGTAAAGATGAAAAAAAGACACGGATTTTGGAAAGACAATGGCATTTTTGCCGTTCCGCACCCTGTAGAGACGTTTCATGAAACGTCTCTACGTACACAACCAACAGCAATTAGAAATCCAGCATCCACCCCACACGCAGTCCCAACGTATGTCCGATAAGGGCGCGGGGCTGTTCCGTGATGTCCACACCCAGACCGCCCAACGACCAGTTAAGGGTTTTTATCATCGGATTGTACGTATGGTTAAACTCGTAATACGCACTGACAAACAGATTTTTTGTCGCAAAAAAGTTGATGCCCGCATTAAGACTGCCCGTTAGATACCACGCGCTACTGATGTCTTTCATTTTTGTAAGTCTGAAAAGATTCCATCCGGCAGTAAGCTCGAAATGCTTTCCGATGGGGTAATATAGCTGTCCTTGGGAAAGAATTCCCACGAAAATTCCCAATACGGCACCATGACAATCAATAGACGAGCCCAGAAAAGTGCCTGTTATCCACAGAGGAGCAACACTTACAGAAAAATAATCGGGTCCAGCAGATATTTCTAAAGCTTTGAATCCAAAATCTGGAGAATTAGATTCTCCAGATGATAGTCTCATTTCAACCAACGATTTCCCAGCCCAATAAAATGATGATGGATGGTTGGAACACTGGCCGCCGAGTGATATTCCGATGCCATCTCTTTCATTATATTCATCCTTTTGAGCCGCCGCCGTGGCAACAAAGGCAATGAGTACGGCAATTATTAAAAGGTGTTTTTTCATGGGGTGGTGGTTTATTTGGTTTTGAAATGCAAAAATACGAAAAAAAATTGAATATAATAACGGAAAATATTTGTGTCCGATTAAAATGTCGATTGTAGCGTGCCAGTTAGTATTATGTGTTTTGTTTTGCTTCGTTTCTCTTTTTTCTCTTGAAAGATGAAAAATCATTCAGTGAATGATTTGATAGCGAAGCGGAGAAAATCAAATTCTCCGCCCTTCGGGCTATCGAAACGTCCATTGGAGTTTTCTTCACCCACCTTAAAAGGGGGAATTTTTCCACCAAAATCAAAACTGTAGTAGTCAAAACACGGGGAAGTCCAAACGCGTTCCCCCTCTCTGAGGGGGATAAAGGGGGAGTCTAACCCTCACTGAAGGAGATGAAGAAACATCCGGTGGATGTCTCGGAAAAAAACAAGGAACAAGAGGTCGAAAGGCAAGTCCTTCGTCTCTACTGATGGGCAGCCAGACACGAATACATTACCTCTATGGGGTGGTATGCCGTGCGGCCGGTGCCGTGCTTTATCTGCTCGCGGCATGAGGTGCCCGGGGCGACGATTATCACTTCGGGATTTTCGGCAACGGCTTTGCGCACGGCAGGAAACAGCACCTGCTCCCCTACCTGCAACGAAAAATCGTAGTGTTCCTTTTCGTAGCCGAAACTGCCCGCCATTCCGCAACAACCTGAGGGGATTACTTTTACCTCGTTGCCTGCGGGGAGTCGCAGCATCTGCGCGCTCTTCTCCACTCCCACAAGGGCTTTCTGGTGGCAGTGTCCGTGCAGGAATATCTTGCGGCTCTTGCCGTCGAACTGCTCCGGAGAGATTTTGCCTTTCTCTATCTCGCGAACAATAAACTCGTCGAAAAGCAAGGCGTTGCGTCCCAGTGCTTTGGCACGTTCTTTCCATTCTTTTTCTACAAGGTCGGGGTACTCGTCGCGGAACGAGAGTATGCACGAAGGCTCTATGCCCACCAAGGGCGTTTCCTCGGTGATTATATCATACAGATTTTCAACGTTGTAGCGGGCAAATTTCTTTGCCAGTTTCACCATACCTTTGGAGATTGCCGCACGGCCGCTTTCTTTGTGTTTTGGTATCAACACCTTATAACCCAATGCGTTGAGCAATTTCACAAAAGTTAGTCCAAGTTCGGCTTCCATGTAGTTGGTAAACTCGTCGGCAAAGAGATAGACGGTGCCGTTGGGATATTGCCGTAAAGCGTTGTTTTTCTGCTGTTTGGCAACAAGTCGGCGCAAGGTATGGCGCGAAACGGCGGGAATCTCGCGTTTTATCGAGAAACGCAATATCTTTTTCAAAACGGCCGAAGTAAAAGCGTTTTTGGCAAAGAAATTGTATATATGCGGCACCATTGAGCCAAGTTGCTGAAACACAGTCATCCGCGCCACCATAGCGGAACGGAATGGCGTGCCTTTGGCGTCGTAGCAGTGTTGCAGAATCTCGGATTTGAGGCGTGTCATGTCCACATTGGACGGGCATTCGCTTTTGCATGCCTTGCAGGAGAGGCAGTGGTCGAGGATTTCCTTGATTTCGGGCTGGTCGAAAATCTTTTTGCTATGCGGACGCGAGAGCAGCTCCCTGAGGATGTTGGCACGTGCGCGAGTGGCGAAAAATTCCTCCTTGCCGTTTTTGTAGCTGGGACACAGAGTGCCGCCAAACTGCTTGTCGCGGCGGCAGTCGCCGGAGCCGTTGCACTGCTCGATGGAGCAGAAAAGGCCCTTGTCATCGTCGAAATTGAAATAGGTGGGGATTTGCGGGTAGGTCTGTGCCGACTCGTAGCGCAGGGCGGTATCCATGGGCGGGGTGTTCACAATCTTGCCCGCGTTGAAAAGGCCGTCGCCGTCCCAGCATTTTTTTAGTTGCAAAAAGAGGTTGTAAATGTCGTTGCCGTACATTATGGGGATAAACTCGCCACGCAGACGGCCGTCGCCATGTTCGCCGCTGAGCGAGCCACGGTGTTTCTTCACAAGAAGGGCAGTTTCGTGTGCCACAGTGTGGAACAACTCCCTGTCCTTCGGCTCCTTGAGATTGAGTACAGGACGCAGATGCAGTTCGCCCGTGCCTATATGCGCGTGATACACACAACTGAGGTTCAGGCGTTTAAGCATTTCGGCAAAATCGGCCATATAATCGGGCAGACGCTCGGGGGCTACTGCCGTGTCCTCGATAACCGACACGGGCTTGGCACTGCCTTTCATGCCGTTGAGGAGACCCAGAGCGGCTTTGCGCAAAGCCCACACACGGGCTATGTCGGGACCGTAAACCTTGGTGCAGTGATACACCAATCCGCTGTCTATCAAAGCTTTGGCCACAGCCTCTCCTCTCTCCTCCAGTTTTTGGGCATCGTCGTCGGCAAGCTCCACCACAAGGATGGCGGCAGGGTCGCCCTGCACAAAGAAACGATTTTTGCTCTGCTCGATATTCGACTTACTGAGTTCCAGCACGTTGCTGTCCATCAGCTCCACAGCGCGCGGGGCAAACTGCAAGGCCACGAGGTTGGCTTTGAAAACGTCGGGAAGACTCTGGCAATGGGCGCATACAAGCATTTTCTCCTTTGGCGGCAGGGGCTCGAGATTGAGTTTCAGCTCGTAGGCAAAAGCGAGGGTGCCTTCGGAACCTGCAAGGAGTTTGCAAAGATTGGCGTTGCCGGAAAGTATGTCGTTCAAAACCAAGTCCAGAGCGTAACCGCAGTTGCGGCGGCGCAGGGACTTTTCGGGGAACTCCGCTTCGATTTTTTGCATAACAGCCTCGTCCTGAGACCATTGCCACAGCTGGCGGTAAATCTTTTCCTCAAGGGTAACGGCCACGAAATCGGGTTTTGAGACCTTTTCGAAGACTTCGTCGGCTCGTTGTCGTGAGAAAACGGCTTTGCTGCCATCGCTCAGCAGCACTTTGGCCTCGAGCAGATGGTCGCGGGTACTGCCGTAAACAAGGGAGTGCGAGCCGCAGGAATTGTTGCCCACCATCCCGCCAAGGCAACAGCGGTTGGAGGTTGACGTCTCCGGCGCGAAAAAGAGTCCGTAAGGCTTCAGGGTGTTGTTAAGCTCGTCGAGCACCACGCCCGGCTGCACACGCACCCAATGCTCTTTTTCGTTGATTTCCAGTATTTTGTTGAGATGTTTCGATATATCCACCACCAAACCGGAACCCACCACCTGTCCGGCCAAGGAAGTGCCGGCGGCACGAGGTATAATACTGACTTTCTGCTCTTTGGCAAAAGCAATCAAGTCTTGCAGGTCGTCCACATTTTGGGGGAAGGCCACGCCGTAGGGCATTTCGCGATAAGCCGAAGCGTCGGTGGCGTAGATAATGCGGTGGAGTTTGTCGGTTTTTATCTCACAATTCATAAATTTCAGATTTTAAAATAGTTGCCAGTTGTCAGTTGTCAGTTGTTAGTTGCCAGTTGTTAGTTGCCAATAAATTCAATTCCGAACTCCGAACTCCGAACTCCGAACTAAATAAGTGTTACTTTTCCGTCTTTCAGCTGGTAGCGTTCGCCGCTTTCGGGACAGGTGGCGAAGCCGTCGGCATCGAATTTCAGGCGGTGTCCGTAGCGGCTCATCCATCCCATCTGACGGGCGGGATTGCCCACCAGGAGAGCGTAGGCCGGGACATTCTTGGTAACCACGGCACCCGCACCGATAAAGGCGTATTCGCCGATGTCGTGTCCACAGACTATGGTGCTGTTGGCGCCTATGGTGGCACCGTTGCCCACATGGGTTTTGGCGTACTGGCTTTTGCGGTTGACAGCGCTGCGGGGATTTGTTACATTTGTAAACACGCACGAAGGTCCCAGAAAAACATCGTCGCCACAGGTAACGCCGGTGTAGATGGACACGTTGTTCTGAACTTTGACGTTGCGTCCCAGCACCACATCGGGCGACACCACCACGTTTTGGCCTATGTTGCAGCCCTCGCCTATGGTGCATCCCGACATGATATGCGTAAAATGCCATATCTTAGTGCCTTTGCCTATTGTGCAGCCCTCGTCGATAACGGCTGTCTCGTGTGCGAAAAAATCTTCCATTACTTTATGTTTTTAAATCATAAACTTCTTAAAAATGCAAAAATACTGATTTTTTTTCAAAAAAACAAATCCAGTTTGACACATCACCCCAAACGCGTTGTATGTTAGGCATAAAGCAATGAAAACTCATTATTAGAAAGGCTTGCCGGCAAGCTAATAAAGGCACTTTCCCCACGCTCTCACAAAGTTTTGTTTCAACAAAAAAGACAGCTTTTTTGTCGTCTTAATTGGTGATAAAATAAAAAAAATGCGTCAAAATTTGGTGGTTACAGAAAAAAACGCTATCTTTGCAGGCGTTTTTGAGACAGTCACACAAAACATTGTTCCTGTTCACATAAACAACCCGTATCAAACTACTCAAACACATTCAAAAGTATGAATATAAGTAAGTTTTCTATCATAACAATCGCTATTATTTCGGCTTTGACAGCCAACATTGCAAATGCCCAAAATAACAAAACCGTACAGCGTTCCGTTTATCAGGTAAACAGTCTTGACATAATGTATTTCGATGATGATTTCGACAACCTGAACATAAGTCCATCATCATCTTACGCCACCAACGACATACAATCCGAAAAAAGTTCGTCCGCCGTTGCGGCAAACGTAACTAAATCATCTACCGACACTAACACCCATCGCAAACGCAGGGAACACTATCTAAAACGTAAACTTTTCGAACGTATGGAACGCGAGTATAACGACGAAGAAAACGACCCTGGTGTGGATAGCGAATTTGACATACTCTACGCAAGTTTCGACACCAACGCCATACATTACCCCAAAACACTCTCATTGAGTAGCGACTCGGCCATAGTAATGCCTTTGCTCAACGGTAAAAGGAGCAATTTCGTAAATCCTTGCGCAAACTACCGTATCAGTTCGCGTTTCGGACCTCGCCGCCGCCGTTTCCATTACGGTATCGACCTCGCGGCATCGACAGGAACTCCTGTATATGCAGCTTTCGAAGGTATTGTGCGTGTGGCAAAACGCAACAAATCCTACGGTAATCTTATTGTTATACGCCACGACAACGGTTTGGAAACCTACTACGCACACTTGTCAAAAATAGAAGTGACTTGTGGACAGAAAGTTAAGGCCGGCGATGAGATTGGTCTTGTGGGAAACACCGGACGTTCCTACGGAAGCCATCTGCATTTCGAAACTCGCTACCTTGGCTCTGCAATGAATCCTGAGGCCGTAGTGGACTTTCAAGATAAAAAACTTATAAACGACACTCTGTACATTACAAGTGACTTGTTCCGCCACAAAAACAGTAATGCTAAATTCGCACGCAACTCGAGTGCCAAAAAGGGCGGAAAATACCATACTGTACGCAAGGGCGACACCCTTGGTGCAATAGCCTCTCGCAACCGCACTTCGGTAAAGAAACTTTGCCAACTAAACGGGCTCCGCAAAAATAGCGTTATCCGTCCGGGACAAAAACTGCGTGTGCGCTGATAGACAGGTCATTGCATATAAAGCAAACAACGTACCCTAATCCGAAAGTCCCATAACTGCGATATGCGTTTCGATATAATAACATTGTTTCCCAATATGCTTTCGTCCTTTTTTCAGGAATCCATACTGAAAAGAGCCCAAGACAAACAGATTGTGCAGATACACCTGCACGATTTGCACGACTACTCGCAAAACGCCTACGGTAGCGTAGATGACTACGCCTACGGCGGCGGAGCAGGAATGGTTATTGGCATAGAACCCGTGGCACTTTGTATCGAAGACCTAAAAAAAGAACGCCATTACGATGAGATAATATACACAGCCCCGGACGGCGAACTACTGTCGCAACAACGTAGCAACCGCCTCTCGTTGCTCAACAACGTAATGATACTATGTGGACACTACAAAGGCATTGACGAACGCATACGCGAACATTTCATCACCTTGGAAATATCTGTGGGGGACTATGTGCTTACCGGAGGAGAACTTGCCGCAGCCATAATGGTGGATAGCGTAACGAGGCTGATACCCGGAGTGCTCAACAACGAAACTTCGGCTCTGTCCGACTCTTTTCAGAACAACCTGATTTCGCCTCCTGCCTACACTCGTCCGATGGACTTTCGTGGCTGGAAAGTACCCGACATCCTGCTTTCGGGCAACCATGAAAAAATAGAGCAGTGGCGTTACGAACAGTCGGTAGAACGCACCAAGCAACGTCGCCCCAACTTGCTGAACGACAATTGATTCAATATAAAAAACAAAAAAACAACACACATGGACGAATTTCGCAAATACGCAATCAAACACAAGGGTATAAGCAGCACAACTTTGGACAAATACACATCTGTTGTTCGTAACTACCTTAATCCCACTATTATAGAAGAACGACAACTCAACGTGGCTCAAATGGACGTATTCTCGCGTCTTATGATGGACCGCATTATTTTTCTTGGAGTGCCCATCGACGACACTGTATCCAACGTAATTCAGGCTCAGCTTCTGTTTTTGGAATCTTCCGACAACAACCGTGATATAACCATATACATCAATTCGCCGGGAGGCTCCGTGTATGCCGGACTTGGTATCTACGACACCATGCAGCTTATAGGTCCCGAAATACAAACAGTGTGCACCGGCTTGGCCGCTTCTATGGCCTCGGTGTTGCTGTGTGCCGGTAGCAAAGGGCGACGCGCGGCTTTGCCACACTCACGCGTACTAATTCACCAGCCACTCGGCGGTGCCGAAGGTCAGGCCAGCGACATTGAGATTACCGCACGGGAAATAGGCAAGCTCAAGCACGAACTTTATGAAATCATAGCCCATCATTCGGGACAGCCTTTCGACAAAATTTGGGCCGACGGCGACCGCGACTATTGGATGACAGCCCAAGAAGCCCTCGAATACGGCATGATTGACGAAATTTTGTCGAAACGTAACGAAATATCCTAATAGCAATGAAAATACGTATTGTAAACACTTCGCACCATCCACTGCCAAACTACGGCACACCCCTTTCGGCAGGTATGGACCTCAGGGCTTTTTTGCCCGACGGCACCATTGTTATCCGCCCGATGGAGCGCAAATTGGTTAAGACGGGACTTTTTATGGAAATTCCCGAAGGATACGAGGCGCAGATACGTCCACGTAGCGGTTTGGCCCTGAAAAAGGGAATAACGGTGCTTAACTCCCCCGGGACTATAGATGCCGACTACCGGGGCGAGATTTGCGTATTGCTTATAAACTTCTCCAACGAGGATTTCGAAGTAACCGACGGCGAACGCATAGCGCAAATGGTCATTGCAAAACACGAGACCGTACTGTGGGAGCCTTGCGAAACACTGTCGGACTCCGAACGGGGTGCGGGAGGATTCGGACACACGGGAACAAAATGACGGAACTTCCACAAACAGCAGGAAGCAAATATCTATACATACGGAAAAAAAAACGCCACATATATGTGGCGTTTTTTTTGTTTAATTACAAAATCTTAAAACACAAGGGGGCTTCTATAAATTGTCTCGGAGAGGCAAACTCTCAATAACCTCACATGCTAATGTGAGGTATATCAGGCAAATAAAGAACAGGCGTGTCGGAGTGAAGAAAACGCCTGTGGCTTCTCTCAAACGAATAAATAGAAGTCCCCACAATTACTTTCTCTGCCATTTGTTTGTTTTTTACCACATAGGCACCTTTGGAAGGGAGTTTCAGTACATTGCTACCGAAAAAAGTAGCAACAAGTTTGCCCGATATGTCATATACCATTGTTTCCGCCGTCAGTACAAGCGTAAATTATATAGTCATTTTCCCGCTCTCCGTTGGAGATTTTAAACTCTATCGTTCCATCGCCGTTGAAATCCAAACCGTAGGCTTGAATGGGAACGCCAGCGTAGTCAATAAACGTTCCTGTTCCTATGGTTCCCCGTCCTATTTGTGCAAACGATGTGCCTGCGACCAACATTGTGGCAATAATTGCCCATATTGTTTTTTTACACATGTTTTTTATATTACATCATATAGACAATCTCAGACTTGTTTGTGTATCAGCCTGAATTTTTTTTACTTGTTTAAATATAAAAAAGGCCGCGAAGGAATTCCTTCGCGGCCTTAACTGATGTAATAAAATTTAGAATTTAAATCCTATTGTTGTGATAAACAGATTGTTATAATAGTTTGAGCGTATCAATTCATAACTGGGGTTGGCCAAGGGTATGTCCCAGTCTTGATATACCGAATGTGCGTAGGCAAAATCTACAAAATAGTTGCTTGTGCGATAGCCGAAACCTGCGGTGGCCAAAACGGACTCCACATTTTTATGTTCATACTCTTCGTATTCCCTATAGGGGTTGGAGAAATAGGCCACACCTGCCCTTAATACAAAATGGCGTACATTGAGCGAACCTCCGAAACGTAAAGTGTGCCCCGATTGGTAATTGTCCTCTAAAACTCTGTTCACACTTTTACGCCACATTTCATAATTCACATCCGATATATATTTTTCTTCGTCCAACGCTGTTATGCGCATTCCTTGATAGTTGGTGAACTCGTAGTCCAAATCCAAACTTCCTGCCACCGAAGATGACTGATTGCCGAAAGTCGCTCCTATGCTACCTATGAGTTTCATTGGTGTGCGGAACGCAAAAACATCGTCCGACTCTCTGGAATGATCAGTAGTACGGCCGTTGCTCATACGTGTGCTGTACACCCCCTTGACATCGTACCAAGTGGGGGTATGTATGGCAAAACCAAAACGCAGCATCTCAACTGGACGGTATATGACGCCTAACTTAAGATTGAAACCAATTGCATCTACATCGTAATTCTCGGTATAATCGAAATAATCTCCCCTGTTTTCAACCGTCTCGCGATATGTGGAAGATCTGTAATACGACAAAAAAGGCACTCCTATGGTCAAACCCATATACAACTTGTCATCACGGTTGGCAGACATTGAAAACACCATTTCGTTGATACCGCCGCTCGTTGTTGTGCGCCTTGTTTGATACACATTTTCTGTGGAACTCAAAAAATTATTGTAAAAAGCACCACCCGGCAAAGTGTCGAGCAAATACAGGTTGTAGGCCATTTGCGTGCTAAATTCGTCGAGGTATCCGTCTTTATTTGCCATCTCGCTCCAATTATCCAACAAAGAGTAAGGTGTAACACCGCTTTCTACATAAGTACGGTTGTTGAAACTCCTCAAACGGTTCATGCCTATGCCAAACTGTATGGCACGAAAATCGTCAGCTCCGGGATTTTCTGTAGGTACAGCAAGCAAGGCTTCAAAACTTCCTATATTGAAAGTTGTACGTGAGTCATCGGAATTTACACCCAGAAAACGACTTTCTGTCAAGGAATTATCTATAGCCATTGTTAATGAGAGCTCCGATTTGTAAAACATCCCCAAACCTGCGGGGTTGTAGCTTGCAGCCATAAAATCGGCTCCCAAGGCTCCTATCGCCCCGGCTCTACCAACGTATGAGGCTGTTCCATTTAAACCTAACTGACTAAATTTAAAGACGTTAAGGGAGGCGTCGTCTAAAAACTGCCCTTGTGCATACACTCCGCCAGTCATTATCAGAGCGGCTGCTACACATAATATATTACGTTTCATGATGTTTATATATTTTTTATGTTGTTATATTTTTCTGGAAATGATGTTGTTATCTACGGCTTCCATGGCTGCCGCCCGAAGAGTGCGAGGAGCCGCCGCTACGGCTCGAAGAACTGCTACTGTGGCTTGACGACGAGCTGCGACTGCTCGAAGAGCTGCCGCTACGTACCGAGGACGAATTGTTTTGCGACGACGAAGAACTACTGCGGTACGAAGAGCCGCTACTCCTGCTACTACTCGACGAAGAGGGAGTATTGCTACGATACGAAGAAGAGTTGCTGTTGTCGCTCGATGAGGAATAACTTCTGTTGCTCGACGATGAGCTGTTGTTACGGCTGTTCGACGGTGAGCTAAAACGTGTAGCGCTGTTGCGGTTTGTAGTGCTGCCCGAACGCTCGTAGGAACTGCGGCTATTGGAGCTATTTGAGGAAGTTTCGTTAGATAATGAACTCGACGGCCTTGTGTATTGGCTATTGCGTGTGGCCGTAGCCTCGCTTGGACGCGAATATCTTGTTGAGCCGGACACGGTGGAATTGCCGCGTGTAGAAGATGATGAGCCTGTGTAACGTGAGCTGTTGGTGGTAGCTGTGCCGGCATTATTGTAGCGTGTAGCAGATGTGGCCGTGCTGTTGCCATTGTTGTAACGGGTGCTGTTATTGGCTGCACTACGGGTATTTAAGTCCACACCATAGCGGCGCGATGAGCTTGTTGATGTACCCCCACGCATTGTGTTGCCTGTGCGTGAAGCCGAAAAAGAGTTGCTGCTGTTGCGTGTAAGGTTGGACGAATAGCGAACGGAATTGTTGCGTGTCGAGGTCTCGTATTTTTGACCAAAGGAAAGGTTGTTGCCACGCGGAGCGTTGTATCGGCTCATAGTCCTGTTTACGCTACGTGCAGCACCGTAATTGCGGTTGCCGTAGAAGAACGAACCACGGTCGTAGCTGTTGTAGTAGTGGTGGCTGTTCCAAGCTATGCGACGGTGGCGATGACCGCCATAATAATGGTGGTGGTGCGGGTGCCATGCATAATGATGGTGGTGGTAATAATGCGGACGGTACCAATACCAGTCGTAGTAGGGGTCGTAACCCCAGCCCCATGCCACTCCGTAGCCTCCGTAATAGTACGGACGGTAGTACCACGACGGATACCACCATCTGTAGCCCAGATATATGCTCACGCCCCAGCATGTCGGGTCGTAGGTGTACCAATACATATTGGTGTAATAATCATCGAAATAGCCTACGCCCACAACGGGAGTGTGAAAACGACGGATACGTGCGGTATAAGCGTAATCGTAATAATCATCGTCGGTGTAAACAACTGTGGTACGTTTGGTAGTTGTACGTTCGGGTTCCTCGCCGGTAAGTTCCAACGACACATATTCCTCCGAAGCGCTGTCGGCCACTACCTCGGTATGCTGTTTTACGCCGGTATAGTTTTGACTGCTTTTTTTACTATTTTTCGAGGGAGAATAATAGGTGTCGTCGTAAACTTGAGCTGTTGCTGTCGCCGCAAAAGCAAAAAGAGCTACGAAAGTTGCGGCGTTCAATGTATTGAATATCAATACTCTCAATTGGTTTTTCATTGTTTAGTCCTCCATTTTGTTTTATTTATTTGCAATATTTTAGTAACTTTGCAATTGCAAAACTTTCGGCAAAAATACAAAATATTTTCGGATTATAACGCAAGATTTGAAACAAAATTGAATATTTAACATAGTTTATTATATGGCAAAAGATTTCGTAAAACGCTCCGAGAATTACTCGGAATGGTACAATGAGTTGGTTACCCGTGCCGACCTTGCCGAAAATTCGGCTGTGCGCGGATGTATGGTTATAAAACCTTATGGTTATGCTATTTGGGAGAAGATGCACGACGCTTTGGACAAGATGTTCAAGGACACCGGGCATGTGAACGCTTATTTCCCCTTGTTTATTCCAAAATCGTTTATGTGCCGCGAGGCCGAACACGTTGAAGGTTTCGCCAAAGAATGCGCTGTGGTTACTCACTACCGCCTGAAGAACGACCCCGACGGCAACGGTGTGGTGGTAGATCCCGAAGCAAAATTAGAGGAAGAACTTATTGTACGCCCTACATCGGAGACAATTATTTGGAACACCTATCGCAACTGGATTAAATCTTACCGCGACCTGCCTATTCTGTGCAACCAATGGGCTAATGTGGTGCGTTGGGAAATGCGTACACGTATGTTTTTGCGTACCGCCGAATTTCTTTGGCAGGAAGGCCATACCGCACACGCCACCAAGGAAGAGGCTGTGGAAGAGGCAAAACGTATGCTTGAGGTTTATGCCGACTTTGCCGAAAACTGGATGGCAATGCCCGTGATAAAAGGTGTGAAATCGCCCAACGAACGTTTTGCCGGAGCTTTGGACACCTATTGCATCGAGGCTATGATGCAGGACGGCAAGGCTCTGCAGGCTGGAACGTCGCACTTTCTCGGACAGAATTTCGCCAAGGCTTTCGATGTGAAATTCCTCAGCAACGAAAATAAACTGGAATACGTGTGGGCTACATCGTGGGGCGTTTCCACTCGTCTGATGGGCGCACTTATAATGACCCACTCCGACGACAACGGCCTTGTGCTGCCGCCAAAACTTGCTCCTACTCAGGTGGTTATAATACCGATTTACAAAACTGCCGACCAGTTGCCCGCCATTTCCGAAAAGGCTTTGGAGATAAAACAAAAATTAGAAACCTTGGGCATAAGCGTTAAATACGACGACCGCGACTCTTTCAAACCGGGCTGGAAATTCAATGAATATGAGTTTAAGGGTGTTCCGGTGCGCATTGCCATTGGTCCACGCGACCTTGAACAAGGTGCTGCCGAGGTAGCTCGCCGCGACACTTTAGAAAAAACATCGTGTCAGCTGGAAGGTATAGAAAAACGCGTTGCCGACCTGCTCAACGACATTCAGAAAAACCTTTTCGCCAAAGCCGCCGCTTACCGAACAGAAAACACCTACAAGGCCGATACTTGGGACGAGTTCAAGGAAATCCTCGACACTAAAGGTGGCTTTATCCTCGCCCATTGGGACGGCACCACCGAGACCGAAGAACGTATCAAGGAAGAGACCAAGGCCACTATCCGCTGCATACCCTTCGACGCTGTGGAGGAAGAAGGCAAGTGCATCTATTCTGGCAAGCCCAGCCACCGCAGAGTGATTTTTGCAAGAGCGTACTGATTTAGTTAAGAGTTTCTAGGGTCACGGCGTGCAAAGCACGCCGTGACCTTTCAATATAATTAAGGGGGCTTCTATAAATTGCCTCGGAGAGGCAAACTCTCAATAACCTCACATGCTAATGTGAGGTATATCAGGCAAATAAAGAACAGGCGTGTCGATTAGTTGGTAGAATATAATATAATTTTTTATAAATCAATATAATATAGTAACTTTGATGAAAACGTTTTCGTCAAAATTGCTTATTATAAAAAAAGAGTTCTTTTTTTCTGACTAAAAACAAGCAAAAAAGTTAGGGTGCTTGGGCTTTTGAGGCCCTGCGCCATAATCTTTTTTTGCCCCTCGCACCAACTATTTTTGGCAACATTACCAAAAAAAATGCTTCGTCAAATTGAAAAATTGTTCAAAAAAACGTAAATTTGCAACGTATAAATAAAATATTATTATTGTTAAATATTTGAAATTTAAAAGATTATGAAAAGATTGTTTTTATTGGCAGTCGTGGTTTTTATGTCGGCAGCCGTTTTTAGCTCCTGCGACAAAGATGACAAGGATTACGCAGCCAAGATTTCAGGCACCTATCTGGGCACCAACGATTACAAAACTGAGACATCCGCCAAGGTGGTTATCACCCGCAGCGACGATGAGTACGTAACCGTACAATACGACATTGCCACCGAAGACGAAAACGCCAAGGATCTGGCTCCAGTAGGTTTCAAAGTGCGCGTGAAAAAGAACGGCGATAACTACACCCTTTCGGGAAGTAGCAATTTAGAGTCGATCGATGGTGTCGTTTCTGGCTCTACCCTCAAAATGAAGGTGTATTATGGTGAAGAAGAAACAAGCATCGTCAACTTTGTGGGGACCAAGCAATAACACCGTAAAAAAAATGCTTTTGGACGAAGCCAAGATAGAAACCCTCCGCACTCTGGTTGAACAATCGGAGAATGTAGTCATAGTTTCGCACGTCAACCCCGACGGCGACGCCATGGGCTCGTCGCTTGGACTGCAGGCCGCACTTGTGGCGCAGGGCAAAAGTGTTACCGTGCTTCTGCCTACCGTTTATCCCGACTATTTCGGCTTTATGCCCGGAGCATCGTCAATACTTGTGTACGAAAAAGACCACGACCGTTGCACCGCCGCCATAGCCTTGGCCGATCTTGTGATAATGCTCGACTTGAACCAGATGAAACGCACCGGCGGTATGGCCGAAGCTATACGTCGGAGCCATGCCCCTAAGGTGCTTATAGATCATCATCCCAATCCCGATATAGAGGGCTTGGAAGTGATGTTTTCCGACACACAAGTGTCCTCGGCTTCGGAACTTACGTATTGGGTGGTTTGCCAACTCTACGGTAGCAACATTATTGATAAACAGATGGCAACCTGTTTCTACACAGGTATCTGCACCGACACAGGTTCTTTCAGCTATTCGTGCAACAGCAAAAGCGTTTACGACGCTGCCGGAAACCTCGCCGAAACGGGCATTGACATAAATTGCATACACGACTCCATTTTCAATGTGTTCAGCGAAAACCGTGTGCGTTTTTTGGGTTACTGCCTTACCGAACTTCTTCATGTCCACCGCGATATACGCATGGCTTACATAGCTGTGTCGTGGGCTGACCAACAGCGGTTCGGTTTGGAGGAGGGTGATATGGAAAGCATTGTAAATTATACACTTAGCATGAGGGATATAGACGTGGGCGTTATGGTGAAAGAAACTCCTAAGGAGGTGCGCATGTCGTTTCGTTCCAAGCGGGATTTTGAGGTTAATACCTTTGCTGCCAAGTATTTCGGTGGAGGCGGACACCGCAAGGCTTCGGGGGCAACATCGCCATACGATTTCGCCACAACGGTGTCCAAACTTGTGGAAAACCTCTACAAAGAACTAAAACCTGCCGAAAAATGAACAGATTACTTGCTATATTCTGTCTTGCGGCATTATTGTCGGCCTGCGGCGGCCGCGATATTCCGGTTATCGAGATGGAAACAAAACCGTCCATAAAGGAGAATATGATAAATGCCAACCGCTATATGTCCAAAGCCGAAGATACTCAGATAGACGAGTTGGTACGTCGCAACGGGTGGAATGCCGTAAAACTCGACAACGGTGTACGCGTGTGGGAATATGTTTCAGGAAAAGGAGAAAAACTCACATACGAAACACGTGTGCGTTTGCGTTATACCCTTTCGGCAATATCGTCGTCGGTTATCTACAAAGATGTGAAAAAGGAAATTACCGTCGGCAAGAGCGAGGTGGTGCCTGGATTGGACACCGGGCTTTTGGAACTTTGTCGCGGAAGCAAAGCCAAAATCATAGTCCCTGCATACGCGGGTTACGGCGTGGCCGGCGATGGCGACAAAGTGCCGCAAAACGCCACCCTTATTTTTGATGTGGAAATAAATTAGAAACAATAAATAAATAACAGTAGAACAATGAAAAGAATATTCAGAATTGCTACAACAGCAGTAGTGGCCGCACTGGTTTCTGCGGCTTGCGGTCCTAAATCGGAAATAGACGGCTTTACAAGAACCAAGTCGGGACTGCATTACAAATTTATCACCGAAAACAAAAACGGTGAACAGGTGAATGTTGGCGACGTTTTGGTAGGCGAGTGTGTTATGTACCTTGACGACAAAGCCCTTGATTCGGTAGTTGGCAATCCAGTACCCCTGTTTAAAGCCGACACATCGAAGAACGCCAATCCTTTCGGTGGTTACATCAACGAAGGTCTGCTTATGATGCACATAGGCGACGAGGCTATATTTGCAGTTAATGCCGACAGCCTGAGCAAATACGGTATGCCGATGCCCACCGAATATCAGAGCGGCAAAAAACAGACTGTAAGGTACAAAATTAAACTTCACGAGATTAAATCGGAAGAACAGCTCCGCAAAGATTTCGAAGCGGAGATGGAAACTCGCAAAAATTCCGAAAAGGCTACCTTGGAAGCATACATATCCGAAAACAACATCACCGCAAAACCCACGGCCGAAGGTCTGTACATCATACCGGTTAAAAACGGCAACGGCCCCAAGGTTGAGGAAGGAAAAGAAATCGAGGTTAATTACACAGGTCGTTTCTTGGACGGCAAAATTTTCGACACAAGCGACAAAAACGAAAATCCCGAAGCTCACGACCCCCTCAAGTATGTTGTGGGACAGCAGTCGATGATTAGAGGCTGGGATATTGCTGTAAAGACCATGCGTCAAGGCGACAAAGTGCGTATCATCGTGCCTTCGGAACTTGGCTACGGCCCCGGCGACGGACGTGCAATACCGCCTTATTCCACACTTATTTTCGACATGGAAGTACTTTCGGTTCAGTAATGTTCCGAACAAAGACAAAAAGGTCAGTTCTATAAATATAATATTTCCCTGTTCGCTGAAGCTCGCGAATTACCAAGTAATCGTGAACACCTTTGAAATAGAATCAGATACAGTGAACAAATTTTGTAAATATTGTAGATTACTTATGTCTTTGGCAGAATAGAACGCCTCAAACAAAAAAATCGTGGCTTGGAAAAAGCCACGATTTTTTTGTTATGGAACGGGGTAGGGGGATCAGAAGCCTGTCCAGTATCTCTCCCAAAGAGAGTGTTCTATCTCCGACCACGTTTGGCGTGTAGCACCTGCAAAGTCTGATGTATATTGGTTGAGCAGTGTCTGCATTTCCTTTTTCTTGCCATCCTTGAGCAGTGCCGCGGCTTTCTTTTCTATTGCAGGAAGCTCTTCCAAGGCTTTGTTTTCGTAACGCAACACATTGTCGTAAATAAGTTTCTTTGCGTTGCCCCATTGCACTTGCGACAGTTTGTTGGCCTTGCGGTAGTGCCACAGCACGGCATTTTCGTTGTAGCGGTGATGTCCGCAGATGTCGAAGCCCTGAGGCAGTTTGGTAGCACCGGCGTAGATGGGGATGCGGGGGCTTTGTCCCGGATTTTCGACCGAAAACCAGCACAGTCCGCCAATTTCATCGGGAAGCCAGCTACGACATTGAATGACAAACGAATACGAGCACCACGACATGGCCACGCCGCGGTAGAAAGTAACAGTGCCGGGTTTAAGCATGTTGTACATAGAACGTTCGGCGCCGCTTATCCACGGGTTGGCGGTGGCGCATACGGCGGTGTCGGTAACAGTTTGACCGTCTTTGTTGCGGTAGCGGCGTGGAGCAAGTAAGTTTTTGGTTTGGTCTAATTTTTCACAGCCTTCGTAGTTAGCACGGAATAATTCCATAATACGCTGAATATCAACTTTTTTATCCGGCTTGACGGAGAATGGTAATTCGTCGGCCTCAAAAGACAGGTTCAGCGAAGGTGCTAATTCGTTGAAAATGTACCACTCGCGTTCCTTGAAATTCTTTTTGCCTGAATAGCTCGAGGGGAAAGCCTTCCACCACACGAAATCGCCTTTGCCGTCCCACAGGCCGTATTTCTCGGCCACTTTTTCTATGTTGTCTGAACACATGAAAAAGTCCTTGTTTTTGCGGTCGAGTTTGCCTATGCGGGCCACGTTGCAACTTACGGCCACCTCGTCGTCGGGAACGCGCTGAGCCACCCAAATACCGCCTATTTTTTCGGGACCTTCGCCAAGAATTTCCATCTGCCATACCTCTTTTTTGTCGGCAATGGTTATGCACTCTCCACCGTCGCCATAGCCGTACTGTTTTATAAGGTCGGCGATGAGGCGTATTGCGTCGCGGGCATTGTCGCAACGTTGCAGCGCTACGCGTTGCAGCTCTTCAATCATGAACATACCGTTTTTGTTTTGTAGGGTGTCGGGGCCGGAAAAAGTGCTTTCGCCCATAGCAAGTTGCTTTTCGTTGAGGCATGGATAGGCTGTGTTCATATATGCGTAGGTATGAGCTGCTTCTGGAATTTCGCCGGCAAGGGTAACGCCGCCCATGCTACCGGGAGTTTCGGTGTGCATGGTGTTTTTGTAAACCTTGTGCATGGTGCCGGGCTTGTGGTCGGCGGCGGGTTCCATGCGTACCCATGTGCGGTATTTGCCGTCGCAGGTGTGAGAGGTTATTACCGAACCGTCGGCGGAAGCCTTGCAGCCAACCATAATGGATGTGCAGTTGGCCCCAACAAGATGTTCTTCGTACTGAGCCCGCAACGGAAGCATGGCCGCCGTGAGGGCAAGGAAAGTTGTGAGTCTCAGAATTTTCATAAAAAAAATGCTTTTAATGTTGTTTGATAATTTTTTTGAGGTGCAAAGATACGTAAAAGTTTTGAGAAACAGTAACGTTTTTCGCTTGGCCTAACCTTTAGTCCCGATTTGAGATTATGTAAGAGTAGCAGAGCAAGGCCATTTTTTTGAGGAAAACTGTGTGCGTAACTTTCATCAGTATTTGAGAAACGGTGCGTAAAGTTCTTTGAATCAGTTGTGTATAAAAGGCAATAACAGTGAAATAAAAAGAATTTCCAAAAAGTGCCCCATAATTGCCGATAATTTTGTAAATTTGCAAAACATTTTTAACCCGAAAAAACATCTTAATATGACAAAATCAGAACAATACATGGAGATGGAAGCCCGCTACGGTGCTCACAACTACCATCCGTTACCAGTAGTACTGGCCAAAGGCGAAGGTCCTTTTGTTTGGGACTGCGAAGGAAAACGCTATTTCGACTTTCTGTCGGCCTATTCGGCTGTAAACCAAGGCCACTGCCACCCGAAGATAGTAAAAGCCCTCTGCGACCAAGCCCACGAGCTCACCCTTAGCAGCCGCGCTTTCTACAACAACTGTCTTGGCGAATGGGAAAAATACGTTACCGAATATTTCGGCTACGACAAGGTTCTGCCAATGAACAGCGGCGCCGAAGCCGACGAAACCGCCCTTAAGCTGGCACGCCGCTGGGGTGTGGTGAAAAAAGGCATTCCCAACGACGAAGTGATGATTGTTTGCTGCGAAGGCAACTTCCACGGACGTACCATCACCATCATCACCATGAGCAACGACCCCGAGAGCTACGCCAACTACGGCCCCATGACTCCTGGCTTTATCCGCATACCTTACAACGACCCCGACGCCCTTGAAAAAGTTCTGGCCGAGCATGGCAAGAAAATTGCCGGTTTCCTGCTCGAACCCATACAGGGCGAAGCCGGTGTTTACGTTCCCGACGACGGATACCTCAAGAAATGCTACGATATCTGTAAGAAATACAACGTTCTGTTTATGGCCGACGAGGTGCAGTGCGGCATAGCCCGTACCGGCAAAATGCTGGCCTGCGACCACGAAGGCGTGCGTCCCGACCTGCTGATTCTCGGCAAAGCCCTCGGCGGCGGTGTGGTTCCCGTTTCTGCAGTGCTGGCCGACGACGACATCATGCTCAACATAAAACCTGGCGAACACGGCTCCACTTTCGGCGGCAACCCCATTGCAGCCAAGGTTAGTATAGCTGCCCTGCAGGTGATCAAAGACGAACATCTGATGGAAAACGCCGAACGTCTCGGCAAGATTTTCCGCGAGGAGATAAGCAAAGTTAAATCGCCGATGATTGAGAAAGTGCGCGGTAAAGGTCTGCTCAACGCCGTTATCATCCGCCCGAAAGACGGAAAAGAGGCTTGGGACGTGTGCCTGAAGATGCGCGACATGGGAGTGTTGGCAAAACCCACACACCAGCACATCATCCGTTTCGCTCCTCCGCTGGTTATCACCGAAGAACAGCTGCGCGAGGCCATCGAGATTATCAAGAAAGCGATACTCTCGTTTGAGTAATTCGGAGTTTTTTTAATTTCTGAATATATAAATAAACGGGGTTGCCGGATACGGCAGCCCCGTTTTTGATTTATGATTGGTTGAAATGAGTTATAAAGGAGGAACTTATCCCTCGCGCATGCCAATTAGTACAAACGCAAACCCCGGCAAAATGTGATAGACCAAACAGTTCCCCCCTCTTGAGGTGGCAGGGGAAGTATAACTCTCCCTGAGGAGGCCGGTAGGAGTTTAACCCTCCTGAGGTGGCAAGGAGGAGTTGAAAATCCGATTTCCGATCTCCGATTTCAAAAGAATCTCTTCCCATGCCAGGTGTTGCGTTGTTCGAGGCGTTGCTCCACAAGCAAGGGCAGGGTTTCGTTGCGCAATAGACTGCCGTTTTTGTCGCGCCAGCTACGCTCGGGAGTGGCCTGATAGCGTGGCGGTACCTCGCCGGCAAAGCGCTCTATTGCAATATCGGGGCGCAGACGCTCTAAAAAATCCACCACAAAATCCACATACTCGTAAAGTTCAAAAGAGGGATACAGTTGCGGATTGTTGTGGTAATCCTTTTCGAGTTGCGTGTTTGAAAGAATTTGTAACTGGTGTGTTTTCAGTGAGTTGATGGGTAGGTTGGATAGTATTTCCGCCTCATCGAGCATCATTTGCCGCGATTCGTGAGGCAGACCAAAAATCAGATGTCCGCCCGTGTGTATGCCACGTTCGGCCGTTAGGCGGAAAGCCTTTTCGGTGGCGGCAAAGTCGTGGCCGCGGTTGATATACCGCAAAGTGTCGTCGTAGCAACTTTCTATACCGTATTCCACTGATACATAGTATTTTTCGGACAGTTCTTGCAGATAGTCAAGTTTAGCCTCGTCTATGCAGTCGGGACGGGTACCGATGACAATACCTTTTACCATAGGGTGGGAGAGGGCTTCTGCATAAAGCAGTTTTAGTTCGTGTAATGGCTTATAGGTATTTGAAAAAGCTTGGAAATAAGCAAGATAGTCAGTGGATTTGCGGTAACGCCATTTGTGAAACTCAATTCCCTCGTTAAGTTGCTGGGTAATAGATTTTTGTGGCTGGCAGTAGGAAGGGTTAAAAGCATTGTTGTCGCAAAAAATGCAACCGCCGTAGGAAATTGTCCCGTCGCGGTTGGGACACGTAAATCCCGCGTTTACAGAGAGTTTCTGCACCCTATGGCCGAACTTTTTCCGCAAAAAATTTGAGTAGGAGTTGTACCTACGGTCGTCTCCCCAAGGGAAGTGGTTCATTTTCGGTTGTTTTTGTTGGCCAAAATGTCAATAATATGTACACACCTCAGTTTCAGTTTGTTTTTGTTTATGTACGACTGCAGGTGTAGCAGGCACGAGGTGTCGGTGGAAGTAATGACTTCGGCTCCGAGGTTTAATGCCGCCTCCACTTTTTTGCGGGCAAGTGCAGAGGACACGGCTTCGAAATCGGACGCAAAACCTATGTTGCCAAATCCACAGCATTGTACGGCAATTTCGTTTGGCAACTCCAATAGTTCCAACCCAGCCGTGTTGCGCAACAGAGTGCGAGGTTCGTTATAAATGCCGTAGTCATTGATAGTCTGACAGTTGTCCATGAAAACCACCTTGTTAGGGAATTCATTGTTCAAGCAAGTGGTGCCAATAATATTGACAAGATAGTCGGTGATGTCGTGTATCTTTTCGCAAAACTCCTGATGTTCAATATGATAGGCGGTATTGAAAAACAGTTTCGGAAAAACGGTCTTTATATATGCCACCCATGCGCTTGAGCTACACACAACCCTATTGGCACCGGAAAATTGTTTCATAAGCCTTTCCCCCAGCGTTTTAGCACCTGCAAAGTCGCCAATTTCATACAGCTCTTTGCCACACGAGGTTTGCTGCAATGGATAGTTGGTTTCTATGCCGAGGTTGTTGAGAATCTTTATAAGATTGAATCCCGTTTTTGCCGAGAACTGGTCGTCGGCAGTGGAAATCATTATGTCAGTTTTTTTGTTATTCATAATTTAAAACGTTAAGGTTCAGTGGATTGTAGTAAAGTTGGACTCCAACCGACTTTGCAAATATACGTTATAATTGGTATAGAATAGCCAATTTGGAATGCTTTTTTACTAACATCGCAAAGATGATATTTGCCTAAAATATGATAAATTGGGGCATAAGGCAAAAAAAAAATCCGCAGGCAAAAGGTTGGGGATTTGAGAAATTCGTAAAAAAAATGTATATTTGCAAATCGGATGTTATTTTGAAAATAATACAAAGTAGTAATAATCAATAAAATACGTAGTAAAATGCAAAAAAAAGGAAATAAATACGGTGTACACCGTGTAATTGAACCCAAAGGGGTACTGCCGCAACCGGCCAACAAAATCGACAACAACATGGACGAGATTTACGACAACGAAATCCTTATCGACGTGCAGACGTTGAATATCGATTCCGCATCGTTCACCGATATTCACAATTATGCCAAAACTCAGGCCAAGAACCCCGACAACGAAGCCGAAGTGATGGAAGAGATAAAGAAAGAAATGTTCCTCAACGTGGAATTGCAGGGCAAACACCGCAACCGTCGCACCGGTTCTGGCGGCATGCTCCTCGGCAAGGTTGAAAAAATAGGCGACGCCCTGAAAGGCAAAATCGACCTCAAAGAAGGCGACCGCATTGCAACCCTCGTAAGCCTCTCGCTCACACCCCTCCGTATCGACGAAATACTTGCTATCCGTCCCGATGTGGACCAAGTGGACATCAAAGGCAAGGCTATACTTTTCGAAAGCGGTATCTACGCCAAGATTCCCGATGATATGCCTGAAAAACTCGCCCTCAGCGCATTGGACGTTGCAGGTGCTCCCGCACAAACAGCCAAACTGTGCCACTATGGCGAAACTGTAGTTGTTCTCGGCGCAGGCGGAAAGAGCGGTATGCTTTGCTGCTACGAAGCTAAGAAACGTGTCGGCGTTACCGGCAAGGTTATAGGCATCGCCAACAGCCCCAAGAGCACACAGCGTATCAAAGACCTCGGATTCTGCGATATCGTTGAGAGTGCCGCAGGAATGACACCCGTTGAGGTTTACGAACTGGTAGAACGTCTTACCAACGGCAAAATGGCCGACGTTACAATCAACTGCGTTAATGTTCCCGACCAGGAGATGACAGCCATACTCATCACCAAGGACGACGGTGTGGTTTATTTCTTCTCCATGGCCACCAGCTTCACCAAAGCCAGCCTCGGCGCCGAAGGTATCGGCAGCGACGTGAATATGATTATGGGCAACGGCTACACCAAAGGCCACGCCGAATTCACTCTGCAGGAACTTCGCGAATGCCCAAAGCTGAGAAAAATTTTCGAAGAACTATATGCTTAAAAAATAAGATTTCTTTTTCAGGCGGCTACTTTCGGTAGCCGCTTTTTTTTTGCCCAATTAACGGTATTTATAATACTTGTGTATGTGTCTAAAAAGCAACGGTTTATATTGCCCGATATAAAATAATTGATTTTTATGTTTTATATTGAGCTTTTTTTTCGTACCTTTGCAAACGTAAAATTGCCGTTCGGCGGAAGTTTCTGTGTCGGCGTTTTGCCTCTAAGTACTTAAAAAGCAAACTAATTAAAATACTCATATAATGAAAAAATACCATTTGGTTAACAATCTGATTGGCTGGGTGATAGGTATCATAGCTTGTTCCGTTTACCTGCTTACAGCCGAACCCACCGCCAGCTGGTGGGACTGTGGAGAATACATAGCTACTGCCGATAAAATACAGGTGGGACACCCTCCGGGAGCACCCACATTCCAAGTGATAGGCCGTTTGTTCACCATGTTTGTGGACAAGCAACACTCCGCTTTCGCCATCAACGCAATGTCGGCGATATCCAGCGGACTTTCCATAATGTTCCTGTTTTGGACAATCACCCTTTTTGGAAAAAAGATAGCAGGACTTAGGCGACAGGACTTCGATATTAAGGATAGCCGTGTGTGGGCGGTGTTCGCCAGCGGTATCGTAGGTTCGCTGGCATACTGCTTTTCCGATACATTTTGGTTTTCGGCAGTGGAAGGCGAGGTTTACGCCATGTCGTCGTTCTTTACGGCAGTGGTATTTTGGGCGGTACTTAAATGGGAGGAACAGGCCGACCAGCCTCACGCCCTGCGCTGGTTGATACTTATCTCGTTCCTCATAGGCGCGGCAATAGGTGTTCACTTGCTGAACTTGCTTGCCATACCAGCCATCGTTTATGTGTATTATTTCAAAAGATGGGAAAAAACAACCCTCAAGGGTTTTATCTTTTCGGGAATAATATCGGTGGTGCTCTTGGCACTTATACTTTTCCTGATAATACCTTACATAGTGAACTGGGCAGGTGCCATAGAGGTATTCTTTGTTAATAGCCTCGGACTGCCGTTCAATGTAGGCACGATATTCTATTTTGCTGTGCTTGTGGGACTTATCGTATGGGGCATTTTGTACACCTACAAACGCAACAAACCGGTATGGAATTCGGTGATACTCTCGTTGCTTTTCCTGCTGATAGGATATTCCACATTCTTTATACTTGTGATACGTTCCAATGCCAATACTCCAATAAACGAGAACGCCCCCAAGGATGCCGTTGCTTTGCGCGCATACCTCGGACGTGAGCAGTACGGCTCCTCACCGCTGTTTTACGGACAGTATTTTACGGCAGGGGATCCGATAGGCACCAAGGAGGGTTACATCAAATATGTAAAAGGACAGGATGAAAACGGCAAAGACCGTTATGTGGAAGCCACACGTACACTTGAATATGAGTACTCAAGCGAAGATTGCGGTGTGTTTCCACGCATGCACAGCAACGAAAACGCACGCAAACAGCAATACTACAAATATTGGTCGGGAACTCCGGGCACACGCAAGCCCACTTTCGGCGAAAACTTGAAATTCTTCTTCAGCTATCAGGTGCATTTTATGTACTGGCGTTATTTTATGTGGAATTTCGTTGGCCGTCAGAACGATATACAAGGAAATTATTTCAACGACGACGGTACCCGCGACTACATCAATGGCAACTGGATCTCGGGAATAAAATTCTTGGACGAGATTCGTTTGGGTCCGCAAAGCGATATTCCCGACCATCTGAAAAACAACAAGGCACGTAATACTTATTATTTCCTGCCTCTGTTGCTCGGCCTCTGCGGAGTGCTGTTCCATTATAGGAAAAACAAAAAGGACTTCTTTGTGGTGTTCCTGCTGTTTTTTATGACAGGTATAGCCATTGTGGTTTACCTTAACCAAAAGCCGATAGAGCCACGTGAACGAGATTATGCATACGCTGCATCGTTCTACGCTTTTGCCATTTGGATAGGTCTCGGTGTGATGGCCTTGGCCGAATGGCTTCAGAAGTTGAACATCAACCACCGTATTTCCACCGTGGCGGTGTTTGTGGCAACCATGTTGCTTGTGCCGGGAATTATGGCCAAGGAGAACTGGGACGACCACGACCGTTCGAAAAAATACGCCGCACGCGATTTCGCCGACAACTATCTTAATGTCGTCCGCAAAAACGGAATAATAATCACCTACGGCGACAACGATACATTCCCGCTGTGGTACACTCAGGAGGTCGAAGGCACTCGCACCGATGTACGTATATTGAACTACACCCTTGCAGGAATGTACTGGTATGTGGAACAGTTGTACAATACTCTTTACGAATCTGAAAATCTGCCATTTACACTGCCAAAAGAATATTACGGACTTGGTCGCGACGTTACTTGTCTTATGCCACGCACGTCAGAGTATATCGAGGTAACCGACCTGTTTAATGCCGTAAAGAGCCATCCCGAACAGTTTGTACAATACACCACAAAAGGCGACAAGACTTTGGTTCTTCCTACCAAACGTTTCAAAATCACCTTGGACAAGGAAAAATTGGTTAAAAACGGCATAATAACACAGGCTTGCGCCGACACCATACCCGATGTAATACGTTGGGAGATAAAGAAAGACGTACTTTACCGTCACGAACTTATGATTCTAGACATTTTCGGCACCAACAAATTCGAACGCGAAATTTGCCTGCTCAGCCTCGATTACAAACTTAAGGATATTGTACCTTTCATTTCGGAATACAACGAACAGGTGGGTATGGTATATCGTATGCTGCCTTATTCCAAGCACTCTTCCCGTGCCATAAGTCTGGAAGAGACGTACAATTACTATATTGATGGCGAAAAGTCCGGCACAATGAAATGGGGTAACCTTAACAATCCCGATGTGTATGTGGATCCAGTAAGTTTCAATATGGGAGTTGTTCAGCGTCAGACATGGGCTTTGCTTGCACAGAGTTTCATCGACAAAGGAGCGCTGCTGATAAATTACAAACACAATGGCCGCGATTCGATAGTTCAGCAAATCCGCGACCAGTCGCAGTTGGACAAAGCCAAGGAAATACTCGCTCTTGCTGAAAAATATTTCCCCAAGGAGAACTTCCCACGCGACCGCTACACCATTTTCTTTGTCGAAGTTTATTCGCAGGTAGGCGATACGGCTATGGCCAAACAGTATCTCGACGATATTTGCGAATACTATACCCAAGATTTGAAATACTACGCCAAGTTCAAGGGTAAAAAGGCACAAGGCGTCCGCCACGAAATGGAAATTGCCATACAGATTCTTGTCGCTATGCAGGATCTCTGTATCAACCGACTGAACGACAAGCAAAAAGCGGAAGAGATTGAGGCTATTGTAAGACCATATCTTTCGATGTATGCCTATTGAAATGGATGAGAATATTTGACTTACTGTAATTTGGGGGATTGCCCACACCGGCGACCCCCTAAATTTTTGGAACTATGGCAATGGCAAGAGAAATATTCCTTAAAAAAAAGCGTCGCAAGCCCTTATTGTGGCCTTACGTAGCCGTTGCCCTATTGCTCGTGTTGGGTGTTGTTATATTTCTCTGCATTCGGGCTAAGGCCACGCAAGAGCCTGTTTCCGAAGAAAATCAAAATAACACGGAGGATTCCGTTCTTAACAACCCACTTGCCGTTTGCTATAGCCATTCGTCGAAATACAAAGCCCCGAAAATAGCACGTAAACGGTATTCTCAATATTTCGACGACGACAACAGCGTACAGCTGGCCGCCGCCAAACGCAACGGCATAAAGAAACTGTCGGGACGCGTGGCAAACTACGAAAAATACGGTCTTGTGCGAGTGGAGTCAAATGAATATTTCAGGGTGTCGGAACTCAAATATTCTGTGCCTTACCTTGTTCCGGCGGCAAGGGTTATGCTGAACACCATAGGCAAATGCTTTCAGGATGTTTTGGCGGAAAAATATCCAAAGTCCAAATATAAAATTGTGGTAACGAGCCTGTTACGTACCGATGAGGATGTAAGAAAACTTGTGCGCAGAAATCGTTGGGCTACGGAAAATTCATGCCATAAGCACGGCACAACCATCGATATTTCGTATCATAATTTTGAAAAGATTTCGGGTCGCGATTTGGGGGCTTACGAAATGAAAGAGGTGCTTGCCATAACCCTTAGTGAGTTGCGTTCCAATAAGTTGTGCTACATTAAATACGAGCGACGCAACTGTTTCCACATAACCCTCAACGAGATGAATGTGGACGGAATAACGCTAGCCGCACCTGTTTCTAAAAAGCCTTCAACAAATGTGCTGGAAACCAGCACCCCTGCCAAAAAGCCTGCCAGGACATATAAAAACAAGGATGCCGAACGCCTGCACCAACGCGACGAGGAAAAGAATAAAAAAGAAAAACCGCAAAACTATAACCACTATTTCGACCAAAATCCGTCGCCAATTCTTTAAAATGCCTTATACTTGATAGTTATGAGAAAAGTTGCCATACATACATTGGGTTGCAAACTAAATTATTCCGAAAGTTCCGACATAGTGCGGCAATTTGCCGAAAATGGATTTCAAGTAGTTGATTTCAAGGACTTCGCGGATGTCTATATAATCAATACATGTACGGTAACATCTGTTGCGGAGAAGAAATGCCGCACTGCCATACGTCAGGCTATAGCCTCCAACCCACATGCCACTGTTGCGGTGGTTGGTTGTTTTTCGCAGGTCAATCCTCAGGAAATAAGCAAGATAGAAGGGGTGGACATTATCCTTGGCAATGCCGACAAACATAAACTTGTGGATTTTGTGATTGATTATCAGAAAGATAGTCAAAAGCGTAACAAAGTTCTGCCAATGGGTGAGGGCGATGAGTTTGTGGCCACATATTCCACCGGCGACCGCACGCGCTCGTTTTTCAAGGTTCAGGACGGTTGCGACTATTTCTGCACCTATTGCGAGATACCTTTTGCACGTGGACGAAGCCGTAGCCAAACCGTGGCCGAGACCGTAGCCAAAGCGCGGCAGATAGCCCACACAGGTGTTAAAGAGATAGTGCTTACAGGAATAAATACCGGTGAGTTCGGTAAACAACATGGAGAGACTTTCTTTCAGTTAATCAGGGAGTTGGATAATATTGAAACGGTGTCGCGTTATCGCATATCCTCCATAGAGCCCAATCTCCTAACCGATGATATGATAGATTTTATCGCACAGTCGCGGGCTTTTCTGCCGCATTTCCATATACCTTTGCAGGCAGGGAGCAACCTGGTTTTGCAGACTATGAAGCGGCGTTATACCACCGAGTTGTACGCTTCGCGCCTAAGCAATATAAAATCGGTTATGCCCGACGCTTGTATCGCCGCCGATGTTATTGTCGGCTTCAATGGCGAAACCGACGAGGAGTTCCAAAAGGCTTGTGATTTTATCGAATCTTTGCCCATTTCCTACCTGCATGTGTTTACCTATTCGGAACGCCCACGCACACGGGCTTTGGCTATGGATGGGAAAGTGCCTGTAAATGTGCGCAGGGAGCGTAGCAAAGTGCTTCACCGTATTTCGGCAAGTAAAAAAGAAGTTTTTTACCGCATGAATTATGGTACTGCTCATAAAGTATTGTGGGAGAGCGATGTGCGAGACGGATATATGCTCGGGTTTACCGAGAATTATATACGCGTTAAAACACTTTTCGATGAAAGCAAGGTAAATACCATTGAAAATGTGATAGTTACCAAGGATAATGTTGTGCTGGAGGTGTAATTGTCAGCACTTGAACTTGTAGCCCAATTTGGAAAGTTCCTCGTTGGCCTTTACAATTTTGTTCTTTAAACCTAGCTTATATTTTATCACCTTGTCCATCAGTGCCTTATCGCCGTTGGCCATTATTTGGGCGGCAAGTATGGCGGCGTTTTGGGCACCATTTATAGCAACTGTTGCTACGGGTATTCCCGGAGGCATTTGCATTATGGCAAAAGTGGCATCAAGACCTTCCAAAACGCTACCTTTTATAGGCACACCTATTACGGGAAGCGGTGTTTCGGCGGCTATTACGCCCGGTAAAGCGGCGGCCATGCCTGCTCCGGCTATTATAACCTCAATGCCGCGTGTGTGTGCCGTGCGCGCAAATTCCGACACTTCGGCGGGGGTGCGGTGTGCCGAAAGTGCGTTCACCTCGAAAGGTATCTCCATCTCTTCGAAAAACTGGCAGGCTTTCTCCATCACCGGCAAATCCGATGTGCTGCCCATAATTATGCTTACTCGTGGTGTCATTTTTGTAAAGTATTGTAGTTTAATGTTTTAATAAAGTCGTTTCGAATGTTTTTTGGCAAAAACTCTGTAGCGTCCTTGCCGAAAGCTATGAACTCACGCACCGCCGAAGAACTTACGTCCATATATTGCGGACTTGTGAGCAGAAAAACGGTCTCCACATCGGGGGCAAGCCGCTTGTTTAGCAAGGCTATTTCCTGTTCGTAAATCAAATCGTTGGTAGTGCGTATTCCGCGAATCATGTATTTGATACCGTGTTCCTTACAGTAGTCGATGGTGGTGGTGTTATAGGTGTCTGCGGAGATGTTTGGAAGATTGGCAAAAGTCATTTCAATCCATCGCATACGGGTTTGGGTGTCGAAATGAGTTTTTTTGCAGATATTGTTACCCACAGCCACTGTGATGTGATCGAAAAGGGGGGCGGTTCTGCGTATAATATCCTCATGCCCAATGGTTAATGGGTCGAAAGAGCCTGCAAAAAGTGCCGTTTTAGCCATATTATCTTTTCTTTTTTTTGTAGTTGTTGGTCGAATTGTCGTTAAATACCCATATCAGTCTGGCCGACAGGCTGTTGTTGTAAGCGTTGCGCGTCCATTTTTCGTTGAACTCGTCGCCATTGCTACTACGCAACATGAATTCCCAGTCCTTTTTTATCGGTGCTATTGAGTATTGATAACGGAAATTGAATTTCAGTCCGCGCCAAATAGTGAAGCGTATGTCGGCTATGACAGAAAAATCGTTTTTACGGAAAGGTGTTTCGGTGTTGGGAATAAATCTCGTTGTATCCCAGTGGAAAGTTTCTTTGGGGGTACTTACCAAACGGCTGTATGAGAGTCCCAGTCCGAATGTCCATCCGCCTTTTTGGTCGGCAAAGTGCAGCATTACAGGAATTTCCACGTATGGCAGGGTTACGTTGTAGTGGTAAGTTTTTTTTGACCGCTCTTCCCGTGCGCCACGTTGCGAGAACATTGTTTCTATGCTCACAAGCCACCTGTCCTTGCTCTCCAAAGGGATTACGGCACCCACGCTTCCTACAAAACCCAACTTTTTGAAACCATAAACCTCATCGCCGTCAATTTGGGACAAAGTAGTTCCTGCCGTAACAAAGCCTTTTATGTTTTGTGCATTACAAATGGCTGATAAAGCGATTGTTATAATTGCTATAACGATAATTTTTCTCATTTTTTGATATACAGTTTTATATTTAACGTTTTTTTTGTCGGAAAAGTATAAAATCCGTTGAAATGTTTACTTTTTATAGTCGTTTTTTTGTAAAGAATTGAAAAAGTAATAGTGGAGACTCGTTTAATCGTTGATTGGTTGTTTTGTTACGGTTGTAGGCGTAGGACCAAGTGGGCATGTGCGTAAGCCAAGTTCCTGACCATTTGTTTTCTACAAGCTTCTGTCCAATTCTAAACTTTTAACTCTCAAGCTATTCTTCCGTTTTAAATGTTATCGGCAGATTATACTGCACCCGCACTGCCTTTCCCAGCTGCATTCCGGGTTTCCATTGGGGCATCATACGCAACACACGCAAAGCCTCCTCACCGCAACCACCGCCTATATCTCGCAGAACTTTAAGATTGGTAATGATGCCGTCTTTTTCCACCACAAAAGTAACATAAACCTTTCCTTGTATATTACTATCTTTCGCAGCTTGAGGGTAACGGATGTTTTCACGTAAAAAATCATACAACGCCTGTTCACCGCCGGGAAATACGGGCGATTCTTCTTGAATAGCCCCTAATAGATCTTCATCCGTGGTATCTTTCTCCTGCTTAATGGCGTCGGTAGCTGGCCGCTCTATCACCTCGCCATCTATTTCTACCACATCACCACAAACAGGCAGCTCCGAATATAGCGGTGGCGGTGGTGGAATTGTTTCGGAAACGACATTTTCCGTGTCCGTGTAAGGTATTTCGCCAATAACTTGTATATCAGGGTCAATGCCTCCTCCGCCACCACAGGCCGAAAGTCCGAGCGCCAAGCCAGAAATGGTGGCTATCTTGCCGAGTTTCAGCCTCTCGAACAGCGTCTTTTCCAGATATTTCACCTCCCACTCGCAGCGCGGACACGTGCCTCGGCATTCGCCTTCGAAGGTACATTCCGGTATATCCAGCTTAATGCCGTTCTCGTCGGCTATCCTACGGCGGATTTTCTTAAGTTCTCCGCATATTTTCTTGCCTCGTTTCATGGTTTTTTAAGTGTTGATTGTTTCATTGTTTGTTTGATTTTGCAAAGATACGATTTTTTTCAATTCGGATTTAGGATTTAGGAATTGATTTTTTTGAAAAAAGTGAAAAGTGATCTGTGAACAGTGAAAAAGAAAGTGGATACGTCTTGGTGTTAAGAAGTTAAGGAGTGATTGGATGATTATAAAGGTTATGAAACAAGCAGTTTTATCCTTGCATCGGAGATGCAAAACGCGCCATTAGGCGCAAATAACACCGTTCAAGCCGTAGGCGCAGAGCGGTGACAATGTACCAATACAATAAAAGCCTGTCGGAGACAGGCGACATTGAATAACTTGTCCGACACAATATCTTAGCCTAAAAAAACGTTATCCAATCATGAGTTACACACAAACACTTTATCATATTGTTCTCCGCACCCATCGTAGCGAAAAAACAATCGACACAGAGCACGAACGAGAATTATATTCCTATGTCCTTGGATTTATAAACAACATCGATGGACATTTGTATCGTATCGGAGGCATGCCAGACCACGTACATATCCTCGTGTCTCTTCCTTCTTCATTAGCTATGTCTAAATTCGTTCAGGACATTAAAGTTGCCACAAGCAAATGGCTGAAATCCAACCCGAATTTTCCGACGTTCAACGGATGGTCCAAAGAATATGCCGGTTTTACCTACAGCATGCGCGACTGTAAGACAATAGCAAACTATATTGCACGCCAAAAGGAGCATCACTCTGTTAAGACTTTTGCCGAAGAATACAGGGATTTTCTTGTTGACAATGGCATAACCATAAAGGAAGAATATTTCCTTAACGACTGATAGTCAAGTATTTTTATTTATACTTATTGTCGCCTCTCTCCGAGAGGCTTTGTATTATTCTTGTTCATGTCACCACACTGCACTTCTGTCTTTCTCCGCTTCGCTATCGAAACGGCCACTGGCAGTTTCTTCATGCGGTGTTACTTGCACTTTGTGCGTATAGCCTCTCCGAGGCTTAAAAGATTCCAAGCCACAGCTCCGAAATCTATACGGTTGCTTAGCATATCGAAGCCCAACCATGATCCCAACTTTCAACTTTCAAAAAAAAGAGAGGAACAAATGTCTGTTCCTCTCTTTCGTTATGATATACGTACTTGAATCTTATTCAGCGTATTCGGCGATAACGTCTTTCACCATATCGGGGGTGAGACGACCGTACACCTTGTCGCCAATCATGGCAACGGGTGCCAGACCGCATGCTCCCACGCAGCGCAGTGTGTCGATGGAGAACTTGCCGTCGGGGGTAACACCGCCTTCAGGTATGTTGAGCTGACGTTTGAATTCGTCGAGCACTCTTTCGGCGCCACGCACGTAGCAGGCAGTACCCAGGCATATCGAGATGGGGTGTTTGCCCTTGGGCTGCATGGTAAAGAAAGAATAGAACGATACGATACCGTAAACTTTGGCCACGGGCATGCTGAGTTCGTGAGCTACAACCTCTTGAACTTCGGCGGGCAGATAGCCAAAACGTCCCTGCACTTGGTGAAGCACGTTGATTACTTCGCCGGATTTGTTACCAAAAGAAGCGCAGATTTCTTTGATTATGTTCAGTTTATCTTCTGACAATTTTATTTTAGCCATATTAAATCCTATTTTAATAATTCAACAATTATTTTTCCACTTCGATTTTGGTGCTTCTGTCGAAGTATTCTGTATGGAGCTGTTCGTGGCTCAGGTGACCGCAGGGTTCGCCGTAGTATTCCTTGTAGATGGCAAGGATATCGGGGTTTTCGTGCGATTTACGGATGGGCTTGCCAGCATCTTCGCGGTAGGTAGCTTCCATACGTTTGCGTATGATGTCGCTGTTACCGT
>CAJOEN010000016.1:71890-87689 GCA_905233475.1 uncultured Bacteroidales bacterium
TCGATAAAGTGGAAACCTCTGGGGTTGCCGTTGCGAACTTCTTCCATCATAGCGCGTGCGTTGGCCAGAGTGTGGCATACGGCCACTTTCACGGGCAGACCGTCGAAATCAACGGTGGCTGTCTTAACGCCGTCCAGACCACGTACTTCCTCGAAATCGATGCGAGGCAGGGGTTTCTTGGTCTGCACTTCGTAGGCTGTACGCAGGGCAGCTTCCATAACACCGCCGGTGGCGCCGAAGATAACGGCAGCACCTGTGGATTCGCCGAGAGGACTGTCGAAGTCTTCCTCAGGCATATCGTTGAGGTCGATGTTGTATTGTTTGATCATGTGTGCAAGTTCGCGTGTGGTGAGCGAGAAGTTAACGTCGGGATCGCCGTTTACTTTGAATTCGTCGCGGGCCACTTCGCTCTTCTTGGCCAAGCAAGGCATAATGGAAACCACAACCATGTCTTCGCGTTTAACGCCTATCTTGTTTGCAAAGAAGTTTTTGCAGCAAGCGCCGAACATCTGTTGCGGTGATTTAGCTGTGGAGAGGTTAGGCAGCAAATCGGGGAAGTTCTTTTCCATGAATGCTATCCAACCGGGGCAGCACGATGTGAACTGGGGCAGAACAGCCTTTTCGCCGTTGAGCACTTTGGCTACACGGTGCAGCAGCTCGGTGCCTTCTTCCATAATGGTAAGGTCGGCGCTCCAGTCTGTGTCGAATACGTAGTTGAAGCCCATTCTGCGGAGAGCGGCGGCCATTTTGCCGGTAACGATTGTGCCGGGTTCCATGCCGAATTCTTCGCCGAGAGCAACACGCACTGCGGGAGCTGTCTGAACAACGACGGTCTTTTTAGGATCAGCGATGGCTTTCATCACGTCGCCGATGTTGTCAACCAATGTAAGAGCTCCAACGGGGCATACCTGTACGCACTGACCGCAGTTTACGCACGACGAATCGCCGAGAGGCTGGTCGAAAGCGGGGGAAACAACGGCTTGGAAGCCACGGTTTACGCCGGAGAGGGCGCCTACGCTCTGGATTTTGTTACACATAGTCTCGCAACGACGGCACATAACGCACTTGTTCATGTCGCGGTACACGGAGAGGGTAGTGTCGGTTTTATAAGTGGATTGTTCGCCTTTGTAAGGGATTTCGCGGATACCGAGACGCACGGCCAAGGCCTGCAGTTCGCAGTCGCCGGATTTCTCGCATTGCAAGCAATCGTTGGGGTGGTCGGAGAGGATGAGTTCAACCACGGTGCGACGGGCGTTGATAACGCGCGGGCTGTTGGTATGAACTACCATGCCTTCCATAACGTCGGTTGCACATGCGGGGGCGAGGTTTCTACGACCTTCCACTTCCACTACGCATACACGGCAACCGCCGGGTTTGTTTTCGAATTTCATTCCTGCCAGCTCGAAATAGCACAGGGTAGGAATATTGATACCGGCTTGGCGGGCGGCTTTCAGGATTGTTGTGCCTTCTGCAACTTCTACCGGTTTGTTATCTATTGTTAATTTTACCATTTTCTAATAATTTTTAATAGTTTTACCAATTTATTTTACAGAAATAGCACCAAATTTACATCCGCTGATACAAGCGCCGCATTTGATACATTTTTCGGAATCGATAACCATCGAGGGCAGTTTGTGGCCCGGAGCGATGTAGTCGGTTTTGCTGATGGCGTCGGCGGGACATCCCTTGGCGCACTTGCCGCATCCGATACATGCTTCCTTGTCGATGACGTAGCTCATGAGCGATTTGCAAACACCGGCACGGCATTTCTTGTCCTGAACGTGTTCGATGTACTCGTCCATGAAGTTGTCCATGGTGGAGAGCACGGGGTTGGGCGAAGTCTGGCCAAGTCCGCAGAGGGCGGTGTCTTTGATAACGGCTGCAAGGTTGCGCAGGTCTTCGATGTCCTTCATTGTGCCGTTGCCCTTGGTGATTTTGTCAAGGATTTCGCACATGCGTTTGTTACCAACGCGGCAGGGTGTACATTTACCGCAGCTTTCCTCGCAGGTGAACTCGAGGTAGAATTTAGCGATAGCCACCATGCAGGAGGTCTCGTCCATAACAACCATACCGCCGGAGCCCATCATAGAGCCGGCTGCCATAAGGCTTTCGTAGTCGATAGGAGTGTCGAGGTGTTTCTCTGTCAAGCATCCGCCGGAAGGACCGCCGGTTTGTACGGCTTTGAATTTGCGTCCGCCTTTGATACCGCCGCCGATTTCGTATATAATTTCGCGGAGGGTGATGCCCATAGGAACTTCGATAAGTCCCACGTTGTTGATCTGTCCTGCCAAAGCGAACACTTTGGTACCTTTGGATTTTTCGGTACCTATGCTGCTGAACCATTGGGCGCCTTTTGTGATGATAACGGGCACGTTGGCGAAGGTTTCAACATTGTTTACGTTGGAGGGTTTTCCCATGTAACCGCTTACAGCGGGGAACGGGGGTTTCAGTGTGGGTTCGCCGCGCATACCTTCCATGGAGTGGATAAGAGCTGTCTCCTCACCGCAAACGAAAGCACCTGCACCGTAACGGAGTTCGATGTCGAAATCGAAGCCGCTGCCGAGGATGTCGGTTCCGAGGAGGCCGTATTCGCGGGCCTGACTGATAGCTATTTTCAAGCGGTCGATAGCCAGAGGATATTCGGCACGGATGTAGATAAGACCTTTGGTGGCACCAATTGCGTAACCGCAGATGGCCATAGCCTCGATAATGCTGTTGGGGTCGCCTTCGAGGATGGAACGGTCCATGAATGCTCCCGGGTCGCCTTCGTCGGCGTTGCAGATAACGTATTTCTGGTCGGCTTTGTTCTTGGCGCAGAGTTCCCATTTAAGACCTGTGGGGAAGCCGGCGCCGCCACGACCGCGGAGGCCGGAGGCTTTCATCTCGGCGATAACCTGTTCGGGGGTCATCTCGGAGAGACATTTTCCAAGGGCTTCGTAACCGCCGCGCGATATGCATTCGTCGATGTTTTCGGGATCGATGAACCCGCAGTTGCGCAGGGCTATACGGATTTGTTTCTTGTAGAAGTCCATGTGTTTGGAATCGCTGACGTGCTCTTTGTTTTCGGGGTTGGTGTAGAGCAAATCGGGAACCTTACGTCCTTTTATGATATGTTCGTTGATAATGCGTTCCACGTCTTCGGGTTTCACCCTTGTGTAGAAAGTGTTGTCGGGCATTATCTTAACGATAGGACCTTGTTCGCAGAATCCGAAGCAGCCGGTTTTGATAACCTGAACGTCGTTGCTCAGATTTTTCTCTTCGAGTTGTTTTTTGAAATTTTCTATGATTTGGGGGCTGTTGGACGATTTGCATCCTGTGCCGCCGCAAACCAAGATGTGCATTTTATATTTTGCCATGTGTTGTCCTCCGTTTTTTTTATTTGTCAATAGTGGCGTAGTTTACAGGTATTATGCCTTCCACAAGTTCGTTGTTTTGGACGTACTTGGTAAGAATTTCGTCGGCACGGTTGTTATCAACGTGTCCGAATACCAGCGGGTCGCGTCCGGGGACTTTCACTTCTATTGTGGGTTCGGCATGGCAGTAGCCCATACAGCCTGTTTGAGTGAAGACACAGGGGATTTTCAGCGCTTCGGCTTTCTCCATCATGTGTTCCATAACTTGTTTGGCACCGGCGGCAATACCGCATGTTGCCATAGCAACCTTAACCTGAACAAGCGAATCAGGATTTTCGCTCTTCTCGCGTACATCGAGGGAGTTTTGCAGTTTCTCTCTCATCGCTTTCAGCTCAGCTAATGATTTTACTTTTGTCATGTGTAATTTCTTTTATTTGTGTATATTAAATGATTTTACTATCTAAAAATAGCTCCAAAAAGGAACAATTTTTCGAAGTGCAAAAATACTTTTTTTTATGTAATCCTGCAAATTTAATTTAAAGTTTTTTACACATTAAATGTTGGATATATGCATGTTGTTAAATGTTAATATTTTACGTTTGCGTTTCTAAAACATTTTTGTGAAAATTGTGTTTTTTTCATTTATTTTTTTGCTGTAATCCGAAAAAAACATGTAATTTTGCACCGCAGTTTTTTAGTTTACAATTTATAATTAAAATAGCTAATTTAAAAAAAACAAAAAATGAGAAGAACAATCACTTTAGTGCTGGGTCTTATGGTGGCTTGCACAATGTTTATGACAAGTTGCGGCGGCAACGGAACATCGAGCAATGCGGAGGACAACTCTCCAAAAGCGATACGCGAAAAGTATGTCGGCAATATTATCGATGGCAACTACGACAAAGCTGTGGATATGCTGGCAGATGCCGATAAGGCTTCAGCCGAAGAAAAAGAACAGACAGCCAAGATTCTCAAGTCTTTGATAGAAGAAACGATAGGCGGCATAAGGGAGTACGAGGCCATTGAGGAAACCTACTCCAAAGACAGTACCAAATGTACGGTCATTGGTCGCTATACTTATGCTGACGGAACTGTAAAGGAAGAGAAAGACGTACTGATAAAGACAGAGAACGGCTGGGCTTGCTCCCTATGACAATCAGTAAGGATTTGCTAAAAAACAAAGCTTGAACGGGAGCTTCCTGTTCGGGCTTTGTTTATAAAGGAATGTGATTTTTGTTACATCAGTTTTTTATTGTAAGTCATCCAATAATAAGTATTTAGCGGATGAGCCATAAAAAACATTCTTAATGTAGCGGAATTCGGTCAAAAGGTGTCTTTAGCATATTGTTATGAATGCCGACGAAAAACGTTTGATAGACGCATGTAAGAAACATAATCCATTGGCGCAAAAAAAGTTGTATGAACTTTATGCGGCCAAAATGATAGTGGTGTGCAAACGCTATATGGGGTCGCAGATGGCCGCAGAGGATGTGTTTCACGACGGATTTATAAAAGTACTCACAAAAATCTCCACTTTCAAAGGTGATAGCTCTATCTACACTTGGATGAGGACTATAATGGTGCGTACCGCCCTCAACGCCCTGCGTTCCAACGCCGTAATTCAGAAATACGCCCAAAACGCTTCCGACACTCTTGAAGAGGTACAGAACGACAGTGAGATATTTTCCGAGTTCACAACCAAGGAACTGCTTGCCGCTATAGCCTCGCTCCCCGACGTATACCGTATAATATTCAATATGCGCGAGGTGGAAGGCTACGAGTACTCCGAAATAGCCACCGAAATGAACATTACCGAAAGCTATGCCAGAGTGTGCCTCGCACGGGCAAAAACCATGCTCCGCAAAAAATTAGAACACCAATACGACTGAACAAAAAAAATTAAATGCCAATGTAGCAAAAAGCACATCAAGATTGTCTGTAATAAGTCCGGTGTATTGTTCGGACAGCATGACAAACTGAATTTATATAATGGAAAAGCAATAATAATAAGAAAAACAATATAAAAGATATGAGCGATTTTTTCAAAAAACAATTCGAAAACTACGAAGAACAACCAAAGCCGGAGTTGTGGGAAAGCATTCTTTCGGCTGTAAATAGATACAATACCATAAGGCGGGCAGGCAAAATTGCCGCATTTACGGCCTCGGTACTTGTGGCTGCAGGCTTGGTAGCCCTATTTGTAGCCAACAGTGGCGGCAATAGCGTTTCTCCCGAAACCATTGCCACCAAGCAAACTGCCGCAAGTTCAAACGAGGAAGCCATTGTTGGGAAAACAACGACATCCGATATAACGGATGTTTTGTCTGCGGAACAGACCTCGACACCTATGGCACAAAACACCGTCAAGGCTAATAAAAAGTCTGCCATTGCCACTGTAGAACAGCAAGTTGCGGAACCATTCGCACCCGCATATCAGAACGCCGTAGCAAAGAACGAGGAAAATGCAGTGCAAAGAACCGTTTCGCCGGTTGCAAATGAAAAGTCTCAACTTTTAACAACGACCACAAAAACTCCTGATAACCAGATAGATGGCCAAAGTGATTTTGACGTAGTAACCGACAATACTAAGAAATCATCGAAAATGAATGACAACTCGCAATCCTCATCGGGAGACAGCACGAACATTCCTGCTACGGGTTCGGGACTGAAAATCACTATTCCCAACGCCTTCACCCCCGATAACGACCAAAACGAAAACAACAGATATTTCAAGGTGTTTGTAAACGACCTCAACCTTATAAGCGACTTCGAGATTTCGGTTTATTCGCGCAGCGGTATGCAGGTGTTTCATTCCAAAGACATCAACAAATACTGGGACGGACGCTACAAAGGCAAAATATTGCCGATGGGTGCCTACGCTTACATAATAACCTATACCGACGACAAACAAGAAAAAAGAATAGCCAAAGGCACAGTAACAATAATACGCTGAAACAGCTGGGAAACCAACTGTTTTGAGGTTTGCAAAATACTTACAAACGTCTGCACAAAATAATTTTTGTAGCGGACGTTTTTTTTACTTGGTGTTATGTCAAAAAAAAAACGTATATTTGTGCAAACTCTGTTATCAATAAATAATACATAAACAAATGGAAAAGAGAGACTTGCTTAAAGATGTGGTGAAACACATCGACATTAAAAGCTACGATTCGACACAATTGATAGACGCAATGCGCAACATGTCCTTCACCTCGCGCGACACAGCCAGGGCCGCCGACATCTTTATGCAGATGACTGCCGAGAAGGACTGCACCAACATACTAACCATAGCCGGTTCTACATCAGCAGCCGGTTGTATGCAGGTGTACGTTGATATGGTACGCAATAAAATGGTTGATGTTGTGGTATCCACCGGAGCCTCAATAATAGATATGGACCTTTTCGAAGCCCTTGGTTTCAAGCACTATATCGGTGAGAAAGAAAACGTTATACCCGACACCACTCTCCGCGAACTGTACATCGACAGAATATACGACACCTACATTGATGAAGAAGAACTGCAGGCTTGCGACAACGCCACCTACGAACTCTCCAACATGCTGGAACCACGTCCGTACTCTTCTCGTGAATTTATATACGAACTTGGAAAGTGGCTGCACGAAGGCCGTGCCGTTAAGAAGGACAGTCTGATACAGACTTGTTACGAGTGCGGTGTTCCTGTATTCTGCCCGGCATTCAGCGACTCGTCGGCTGGTTTCGGCATAGGAAAACACCAGTGGGAACGCACCCACAAAGGCGAGAAGTACGTGTCCATCGACTCCGTTCGCGATTTTGTGGAACTCACCGAAATTAAAATGGCCGCTCCCGAAACAGGACTGTTCATGGTTGGTGGCGGCACACCCAAAAACTTTGCCCAAGACACTGTGGTATGCGCCGAAATACTTGGCTATGAGGTGCCTATGCACAAATACGCAATACAAATCACCGTTGCCGACGTAAGGGACGGAGCTTGCTCGTCGTCCACACTGCTCGAGGCAGGCTCGTGGGGCAAAGTAAGCGAAAAACTGCAACAGATGGTATATGCCGAAGGTACAACGGTTATACCTCTCATAGCATCATACGTTTATCATAACGGCGAATGGAAAAACCGCGAGTACAAAAACTGGCAGAAAATATACAATAAATAAAAAGTCTCACGCCGATGGACTCCTTAGAAAGGCAGAAAATAATCGCCCTTATACACCGCGAAGTGGTTCTTGCCACAGGCTGTACCGAACCCGTAGCTGTGGCGCTTGCCGCCGCCAAAGCTCGCGAAACGCTTGGCACACTGCCCGACAAGGTGGAAATTCTGCTCAGCAAAAATATCTTCAAAAACGCGATGGGGGTGGGCATACCCGGCACCGGCATGATAGGACTACCTATAGCCGTGGCTATGGGCATAGCCGAAGGACAATCGTCGCGACAGCTTGAAGTGCTTAATCTTTCGGAACAACAGGTGCAAAATGCCAAGCAGTGGCTCGACACACATCGCAATAATATGTGTATCAGTGTTAAGGACACCGACGAAAAGCTGTACATAGAATGCGTGTGTTGCAAAGGGACAGACATTGCCAAAGCCGTTATCGCGCAAAAACACACCAACTTTGTTTATGTGTCGCGAAACGGAGAGACTATTTATGAACAAAAAAACTCCGTTGCCGACAATACGGTAGAAAGTAATGACGTACAACTTTCGGTACGCAAGGTTTATGATTTTGCCACCACTGCCCCCTTGGAGGAGCTTGTGTTCATCAACGACACTGTGGCCTACGACCTCAGAGCCTCCGACAAGGGTTTGTCCGGCGATTACGGGCTAACCACCGGCAAACTGCTGATGAATATGGCCAACGGCGACGTGGTACACACCACAGTTGCAAAAACAGTGGCCGCTTCGGACGCCCGCATGGACGGCTGTACAGTTCCTGTTTACAGCAACTCGGGTAGCGGCAACCAAGGCATAACCTGTACAATACCCGTTTACGAATACGGTAAACTGAAACATTGTAGCGAAGAAACCATTACTCGCGCCCTTATAATGAGCCATCTGATGTCGATTTACGTAAAAAGCGGCATAGGAAGGCTTTCGGCATTGTGCGGAGTGGTAAACGCCTCAATAGGAGTGACATCGGCACTTACATATATGCAGGGTGGCGATTACAAGCAGATAACCTTTGCTATAAAAAACATGATAAACACCCTTACGGGAATGCTTTGCGATGGCGCGAAACCCAGCTGTGCGCTGAAAGTAGCCTCGGGCATATACACCGCTTTCGTAACTGCCGAACTCGCACTGCATACCAAGGTGGTTGATGAAACCGACGGACTGTCGGAACAGGACACCGACCGTTCCATTCAGAACGTTGGAAAAATCGGAAAAGAAGGCATGAACGACACCGATGACATGATTTTGAAAATAATGACCGGAAAAAAATGTTGCAAGGAGACCGTATAAATGAAAAAACGGAAAAGACTTTTTTATTACATTGAAAAAAATAAACAATAAATATACAGAGAGATGGAATCATACAACAACAGAGAAAGAGAAGAACTGTTTTCGAAAGTCGTAAAAGCAGGAAAACGCACCTATTTTTTTGATGTGAAAGAGACAAGGGGCGGCGACAAATTCATCACAATCACCGAAAGCCGCAAGAATTTCGACGAGCAGACGGGACGCTTTTATTACGACAAAAGCAAGATGTTCCTTTACCCCGAAGATTTCGAGAAATTTGCAAACGGCCTCAATGTTGTGCTGAAATTTGTGGAAACTGGCGAGGTTCCTGAAGAACCGGAAGAAGAGATGTCCAGCAACTCTTTGTCCAACGACGACGAAAAAATTTTGAACGACATATCTTCGATAGATACAAATTTTTGAATCAACCCACTGTAAAAAGATAGTCCTATGGGAAAAATAATCGCAATAGCAAACCAAAAAGGTGGTGTGGGAAAAACCACCACAGCTATCAATTTGGGTGCCGCCCTTGCGGTGCTCGAAAACAAGGTGCTTCTTGTGGATGCCGACCCTCAGGCCAACGCCACTTCGGGAGTCGGTATAGACCCCGACTCTGCTACCACTTACGGGACATACAAATGTATAATGGGCGAGGTGAAAGCCAAGGACTGTATTGTGGAAACCACAAACCCCAACCTGTATTTGTTGCCGACCTGCATTGACCTTGTAGGTGCCGAGGTGGAGCTTGTGGAACTGCCGCGCAGGGAATACTACATGAAAGAAGCCCTCGCAGAAGTGAAAGATGAGTACGACTACATTATAATCGACTGCTCTCCCTCACTTGGCATGATTACGGTGAACGCCCTAACCGCCTCCGACTCGGTTATAATACCCGTACAAAGCGAGTATTTTGCTCTCGAAGGCTTGGGCAAACTGCTCAACACTATAAAAATTGTGCAAACACACCTCAATACAGACCTCTCGATAGAGGGCATTGTGATAACCATGTTCGACTCGCGTCTGCGCTTGGCACGTCAGGTGGTGGAGGGTGTACGTACTCATTTCCAAGGCATGGTGTTCGATACATTGATTTACCGCAACATCAAGCTCAGCGAGGCGCCGAGCCACGGAGAAACAATTATAATGTACGATGCAAGTAGCGCAGGTTCAGTGAATTATCTCAACTTAGCGCGCGAAATAATAACAAAAAAACAATAATAACACTAATATTTCTATGGCTAAAAAGACAGGACTTGGAAGAGGTTTGGACTCATTGCTCGGAAACAGCGTAGGCGGTAAAGTCGCTCCCAGCAGAGCAACGACCAACGCTACAGCCAACATCGACAAGATAAAACTTGACGACATTGAAACAAACCCCTACCAACCGCGCAAGGAATTTGACGAGGAAAGTCTCTCCGAATTGGCTGAGTCCATACGCCAACAGGGTGTAATAACCCCTATAACAGTACGTATGACAGAAAATGGTAATTACCAGCTTATTGCGGGCGAACGTCGTTTGCGTGCGGCAAAAATAGCTCAGCTGACAGAAATACCGGCTTACATACGCGTAGCTACCGACCAGCAGATGATGGAGATGGCATTGGTGGAGAACATACAACGCGAGAACCTCAACGCCATGGAGATAGCCCTCTCGTACTCCAACCTTATCGAGGAATGCGGCATAACGCAAGAGCAACTTAGCGAGAGAGTTGGTAAAAACCGCTCCACTATAACTAACTACCTGCGTCTGCTGAAACTCCCCGCTGAAGTGCAGATAGCACTGAATACCAATCAGATAAGCATGGCTCACGCACGTAGCATGATAAGTATAGACGACGTGGACAAACAACTGCTACTGCTGCGCGAAATTGTGAACAAGGATCTTTCGGTGCGTCAGACAGAGAACATGGCAAAGAGCCTGCTTGCTGAAACAGCCGACAAAGCCGCGATAAAAAAATCCGACAAAAAAGAACTCCCCGAACTGCACGAAACCTCCAAAAAGGAACTGAAAAACTACATACAGTCGGAAGTGGAAATAAAACGTTCGCGCAAAGGCAAGGGAAGCCTTACGATATATTTCAACAGCGACTCTGATTTTCAGCGCATTGTAAAGATTATTCAGAATAAATGATTCCTTTTCTGAATATACAAAACCATAGGCAGAGGGTAAGGACGACGGTCGTTACTCTCTGCATTGTTATATCCTCTTTGCAAAACGCTGTGGCTCAGGATACTTTAAAAACTATTAGCGTAAAGCAAAACGACACCGCTGTTGTTAAAGTGCATAAGAACAAGATGTTAAAGTCTCTAAAAAAATCCTCAGCCACCGATACCTATGTAATAAATAGTGAGACAACAAATAATGTTTTAACCGATACAACTGTTGTTTTGGCACAACCTGAGCATTCGCCACAAAAAGCCTTATGGTATTCGGTGGTACTTCCGGGATTAGGACAGGTTTACAACAAACAGGCGTGGAAAATACCTATAATATACGTTGGAGCCGGAGTGGTAACTTATTTTGCCATAACAAATTACAACGGTAGGGAAAAATTCAAAAATGAGTACCTCAACCGCGTAAACGGCAATACCGATGTTCTTTTGGAGCGTTACGCCAGTTATCCCGACGCCAATATATACAGCCTCTATCAGTCGTACAACCGCAATTTTCAACTCTCGCTAATAGTAGGCGGTTTTGTTTACATACTGAACATAATAGACGCTTACGTTTACGGGCATTTGTTTGATTTTGAGATAAACGAAGACGTGAGCCTGCACCTGCGTCCCAATGTGGATTTCTTCAGCTATGGTAGCGGTAAACTATCGCCTGCCACAGGATTTACGCTACAGCTGAAGTTCTAACGACACCGATTGTACCGTATCTTTTTAAAAACTTTGCAAGTCGGCAGTACTACGTTCTACAATTCATTTTTTTTCATTATCTTTGCACCTCAAAACTGACATTACGCAAATGAGCATAAACAGCCAACAGTCAGACGAATACATATATATAAAGGGCGCTCGGGTGAACAACCTTAAGAACGTCGATGTGGCCATACCCCGCAACAAACTCGTGGTAATTACGGGTGTGTCGGGCTCGGGCAAATCGTCGTTGGCTTTCGACACGCTCTACGCCGAGGGACAGCGCCGCTACGTGGAGAGTCTCAGCTCCTACGCACGTCAGTTTATGGGACGTATGGGCAAGCCCGATGTGGACTACATCAAAGGCATCTCGCCCGCCGTGGCCATCGAGCAGAGGGTTAAGACCAACAACCCGCGTTCCACAGTGGGCACATCCACAGAGATTTACGAGTACCTGAAACTGCTTTTCGCACGTATCGGCAGGACTTTTTCGCCCATCTCCGGCAAGGAGGTGAAACGCCATTCGGTGAACGATGTGTTGGAGTTCGTCAAGGCGCAGCCCGAAGGCTCGCGGATGATGCTCCTTTCGCCCATCGAGGCCAACAACGCCAAGGCCCTCGTTACCATGCTCGAAATCCTTTTGCAGGAAGGCTTTATGCGTGTACTGGTGGATGGAAAAGTGGTCCGTATCGAAGATTTTGTTAGCGACAAAGCGGCGTTGCGCTCCGCACAGGAGGTGCTTTTGGTAATAGACCGCATTGCGCTGCATCTGCAAGACGAGGGTGGAAACGAGCTTCTGATGCGTGTCGCCGACTCCATCGAAGCGGCGTTCTACGAAGGTCGTGGAGTGTGTTATATTGAGATGGGCGAGGGCGGCGACAAAAAACGCTACGAGTTTTCCAACCGTTTCGAAGCCGACGGCATGACTTTCGAGAAACCGAATCCTAACTTCTTCAGTTTCAACAACCCATACGGTGCATGCCCCACCTGTCAGGGCTTCGGCAGCACCATAGGCATCGACGAGAATATCGTTGTGCCAAACAAAAAACTGTCCATCTACGAGGACGCTGTGGTGTGCTGGCGTGGCGAGAAAATGAGCGAATGGAAGAGCTTGCTTATCAAACAGTCGGGCAAGATTGGTTTCCCGATACATCGTCCGTATCTGCAACTCGATGAGCATCAGAAAGATATACTTTGGAACGGCGCGGGCGATTTTCCGGGCATCTACGGCTTTTTCGAATGGATCGACAGTCAGTCGTACAAAATACAGTACCGCGTTATGATGGCCCGCTACCGTGGCAAGACCGTATGTCCCGACTGCCGCGGCACGCGTCTCCGCAAGGACGCCTCGTATGTGAAAGTCGGCGGGAAGTCCATCACCGACCTTGTGCTTATGCCCGTGGACCAGCTCTACGATTTTATCGTCAATCTGGAGCTCACGCCTTACGAACAGTCTGTTTCGCAACGTATTATGGTGGAGCTTCGCAACCGTTTGCAATATCTTCTGGACGTGGGGCTCGGCTACCTCACCCTCAACCGTTTTTCCAACACCCTTTCGGGAGGCGAGTCGCAGCGTATCAATCTGGCCACCAGCCTCGGCAGCTCGCTTGTAGGCTCCATGTATATCCTCGACGAGCCAAGCATCGGCCTGCATCCCCGCGACACCGACCGTCTGATAAAAGTGCTGAAACAGCTCCGCGACCTCGGCAACACCGTTGTAGTGGTGGAGCACGACGAGGAGATAATACGTGCCGCCGACCATATCATCGACGTCGGGCCTTACGCCGGACGCCTTGGCGGCGAGATTGTGTTTTCGGGCACTTTCGATAAGCTCGTTTCCGAGGAAAGTCGTTCGCTCACAGCCGATTTTATGCGAGGCAACTCCTCGATACCCCTGCCTCCGGCACGTCGCACCTCGCACGATTTCATACGCATAGGCGGCGCGTGGGAAAACAACCTCAAGGATGTGGAAGTGGCGTTTCCGCTTCACAATCTGGTTGTGGTAACGGGAGTCAGCGGCTCGGGCAAGACCTCGCTTGTTAAAAACGTGCTGTACGATGTTTTGCAGAAACGCCTCGACGGAATGCCCGACTACACAGGCAAATGCACCGAAGTCACCGGCGACCTGAGTCGTATTTCGGGCGTGGAACTGATAGACCAGAACCCGATAGGACGTTCGACACGTTCCAATCCAGCAAGTTATATCAAGGCTTTCGACGAAATACGGCAGCTCTACGCCTCACAGCCTTTGGCGCAGAAACGCGGCTACAAGCCCGGTTATTTCTCGTTCAACGTGGAGGGCGGCCGCTGCGACACCTGTCAGGGCGAAGGCTCGGTAACTATCGAAATGCAATTTATGGCCGATGTACACCTTGTTTGCGAGGACTGCCACGGCAAACGCTACAAAGAAGACACCCTCGAAGTGCTGTACAACGGCAAGAATATTTCGGATGTGCTCGATATGACAGTCAATCAGGCAGTTGAGTTCTTCAGCGCCGACACTTCCGCCGCAACGCAACGCATTGTGGACAGGCTCAAGCCTTTGCAGGACGTGGGGTTGGGATATTTGAAGCTGGGACAGTCGTCGTCGTCGCTCAGCGGTGGCGAGGCGCAGAGGGTGAAACTGGCGTCGTTCCTTGTGAAAGGTGCCGCAACAAAACCTCTGCTGTTTATCTTCGACGAACCTTCCACGGGACTGCATCTGTATGACATTCAAAAACTTATAGCTTCGTTCAACAAACTTGTGGCCAACGGACATTCCATTATCGTTATCGAACACCATCCCGATATTATAAAAGTAGCTGACTATGTGATAGATATGGGGACCGAAGGCGGCGTTGGCGGCGGCAAGGTGGTGTTTGCTGGCACTCCCGAAAAACTTATTGAGTGCAAACAATCGTACACCGCCAAATACCTGAAAAAGTATTTCGGGAAGTAGGAGAGAGGGAAGTTGAAAGTTGAAAGTTGAAAGTTGAATGTTTTGTTATGTGCGAAAAGTAAATAGCTTTGCCATTTGCAGAGTTATTTTTACCTTGATTAATAAGGAAACGAAATTTTTTTTTTTGCTTTTTTCAGAAAAAAAACGTAACTTTGCACAAAAAATTAAACTATGGAAAAACAACGTTATATTCTGCCTTACACAGACTTCGGTTTTAAGTATTTATTTGGTTCTGAACTCAATAAGGACTTGCTTATCAGTTTTTTGAACGCTCTTTTACAGGGTGAACAGGTGATAACCGACCTCACCTATCTAAACAATGAGCACCTCGGTGCTACACAATGGGAGCGCAAGGCAATCTTTGACGTATATTGTAAAAACGACAAAGGCGAATATTTCATTGTTGAGATGCAGAACGCCTACCAGAAGTTTTTCAAGGACAGAAGCGTTTTCTACTCCACTTTCCCCATACGCGAACAAGCCAAACAAGGCGACTGGGATTTCGAGCTGAAGGCCGTTTATACCGTTGGCTTGCTGAATTTCGTCTTCGACGAGGACAAGGATTCACAAGACTATTACCACCACGAGGTGAAACTGATGGATGTGAAACGCAAAAAAGTGTTTTACGACAAACTTACACTTATATATCTTGAACTGCCGAAGTTCAACAAGACAGAGGATGAGCTTGTTACCATGATGGACAAGTGGATGTATGTTTTGAAGAACGTGTCGCGATTGCTCGACAAGCCCGCAAGTTTGCAGGACCGCGTTTTTACACGTTTCTTTGAGGCTGCCGATATTAAAAAGTTCACTCCCGAAGATGTGCTGCAATACGAAGCCTCGCTCAAAGCCTACCGAGACAATAACAACACTATTCAAACTGCTGAGGAAAAAGGGTACAACAAAGGTATAAAAAAAGGCCGTAAGGAAGGCATAAAACAAGGCAAAGCCGAAGGTGCAAAGCAGGAAAAGATTGCCATTGCCAAAGACATGAAATCCGACGGCCTACCCGTTGCCACAATAGCAAAATATACCGGCCTTACCGCCGAAGAAATAACGGAATTGTGATGAGAAAATATTGTGATAATATATTAATTTTTATTGGTGTCCGATAAAACTTTTTCGAGCTGCAGCGACCAACAGCAGTTGTCAATAAAAAAACAGGGCTGACACATTCAAATGTCAGCCCTTTGGTTT
>CAJOEN010000017.1:0-18628 GCA_905233475.1 uncultured Bacteroidales bacterium
GCTTTGGCATAACGTATGCCCGATGTTGTGCTACGGGTATTCAAAAGATACTCCCATTCGGCTTGTGTAAGTGTGCGCCAAGTGCCGGGGGCGTCGGTGTTGGAAGTCTTTGGGTTATAGATAGCATTGTAAACTCCCCAGTCGTAATTGGTGCCGGAAATGTTGGAATATCCGTTGCCATAATCGGAATATGTTGTACTTGTCATATACGGATACTTGCTATTGTATCCACTTGTGCCCCATCCAAAAAGGTCTATCCAACCGCTGTTGGTGTCGGAGATAAGACTATTTGCAGTGCCTATGGTGTCCCATTGGTTAGGAGCAAAACGCCAAGTGCCTGCGGCAGTGCCGCCACCTGCTACGGTGTGGGTTGTGGCTGTGGAGCCACCATTTTTGGCACTCCACTGCAAATTGCCGGACGAGAAGACCACACGGGTGCTGGAAGAAACGGAGAAAGTATAGGAAACAGGAGCTGCTGTAGTGGTAAAGGTAATCTGGCTGCCGTATGCCGTATCAACAGAGTTTATGGCGTAGGCACGTACATAGTATGTGGTACTGGCGGTTAGTCCCGTAAGGCTACTGGTAAAGCTACCCGTGCCAGTGCTATCTGTCGTATGGTTGCCGCTTATTGTAGGGTTCTGCGAGGTGCCCCAACACACTCCACGGGCCGTTACAGCCGAGCCGCCGTCGCTGGTAACATTGCCGCCCGTGGTGGCGGTGGTAGAGGTTATGCTACTGGCGGAAGTTGTTGTTACTGTGGGTGCAACGGCTGTGGTGGTAAATGTTATCTGGTTGCCGTATGCGGTATCAACGGAGTTTATGGCGTAGGCACGTACGTAGTAAGTAGTTCCAGCGGTTAATCCTGTCAGACTACTTGTAAAACTGCCCGTGCCAGAGCCGTTGGTAGTGTGGCTGTTGCTCAATGTCGGGTTCTGCGAGGTGCTCCAGCATACGCCACGAGCTGTAACAGCCGAGCCGCCATCGCTGGTTACGTTTCCACCGGTAGTGGCGGATGAATCGGTTATGTTAGAGGTGGTGGTAGTTGTAACAGTAGGAGATACGGGTGCTACAGGTAGTGTGAAAAACAAAGTAAAATTTTCACTTGCAGTTTGCGGTTGTAGCACCTCGCGGCTGGCTACAACCATGCCGTTGTTTGTAATATAGCCAATAATCTTCAGCACATCGCCACTATGAAAAATATGTGTGGACAGATGTTTTTCAACAATATTGCTGTTGCCGTGGTACGATATGCTGTTTTCCGAGCCCGTACCACGATTGAGCAGTTTTAAAGTACTACGTCCCTCTTCGGTGGTAACAGCCAGCAGGTAAACCTGCGCAGTTTGCAGACGTACCTCAAACAGGTTTTTACCAGCTTGGAGCGACATTGTACGCTCGGCTACTCGCTGTCCGGCAAGGTTATAAACCTGCAGTGTGGCATCGCCGCTTTGTGGCATGGTTACGGCCACGTTGGTTGTACCATTAAAAGGGTTTGGATACGAAACAATTTCGGCTGCAGAGCCTTGTGCCTCGGCAATGCCTGTTTGCTGGAAAGTGAGCACGGTGTCGGGATAGAAAACCGTCTCGCTCCACGAGCGACTAACGTTCTGCACCCGCACAGAATCCATGCGGACGTATGCTCCGCCATTGGTGGCTCCTGTGAATTTAAGTGTTATGTTCTGCGCGAAGGCTGTGCCCAGCGCAAGGCCAATCACTGTCAAGAATGTAAAAAACTTTTTCATTTTAAATATGTATTGATGATTAAATACAAAATAAGAACCACACCATAGACCTTATGCCTATGGCGGAAATAAAAATCACTTAAAATGCCTGCCGCAGCTGTTATACAAAACAGACTGCTTGCGCAAGCGTATTGGTGTGTGGGTGGGGGTAAAATACTAACAATCAATAAATTATAACATAAACTCAACCGCATTGCACATTTTTTTACATTGATTATCAAGATATTGCATTAAATTGTGTTTTTAGTAATGATTTGCAAACATACGATTTTATTTGCAACCACAAAAAATTTTTCAGTGGCGGGCTGTATTTTTTCCCAACTCTTTTTTTTCTCCCTCCGTCGTGTCGGAATATTTTTAAACTATTAATGCCTATTGATGTTTACCTGCCCAAAAATGAAGTTTCAAAATAATTAGAGGCTCGTAATCTCAAAATGTGTTAATGTCGCGTGTCTCCGACACGCATATTATCTGCGGGGCTTTTTGTCCCCACTCTGCGAAAATCTGCGATTTTCTTGAATGGGGTTATTGAGATCCCGTGTTACGTTACGCAACTTTGTATAATTTTTAAAATAATTGTTGCAAATATAGCGAAATATCACGAATCCGACACGACGTTTTTAATAACCGACAGCTGCATCCCTGTCAAAAGGTATAATTGATGAAAAATAAAAGACTAAAAACAACATAAAAACAATAATAAAACATTTATGGGGGCTTCTATAAATTGCCTCGGAGAGGCAAACTCTCAATAACCTCGCATGCTAATGTGAGGTATATCAAGCAAATAAAGAACAGGCGTGTCGGAGTGAAGAAAACGCCTGTGGCTTTTTCGATAGTGAAACGGAGAATAATAACGAAAATAATCACCGAACTTTGTCTTCGGAGTGTGATTGCTTGTTAGCAACAAAATATTTATTATGTCATCTTTTACATCCTTCCTTCTTAATTCATTTTTTTTTCTGTATTTTTTGGTCTTCTATTTTTTTTCTTTTTTGCTCAGTAATTTTCTTTCTTTTCATTCTTTCTTTAACAAGAAATTGTTTGTTGTATAATAGGCAAAGGATGTATTTCTATTTTATATTTTCTTTGTTCCCACCAGTGTCGGATTTGTAATCATCACAACAGTTAGTTTGAAAGCAGTTTGTCGAGGTTTTCGCGGAGTTCGGTGGCGGAGATGTTATAATGTATGTTTCCCCCGTCCACAAGGGAGATGGAGCCTGTCTGTTCGGAGACTACAATGGCCACGGCGTCGGTGAGTTCGGTAAGTCCGAGTGCCGAGCGGTGGCGCAGTCCCAGATTGGGGGCTATGTTGGGATTGGACGACACGGGCAGTATGCAGCGAGCCGCCACAATTTTATTGCCGTTCACCACCACCGCGCCGTCGTGCAAAGGCGTGTTCTTGAAGAATATCGTTTCAAGCAGTGCCGACGAGAGTGTGGAATTTATGGCCTCTCCCGTTTCTATGATGTCGCTAAGGTCGCCGCCGCGCCCGAAAACGATTAGTGCTCCCGTTTTTGTCTGTGCCATGCGTGAACAAGCTTGCACAACAGGGTCTATTTGCAACAAACTCTTTTTGCGAGCCGAAAAATGCTTGAAGAGATTAAGCTTGCTGGTATCCTTAAATGGCTGGCTACCAAGCAGAAGCAGAAAGCGGCGTATCTCGGGCTGGAACACCACCACGAGCGCCAGCACGCCAACGCTGATGAATTTGCCCAATATATCGGCCAAAAGCCTCATCTGAAGCAGCTCCACCACCTGCCAAATAATGTATATCACAAAGATACCCAAGAAGATACGTATTGCGTTGGTGTTTTTTACGAGTTTAAACACAACGTATATAATAACTGCAACAAGCAGAATATCAACAACATCGATTACCGAAAAATGCAGCAGTCCATTCAAAAGAAGAAAGTTCATATCATATTGTTATTTAATTAGTTGTAATACAATTCTTACGCATTCCACAGCCTCTTTCACATCGTGCACACGCAGTATTCTGGCGCCGTGCAGCAGGGCGAAAGTGTTGAGAGCGGTGGTGCCGTTGAGAGCTTCTCCCGGGTTCGTTCCGAAAAACTTATAAATCATTGACTTTCGCGAAATCCCCACCAAAAGTGGCTCATCAAAAACCCTGAAAGCGTCGAGTTTGCGCATTAGCTCGTAGTTCTGCTCCAGCGTTTTGGCAAAACCGAAGCCCGGGTCTATGATAACGTCCTTTGCGCCAAGACGATACAGGGTGTCGAGTTTTTCGGAGAGGAAACGCACCACCTCGGCCACAAGGTCGTCGTAGTGGGTGTCCTGCGCCATGCGGTCGGGGGTAGTGCGGTTGTGCATAAGCACGTAAGGCACCTGCAAATCGGCAATGGCGGGGAACATACGCTCGTCGAAAAGTCCGCCCGATATATCGTTGATAATGTCGGCACCGGCCTTTACGCACTCCTCGGCCACGCTTGCGCGGAATGTGTCCACGGACAGCGGTATGGCGGGGAATTCGGCACGTATCAGGGCAATGGCGGGCAGCAGACGTTGCAGCTCTGCGTCGGCGTCGGGCAACGAAGCTCCAGGACGCGTGGACACGGCTCCGAGGTCGAGAATGTCGGCACCCTCGGCAACTATCTGTCGGGCACGACGAAGCATGGCGTCATCGCCCTCGTAGCGTCCCCCGTCGAAAAACGAGTCGGGCGTAACGTTCAGTATCCCCATAATCAGGGGTTTATCCAATTCGTATATTTTTTTTTGCAGTACCAACATGTTTTTTTACAGAAAAAAAACGTAACTTTGTAAATAATTATCGCATTGGCGTTATTACACATAACACTGATTTGCAAAACGCTACGACATACAACATTGTATAGGTGACAATTTTTGCGCACCTTATGTCGGCAAATGGCAAATCTGTTGCAAAAATACGAATAAAAAAAATATTCCGCAAAAAAATGTCGAACACCAAGAAACAATTTGAAGAGGAACTCGCGGTATGCCGCAGAATGTTTGAGATGAAAACCCGCGACTACGGCACTTCGTGGCGAATACTGCGCTTGCCGTCGCTCACCGACCAGATTTTTATCAAAGCCAACCGCATACGCAGCGTGCAGATGTGCGGCGTGGCCAAAGTGGACGAGGACATAGAGTCGTGTTTCGTGGCTATGGTAAACTATTCGGTGATGGCACTGATACAGTGCGAGTTGGGCTTGAATGGCGAGCAAGACATGCCATTGGAAAAAGCGATGGAACTGTACGACAAATACTCCATCGGCGCCATGAACCTGATGCTCGACAAAAACCACGACTACGGCGAGGCTTGGCGGCTAATGCGCGTAAGCTCTATGGTGGACATCATTCTCATGAAACTGAAACGCATAAAACAGATTGAGGACAACGGTGGCGCAACCCTCGTTTCGGAAGGAGTGGAAGGCAGCTACAACGACATTCTCAACTACTCCATATTTTCACTGATACAAATGCACGAGGAAAAACAAATTGCCGAAACGAACTGAACTTAGCTTATGAAAAAACGTTTCTTTCTGATATTCGCCGCACTTATGGTAGGAGAACTTATCTTCACATCTTTCAAGCCCTACCACATCACATGCAACACGACCATTGCTGAGCCGCAAAATCCTGTGCAGCTGCAGGAAAAGAAAAAACGTCTTGAAGCCATGCAAAAAGACATTGCGTTGGGTATCAATGATATAAGAGAGAAAAAGGGGTTACAGCCACTGGAATTGAAAAGCGAAATAAGCCGTGTGGCACAGATAAAGGGCGAAGACATGCTTGCCGAGCAGTATTATGTGCATAAGTCGTCGCGCTACGGCATGCCCGACGAGATGTTGCGCAAGTACAATGTAAAATTCAGTGTGTCGGGCGAAAACATCGCTTGGTCGGGGGTGTTCCGTAGCACAGTACAGGAGGTTCTTGATGGTTGGATGGACATTAAAGCCGACCGCGACAACATACTCAATCCCGACTTCACCAAAATCGGCGTTGGCTTTGCCGAAGACATCGGCACCCGCAAGTACCACTGGGTAGTGATGTTTACCGATTGAGTTAGGATGTTCAGATATTCAGATATTCAGATATTCAGATGTTCAGATGATCGGAGAATCTGGAAATCTGGAAATCTTCAAAGTATTGAGTTTGCAGTTGAACTCCTTCGCATCTTAACGTCTTAACAAATCACATCTCACACTTCAGCTAACAAAAAACCTCCCCAACCTTTCGGTTGGGGAGGTTTTTATTATTAAGCGTTTCCGTTATATTCTTGCCTTCACTATTGTCAGAAAATCTTCGGCTTTGAGCGAGGCGCCGCCGATAAGTCCGCCGTCCACGTCGGGGTTGGCGAAGAGCTCCTTGGCGTTTTTGGCGTTGCAGCTGCCGCCGTACAGAATGGTGGTGTCGTCGGCAACGGCCTTGCCGTACTTCTTGGCTATAAGCGAGCGGATAAAGGCGTGCATCTCCTGCGCCTGCTGCGGGGTGGCTGTCTTGCCTGTGCCTATTGCCCACACGGGTTCGTAGGCGATAACGATGTTGGCAAATTCTTCGGCGGTAAGTCCGAAAAGTCCTTCGGAAATTTGTTTCTCCACCACTTCGAACTGCTTGTCGGCTTCGCGTTCGGGCAGTTTCTCGCCACAACAGAAAATGGGACTTATATCGTTGGCCAAAAGCTGTTTTACCTTGTTGGCGATTGCTTCGTTGCTCTCGTTGTGGTAGGCACGACGTTCGCTGTGTCCCACAATGCAGTAGTCAATCTCCATCGAAGCAAGCATGGCTGCCGAAACCTCGCCGGTGTAGGCACCGCTTTCGTGTTCGCTAACATCCTGTGCACCAACGGCAAAGAAAGACTCCTGCGACATATCGCCACACATCTCCAAGAATGGGAAAGGCGGACAAACAACCACATTCATTTCGGGAGTGGCTATCTTTTCAAGTTCATCGGCAATTTTTTCGACAAGTTCGTAAGCGTCGTCGAAAGTTTTGTTCATTTTCCAGTTGCCGGCTACTATCTTTTTTCTCATGACAAATATTTTTTTTATTGCTAATTGGTTGTGTTTTATATTGCTACAAATTTATTGGCCTAGCAAGCCTTTTGCAAACATAAGAATTTTATTCGATATTATTCCGTTTTTTCGATTATTTTTTTATTTCTTCGCACTACCACTATGCTCATTTCATAAAGCAGATAGATTGGTAACGAAGCGAGTATCAGAGTAAAAACATCGGTGGTTGGGGTTATGATGGCGGCCACTGCAAGAATGATTACGATGGCGTGGCGGCGGTATTTTTTCATAAAATCGTGGCTCAGGACACCAAGTTTTGCCAAAAGCCAGCAAAGCACCGGTAATTCGAACATTATGCCCATAATGGCAGAAAGGGCTGTGAGGGTGCTCGTGTACGAATGCAATGTGATGTAGTTGCGCACCTCGCCGCTCACTTGATAGTTGAGTAAAAAACGGAAGGCGAAAGGGAAAATAATAAAATAACTCACCGCTATGCCTGTCATAAACATAAGGTATCCGCCCACTAATGCCCATGTAGTATTTTTGTGTTCATTTGCATAGAGTGCAGGAGATATAAATCTAAAAATCAGATAGATAGCAATGGGCATAGCAAGTAATACGCCTGCGTAGAGCGACATTTTGAGATGTGTCATAAATTGCTGACTTAACTCGGTGTTTATCAGCATTGTATCCGACATAGAGCTTTGCTCCGCCCCCACTCCAAGCCAGTGAGGAAGCCTGTCGATAAGGCGATACGTAATAAAATCGCCGTCCTTGGGGGCAAGGACAATGGCAAAAAGAATATCTTTAAAAAGGAACGCCAACACAGAAAAAACCGTTACCGCTACTATTATCTTTATAAGATATGAACGCAGTATGTCGAGGTGTTCCCAAAAACTGAAATCCTGACTATCAGCCTTTTGTCTGTCGTTCATCTTCCTTTTCCGAAAGATTGTCCCTGTTCCCGTCGGTGCTTTGTGGTTCATCGCCAATGCCATTCACACCATCTTTGAAACTCCTGACACCCTTGCCAAGACCGCGCATAAGTTCGGGAATCTTTTTTCCGCCGAAAAGCAGAAGCACTACCAAGGCTATAAGTAAAATCTCCCAAATGCCCAAATTCATGAAACAGAATACCATTTTTTTTATTTTTTGTCGTTAGTAATTACAATTTTAACGGCGTTTTGTCGTTTTTATTATTTATTTGCAATTAAAAAATAGATTTTGCCCAAAGGTTAAAAACTAAAACTTTTTTTAAAATGAGAAAGATACACAACGCGTGGGCTGGAACTCCCAATTACAACTGTTTCGGTTGCTGTCCTACCAATCCGAGCGGCCTGCGGATGGAGTTTTACGAGGACGGCGACGATATTGTGTCGCTATGGCAACCCACTTACGACACTCAAGGCTGGATTAACGTGCTTCACGGCGGTATTCAGGCCACCCTTGCCGACGAGATTGCATCGTGGGTGGTGTTTCGCAAGTTACAGACTTCGGGAGTTACCGTTCGTTTGGATGTTCGTTACCGCAAGTCAATCAATATCAATGACGGACGTATAACCCTGCGTGCCAAGCTGTCGGGGGTTAGACGCAACCTTGCCGACATTGAGGTGAAGATTTTCGACGCAAACGGCGTGCTCTGTACCGAAGTATCTGCCGTTTATTTCACCTCCAACGAACAACAGGCCAAAGAGATGGGGTTTGTACCTTTCGAATTAGAAGAGGTGGAAAGTTAGTTAAGAGTTGAGAGTTGAAAATTAAGAGTTTATTATTTCAAATCATAATAAAATGGCAACAGTAAAACAATGGTTTCTGGCGGTAAGACCGTGGTCGTTTCCCGCCTCTACAATGCCCGCTTTGGTGGCTGTTTCGTATATATTTTATAATAATTTCCAAATCAACTGGCTTATGGCGTCGGCCTGCGTTGTTGGGGCATTGATTTTCCACTTTTCCGGCAACCTCATCAGCGACTATTTCGACTACAAAAGCGGCGTGGACAGCGAAGGCAACATCGGACAGACCAATCTGCTGATTATCAAAGGAATATTCAAACCAAAAACAATTCTTTGGTACGGCATAGCACTGGGAATTGTAGGCGTGGCATTGGGACTTTTCATCGTAAGCCAAACCAATATAGGCGTTTTGTACGTAGGTTTGGCGGGATTTGCTCTTACATTTCTTTACTCTCCTCTGAAATACAATGCTTTAGGCGACTTGGACATATTTCTAATTTTCGGCGTGCTGATACCTCTTGGCACATGTTTAACCCTGCTTGGCAAGGTTGATTGTAACGTTATGGCGGTGTCGGTGCCTGTGGGATTTTTTGTGGTAGGAATCTTGCACGCCAACAACACCCGCGACCGTGAAATAGACCATGCAGCCAGCACTCGCTCCTTTGCCATGCTTATAGGCTTGCGCGCGGCCAAAATATATTACACTATTTTGGAAATACTGCCGTATATAGCTATTATTGTGCTGGTTACACTTGGCATAACGAGTTGGACAACGCTTGCCGTACTGCTGTCGTTGCCAATGGCTATAAAAAACATAAAAGCAATGAAATCAAGCCAAAAGCCCGAGGACATAGCCGCTTTGGACGGCATGTCGGCAAAATTAGTGCTCGTATTTTCGATGCTACTGGTTTTGGCAAACGTAATATCAGCGTTTATATGAGCAAACGACCTATCATAGCTATTGTTACGGCCTTCGTTCTGTGGTTTGTGATGTTCGCTCCAATTACAGCCACCAAATTCGATTTTTGGATTACAATGCCGATTTCGGCCGCGCTACTTACAATATTGTCATTTTTATTTGCTAAACTACTGATAATCGGAAATATACATTTTTCTTGGAAAGACATAGCCTTAGGCGTTGTCTCGGCGGCGGTGCTATGGGGAGTATTTTGGTTGGGCAACTACTTTTCCAATCTCCTTTTCGATTTCGCACAAGGTCAGGTAGCAAGTGTATATGATATAAAAAACGGTGAAAACCAATTGTTTATAAGCTTGGCTCTGCTATTGCTTATCGGTCCTGCCGAAGAGATTTTCTGGCACGGTTTTGTACAAAACGAACTTTCAAAAAAAATCCCTTCGCCATGGGTTATAGTTATCACTGCACTGATATACAGCGCAGTACATATACCATCGCTTAATTTTATGCTCATTATGGCCGCCCTTGTTTGCGGACTTTTTTGGAGTGCCTTGTATTATTACAACCGCAACCTGCTTACCGTTATTGTGTCGCACGCCCTTTGGGATGTATCGGTATTTATTTTGTTTCCAATAAGTTAAACTATGCCAAAACATTCTTTCTATACTTTTTCCAAAACTTCATTCGTGCGTGGTATGCAGTGCCGAAAAATGTTATATTTGGACAAGTACAAATCCAATCTCAAAACCCCTCCCGACGCTGAAACCCTCCGTCGTTTCAACGCAGGACACAGTTTCGAGGCTGTGTTCAAAAGCACATTCCCAAACGGTGTGGACATGAAACAACGTTTCCGCTACCCCACTAGCGAATACGTAAATACCACAATACAACTACTTGGAAGTCAGGAAGAAGTAATAATTTTCGAGGCGGCAATCCTATACAGCGACGTACTTGTGCTCACCGATGTGCTACGCAAAAACGCTGACGGAAGCCACGATATTTTCGAGGTGAAGCACTCCGACAAGATCAATTCCGCCATTGAATGGGATTTGTCGGTGCAGTACTACGTTTGCAAAAATGCCTTGCGCAACATTCACACTTTCAACTTAGTAAATCGTGTAGGCGAGTCGGACTTTGCTGTAACCAATATGCTTGACTTTGCGGAAAAACATTTGCCCGAAGTGGAGCAACATTTATCCGAGTTCCGCGACGTTTTACAGGGCTTCGAACCCGAAATGGAGATGGGAGCGCACTGCGACAGTCCGTACCAATGCGATTTTAAAAATTACTGCAAAAAACTAAATGTAAACACGTTAATATTTCAGTAAAGACAAGTTATTGACACCCCAGACAGTTTTCTTTGATTGTCCTCGCCGAATTTAATCCCAAGTAACTTGAGCATGGCTGTCATTTTATAGCTTTTTCCATGCAAAAACGATATTTACACAAACAAAGTTACAAAAAAATGCTAACTTTGCAAGTCTAAACACAACGTCAAAAAACGATGAAAAAAACTCTTGCTAATCTTGTCATCCTGCTTGCATTCAGCAATATAAGTTATGGACAAATAGTTAGGGACACCGTGTGCAGCAATGCTGTAAAAACCATAATTTTGCAACGCGAGAGCGTGGAACTCTCACAACCCATTCTGCGTTTGGGCGGTGCCGACAGACTTCTGCTACAGTTCGACGTGCTTGGCGAGGAAAGCCGCTACTACAGCTACCGCATTCAGCACTGCACCCACGACTGGCAGGTGTCGGACATAGCCGTGTCGGATTACCTGAGCGGTTTCGAGACTGCTCCCATAGGCAATAGCCGCAATTCCTTTACTACAAGGCAACCTTACGTACACTATTGGGAGACAATCCCCAACGAAATGACCACTTTTACCGCCTCGGGCAACTACCTGCTCACCGTTTTCAGCGACGACAATCCGGACAGCATTTTGTTTACACGCCGTTTCTACGTTTACGAAGTGCAGGCCGATATTCAGGCGGAGATTGGGCAAACGCTTGGTTCGGATGGCAAAAACCGCAATCAAAATGTATCGGTGTTTGTTAATCCACCAAAAGGCACGTTTTTCAACAATCCGCACCAATATTTGCATCTGTATGTGCGCCAAAACGGACGTAACGACCTGTGTCGCGAACTGCCAATAAACAGCATAAAGGGTAGCGAGCTACAGTATCGCTGGAAGGACGCTAACGTGTTCCCGGGAGGCAACGTGTTCCGTTTTTTCGACATAAGCAACATCAACATACCCATGTACACTACAGCAAGTATGGAAATTTTCGGTGGCGAAAACATCGCATATCTTAAGCCCGAAGAAGACCGTTCGCGCAAAAGCTATGTCTTCCGCGAGGGTTTAAACGGGCAGTTCAAGGTGTCGGCGGCCAATAGAAACGAGGCCGAAGTGGAGGCGGACTACGTGTGGGTGAATTTCTCACTGCCTATGGCCTCACCGCGTTTGGACGGTGCTTTCCACATTGTTGGCGACTTTGCAGGCTGGGACTTCACCGACGAGAATATGTTGCAATGGCAGCCTCAGATGAAGGCTTACACATCGCGCATACTCGTAAAACAGGGATATTATTCATATCAGATAGTTTTTGTGCCGGCAGGCAGTAGTGAGGGGCAGACCTCGGTGCTTGAGGGCGATTTTTTTGAGACAAGAAACGATTATTACATCTTCCTGTACCAGCGCACACCCGCCGACCGTTATGACCGTTTGATCGGCGCTACCACTATAAAGAGGGAATAGCCGTTGTTACAATAAAAAAACTTTTGTGGCGTTATATTTTTTTTACAAATAAAAAATGGCTTTTTGGTACTTCATAATCGGGATAATAATACTATACGTAACATACAGATTGTGTGCCACAGTGTTTTTTCCTAAGTTCGGCGAAAGACGCTCCAAGCGTTACCGCGACAGGTTCATGAACCAAAACAAGCACATCGACCAAGACAAACTGCCGCAGCATTATTTCAACAATGGCAGAAAAACCGAGGATAAAAAATGAGTATAGCCCAAAATTTAGAACAAATAAGAAAACAATTGAATGAAAACGTCACCCTTGTGGCCGTTTCCAAAACCAAGCCTGTAACCGACTTACAGGAGGCTTATAATGCCGGACAGCGCGTTTTTGGCGAGAATAAGGCCATTGAAATGCGCGACAAACACGAGGCTTTGCCCAACGATATTCAATGGCATTTCATAGGACATCTGCAAACCAACAAGATAAAGTATATCGTACCTTTCGTTTCGCTGATACACAGCGTGGACAGTCTCAACCTGCTGAAGGAGATAGACAAGGAGGCCGCCAAAAAAGGTCGCACCGTTAATTGCCTGCTACAGTTCCACATAGCCTCCGAAGAAACCAAATTCGGTTTGGACTTTGCCGAAGCCTGTGCCTTGCTCGATTCCGACGACTACAAGGCCATGAGCAACATAAATTTGGTGGGAGTGATGGGAATGGCTACAAACACTGACAAGCAGCAACTTGTACGCACGGAGTTCCGCAATTTGAAAAATATTTTCAACCGTCTGAAAGACAGGTATTTTTCGGATAAAAACGATTTTTGCGAAATATCGACGGGAATGTCGGGAGACTATCCCATAGCAGTGGAAGAAGGCAGTACCATTGTGCGGGTAGGCAGTGCTATATTCGGTGCCAGAAACTACAATTAACCTGTAAACTAACAGTATATAATTTGGACAAATCCCTCGCCGACATGCTTGCCGACGTGATATGGGTGGTAAACTGCATTGCCAACCAAACCCCGACGCCCTGCAAAGAAACATCGAAAAGAAAACCCTTCGCGACAGCGAAAGGCACCGGAACAACCCGAAACTCATCGGCGCATAATTATTCTCTGCGTTTTTAACGTTTGCTTCCTAAATTGAAAAAAAATCAGTATCTTTGCAAAATCAAAATCTCACAGAAATGGATTATACGACACAAAGAAAATATCCAGTAGGCATACAGACTTTCTCCGAAATAAGGGACAATGATTACGTATATATCGACAAAACCGATTTGGTTTTTGAGATGACACGAATGAAGTACGTATTCCTAAGCCGTCCGCGACGTTTTGGCAAGTCGTTGCTTTCCACTACTTTGTGCTCGTATTTCGAGGGAAGGAAAGACCTTTTCGAGGGACTTAAGATAATGGAACTTGAGAAGGAATGGGAAACATTTCCCGTTATTCATCTGGATTTGAGCGTTACAAAACAACAGCCGTCGGCGGATGAACTGCGGAAAACCCTAATGTGGCTTATGGATTCATTGTTGGGTAATAAATATGGTAGAAACGAATTGGAAACATCGCCGGGAAAGATGCTCAACGGTTTGATACATAGAGCTTTTCAGCAGACGGGTAAACAAGTTGTGGTGATAATAGATGAATACGATGCGCCATTGCTCGACGTTCTGCATGAAAACGATGTGCTCGACGACTTCCGCAACGTGATGCAGGAGTTTTATGTGCAACTCAAGGCCAACGAGGCTATGATAAGGTTCTGTTTCATTACGGGCATCACCAAGTTTTCTCAACTCAGCATTTTCTCTACCATCAACAATCTGACAAATATCTCCATGGATTCGAAATATGCGGCCTTGTGCGGAATTACCGAACAGGAACTTGTTAACGACATGGCTCCCGATATTGAGAATCTTGCCAAGGCTTATGAATGCACACCTGAGGAGATGCACCAGAAACTCAAGGCTATGTACGACGGATATAAGTTTGCCGACGTTTCCCCGGAAATTTACAATCCGTTCAGCCTGATGAAATGTTTTTTGCAGGAAAAAGTGAGTCATTACTGGTTCGACAGTGGCACACCATCGTTTTTGATACGACAGATGCAGCATTTCCGCACCGACATAACCACAATGGAACATATCGAGGCCACCGCTACTTCTTTCGACGTGCCTACCGAAGCAATGACTTCCGCATTGCCGTTGCTCTATCAGAGCGGCTATCTTACTATCAAGGATTACGACCGTGTTACCGATTCATACGTGCTGGCCGTGCCCAACAAAGAAGTGCGTACGGGTCTTGTCAGGGGCTTGATACCTGTATATACAGGCTTGGACCAGAGTCAGGTGCAGGACGGTTTCGCTCTGCGTTTTTATCGGTGCATTATACACAACGACATCGATGCAGCCATGCAGGAGATGAAAGCCTTCCTTGCCGGAATACCATACGTTGAGGGTTTCCAAAAGAAACTGGAGGAGGCCAAAAACTACGAAGGTTTCTACGAATACACTTTCTGGCTGATTTTCAACATGCTCAACGTATATGCCCGCACGCAGGTGAAGTGCGCCAACGGACGTATCGACTTTGTGTTGCTGATGCCCGATGCCACCTACGTGTTCGAATTGAAGGTGAACGGCACTGCGCAGCAGGCTCTCGACCAAATCAACGGCAAAGGCTATTTCCTGCCGTACCAGACACAAGACCGCCGTGCGGTGAAAGTCGGTGTGGCTTTCAACCGCGACACCATGACGATAGGGGAGTATCTTGTTGAAGAGAGTTGAAGATTTTATTTTGACATAACCATGGACAAACTATATTATTCCATTTCCGAAGTTGCCGATATGTTCGGCGTAAACACTTCACTGATACGTTATTGGGAAAAGGAGTTCGATTGTATCCGCCCCACAAAGAACAAAAAGGGCAAACGCCAGTTCACCCGGTCCGACATAGAGAACTTACGCAAAATATTTCATCTCACAAAAGAATGCGGCTTCACACTTGCCGGAGCCAAGGAACAACTAAAAACCTCCGATGTGGACGACGAAAAAATCAAAGCTATCGACACACTTGTCGAAATCAAACAATTTCTGCAGGAGTTGAAAGAAACTCTCTGATTTTTTTGCGAAAACGCCTCAAAAACGCTTTCTGAGCCTTATCCACACAAGGTTTTTTGTAGAAAATTGTCTGTGGCAGGCAACTTTTTTATTATTTTTAATATATTGATTGATAACGCATTGATGATATTACTTCAAAAAAAAAGTTTTTTTTCTTTGTAAGTTGAAAAAAAGTTTGTACCTTTGCAAACGATTTTTGAATGGCTCCGTAGCTTAACTGAATAGAGCAGCTGACTACGGATCAGCAGGTTGGGGGTTTGAATCCCTCCGGAGTCACGAAAATAGGACACACGTCAAAAAGGCGTGTGTTTTTTTTTGCAAAAAAAACTTGGTGAAATTCAATAAATTAGTGTATTTTTGTAGAAAGCCACAAAACAAGTCATTACACCATAATCTATTATAGTTCAATTACTTGTGTATTTTTGGATAACAAAATAGCATGGAAAAGTACGATATAAAGATACTTCTGGCGCTGTACCAGTCGCTGAAAGGCCGCAAGGATTTCTTCAAATTCCTTGTCAATAACGGCTATCCCGAGCTGGCGGCCTTTTCCAACGCCGTTAGGGGCGACATCGACGCCATGCTGTGGCTTTTCAAGAACAAATACGAGTGGCTTGCCATACTCAGCAACGCCATCGACGGCGAGGCCGAGGCACGCGAATGGATTCGCAAAAACACCCACGAGGTGAACTTTTATTTCGCCCTAGCTTGCAAAAAAGAGGCGGTGGCCACCAAATGGCTCGCCAACCACGACCTAAATATTTTCCTGATGATGGCCAAGGAGATAGACGTTGTGCTCGACACACAGATGAAGGAAAATCTCTCGTGGTACACTTATAAATTCGGACAATGATTTTATTTTAAATACAATGGAAAAACGCAGAAACAATCGTCGCGAAGACGATAGCCGCAACGGCAGGGACAACAACCGCCGTGCAAGAAATAACAATTACCAAAACAAAGGCCGCAGGGACGAGCGTCCCGGCCGTGGCGACCGCCGCAACAGCCGTCGCGATGACGACTACGAGCGCGACGAAATCCGTCGCCAAAGGGCTATACAAAATGAAAACTGGTTTGACCTCGAACCCGACCAAAGTAAGAATTTCGGATCTTACAACGAGCGTCGCAACAACCGTAACTATCGCGAAAACAGAGGTTTCCGCGACAAGCGCGATAGCCGTCGCGACAACGACCGTTACGAAAAGAAATACCGACACAACAGCTCATACAACGATTTCCAAAACAATTTTGACGACGACAGCGACGAATATGAAGAATACCGTCCGCAACGCAGAGGCCGCGACAGTTTTTCAGAGCGTCGCAACGACCGCAGAGGCGGAAACTCAAGGGAATACGAAAGAGACTATTTTCCAAAGACAGAAAGCAATAAGAAAGACGACGGCACCACTCGTTTGAACAAATACATAGCCAACGCAGGCATCTGCTCGCGCCGCGAAGCCGATGTGCTTATCGAAAGCGGAGCAGTATCGGTTAACGGCGAGGTGGTAACACAGCTAGGATTTAAGGTAAAACCCGGCGACGTGGTGCATTATGGCGGCGAAAAACTTGTGTCGGAGCGCAAACGCTACATACTTCTCAACAAACCCAAGGGCTTTATCACCACTATGGACGACCCGCAGGAGCGCAAAACGGTGATGAACCTTGTTGCCGACGCCTGCACCGAACGTATTTACCCCGTTGGCCGCCTCGACCGCAACACCACAGGACTGCTGCTGTTTACCAACGACGGCGAGCTGGCAAAAAAACTCACCCATCCTTCCACTGGTGCACGCAAGGTTTACCATGTGGAACTCGACAAGCCCCTTACCAACGCCGACCGCAACCGTATGCTTGAAGGTATCAGCCTTGAAGATGGCGACATAGCTGTGGATGCCGTGGAATACAGCGCCGAGGACCGCAATGTGGTGGGTGTTGAACTCCACTCGGGACGCAACCGCATTGTGCGCCGCATTTTCGAATCGATGGGATACGAGGTGTACAAACTCGACCGTGTGATTTTTGCCGAACTTACCAAGAAAAACCTTCCCCGCGGCCGCTGGCGCGAACTCTCCGCAAAGGAAGTCGGTTTCCTGAAAATGCTGTAAGTCATGGAAACAAAGCATAAAGCCGGTTTTGTAAATATAGTAGGAAACCCCAACGTGGGCAAATCCACACTTATGAACGCCCTCGTGGGAGAGCAACTTTCCATCATCACTTCCAAGGCACAGACCACGCGCCACCGCATTATGGGCATTGTGAACGGAGAGGATTTCCAGATTGTCTATTCCGACACCCCGGGTATTGTAAATCCGCACTACAAGCTACACGAGAGCATGATGGGCTTTGTGGATTCCGCATTGCAGGACGCCGATTTGTTCCTATTGGTAACCGAAGTGGGAGAAACCCTGAAAAATCAGGATACCTTGCAGAAAATAATAAAATCCAAGGTGCCTATTATATTGGTTATAAATAAGATAGATACCTCCGACCAGGAGACAATCCTGAAAAAGATAGAGTATTGGCAAAACCAGATTCCGCGCGCTACAATAATTCCCGCTTCGGCAACGGAGAAATTCAATATCGACAAGATTTTCGACAAGATTATGGAACTGCTGCCCGAAAATCCGCCGTATTTCCCCAAGGACGAGCTAACCGACAAATCCATGCGTTTCTTTGTTTCGGAGATAATCCGCGAAAAGATACTGCTCCACTACCAGAAGGAAATCCCTTATTCCACCGAGGTTGTGGTGGAGTCGTACAAGGAAGAGGACGGCATCGACAAAATTTCGGTGGTAATATACACCGAACGCGAGTCGCAGAAGGCCATAATCATCGGTCACGAAGGCAAGCCGCTGAAAAAAGTAGGTACCGAGGCTCGCAAGGATATAGAGGATTTCACGGGAAAGAAATGTTTCCTGCAATTGCACGTTAAAGTGCTTAAAGACTGGCGCAACAGCGAGAACGCCCTGCGACGCTTTGGATACGAGGGGTGATTTAAGAATTAAGAATTAAGAATTAAGAGTTGAAAGTCAGGAATTATAAGACGGCAATATATTAATAATTAAACACTTACAGAAAAAAAAAGCATAAAACATCATTATGAAAATGAAAAATTTTTTTTCCTTTTCATAATTTGGTCTTCATGCTCTTAGATTATTTTTCACCAAAAACAGCGACATAAAGCCCATGAAATCATGGTTTTGCAAATAAAATTATTAGTGTACGATAAAAAAATGCTCTCGGAAAGAGCTGCTCTCAATAACCCAAAGTGCAACTTGGGGTAGGCAAAAGAATGGAATAATGGCGTGCCGGAGTGAAGAAAACGCCAGTGGCTTTTTCTATAGTGAAACGGAGAATAACAACGCTCTCA